>NZ_CP155071.1:3600000-4200000 GCF_039621855.1 Erwinia sp. HDF1-3R | reverse complement strand
CCATTGGCTACCTTATTACCCGCGGCTGGTATGCTATAGCAAATGAACACTACAGGCTAAATCGGCAGCAATGGCAGCAACATGCTGCCGTTTGCATCAGACTTGCTGAACACCACTCACTTTTCCCGGTAGACAACGCGGCGCTGAAGATGATCGGGCTGGAGGGCGAAATGCCATCGGCGAAGGATATCCCCCGTAAACTGAGTATCGGGGAAGACGAGGAACAGGGATTAAGCCGCACTCAACAGACAATAAAGACGCTCATGGATCGGCTGGATATCAGCATGATCGATGACCGCTATGACAGGCCGGAGGTCTGGTTATATATACGTAATGCCAGTGACAGTATCAGCGAGGAGGTGGTAACGCTACTGCAACAGTCCCGCCCGGCGTTTAGTCATTCAGACATCCAAATTCTCAGCGAGTTGCCGGAAAGAGCGCTGCTGGAGAAGTGGACCCTGGAACCTTTTAGCGGATTTCGTCTGTTGATTGTGGCTGAACTTCATGCCGATAACGACGATGATTTTTGTGAATATGCGACAGCCTTGTTATTTTCTCGCCGTAGATCCATACCTGATACCAGAATGCCCGTCTGGTGTTTCCGCAGCCTCAACAGTGAGCAACATAGGGTTGGAAAATACCTGAACGTTCTGTTCGCCGCTGAACAGATAAATCCCGCGGATCTGCGTCATATCTGGACCGGAAATCTGCAGGGAGAAAGCCTGAACCTGTTATCAGATGCTTTTACTGAGGTTGATACAGGTGTAAAAAGCCAACCCTGGCACAGTATGCGTCTGGCTGAAACCTGGACGCCGGGTTATCAGTGGCTGATGCTGGAATGGGGGGCCCGTGCAATACGCAACGGGCAGCGGGCACAACTTCTAGCTACACACCAGGTCAAAAACCAGCAGGTTAATCTGGCGTTGATAAGCGGTGAAACAAGGTCCCACACCGTTGATGACTGGGATCAGGATGGGGGTATTTTCGCAAACTTTAAATATATGTTGTATGTGCTATTGATGATGGGAGCTGAGGGGCTGGTTCTGTTTATTTCCCTTCGAAATGGAGGGTGGGCAGATGCCCGGGTCTCTGGCTGGTGGTTTATAGGCGGGCTGGCATTTATCATAATATTTGTGATGCTTATTATATTTTTGGGCTTATATGTCGGACGCTGCCACCAGCGCCTCATTGAGCAGTACTACGAGTATAAATAGCAGGAAGCTGATGGCGTTAACACCTTACGTAGCAGTCAAATTCAGTGTCTCACTACCCCCAATTACAGACCAGATATCGGTTAATCAGAGCGGTACTGACTGGACGCTGATGCTTTATGCTACCCTCATGACCTGAACCATTACGGAGAGATGGCATGAAAAACCTCTACAAAACAGCCCTGGTTGCGATGACCCTACTCAGCGCCCCGGCGATGGCGGATAAAACCGGCGTGAGCTTCGAGCATAAAGACTGGGAGCTTGCCTGCGACAATACGCTAACCTGCCGCGCAGCAGGCTATGCGAAAGAAGAGGGCGAGGGGGGATCGGTGTTACTGAGCCGCGACGCGGGGCCTGATATCGCGCCAACGGGTGAGGTGATACTGGCCGATACCGATGCGGATAAAGCGGCACCCGTGACGAAGCTAACCCTGTGGATCAATGGCCGGGCAGTCGGCGACCTGGCTGCGGTTAAAGATGAAGCGTGGCAGCTGTCGGCGTCCCAAACCCAGGCCGTTATCCGGGCCGTTAAGGGCAGTGCAAAAGTCGAGTTTAGGGGCGGTGCTGCGCCTTTTATCCTCTCTGGCGAAGGGGCTTCAGCCGTCATGCTGAAAATGGATGAGGTGCAGGGGCGCATCGGTACGCCGGGTGCGCTGACCAAAAAGGGTGATAAGCCCGAAAGCAGCGTGTTACCCGCCGTTCCGGCACCGGTTATTCAGGCTGCGAGCGTCAGTAAAAGCCCCACTCGCCCACTCACGGCAGCGGAAACCGCCCTCTTTAAACCTAAAATGCGGGTTACGCTAAAGGGCAATGATTATTGCGACCGTCAGCAGCCCTCAGATGAGCGCAAGGACGATGCGGAGGACGACAGGCTTTCGATGACGCCGCTGGATGACAGTCACGTTTTGGTATCCGCGCTCTGCTGGCGGGCCGCCTATAACGAAGGTTATGGCTACTGGGTGACGGATACAAAACTGTCTGAACCCCCCGTGCTGGTGACTGACTCCGGCTCCGAATACGATAAAGGGGTGATTACCATGGCTCAGAAAGGCCGGGGTATCGGTGACTGCTGGAGTTCGGCAAGCTGGGTATGGGATGGAAAAGCATTCCGTCAAAGCCATATCGCCACCACCGGAATGTGCCGCTATATTCGCGGCGGAGGAACATGGGATTTACCTACTCTGGTGACGGAAGTGAAAGCGGCGCGGTAAGCCCCCCTTTTCCCGGCCACTAGCCAGTGCATGTTGATCTGGCTACTGACCGGGAAAATAGCGCTATAGCCTACTAATGAATATCACTTCCATCAGCTGGCAACGTATCTGCGGCGACATCGATACCGGCTTTACAGTCCTCGAAAAAGTTATCGCTGTTGATTTTGCGCCACACGCCCCATTCTCCATCAGAACCCGGTATCACACCCTGGGTTTGCCAGCCGTTTTCCCATGTATCACCTTCATAGGTCACTTTCTGGCAGGGAGCAGCATAATCAACAGATGCAGACCATGCGGGGATTTTTACCGGTTCCCCCTCAGAAATCGTCACCACTGCACCAGTTTTATCTACTGATTTAACGGTGATCAGCTTGCCTGAATAAGTGTCATATAAAGTCTTGCCCGGCATTAGCGGCGCGTCTTCGCGACCTATGCTGCCTGGGGTGGTATTAATAATCACGTTATAGCTTTTCAACAGTTGGGGGTTAATTTCTCTGACAATAACGCCGTTAACGAACGGCGAATCGACAGGCCAGTTGCTGTCAAAGCCCCCTGGCTGACGATATTCCAGCGTCAGATAAGGGAAGTTATGATTATTACGCGCGATACGTAAGCCCTGTTTACCCCCTTTATCATCAAGCAGGGGAGCAATTTTATAGGTACCGTCGCCCACAATCGGGAATTGTTCGTCAGTTAACCAGCCTGCTTCATACATATAATTAACCGGGTACATCCGGCTGCCACCGCCACCCATCGTGTCCGAGATATCATTACTTCCACCGTCTCTGCCACCGATCTTACAGTTGTCATCAATTTTAACGCCGGATTCAGTTGCAGGGCATTCAACCAGAATATTTGAGTGCTCAAACCCAAGCGTATGTCCAAATTCATGCACCCACATCCAGGGCTTAAAACCGCTGGCGTTAGAGGTTATATTTGCACTCGGCGCATTAAGTGAAGTGGGGAAGGTTGCAACAGCACCATAGGAACACTTGCTGTTTTCTGTATTTTCTACATACACCAGGTCGTAATTAGACGCGTCGACCCCCTCGGCTTTAGCAAGCTGAATGGCTTTGTTTCGGTATCCATTAGTATTACATCCTCCTCCAGGCGCGCCGATATCAAGGTTATCAAGCGTTTTACCCTCTTTAATGGTCAGGGCACCACGAGAGGCCACTCTGACATAGTCGCTTAACGAACTATAGGGGCCATTTCCGCCGAAAAGTGCTTTTCTGATTGCATCGGTTGAGCCTTCCGCTGCACCCGAAAAATGGGTGTTTAATAACAGCACACTCATGGAGCCTTTCATACTTGTGCGGGCTGGTGTAAAGTTTTTTAACGTCCATAACCCACTGGTGTCAGATTCTTTATTTAAGACGAGTTTATTGTTGTCATCGACGGAAAGTTCGCCGTTACGCGTATAATCTTTTTGCACCTTACTGATTATCGAATAATTAAAGGCCGTGCGGAGATCTAAGGACCAGTATGTCTGCGAGTTATATTTACCGCTATTACAGGCCCGTATATCAATGCTTTTTCCATCAGTTGAAGAGAAAAGGCAGCTTGTCGCCGGAAGCGTACTGTTTTTGATTGTATAATATGCACCAGTAACGTACTTAATCAGCCACTTCTGTGACTCCGCACTGCTACACTGGTTAAAGACAATATTTTTCCTGTCACTCGCAAGATCCATACATTTTTCTGGACCCGCTGATGTATTGGAAATGGTGATGCCGGCCTCTTCAGCGAAAGTATTGTCACTCATCAAACTGATAAGAAGGGCAGGTGCCAGTAAAAGCATTTTTTTTGATATTTTATGCATTTTTATATCTCCCAGAGAAGGTGAGTATCCAGTTCGGATAATAACTGCTCGTGCTCGCCCGTTTATTTTCAGGGGGTAGAATAGGTCGGGTTAATCCCCCCCAGTAGGTTATTTTCTCGGGTACGAAAGTTGTCGCTGTCGGGTAGGTGGGTACGGTTAAATGTAGCGTGATTTTTTGTGGGTGCCTGCGTTATATTTATTGTTTATCCTGCTTATTCTAATTATAGAAGTAAGGACTATTACTGATTTCGCCGCCGTTACAATGGTGGATTATTGAGGTTAGATAAGGCGACATCGGCTATCTCCCGCAGCAGGGATACCTTCTGCCTGAAAACGGTGGCATTATCGGTACGAGTAACAGACGTTTTATTCTCAACTTCTCACAACCAGCCAGCACGGGACGGAGCAGATAATCATGAGTCAGTTATTCAGTCTGGAAAATAAACGCATTTTGGTCACCGGCGCAGCCCAGGGAATTGGCTTTATTATGGCGCGAGGCCTGGCCGCTCACGGCGCAGAGATCATTATCAACGGCACCTCGGCGGAGCGGGCGGAGAAAGCGGTTATACACCTGCGCGAGGAGGGATACCGTGCGCACTCAGCGGTATTTAATGTCTCAGAGGCACCCGCGGTGGAGAAGGCCATACAGATGATCGAAAAGGATATCGGCCCGATAGACGTCCTGTTTAATAATGCGGGGATCCAGCGGCGGCATCCCTTTACTGAATTCCCGCTGGAGGAGTGGAATCAGATCATCGCCACCAATCAGACCGGTGTATTTGTGGTTTCACAGACCGTTGCTAAACGGATGATTGAACGCAGGGCCGGGAAGATTATCAATATCTGCTCAATGCAGAGCGAGCTGGGGCGCGACACCATCACCCCCTACGCGGCGGCTAAGGGCGCGGTCAAAATGCTGACGCGCGGCATGTGTACCGAGCTTGCCCGCTACAATATTCAGGTCAACGGTATTGCACCCGGCTACTTCGATACCCCGATGACCAAAGCGCTGGTGGAGAATACGGAATTTAGTGACTGGCTGTGCAAACGCACCCCGGCGGCGCGCTGGGGTGATCCGGAGGAGCTGGTTGGGGCCGCAGTGTTTCTCGCCTCAAATGCCTCGAACTTCGTCAACGGCCACCTGCTGTTTGTTGATGGCGGCATGCTGGCTGCGGTGTAGCTTATCCAGCGCGGCTATCGCAATACGGGCCAGATAGTCCGCTGTCGGGTAGAGTGCGCGATCGTCCACGCGAAACTGTGGATGATGCAGTGCAAAGGGGCCACCCGAGCCAATCATCAAAAAGGCACCCGGCAGCCGTTGCAGGTAGAAAGCAAAATCTTCGCCTATCGGGCTGGCGGGCACCTCGCGGGGTTCAAACCCGGCTGCGGGGGCCAGCTCAAGTGCAAAATCGACCCACTCGCGATCGTTCACCACCGATGGCGGGCCGGGCTGCCAGTCCAGTACGATGCTGGCATCAAAGGTGGCGGCGACGCCGTCCAGAACCTGGCGCAGACGCCGCTCAATCAGCGTACGTGCCGTGGCGCTAAAGGTGCGAACCGTGCCCTCCAGCCAGGCGCCATCCGGGATCACATTCCAGGTACTGCCGCTGTGCACCTGCGTAATCGACAGCACGGCGGTCTCTTCCGGGGGCAGGTTGCGGCTGATCAGCGTTTGCAGCGTGCTAATCAGCTGACCGGCAATTACGATCGGATCGTTGCCATCATGCGGTCGCGCGGCGTGGCTGCCTTTGGCGCTGATGGTAATGGCAAAGCGATCGACGGCGGCGGTGAGCGGACCTTCCCTGCTGCCCGCCACGCCAACCGGTAGCGTCGGGTCGTTATGAATACCGAAAATCACCCCAGCCTTATCCAGCGCGCCGGTAGCCAGCAGCGCCGATGCACCGTGACCCGTCTCTTCGGCGGCCTGGAACAGGATCCGCACCCGGCCAGGGAGCGAGGACTCCTTTTTCTTCAGCAAAATAGCCGCTCCCAGCGCCGCCGTAGCGTGAAAATCATGTCCGCAGGCGTGCATCACGCCTTTATTCAGTGAACGCCAGGGCACATCGGCCTGCTCCTCAATCGGTAATGCGTCAATATCGGCGCGCAGCACCACCAGCGGGCCATCCACATTGCCCACTTCTGCCACCAGGCCCGTTTCCAGCGGCAGATCCAGAACGCGGATCTGCCGCTCCGTCAGCGCCGCGCGCAGGCGGGCCGTGGTTTCAAACTCCTGGCGAGACAGCTCCGGGTGACGGTGAAGCTCCTGGCGCAGGGCCTGGAGTGAATCGGCGAGCGGCTGATGCTGTGGGGATATTTTCATAGCGATCTCTTCTGGCTGAACGGTCGGGATCATCATGCCGCCGGGGCAGAGAGCAGGGCAAGGCATAAATGCCCTTAGTTTTTATTCATATAAGTTCCTGCTAATTAACACAAAAAGAGGGCGTGTTCTTCTATGGCCGATTACCCGCTCTTACCGGTGCCGCGTCGTTTTGTTTCGTGAGACGTCTCACCGAATCCGCGCTGTCAGCTTTACAGCCAGACGGCGGGTCAACATAGTGTCATCCCGGTGCTGGCTGGTAACCTTTCTGGAGCGACATATGCACGATGCGTCAAGACCCTCCCACAGCGTCAGTTTATCTGCGCTTCTGGCTCGTAAGGACTGGGAAAGCCCGGGTGTTACCCAGCTTCATCGCCTGCCCGCGCACCCGCCTTTTGCCAGCTGGCGAGAGGCCGCGGCCGCCCGCGATGAAGATGAAAGCCCCAGTCTGTGCAGGCTCAGCGGTGACTGGACGTTCAGCTATTTTCACAGCCCTTATCAGGTGCCGGACGCCTGGATCGCGGGCGATCTTGCGGACGCTGCGACGATCCCGGTACCCGCTAACTGGCAGCTGCACGGCTATGATGCGCCGATCTACACCAATATAAACTACCCCATTGCGGGATCCCCGCCAGCGGTGCCGGACGAGAATCCAACCGGCTGTTACTCGCTCAGCTTCCAGGTCTCCGCCAGCTGGCTGGAGAAAGGCAGCACGCGCGTTATCTTTGAGGGTGTTAGCTCGGCTTTTCATCTGTGGTGCAACGGCGTCTGGGTAGGCTATTCACAGGACAGCCGGCTACCGGCCGAATTCGATCTCAGCAGGCTGCTGAAAGCCGGAGAGAATCGGCTGGCGGTGATGGTGCTGCGCTGGAGCGACGGCACCTGGCTGGAGGATCAGGATATGTGGCGAATGAGCGGCATATTTCGCGACGTCTGGCTGCTGCATAAACCGGTGACCTGGCTGGCTGATTTTCATCTGCAAACCGATCTTAACGCTGACTTCTCTGCCGCCAGTCTGGTGGCGAATATCCAGCTTGCCGGGGAGGAGGTGGCGGCAAGCCGCATTACCCTTCAGCTGTGGTGGCAGCAGGTACTGGTGGGAGAGTGCAGCGTCCGACCCGGCAGCGCCGTGATAGATGAGCGCGGTCACTACGCCGAGCGGGCCGAACTCAAGCTGCCTGTCGCGCAGCCGCGCTTATGGAGTGCCGAAATGCCGCACCTCTATCGGGCGGTGATCCTGCTGACCGATGCTGAGGGTAATCTGCTGGAGGCAGAGGCCTGCGACGTCGGCTTTCGCCAGGTGCGCATTGAACAGGGCCTGTTAACGCTTAACGGCCAGCCGCTGTTGATTCGCGGCACTAACCGTCACGAGCATCATCCTGAACGCGGCCAGGTGATGGATCCTGAGACCATGATCCAGGATATCCGCCTGATGAAGCAGAATAATTTTAACGCGGTACGCTGCTCGCACTACCCTAACCACCCGCTCTGGTATCGCCTGTGCGATCGCTACGGACTGTACGTGGTGGATGAGGCGAATATTGAAACCCACGGCATGCAGCCGATGAGCCGTTTGTCGGATGATGTGGCCTGGTTTCCGGCCATGAGCGAGCGGATCACGCGAATGGTGCAGCGCGATCGCAACCACCCCTGCATCATTATCTGGTCGCTCGGCAACGAGTCCGGGCACGGTGCCACGCAGGACGCGCTCTACCGCTGGGTCAAAGCAGCGGACCCCACCCGTCCGGTACAGTATGAAGGAGGCGGGGCCAATACCGCCGCCACGGATATTCTTTGCCCCATGTACGCCAGGGTTGATGAGGATCAGCCTTTTCCCCAGGTACCGAAGTGGTCGATTAAGAAATGGCTCAGCCTGCCGGGAGAAACCCGGCCGCTGATCCTCTGCGAATACGCACATGCGATGGGAAACAGCCTCGGCGGTTTTCATACCTACTGGCAGGCATTTCGTCAGTATCCGCGCTTGCAGGGCGGCTTTGTCTGGGACTGGGTCGATCAGTCCCTGCTAAAACGGGAGGCTGACGGCCAGCAATGGTTTGCCTACGGCGGGGACTTTGGTGATAAGCCGAACGATCGCCAGTTCTGCATGAACGGTCTGCTGTTTGCCGATCGCACACCGCATCCCTCGCTGTATGAAGCAAAGCGCGCGCAGCAGTTTTATCAGTTCAGACTCATTGCCCACGCGCCGCTGGTGATTGAGATCGAAAGCGAATATCTGTTTCGCCACAGTGATAATGAACGGCTGCGCTGGCAGGTTTGCGCTGAGGGTGTGGTGCTTGAGCAGGGGGAGCAGGCGCTGGCACTTCCGCCACGGGGAAAATGTCAGCTAACGCTGAACCTGGAGACGCTTCGCCCCCCTGTGCCACCTGGCGGGCAGGGAAAGGGGCAGGGGCAGGTCTGGCTTAACGTTGAGGTGCTACAGCCCCGGGCGACGCCCTGGTCAGAGGCTGGGCACAGCGTAGCGCGTGAGCAGTGGCGGCTGCCCGTGGCCCACTCTGTCGCTCCTCTGCCGGATAGCCGGGGCGTGGAAGGGCCGGTGCTGTCGCTCACCGATGCGCGCATTGTGGTGACTTATCAGGATCAGCGCTGGGAGTTCGACCGCCTGCGTGGTGAGCTTACCCAGTGGTGGAAAGCGGATCGCCCGGCCTTTATTACCCCGCTGCGCGATAACTTTATCCGGGCCGCGATCGATAATGATATCGGCATCAGCGAGGTCGATCGTATCGATCCCGGGGCGTGGTCCGAACGCTGGAAGGCCGCCGGATACTGGGAGATGCAGGCGGAGCTGCTGAGCTGTAGCGCCGACAGGCTTCAGGACGAGGTGATTGTCCGCACCGAACACGTATGGAAACACCGGGAAAACACGCTGTTTGTCAGCCGCAAATGCTGGCGCATCGACCGCCTCGGCGAGCTGCATATCGCCGTGGATGTAGAGGTGACCTTCGGCGTGCCTTATCCACCCCGCATTGGCCTAAGCTGCCAGCTTGCGCGGCATGGAGAGCAGGAAAAGCAGGTGGAGTGGCTGGGCAGAGGCCCGCATGAGAACTACCCCGATCGCCAGCTCGCTGCCGACTGGGGCCGCTGGCGGCAGCCGCTGGATAACATGCATACGCCATATGTTCGCCCCTGTGAAAACGGCCTGCGCTGCGACACCCGGATGCTGCGCTTCGGGGCGCATCGGCTGAGCGGCCATTTCCACTTCAATATTGGCCGCTACAGCCCCCGGCAGCTGGATATCACCACGCACCGGCACCTGCTCACACCCGAGGAGGGGTGCTGGCTGAATATTGATGGTTTTCATATGGGCGTCGGCGGGGATGACTCCTGGAGCCCCAGCGTAGCCCCGGCGTTTCTGCTTAAGGAGAGCGGCTATCGCTATCAGTTCAGCTGGCGACGGGACGATGCCGCACCTGTTTAAGTGCGGCCAGCCGAATGCATGTCTATTATTCCGCCATAATGCTGGCGGCCAGCTGGGCGCTGCTGGGGGTATTGCCAATCAGTTCGGTCAGCAGATTATTCACTCCGTCGCTCATGGCGGTGAAGTGGGTATGCGGCGAGCGCGTGATAACAATAAACACCCCGACGCTGTACTGCGGCACCATGGCCATATAGGTAATAAAGCCGCCGCCGCCGCCGGTTTTCTGGATAATGCCCGGCCTGCCGTCTTCAGGAGCCATATAGACCCAGCCCATGCCGAGCGCAGTGGCTTTACCCGGTACGTCCATACCCTCGACTTTCGTCAGCTGGCTGCGCTGATAAATCATGGTCTGGATGCGATCCGCCTGTGCGGTGCGCGGGCTGAGATCGGAAGAGAGGAACTGCTGCATCCAGCGGCCCATATCGTCCGGGGTAGAGTAAATACCGCCGCTGCCGATGGCCGCCAGGGTATTGATACAGGGGCTGGCGCCTTTTTCTGCCACCATCAGCCTGCGGCACTGTTCCGGGGAGGGCGTAAAGGTCGTGTCTTTCATCCCCAGTGGACGGGTGATTTCGCGCTGAAGCAGGGTCGGGTAGGGAACGCCCGCTGCCCGGGAGAGAGCATCGCCCAGCAGATCAAACCCCAGGTTGGAGTAGGACGCCTGCGTGCCGGGAGCCGCTTTTAGCTGTGCGCTGTTGAGCCAGTGCCAGCGCTGGCTGTAGGTGGGCCAGACGAAAACCGGACGATTGGCCTTACCGCCTGGCTGTTCGCGCGGCAGACCGCTGGTATGGGTGGCAAGGTTGATCAGACGGATAGTTTGTCCGGCACCAAAGGGCACACGGCTGCCGGCGGGCGCGTATTTACTGAGCGGATCGTTAAGCCGCACCACTCCCTGTTCGGAAAGCTTCACCAGCAGTTCACTGGTCATCAGCTTGGTCAGCGAAGCGATGCGAATAACCGAATCTTTTTGCGGGCGAACGCTGCTGCCGGGCCGAATGGCCCCCTTGCTGGCAAACACCCGCTGATTGGCATCAATCGCCACCATCGCCATGCCGGTGGCTTTGGTATTATAGAAAATGTTATCAGCGTAGCGGTCTACAATGCGGGAGGCCAGCAGCGGATCGGGCGCGGGGCCTGCCGCCAGGCTGTAAAGAGGGAGTGCGGTAGCGGCAAGTGCCAGCAGTCGGTGAATCAGATATTTCAACGTGCGTACATCCGTCAGAATCAGCCTGTGAGGGGTCATAGTCTAATCTGTTTTGCATCGGCATAAAAAGATATATGGCCTCTTTTTTAGCAAAATGAGTACCGATGTTAATGAATGTTAAACGCGGGGGAAGTGCTAATGCTTCCGCCCGCTATGACGATTAAAACACCTGCGGTTTACGCCCTGGCGGTGTAATGCGTATCGGTCAGTTTGAAGATACTAATAGCCTGGGAGAGCTGTACGGCCTGTTCCTGTAGTGAATGCGCCGCCGAAGCTGACTCCTGCACCAGCGAGGCGTTCTGCTGGGTCACCTGATCCATTTGGGTGATGGCCATATTAATCTCATCAATGCCGGTGCTCTGTTCATTGCTGGCGATCGAAATTTCACCCATAATTTCCGTCACGCTTTTCACGCTGGCCAGCACTTCCTGCATGGTTGAGCCCGCTTTGGCAACCTGCTTGCCGCCTTCATCCACTTTTGAAACCGAGTCCTCAATCAGCTGGGCGATCTCTTTTGCCGCCGACGCCGACCGCTGGGCCAGGCTGCGCACCTCTGCCGCCACCACGGCAAAACCGCGACCCTGTTCGCCCGCGCGGGCCGCTTCCACCGCCGCATTGAGCGCCAGGATATTGGTCTGGAAAGCAATGCCATCAATGACGCTGATGATATCGACGATTTTCCGCGATGAGCCATTAATCATATCCATGGTGGTGACCACCTGATTAACCGCTGCTCCGCTTTGCACCGCTACGCGTGAGGCCTGAGCCGCCAGCTCATTCGCCTGGCGGGCGTTGTCCGCGTTCTGCTTAACGGTTGAAGTCATCTGCTCCATCGCCGAGGCCGTCTCTTCCAGCGAGCTGGCCTGCTGCTCGGTGCGGGAGGAGAGATCCATATTACCGTTGGAGATCTCGCTGGAGGCGGTAGCAATCAGGTCCGTGCCGTTGCGCACTTCCGTCACGATGCGCAGCAGATTATCATTCATGTTTTTCAGCGCCATCATCAGCTGACCGGTTTCATCGCGTGAGGCGGCCTTGAAGACCGTACGCAGATCGCCAGCTGCAACATTTTCCGCCACCTTCACCGCATCACGCAGCGGCAGCACAATAGAACGGGTCAGGACATAACCGAGGATAATCGCCGCAATGACCGCGATGCAGGAGAAAATCAGGGTAATGGTAATGGCCATTGAGCCTTCGGAGAGGGCAATGGCGCCTTCACCCTGTAGCTGCTGCGACTGCGACTGGGCAAACTTTTGTGCCAGATCCAGATAGGCATTCTGTGCCGAGGTGATTTTTAACAACACATACTCTGCCGCTGCATCCTGATTGCCACTCTTTACCAGTGTGATCAGCGCGGCTTTAGATTGTTCAAACGCGGCGGCGGCTTCCTGTACCGCCTGGATTTTTTTCTTCCCGCCCGGCGTGACCTGAATCTTAACCAGGCCGTTGATCGCCTCATTGGTTTTCCGGGTGGCATTATCAAGCTGGGTAAAGCGTTTTACGTTGAACTGTGGCCGGGTGGTATCAATCACCATACCGCGCAGATATTTAATCTGTTCGTTGACCCCATCGCGCACGTCAAACGCCAGTCGGACTTTGATATAGCGATCGTTAACAATACTTTCGATCGCTTTATTAATATTGCCAATTTTTACCGTAGCAGTAACGCTCACAATTATTAAAAGCATCACAATAAGACTAAAGGCTCCGCCGAGGCGAGCTCCGACTTTCATATTACTGAATAGTGCCATGACGTTGTTCCCTATCGAAACTAAAAGGTTATCAATACCAAAAGGTTGGGTTCGGCAGGGCGCGATCATCAGCAAGTGATGCAGGGATTATCATTCTTCTCACGCCCAGGCCTTCTACATCGGCATAACATCAGAAAACTTCACCATAATCTCGTCCGGGCGGAGGTCGTCAGATCCGGGGGCTGGGTTCAATCTGCAGGCTGACCAGGCCGATGCCCAGCTTGCGGGCTGCAAAACCGTCCACCGCGCCTTCCGTTGTCTCTTCGGGCGTCGGCGGCAGGATCTCAAGGGTGCGGGCCTGGGAGGGGTTACTGAAATGCAGCTGTACGCGGGTGTCGCGGGTGCCCAGCGTCACCTGCTGCGATACCCCGCCGACCCGGAGGGTAAAGGGCTGGTGGGCATTGGCACCAAAAGCCCGCGCGGTCAGCGTCAGCGTGAATTCAGCAGGCAATGGAGTCAGATACTCAATGCTGACTGCGGGCATGAGGTTAGCATCGGACCAGCGTCCACCCCAGGGTTCGATATAGGAGAGCCCCGTGACCTTCAGCACCTGCTTTGGCAGCCCCGGCAGAGCAAACAGGATGCGGTCTGAGGTATATTTCAGCGCATCATCAGCGATGCGCAGGCGGGTCACTGCCTGCTGATAGCGCGGGTCACTGCTGTTGCCCACGCCGCGGAAAGCGACCTTGCCCAGCGTTGAGCCGGAGGCGATTTGGGCTATCTCAGGGGGCGAACTTAAAGTGCCGTCCGCCACGCACAGACGGGTATTCAGCTCCAGCTTCTCGTCCCAGACGTCTCCCATTTTGTAGCAGCGGTCTACCCAGACAAATTTCTCATCCGGGGCGAATGCGGCAAGCTGCTGTTTAAGCGGCGTGGCCAGGTAAACGTCAAATTTTGGCTCAATTTTATCGGCTTTTACCGAGAGCAGCAGCGGCAGCTTGAAGTGTACGCCGGAGAAGCTAAAGGTATTTTTATCGGTATCAATTCTGTAATCCGAGATAGCCCGCGGAAAATTCCACAGCTTAATGACGTCCGGTTTCCACTGATTAATTTTCTCCTTCACGTTCAGATAAACGGCTGAGAGGGACGTTGACGAGAGGCTGCTGCGCCCCAGGCCTATATAGTTATCACCGCCCATCGCATCCAGCACGGTGGCACCATTATCCAGCGTGCTGCGCTTCACGTTAATGGTTTTGCTGGTGGCCTCGCTGCCGCGCAGCATAAAGAACAGATCGCTACGGGGATGCTGGTTGAGGTATTTAAAGGCGGTATTGTTCATTGCCAGGTGATCCGAGCTGACCACAATAATCGTATTTTTGAAATAAGGGGTCGCCTGGATGCGGGCGATTAACCGGGCAATATGTTCCTGGCTACAGGCCACGGCGGCGAAGGACTTGTTGGCTTTTCCCTCCCACGGGTAGCTCTTACGCTGGCAGCTACGGGAAATAAAGCCGTCAGGATGGTGCGTATCTACCGTCAGGGCAAACAGCGAAAAGGGCTGGTTTTGCTTCGCCAGCGCCAGGTACTTGTCGAACACCACATCCATCAGCGTGTCGTCATACCAGCCCCAGTCGTTGCGGTAGCGGGTATCGCTGACCACGCTTTTCAGTTCGTCAAAGCCATAAAGATGATCGAAGCCGTGGGAGGAGAGGAACAGATCCTTACCGGCAAAGCTCAGGCTGGCACCCTGGTAGAAATAGTTCTGGTAGCCGGAGGCTTTGAGAATATCGCCCAGACAGATGTTTTGCGGATAAAAGGTTGAGAGCGCGCTGGAGGCGTTGCCGTCAAAGGGGGCAAACAGCGGAATGCCACACTGCGAGGCCACCATACCGGCAATGGTGTATTCGGTGCCGGGAAGCTGCGCGGTGTTACTGAAATCAACGGCGCTGTTTTTTATGCGGCCCAGCTCCGGGGCCAGCCCGGGAAACGCCTTTTCATCAAAGTAGGTGCGCTCCAGGCTCTCGGCATAGATGTAGACCAGATTGGGTTTGCTGCCGCTGATGTGCGTATGCGGAACTTTGTACCAGGCGTAAAAATCGGCGCTGCTTTTGCCCGCTTGTGACTTGATCAGGCTGGAAACCTGCTGATACGCCGGGGTGGTTTGAATTGAAGCCAGCGCCAGGATAACGGCCAGCAGGCTGTACAGCAGGCTGTGTCGATGCCCCTTTCGCAGGCGTAGCACCCAGCATAAAACGAGAAACAGGCCTACCAGGCCCGCAATCAGCCCGACGGCGGGCAGAACGTATTTGCTGATGCCCGCCCCGCTCAGGCTGCTGGTAATGGTGTAGATCACCGCATCATTAATGCCTTCACCCGTAAAGTAGTTACTTGCCACCAGTGAGGCATTAAGAATGATATAGATGCCCAGCAACAAGGCGATCACCGACAGCCAGATTCTGTTTCTGCCGCCTTTCCACGCATAGAGCGCGACAGAAGCAATAAAGAGTATCAGTGAAACCATTTCTGAACCCATGGGCGATTGGTATCCTTAACTGGCGCGATCGACGCCTGATGCTGTGGAGAGTGGGCGGAGTAACAGGTCGTGGCGTAATTTAGCGCAGCGAAATATCCCTGGCAATACGCCCTCTGTAGGGGCAAAAGCGGCGGATCCCCGGCTGATGATTTACTGTTTAGTCTTCGTTTAACTTAGCGGGTTTATCGGGCGGGCGGGCTTAACATTAAGCCATAAGAAAATAAGAGGGTTACGCATAAAATACCATTAAAATCAGTGAGCTAATTACCTTACCCAAATGGGGTAGCCTGGGTAAGTTAAGGAAATATCATGAAATATTCCACCGGTATAAAAGCAAAGAAGATGCCAAAAATCAGATTTACTTCACATCCTGAGAATGCGATGACAAAACCTTGCGTTTTTGACACGAAATGTTCAGATTTATGTGTAAATGATTCATATGACATATTTGCTTAACATTTTAAGCTAATTAAATCGCCTGACAGGTCGTTTATGTCCATTAGCTGTAACACTTCTCACGCTACTATCTTCGGCGGATTGGTTTGGTAATATTTCACAGGGCTACATAATGTTAATAAAAATGCGCGTTTTAACCCGAGCCATTGCGCTGGGGCTGGCAGTTGGTAGTGCATCTTTTGCGGCACACGCAGAAATAACCCTTATTAAGCAGGATCCGCAGGCGGGTGACCCACTCAGCCGCCTGAACTTTACCGTTGGCGGCAGTATCCGTCCACAGTTCAACAACCTGACCGGTGATGACGGTAAAAACGCTTACAAGCGTAACGGCTTCGACGGCGGCACACGTTTTCGTTTCCTCGCCGATTACTATCTGTTTGATGACATCAGCTGGGTAGGCTATTACGAACTGGGTGTGAATATTCCGGCGGTATTTGACTGGGATAACCACCATGCCGACGGCGCACACGATACCAGCCGTCGTATGCTTTATACCGGCTTCCAGAGCAAAACCTGGGGTAAACTGACTTTCGGCCAGCAGAACAGCGTCTATTACGACGTAGTCGGTTCTAAAACCGACGTCTGGGATTACGATATGCTCGCTCAGGCACCTGGCAACGGCATTAACGGCGACTACGATGGTTCGTACCGCTCACGTAAGATGCTGAAATATAAAAACACCTATGGCGCAGCGGATGTCTATGCCTCTTATCTGTTCGCCGATAACGAGTATCTGCCGGGCAACGGCCTGCGCTATAAGCGTCAGGGCGGCGGCTCGCTGGGCGTGGATTATCACCTGACGAAAGATGTGACCTGGGGCGCGGCGTGGAACTATACCGATGCCGAAATGCGTAATCCGGCGAACAACGGGTCAAAATCCTATAATCAGAATATTTACGGCACCTCCATCAGCTGGAAGCCGGATAGCTGGACCTTCTCGTTTGGCGGCGGTTACTACCAGAACTTCCTGACCACCCATAAAAAGGATGTGAACAACTACTTCGCCGGTGACGCGTGGGGTATTGAATACATGGCGGGTTATACCATTCCGGTGGGCCAGTACGGTCTGAAGACCTTTATGCCTTACGTGATGGGCGACCGCCTGGAATACGTTAACGATCGCGACTATCTGCGCATCGACAACGGCGTTGGCGTCACCTTCCAGCTGGATTACGGCTTCCGTGTTGACTACGAACACGTATTCACCTCCAGCACCGACAACCTGGGTGATATGAACCTGGTACGTCTGCGCTACGACTTCTAAGCGCTTTTTACGTCCTCCGGCCCGCGCCGGAGGACATTTATGCCAGCCATCACAACCAAAACCTCAGGCTACCTCGCTGCTGGTGGGATCATAGCTCGCCGGTGACGTACTGCGCGTTGCCGTTGCCGAAGCTCCAGTCCCCTTTGGCATTGGTGATAAAGCTAATCATCACGTCGCTTCCGGCAATACCGCAGCTCTCCTGCAATTCGCGACACAGCTCCTTCATAAAAAACTGCTTCTGTTCGTCGCTGCGTGGGCTGGTAAAGACTCTGACCATCACCAGGTTGTCGGTGCGCGTCAGGCCAAGGCCCGTATCCTCAAAAACCATCTGGTAAGCTTTGTTCTCGTGAACAATCTGGTAGCGATCGCGCGCCGGGACCTGAAAGGCGGTTAATACGGCGCGGTGGGCCGCATCCAGCAGCGTTCTCATCTCAGATTCGGAGCGACCCTGAATCACATCAAATTGAAGTAAAGGCATAAATTCCCCTTAAAAAAACGCGACTGTTGAAATGATTATTTTCTCTGATGAACAATAGCAATAAAAGCGCTAATTTAGAACGTTATTCAGGAACAAAACTGTTCTTTGAAAGGTGCGTAGTCATAAGCCAGCCTCCGGCATGACAGCAGGAGTGGCACTCCGGGCTTTAGCGTGGGTATCGCACAGTGAGTACCTTGTTTAAAGCACTCTACATCCTGCTACTGAAAATACGTTCATGTGAATACCGGTAAACACAGGGACATTTATACCGAAATGTGGCATCCACAAAACATAGATAATCGTTTGTATTTATTACTAACGTCACAGCAATTTTACCCTTAAGATCTTACGGGGAAAATGAAAAACGCCAGGCCAATTTTTTTTAACGAAAATCATATGATAATTTTTTTCTGAAGAGATACGATGTCATTAAATATTTCGTGGAGCAATTTCCAGGGGGGGGGGCACCAGCAGTTTGTGACACAAAGTTAATCTTATCAGGGAGGGGATTGATGTAGACACTTCACCTATTGAAATAGTTTTAAATTTTAAAATATAAATTTTGAAGGTGACCGAAGGCTCTTGCTGGAAAATCAAGCTGTAAATGGTTACGGTGAAATGATAATGCTGTAAATAAGCTATGACATATTTTCCTGGCTGGCCATATAAAATATGCAGGGATGCTGCATTTTGAAAGATATGGTCTATTTATAATAAAACCTCATTAAGATAGCAGGTAATATCAACAATATATTTTTATGGCGATCATCCGAATGAGGGTGATATATCATATTTAACACTAAAAATCTAATGCTTAAGAAAGGTAATAATGAATATTTCAGATGCTCTGGAAAAAAATGCTGTTATACAAACAGGGAGTTTGGAAAACTCCGGGGAAAAGAGAGGGAGGGAAACCAGTAAAGAAGTGTTGAATCCGACGCAGGTAAAAAATACTGTTTGTAACCTGTCAAAAACACCAAAAAATCCCGAAAAACAGGCTAATGACGTTACAGCTGCCTTAAACGCTGAGCTTACTACCACCCTGGAAAGAATGAGGAAAAACGGTGGTTCAGAGTTTAATCGTCAGAATGATCGGGAAATGACGAAAGTGCAAAAAGAGATATATGGATCAAGAAGAGAATATAATCAATTAGAGATTGTAAGGAAAATCGCTGAGGCCAAAGAAGAGGCAAGAGTAGCTGCTGCGCTGGAGGCTGAAGCGAAACAAAAGGCGACTGAAATCGAGGCTGCGGCTGCGGCTGCGGCGAGCAGAGCACGAGTTCCCCTGAAACTGGACGCAAAAGGCATTCCACCGCCACCTCCACCTCCTGTGGATAAGTTGCCGCAGAAATTAGCCACCTCAATCAACGCAGCAACTACAAAGATTGCCCGTGTGTCTGGTGAAAGTAACCCAACTGGGCCAGCAGATAATTTCGTTCAGAAGCAACTGATTGATGAACTCAACAACAAACTGCTGCTAAGGCGAGCCGACGAAGCTAACATTACGGATAAAAACACGACTGACCCGCTACTGATGACCACAACCGATCTGCCACTTTCTGAATGGAAAAAAGAACTTGCTGAACATAAAGCGTCATATGCCCGTGGCGAGGTTTCACGTAAAGCTGCAGAAGCTAAAGAAGAGGCAAGAGTGGCCAGGAATCTTGAGGAGGAAGAGCGAAAACGCAATATTGAAGCACAACAAAAGGCCGCTGAGGCTGCTAAGGTTGCTAAGGATGCTGAGGTGAGAAACGCACTAATTCAATGGGACGGCAGAGGCATTCCATTTCCGCCACCTCTACCGGCTTATGAGTAAAACATACATTACCAGCAGTTTTACCCCCTGGGTTCGGGTGGCCTTTGCAAAACCCAAAAGCGATCGCATTCGCAAAACAAAACGCTATTTTCATTTTCCTGTTTTATGAAAAATAAATATCCATTATGATCGCACCATCATCTCTTCATACCCGGAGAAATTATGTCTGCCGTCCCCAGTCTGGAGATCCTGCAGGAGCAGGAAAAACGTGTACGTCTGAATCATTTTGGTTTTGGTAGTGCCTGGACACTGGGACAGGCCATCCGCAACCGGGCCGCCAGTGAAAATCTACCGGTTGCCATTGAGGTGTATGCCTTTGGCCAGGTGCTGTTCAGCGCTGCATTATCCGGGTCGAGCATAGAAAACATGGAATGGGTCGCCCGCAAGCGCAATACCACCCTGCGCAATGGCCGCGCCTCACTCTATACCGGTCTGCTTAATGAGGCCGCTGGTAAGCGGATGGATGAGATGACGTTTATCGATCAGCAGCGCTACACCGATCACGGCGGCAGCGTGCCTTTACTCCTGGTTGGCGGCGGCGTTATCGGGGCTGTTACCGTCAGCGGACTGCCCGCGCATGAGGATCACGCACTGGCGCTGTGGGGTATTGAGCAAATTTTGTAACCTGTTTAAGGGCGACAGACCTGGCTGATGCGCTACCTTTTAATGATGCAAAACCGACATTTAAGGAGCCATTTGTGAAGTCTGACACCCGTTATGGTCTGATTGCCGTTGATAAGCAGGGCAGCAATGTCCTGTTTCTCAACCCTGAAACCTTTGCCGTCGAGCGTGAGCTTAACGCCTTCCCGCCCCGTCCACACGAGCTGTTGATCCTGCCGAAACAGCATAAGGCCTATGTCCCGATCTTCGGTGACGGTATTCACGGCGATAATCCCCATCCGGGCCATAAGATCGCGGTAATCGATCTGCTTCAACGCGAGCTGACGGGTTTTATCGACGTCAGTCCACAGGAATCACCGCACACGGCGCGCCTGGGACAGGATGGCTACGTCTATCAGTGCTGTGAAAACAGCGCCGCGATTCTGGTCATCGATCCTGAGAGCGATACCATCATCAACAGGATCGCGGTGCCGTCGCACAATGCTCATCGCTTAACGATCCTCCCTTCCGGCCAGAAGCTGTTTACCGATAATGAAGAGGATGGGACCATCACCGTGGTTAAGCTGGCAGAGGGACAGGGGAAGGTGATTGAAAATATCGCCATGCCCGGCTCCGTCAACGGTATTGCCGCTTCGCCGGTGTTGCCTTATATCGTGGCAACGGATGGCGATCGCCCCCAGCTGCACGTACTGGACGCACAAACCCACAGTCTGTTGCAGACGCTGACCCTTACCGGCCATCAGAAGGCCAGCCAGCTGGTGCGCTTTAGCGAGGATGGTTCGCTGCTGGTGGTAATTGGCGATCAGGAGCCGGTAATCAGCCTGTTTGATGGCAAACTTAATCCGCTGGGGCAGGTCGCTGTGGGACATAAGCCGATGGATGGCTGCTTCAGCCCGGATAACCGCACGCTGCTGATTGCTAACGAGGATGACGGTACGCTGAGCGTGATTGATATCGCCAGCCTGAAGGTGATCGCCACTCCGTCAGTAGGGAAGGGGTGTGAAGTGCTCAGCTATTTTCGTTTACCTGACTGAGAGAGAGAATGAGCGACATCACGGAGCACGACATCACCGATATTCTGGCTCCCGGCTTGAGGGTAGTCTTCTGCGGTATCAATCCCGGCAAGTCGTCGGCGCATAAAGGCTTCCATTTTGCCCACGGCGGAAATCGCTTCTGGAAAACGATTTGGCAGGCCGGGTTTACTCCGGTGCAGCTTAAGCCGGAGGAGGAGTATAAGCTGCTGGACAGCCGCTGTGGCATTACCATGCTGGTTGAACGGCCCACCCGGGAAGCCACGGAGCTATCCCGCCTGGAGCTGCGTGATGGGGGCCGGGCGCTGCAGGAGAAAATCGCTCACTTCCAGCCCGACGCGCTGGCCGTGCTGGGCAAGCAGGCCTGGCAACAGGCGTCTGGCGTCAGTAAAGTCGCGTGGGGCCGACAGCCGCACCGTATGGGCGTGACGGAGGTCTGGGTGCTGCCCAATCCCAGCGGCTTGAATCGCGCCTCACAGGATGAGCTGTCGGCCGCCTACCGCGAGCTTGAGCGTTCACTGGCTGAACGGGGCCTGTGAGCAAATGCAGCCATAAAAAAGCCCCTGCCGGGAGGCAGAGGCTTTTTTAGCGGGCTTAACGACAATTAATCGTCGGGGAAGCTGCGCAGCACTTTTGCCCTCACGCGCCGTGAATACGTTGGTTCACGACCCAAATCCGGCATAAATGTTTTTTAGGCGGGGGTGATACTTTTTTGGAAATTGTATGCGAAACCCCTGTTGTCCGACCAGGTTAACACGACTTACCCTATATCCATCGCCACCTGGGGAAACCGATATCAATGGACATGATGCTTAAAACAGCGGCTCAGCCTTCTGGCTATGAAAAATGCATAAAAAATTAAAAGCCAAGCTTTTCACAAAGTTCAATTATTTTTAGCTGAATATCAGGGGATTCACATTTCTTATAAATGTTGTTCTCAGCTTTATTTTTTAGAAACAAACGGCATAACATGTCAAAAAGCTTATTCAAATAAAAAAAACCAATTTTTGTATTGTCTTCGCTATCAGAGAGGTTTTTATTATAAATTATTGTTAAATCGCGTGGTGAGTTTTTTATTATTGAAAATAAATCATTTTTATCGAAGATATAACCCACCCCCCTGACATTTGATATTAAATCAAATACACCAATTTTTTTTAGCTTCTTCCTTAAGCTGAATATTAATTGGAACAAATTATCCTCAAGATTACACTTTTTATCCCATAAGGCGGAAGTGATTAATTCATGTGTCAAGCATGTGGATTTGTTGTCAATAAAAATCAACAATAATGCCAGTTCTTTATTTGTCAGGCTGGTGGATAATCCATATTTACAAATAAATGCTTTATTTTCTAAGTTTATCTCAAGCATAACATCTCCCTGTTATTTTGTATCATATGACATGGTAAAGAGGCAAAAATATTTTCACGCGTCAACGTTAAATATTGAGGAGAAAATACCTTTCCCGGTTAAGTTTGGCTTAGGTTGTAAGTCATATATCAACAGATAACATTTTTATCGAGTTATAAATTTATTGCCATACCTGAAATGTTATATTTTATTAAATATTATTTCTAAAGTCTTTATTTTACATTAAATTTGACCCCATGCAGGTTTTTAGAAGAAAGTGACAACATGTAAATCTTTAGTTTTTCTTATGTAAATAAAATTACTAAACAACAGCATATTCGTACTTCCTGCACTAACATGGGATAATGTTAGCAGGGGGGAGGCTACGCCCCCGCTAAATTTAAGAAGAGTAACGCTGAACGCCATGTTAACTCCCCTGAAAATAATCTATAAAAATAACATTTAATCTATAGTCAGTAGAATTTTTATCGGAGTAGGCGTTATTGATAATTAATCTATCAGGAGTGTTTATTTTGCTGCATGTTGGCTGGAATATTTCCAGATTGGGTGCCAGTATGACTTAAGCAACTCATCAACAGCTTGTTTCCCCTCGATCATAAAATCAATTTCTGAAAGATAGCCGGGATACATATTATCGGAACCTATGAGATAAAGTTCATCATCTATAATCGTTATTTTTGCATGGTTCCCTGGCGCTGGAGTAACTTTAGGATAGAAAAAACCTGAAGCATGGATAAGGGCCATAGCGGAACTACCAATATTCCCTTTTGATGGTGGTTGCACAGTTAGGGGGGGGCGTTTAAGTGTAGCCGTATACGAATTTTCAGGTGCATCGGGCCATTTGTAATTAACACCTTCTAATTGGTGGTTTTTATCAACTTTATCTGTGAAATATAATGGTGCTATCTTTATTCGGGTAAGCGCGCTTGCTATTTTTGCATCAGGATCCGGAATCAGTTTATCTGTTTCAACATCATGAGTCATATAATAACGAAACAAATCCATAGTTCTTTGCGAACCCGATCCAAAAGAGTATTGGTCTCCTGAAGATCCAGCTGATGCATCAAGTGGTGATACTATAACCTGCACTTCTAACTCAGGATTAGCTAACAGAGCTTCAATTAACCAAATACAAACGTGGTGCTCTTTCCAATTATTTTTCCATGCACTGATTAGATCCTGTTGAGACATTCTAATGATTTTTTTAGCTCCTTTAATTAGGGTTTCTTTCATAACTTCTGCTCCAATTTTAAAATCATCATCATTATTAGGACCAGTCCAGTATTTACCTAAACAAAGCACCCTGTCAGCTAATCTATACTCATTAATATTTGTATAAGTAGTGTAAGGCTGAGGAAGTTCAAATAAGGGCGCTTTAAAGTCATCTACATTTGCATCTTTGCGATAGCTAACATCACCTGTCAGATTATCATGCACAGTAAAGTTTTGATGTAATTTGATAAGGTAATCCCATCGTTGTTGCAATGTATGATAACCTTTAGTGCCTTGTGCTAATGGATCGGCTATCTGTGATGAGGTTACATCTCTCCAGGATAATTTATTTGTATCAAGGAAGTTTTTAGAGAGTAAATCCCTCCCACAGCTCCAAAGTTCATTAAGGTATAGTTGAGAACCTAATGCGGCTTGACCATGAATGACAGCTGAAATGTCATGTACAGGAGGATAGCTAGTAAGCAAATCCATTTTCAAATTGTGACCGCCTGCCAGTGTTTCAGATCCATCAATAGCAATTACTTTTACATGGTTCCAGGTCATTTTGGTATTGTCTTCAGAATCTAATATTTCGTCTGAAATTAATTTACTCGTTAATGCGCTGATAACTCCAGCACCAATACGGGAGAAAATACCAATATAAATTTCTGGATCAATTTCCCAGTCTTGAGAACGATCCCGAACTAAACGAAGCAATGACGCCTGGAAATCAATCAGGTCATCGGCTGGAAATAGAAGGTTGTAAGGTGTGTTTCCGAATAAAAAGCGGAATTGTACTGGGTGTGTTCTTCCCATTTTTTGTGACAAACAGACATCCATTGAACGTAAAATTACTTTACCCCATTCAGGATCAGGGCTGTGCAACGAAGTGACATCACAGCGATAAACTGCTTTTTGAATGATTTCCTCCATTGAACGTTCAAAATCATCTTTTCTTTTAATCGATTGATCCATTATTTGTTGATTAAATGGAAGTCCAAAAATATGAGGGGTATCTATCAATCTGATATAGTTAGGAAGCGTTGTCTCGCTATTAAACAGACCAAGCGCATTCAATTTTACCTTCACGTCTTCAATAAAGCTCATGCTAAGTCCCTTTACTTAATATCTATTTTATAGAAAATACCAATTAACCCAACTACAACCAGAACGCTCCTGGGTTACAGGGTAATATTGCTCATATGGAGGATCACCAACCACATCTTCCATATACAATTTATTCCAGGATAAAATTCCACTACCAGATGCAATACGTCTAACATAAGGTCTGAAATATATTCTACTCGTTCGATAGATACCTCCTCCCATTACATCAAATAAGTCATGATATTTTACTATCGCCTTTCGTAACTCTTTAGCTGTATTAGTTACAGCGCAGGGTTCTGAGAAAATGGTGCCCCAGTGAGATAAATAAGTTCTGGCCATCAAATAAATTAAATCACCAACATTAGCAACTTTTGATGAATTTTTCGAAGGGTCATATTCACTATCTGTTGTGATGTTTCCTGATACCGTACTATGCCTTCCTCGGCACACATATAAATCATAATGGACAGGCTGAGGTGAAGTACTTCGACCCAAAGGATCGGGTGTTAATACCTTGTCCCCTAAATTCTTCCATTCATTACTAAATGGCCATAATGAATTTGAAGCTTTACAGGATTTTTTTTCCATCATTTTTTCATTTGGATAGGGTACAACTGGCGTGAAGAGATAATCAGATGACAGTTCAATTGATTCATCCCAGGCGTATATCGCTGCATAATGTTTAACATTTGGAGACAATGTCGTAAATGTGCTCCACCAATTACCAGGGCCAGGGACAGGTTCTATTGCAAAAATGTTCACCTGAATATCCTTATTGCCATAACTGTAAATAAACCATGCAGCCATAAGTGCAGCAACTGCACCTCGACTGTGACCGATCATATTGACCACCTTAGCGCCACTGGCTACAGCCTTATTTGCACCATGTAATGCAAGTGCTGAAATGTCTTTTCCTTCCGCTTGTTCAGCTTCAGAGAATTGGTTTCCAGATGCATATTTTTTTACATAATTACTTAGTGAATCCGGGATTTTTAATGGACCACTCACCAATAAATCCTCACTTTTATCACAAGGGATAGCCCAGTCATTTTCTCCTGAACCTCTAACGCTGACCGCATTATCACTTTCGGTTAATACCCCGTTGATCTCTCTAAATACGCGAACGGGAATATAACCAGATCTTTCTGAGTAAATTCTCTTGTCACTCTTTAAGCGGGACACTTCTCCTTCATCTCTCGTACAGGCTGTTCCAGAAAATGAGAGCGTAAAAACATTATTGATCGTTTTTTTATCATTCATATTACGAATTCTCCATATAATGTTAAATTAACACACTAGTTCCAACTCATTATTCAAATAAAAGATTAGAAGATCACTAAAATTAATAATTAAAACTTTACTGGCTTGAGTTGCCATGGCTGTAAGCGTTACATAAAGGCTATCTCGTAAGTATCCATGTAAACGGCCATTTACTTTTAGAGGTCTTACGACAACCTACTATTGTCTCCTGAGGAGATATCTATGCATTAAACCCGCGTAGCAAAACACCAGATCATTGCCACTCTCAACGCGGTCGAAGTCGGAGGGGCAGTGAAGGATGTCTGCTATGAAGCCGCTATTTCCATAGTCAGTTATTGCACTTTGAAAGGCTAAATAGGGTGGAAGAGAAAAATCTGATTGAAAAAAATCAAAGATCTGGAGATTTACCGTCTGAAAAAGTTTTTTTTCAAATCTGAGTCTTGATTGTCTCGCTCTGAAAGAATTCATCGGAAAAAATCTTTAAAACCAGCGGTAAAGGGTGAACTTGTCAGGTATCTGGCTGCGCAATTTTTCGAGAGCTTGCGTCAGGCATGCAGGGCATTATTGTTGAGCACGGCCCGGTACTTTAACCAGCCGGATGATGACTGAAACACGCAAGTTTCAGCGATGCATGGAAATCAAATGGGTATGCTTACATACCTACGACTAAACTGAATAGCTGTATATTTCGGATCAATACAGCCCGTTTTACATCCGTAAAATTAGTAGCATCATAGATTTAACTCATGAACACGATGGGCTGCTGTAGTACCATGAAAGCGGCCTGAAATTACTGAGCATTACATCGATACCGCGGCTTTCACCGATCGTTTTTGATATTCAAACCGATCCCTACAAAGACGGCAATCTGTTAGCGCATGACGCATAGAACGAGCGTCCAACGGTGTAATCAAAGACATAAAAAAAGCCCCTGCCGGGAGGCAGAGGCTTTTTAGCGGGCTTAACGACAAATTAATCGTCGAGGAAGCTGCGCAGCACTTCGGAGCGGCTTGGATGGCGCAGCTTGCGTAGCGCTTTGGCTTCGATCTGACGAATACGTTCGCGCGTAACGTCAAACTGTTTACCTACCTCTTCCAGCGTGTGGTCGGTATTCATATCAATACCAAAACGCATACGCAGCACCTTCGCCTCGCGCGCTGTCAGGCCCGCCAGCACGTCGTGCGTGGCAGAACGCAGGCTCTCGGACGTCGCGGAGTCCAGCGGCAGCTCAAGCGTGGTATCCTCGATAAAGTCACCCAGATGTGAATCTTCATCATCACCAATTGGCGTCTCCATGGAGATTGGCTCTTTGGCAATTTTCAGCACCTTACGGATTTTATCTTCCGGCATCAGCATCCGCTCGGCCAGCTCTTCCGGCGTCGGCTCACGACCCATCTCCTGCAACATCTGGCGAGAAATACGGTTGAGCTTGTTAATCGTCTCAATCATATGCACCGGAATACGGATGGTACGCGCCTGGTCAGCGATGGAGCGGGTGATAGCCTGACGGATCCACCAGGTCGCATAGGTCGAGAATTTATAACCACGGCGATATTCAAACTTATCCACGGCTTTCATCAGACCGATATTCCCCTCCTGGATCAGATCCAGGAACTGCAGGCCACGGTTGGTGTACTTCTTGGCGATAGAGATAACCAGACGCAGGTTAGCCTCAACCATCTCTTTCTTCGCACGACGCGCTTTCGCTTCGCCGATAGACATGCGACGGTTGATGTCCTTCACCTGCTCAATGGTCAGGCCGGTCTCTTCTTCAATCTGCGACAGCTTTTGCAGGCCGCGATGCACGTCTTCAGAGACGTCTTTCAGCTTCTCTGACCAGGGTTTGTTCATCGCCAGGGCCGCTTTGAACCAGGTTTCGCTGGTTTCATTGCCGGTAAACAGGGTGATGAAGTTTTTCTTCGGCATCTTACAGATTTCAACACAGAGCTTCATGATCAGACGTTCCTGCGTACGAACGCGGTCCATCATGGTGCGCATGCTGTTCACCAGGAAATCGAACTGCTTCGGCACCAGGCGGAACTGTTTGAAAACGTCTGACAGATTCTGAATTTCAGCTACGGCATCGGCGTGGCTGCGGCCTTTAGCCTTGATTACCGTACGGGCTTTTTCGTACTGAACGCGCAGATCGTTAAACTTCTCGCGCGCCAGTTCCGGGTCGATGCTGTTGTCATCGTCGGCGCTGTCGTCATCGGACTCTTCATCTTCGTCTTCATCATCGTCACGCTCTGCTTCAGAGAGTTCCGAGCCAACGTGCGTGGCGGTGGGCGCGATATCTGCTTCAGCGTTGGGATCAACAAAGCCGGTAATCATATCCGACAGGCGCGCTTCGCCCGCCTCGACGCGGTCATACTGTTCCAGCAGGTAGGTAATGGCTTCCGGGTATTCAGCAACGGAACACTGGACCTGGTTGATACCGTCTTCGATGCGCTTCGCGATGTCGATTTCGCCTTCGCGCGTCAGCAATTCAACGGTACCCATTTCGCGCATATACATGCGCACCGGGTCTGTCGTCCGGCCGATTTCTGACTCAACGCTGGACAGGACCTGTGCGGCCGCCTCGGCAGCATCTTCATCGGTATCGGAGCTGTTTTCGTTCAGCATCAGATCGTCGGCATCAGGTGCTTCTTCAACAACCTGTATGCCCATGTCGTTGATCATCTGAATGATGTCTTCGATCTGATCGGAGTCGACGATATCTTCCGGCAGATGGTCATTGACCTCGGCATAGGTCAGATAGCCCTGCTCCTTACCACGGGTGACAAGTAGCTTAAGCTGTGACTGCGGGTTTTGCTCCATAAGACGGTATCCACACTTCTGTTAAATTAGATTGGTGTCGGTCGGCTAAGCAGCCAACAATAACAGTGAGGGCGTTGGTTTATTGCCGCTGCCCATCTCGGCGGCTGCCAGGGTCGACCTGGCGGATAATCGGCACTTAAGCCGCTGGATATTCGGTTCGACGCGCTATCACCTGCCATTTTTGGTTCGCGCAGCGGGAAAAAACCGGTCGTACCGGGGTACGCTGTGGTTCAGGCGCTGGGCGCACAAAAACTGACGGTGGCGATAACGCCTCTCAATGTTATGTCGGGTGACAGGATCGTCACGCTCAGGAATTCGTTTTTTTAGCAAATTCCTGATTGAGCAGCCAGTATTCGCGCCGCTCGTTGGCATCCAGCCCGTGAGTGCGCTCGCGAGCAATTAAATACTCTAAGCGTCGCTCCAGCGCTGCGTCATACATGCTGGCCAGCGAATCGTTAAACATGGTTTCCACTTCATCGTCCACGATCATGTGGTTCCATGTGGCCAGAGTTTCAAGGCTCTGGCTAAATTTTGTGCCACGGTATAACTCTAGTAGCTGTCCCGTCGTCAGGCCAGGATGAGCGACGCAAGTGCTCACTAACTCGACAAAAAGGGAAAATCCCGGCAGTTCAGAAGATTCCAGCCCTTCCAGGGAAGGCACGGCTGCTGCCAGCTGCGGATTCTGAATCAGCAATCCAATCAGTATACGCATGGTTGTGCGTTTTAGCTGAGGCTGCGGTGGGAGTTTCGACTTCTCGCCCACTCTGGGCATCAACTTTTCCAGCTGACTGTCATCCAGAATGCCCAGTTTGTTCCCCAGTTCCTGACGCAGGTAAATGCGCAGGGTTTCACCCGGCACCTGGCTAATTAGCGGCAGGGCCAGGGTACTCAGCTGGGCGCGACCATCCGGCGATCGTAAATCTACCTGAGGGAGCAGAGTGTCAAATAAGAAAGCGGAGAGCGGCGTTGCCTGCTCCATTCGCGCTTCAAATGCCTCTTTTCCCTCTTTACGGACCAGCGTATCCGGATCTTCACCTTCCGGCAGAAACATAAAGCGTAGCTGACGGCCATCATTCATGTAGGGAAGGGCGGTTTCCAGTGCCCGCCAGGCCGCTTCACGTCCTGCTCTGTCGCCGTCATAGCAGCAGATGACATTATCGGTCGAGCGAAATAGCAGCTGAATATGCTCAGGCGTCGTCGATGTTCCCAGTGACGCCACGGCATAATCAATGCCGAACTGCGCCAGGGCCACCACATCCATATAGCCTTCGACCACTAATAGCTTCGCCGGTTCCGGATGATTCTTGTGGGCTTCATACAGGCCATACAGCTGTCGGCCCTTATGGAAAATATCGGTCTCCGGGGAGTTCAGATATTTTGGCAACGCATCGCCAACGACGCGGCCACCAAACCCGATAACCCGGCCTCGCTTATCATGGATGGGAAACATGATCCGTTCGCGGAAGCGATCGTAGCTGCGCCCCTGATCGTTGGTGACCAGCATCCCGGCGTCGATAAGCGACTGCCGGTCGTCCTCATTGCGGCCGAATCGCTTCAGCGCGTTGTCCCAGCCTGCGGGCGCAAAACCAATAGAGAAGTGACCGATCACCTCATCGCTCAGACCGCGGCCTGCCAGGTAGTCACGCGCACCCGCGGCGTGACTCTGGGTCAGCGACTGCCGGTAGAACTCATTCAGCCCGGTCATCAGCTGATACAGGCTCTGGCGCTGATGGCGCTCCAGCTGGCTCGGGCCACTTCCGCTTTCGTACGGAATTTCAAGTCCGTAAAGCGTCGCCAGCTCCTCGATGCTCTCCACGAACTCAAGGCGGTCATAGTTCATCAGAAAGTCGACGGCGTTGCCGTGCGCGCCACAGCCGAAGCAGTGATAAAACTGTTTCTCGCCGTTTACGGTAAAAGAAGGGGTTTTCTCATTATGGAAGGGACAGCACGCGTGATAGTTCTTACCCTGCTTTTTCAGCTTTACGCGGGCATCAATAAGATCCACGATGTCCGTGCGCGCCAGCAGGTCATTAATGAATACGCGTGGAATGCGTCCAGCCATAAATCCCCTTCACCTTTCAGCTTCCATTGCTTCTGGCCCATAAACGAGAACAAGCCGCGCATTCCTTTCGGAAAGCACGGCCTTCATAACTACTTACTTGTCTGCGGGACGTGAGGGCGTAAACCCTCAAAAATTAGTACAGACGAGTGCGGCGTGCGTTTTCGCGAGCCAGTTTCTTCGCGTGGCGTTTAACGGCAGACGCTTTAGCGCGCTTACGTTCGGTCGTTGGTTTTTCATAAAACTCACGACGACGAACTTCAGCCAGAACGCCTGCTTTCTCGCATGAACGCTTGAAGCGACGCAGTGCTACGTCGAAGGGCTCGTTTTCACGTACTTTAATTACCGGCATGTAACTCTCACCTCGATAAATTCGGTTTGCTGCTGGGCTGTAAGCCAGCTCATTTCAAAATGGTGCGGAATTTTACTCCAACACAGGCAGCATTGTAAAGCACCATAGCATTAACTCACCAACAGATGCGCCTGTGCCACTGCCGGTATTTTCAGGGGAATGAGTATACAGGATTCCACGTGGCGCGGCGAAAAAATTTTCGCCTTATGCATCAGTGACAAGGCGAAGGCGGGCGGAAAATTACCGCGAACGGCCAGGCCTTCATGCTACACTGCGCGCCGCAAGAATGAGGTAAAAAAGTCATGCGTGTACTTGGAATTGAAACATCCTGCGATGAAACCGGTATCGCGATTTACGACGATCGGGCCGGACTTCTCGCCAATCAACTTTACAGTCAGGTCAAACTGCATGCCGATTACGGCGGTGTCGTACCTGAGCTGGCTTCGCGCGACCACGTGCGAAAAACCGTGCCGCTTATCCAGGCGGCGCTTAAGGAAGCCGGATTACAGGCGTCAGACATTGATGCGGTGGCCTGGACGGCCGGACCTGGCCTGGTAGGCGCGCTGCTGGTGGGGGCCACCGTAGGTCGTGCACTGGCCTTCGCCTGGGGTGTCCCGGCTATTCCCGTTCACCACATGGAAGGTCACCTGCTGGCCCCAATGCTGGAAGATAATCCTCCCGCCTTTCCTTTTGTTGCCCTGCTGGTCTCCGGGGGGCATACCCAGCTTATCAGCGTTACCGCCATCGGTGAGTATACGCTGCTTGGGGAATCGGTTGATGATGCGGCCGGAGAGGCATTTGATAAAACTGCCAAGCTGCTGGGGCTGGATTATCCCGGTGGTCCGATGCTGTCGAAAATGGCCCAGCAGGGTATTGAAAAGCGCTTTGTCTTCCCCCGTCCGATGACCGACCGGCCAGGTCTGGATTTCAGCTTTTCTGGCCTGAAAACGTTCGCGGCGAATACCATTCGCGGTAACAGCGACGACGATCAGACGCGCGCTGATATCGCCCGCGCCTTTGAAGATGCGGTTGTCGATACGCTGGCGATCAAATGTAAGCGCGCGCTGGAGCAGACCGGGTTCAAACGGCTGGTTATCGCCGGAGGCGTCAGTGCGAACCGCACGCTGCGGACGAAAATGGCCGAAGTGATGAAAGCCCGGGGCGGGGAGGTCTTCTATGCCCGCCCTGAATTCTGTACCGACAATGGGGCGATGATAGCCTACGCCGGTATGGTCAGGCTGCGCAGCGGTACGGAGGCGGAGCTGGGCGTCACGGTTCGGCCACGTTGGCCGCTGTCCGAGCTGGGTGTTGTTGCTGAGCCGGACTGAGCATCAGGATAAACACAGCTCTGCGGCGAGCTGTGTATTAGATGACGCGCGGCGAATGATTAACCTGAAACGGGTGCGTCGCTGCGCCGAAGAGTAAGGCGGGATTAATTACCCAAAATAGCGTTGAAAATTCCCCCTACGAAGGGGATCCCACCCAGTATCGATTCAACGGTGCCACCAATGTTACCGCCGATACTGGCGCCAATGGAGGTACCCAGCTCGGGGAAGATCTTTTTGATGCTCATCTCACCCAGCAGCGGTACTGAAACGGTGACGCTGCCAGCCAGCTGATAAATCCCGTTACCTACCAGGCCACCCACCGATGCACTGATATTTTTAATAATGCCTGCGCCGCTTACTGCGGTGATGTCATCCAGCTCTAACTCTCTCATTATTTTCACTCCCTGAAGGTAGTAACGACGTGTTACTGATAAGGTACGTTATAGTGAGACGTTAACGGAGAGAATAGTAATTAAATGATTTACAGAGCTTCTGAATAAACCCCGGCACTGATGTTATTTGCGTTTTCTCCGCCAGATTTTAGTTTCCTGTCCGCGCCAGAGTCGCTGAATATTGTCATGATGCCGCAGCAGCACCAGGCACGAGAGCATCGCAACGGGAAAGGTAAACTGGGGTTTAAACCACCAGACGTAGAAGGGGGCGATTAGCGCGCTGATGATAGCGCCGAGCGATGAATAACCGCTAAGCAGTACGGTTAGCAGCCAGGTGCCGGTCATCAGACCCGTTAAATCCCAGCCGATGGGGGCGATCGCACCGAAAGCGGTCGCCACGCCTTTTCCGCCCTTGAAGCGAAAAAAGACGGGGTAAATATGCCCAAGGCAGGCGGCGATGGCGGTAAGGCCCAGATATAAAGGCGTGACGCCATAATGCCAGGCAAGCCAGACCGGCAGCATACCTTTAAGAATATCAAAAACCAGCACGGCCGCAGCGGGAACTTTACCGCCGAGCCGCAGCACGTTAGTTGCGCCGGGATTGCCGGAACCATTCTGGCGGGGATCGGGCAATCTGAACAGTCGGCACACCAGAATCGCACTGGAGACAGAGCCACACAGATAGGCAAAAAGGATCATACCCAGTGCGAATGTATTCAACATACCGTTCCGCCCTCCAGGGGTCGTTTTGTTCTCATCATCCGTGGATAATACGCATAAATAGCCGGAAGTGGTATCCGGCATCCACAAAAACAGAGATGGTTATTATGGATATTGTATTTATAGAACAACTGACGGTTATCACCACTATTGGTGTCTATGACTGGGAACAAACTATTCAGCAGAAGCTGGTTTTCGACGTTGAAATGGCATGGGATAACCGCCGGGCGGCGGCCAGCGATGATGTGAATGACTGCCTGAGCTATGCGGATATCTCTGCGGCCATTATTGACCATGTGTCCGCTGGCAAATTTGCGCTGGTTGAGCGCGTAGCAGAAGAGGTTGCCTCACTGCTGCTGACGCGTTTCAGTTCTCCCTGGGTACGGATTAAACTGAGCAAGCCCGGGGCGGTGGCGCAGGCCGCTCAGGTGGGCGTGGTGATTGAGCGCGGGACTAATCCTAAATAAGTGCAATATGATTGCCATCACGATGAAACCCCCCCACATTATGCTCTGTTTTAAAGTTGGCCCGGTTTTTACGGGCACAATTTGGCGGTAGCCTCGGGCAGCCGTCTTTTAAATGATTTTGATACGGACAGGGGTAGTAATTGATGGCAGATATTCATCAGCTATGGGTGGCAGCAATACTTGGCATTGTTGAGGGCCTGACGGAGTTTCTTCCCGTCTCTTCCACCGGGCACATGATCATAGTCGGTCATCTGTTGGGTTTTGAAGGGGATAAAGCGGACACCTTCGAGGTCGTCATCCAGCTCGGCTCAATCTTAGCGGTTGTCGTCATGTTCTGGCGTCGCCTGTTTGGCCTTATCGGCATCCATTTCGGCAAAGTGCCGCATGAGGGCACGGGAAAAGGGCATCTTACGCTGATTCATATTCTTTTGGGGATGGCACCAGCTGTCGTTGTAGGCCTGCTCTTACACGACGCCATCAAGACGTTGTTTAACCCGGTCAATGTGATGTATGCCCTGGTGGTTGGCGGCGTGCTATTGCTCGCGGCGGAATACCTTAAGCCTAAACAGCCCAGGGCAGTGGGCCTGGATGACGTCACCTACCGTCAGGCTTTCGTCATTGGCTGCTTCCAGTGCCTGGCGCTCTGGCCGGGTTTCTCACGTTCAGGCGCGACCATCTCTGGCGGGATGTTAATGGGGGTCAGCCGCTATGCTGCTTCCGAGTTCTCGTTCATTCTGGCCGTACCGATGATGATGGGCGCCACGGTGCTGGATCTCTATAAAAGCGTGGGCTTCCTGACGATGGGTGACATGCCGATGTTTGCCGTCGGTTTTCTTACCGCTTTTGTGGTGGCGCTGATTGCGATCAAAGTCTTCCTGAAGCTGATTCAAAATATCTCCTTCGTCCCGTTCGCAATCTACCGTTTTATTATTGCGGCTGCGGTTTATATGATCTTCGTCTGATAGGCCCAAGAGGCGATGAAGCCGGGCCGAATGGCCCGGTTTTCCTAAGCGTCGTTCTCCGCTTTCCAGCGCTCAAGCGCGACAATCCTGCGCTTCGTTAGCGCTTGCCGAATTTCACTTCCTTTAAACCCCGCCGCAACGACCTCTTTTGTGGATACGGCCAGCGCGACGTTAAACGCCTCGCGCAGATAGCGTCCCTGCGGATACGCATTCTGTTCAAAACCGGTTCGCCCACGGGCGTCCGCTTCGCTGGTCAACGCTATCTGGTCAATACGCTGTGGCTTGCGCCAGGCATCAATCCGGTCAAACAGCGCCACTAACGCCTCTGCCGGCTGCCGCTCAATGGTATGCACCACATCATGAAATTCCGTAACCAGCAGCGCCAGGTCGCGCAGGTGGTTTGGCACCCGTAAACGCTGACAGAGTGCGCTAACCAAAGGGACGCCAGCGGCACCGTGTCCATGGTGGCTGGGCCACAATTCGGGGGGCGTCAGCGCCTTACCCACGTCGTGAAATAGCGTGGCAAAGCGGACATCGACCTCGTTGCTGAGCTGTGCGGCGATGGCCAGCGTCATCAGCGTGTGCACGCCGGTATCAATTTCGGGATGCCACTTTTTAGGCGCCGGGACGCCATAAAGGTTGTCCAGCTCGGGGAAGAGCACCGCCAGCGCACCACAGTCACGCAGCACCTGAAAATAGACCTGGGGGGAGGGCGTTTCGAGAGCCTTCTCCGTCTCTTTCCAAACGCGTTCCGGCGTTAGCGTGTCCAGCTCACCGCTGGCGGCCATGCTGCGCATCAGTCCGAGCGTTTCTGGCGCGACGGTAAAACCCAGATGGGCAAAGCGCGCAGCAAAGCGCGCAACCCGCAGCACGCGCAGCGGATCTTCGTTAAAGGCGGCAGAGACATGACGTAGCTGGCGCTGGACAATATCCTGCTGTCCGCCCCAGGGATCGTACAACACCCCGTTTTGATCGCGGGCAATGGCATTAATGGTCAGATCGCGCCGCTGTAAATCCTGCTCAAGCGTTACATCGGGGGCGAAATAGCAGCTAAAACCGGTATAGCCCGCACCGCTTTTTCGCTCAGTTCTGGCCAGCGCATACTCTTCATGCGAGTCAGGATGTAAAAAAACCGGGAAGTCGCGACCGACCTGCTGATAGCCGTTATTGATCATCTCTTCCGGCGAGCCGCCCACTACCACCCAGTCTTTATCAGTGACCGGTAATTCAAGCAGGGCATCGCGCACCGCGCCGCCGACAAGGTAAGTCTCCACTACTGCGCTCCTCGTTGTGTCGTTTCAGGCATCATACGTGAACGCCCGGCGTTCTCCCACCACCGGCGGGCAGGCCTACGCGGTATTGGCTCACGACGAAAAGGACATCAATGGATGTCCTTTTCGTCCCGGCGTACGCTAAGCCTAGTTCATCCAGCGGTCTTTTTTCTTACGGCTGGGGATCATATGCGGCAGTAGCAGGCCAAGCAGCAGGCCGACGCCGGCCACGCCGCCGCCATACATAAACCACTGCATGATAATGGTACGCTGCTTGTCATCGAGCTGAACGTTGGCCGCGCTCACTTTCTTTTGTGCCACCACCAGCTCATTTTTTAGCTTCTGGTTCTCATTTTTCAGGTTATTTATGGCACCGTCGCTGCCGGCAACCTTCTTCTGCATTTCGGCGGTCCGCTGATTCCAGCTTCCATCGATATTGGCCAGTTTGTCAGTCAGCTGTTTAACCTGCTGTTCCAGCTGCGGGACGCGCGTACGAAGGCTGGGCTGTTCGCTGAGCTGCGCAAGGGGGATCCAGGTGGTACGGCCCGTTGAGTCGCGAATTTGCGCGTATTTGGTGGCGTCATTGGTTTGCAGCAGCTCCACTTCTTCGCCCGCGTTCAGCGTACCGACCAGGCGATAATCATTGCTGGGGCCACTGCGAACCCAGGTGGAGAGTTCATCAGAAATATAGCGTTTCTCTTCGGCGTGAACGGTAGCAGCAACGCTAAATGTCAGTAAAGTAAGGCCAATTAAGTTAATTTTTTTCATTCGATATCTTTTTTACGTGAATCCGGGAAAAAAGTAATGGCACAGTCTGGAGGCGCCTCGCATAAAGCTGAATGAGAACTTTCCTGGTCTCAGGGCATGGCGAGCCGGGTCGTAAAAGCATAAGAAAGCCGAGACAGCCACGGCAATTCTGCATTACTCTTCACGTTATGACTGACTGAGAAAAACCTCGCTGGCTGCCGTATTTATAACGCGCAGAGTCCATAACAACGGCGAGGCATCATCAGGCGCACATCCATTTACCATGCCGGTAATCATTTGATTAAGAAAATATGACCATCGAAATCGAGTTAAAGTTCATCGCCACACCTGCTGCTGCTGAAAATCTGCCAGGCCGACTTGCCGCCTGGCCACATCAGCACAGTGCGCCACAAAAGCTGACCAATATCTATTTTGAAACTGAAAGCAGCCAGCTGCGCCGCTGGGATATGGGACTGCGCATTCGCGGCTTCGGCGACAGCTATGAAATGACGCTGAAAACAGCGGGGCAGACCCTTGGCGGCCTCCACCAGCGTCCGGAATACAATGTCGCTCTGGAGAAGCCAGAACTGGACATCGCCCTGTTACCGGCGGAGATCTGGCCCGCAGGGACCGATCTGGCCACGCTGCAACAGCAGCTAAAGCCGCTGTTCAGCACCCATTTCGTGCGGGAAAAGTGGGTGGTCACTTATCTGCAAAGCGAGATTGAGGTTGCTTTCGACCTCGGCGAAGTCAGTGCGGGTGATGAGAGCGAAGCGCTGAGTGAAATTGAGCTTGAGCTTAAATCTGGTCAGCGTGAGGATCTGCTGGCGTTCGCTGAAGCGCTGTCAACCATTGGTGGGCTGCGTCTCGGCAGCAAAAGTAAAGCCGCGCGCGGCTATGCGCTGGCACAGGGTAAAACGCAGCCTGAACCGCGCCCTATGCCGGTACTAAAGGTTAAACCGAAAGCAACGGTAGAAGAGGGGATGCGGGCAGCCTTTACGCTGGCGCTCACCCAGTGGCAGTACCACGAAGAGCTTTGGCTGCGCGGCGAAACGGCGGCGCTGCATGAAATTCGTCAGGCGCTGGAAAGCCTGCGTCAGGCCTTCTCCCTGTTCGGCGCGCTGGTGCCGCGTAAGGCGAGTAGCGCGCTGCGTCAGTCGCTTACCGGCCTTGAGGAGGCGCTGCTGGAAGAAAACCTCCAGCCGGAGGTCCTCTGCTTTAGTCTCCTCTCATTACAGACCCAGTTAGCACTCACTAACTGGATAGCCACCGAGCGCTGGCGCGGCTTTATTGATAGCAAGTCGGAGACCAGGCTACAGGGATCCTTTAAGCGCTTCTGCGATATTATGCTGGGCCGCCTCTCCGCCGATCTCAAAGAGACCTTTCACCGCATCCGCCAGTTCAATGAGTATCAGGACAAGCTGACTCGCCTGAACCGCCAGCTGCTGGCCGCGCGCCTGCTGGCCGGGGCTTACCCATCTGAAGCGGTCGCTGCGTGGCTAGGAGACTGGCAGCAGCTGGCGCAGGGCATTGAGTCTAATCAGACCGCAAACCTTGATGCGTACTGCCGTCAGGCCCTTAAGCATCCGGCATTCTGGAAAAACGGTAGCGTCTGACCGCCCGGCTCAGCGCGGCCAGGCATGCGTGCACCGATCATTTGTCACATTAGGGAGTGTTTATGCTGCCATTGCCCCACACGTCTCTGCCTCCTTTAATGGCAGCGCAGGCAGGACGTTTATCCGCCTCTCTGGGTGAGCTGACGCTTGCTGAGCAGAGCGTGTTGGCTTTCAGTGATTTTATCTGCGAGAACCTGAGTCGCCATCCGGCGTGGTGGCAGAGGCTGAGGGAGCAGCCTCCGCAGGCAGATGAATGGCAGCATTATCAGGGGTGGCTGGCGGTAAAGCTGGCAGAGGTATCGGATGAACCCACCCTGATGCGCGAGCTGCGGCTTTTTCGTCGCCATATGCTGACCCGTATTGCCTGGATGCAGGCGCTGGCGACCAGCAGCACGGAGGATTCCCTGAAACAGCTGAGCGTTCTGGCTGAGCTGCTGATTGTCGCGGCGCGGGACTGGCTGTGGCAGGCCTGCTGCCGCGAATTCGGCACGCCGGTGAATGCGCAGGGTGAACCGCAGCCGCTGCTGATCCTCGGCATGGGTAAGCTGGGGGGCGGTGAGCTGAACTTCTCCTCTGACATTGATCTGATCTTTACCTGGCCCGAAAACGGTACGACACAGGGCGGTCGACGCGAGCTGGACAACGCCCAGTTTTTCACCCGACTGGGCCAGCGGCTGATTAAGGTGCTGGACCAGCCCACGGTAGAGGGCTTTGTGTATCGCGTGGATATGCGTCTGCGACCCTTTGGCGACAGTGGGCCTCTGGTGCTGAGCTTTGCCGCGCTGGAGGACTACTACCAGGAGCAGGGACGCGACTGGGAACGCTATGCGATGGTCAAAGTACGGGTGATGGGCGATCGGGATGACCACTGGAGCCAGGAGCTACAGCAGACGCTGCGTCCCTTCGTTTACCGCCGCTATATCGACTTCAGCGTCATTCAGTCCCTGCGTAATATGAAAAGTATGATTGCCCGGGAAGTGCGGCGTCGCGGTCTGAAAGACAATATTAAGCTGGGCGCGGGCGGTATCAGGGAAATTGAATTTATCGTTCAGGTGTTCCAGCTGATCCGCGGTGGCCGCGAACGGGCGCTCCAGCGCCGCGCGCTATTGCCGACCCTGCAAACGCTGGGTGAACTGGGGCTGCTTCCCGCCGGACAGGTTGAGCAGCTACATCAGGCATGGCAGTTTCTGCGTCGGCTGGAAAACCTGCTTCAAAGCATCAACGATGAACAGACCCAGACCCTGCCTGTGGACCCACTTAACCAGGCACGGCTGGCATGGGCGATGGGCGTACCCGACTGGTCCGTTCTCCAGCAGCAGCTGGAACAGCACATGTCTGCGGTACGGGCGATTTTTGACGAGCTGATTGGCGACGATGCGCCTGAGGCAGACAGCAGCAAAGAGGTCGGGGAGTATGGCGTGCTCTGGCAGGATCGACTGGAGGAGACCGAACTGGCCCCGCTGGTTCCGCATCTGCCCGCGGGTGCGACGGCGGCGCTACTTAAGGCGATCAACGCGTTTCGGCAGGATACGGATAAACGTACGATTGGCCCACGTGGCCGCCAGGCCCTCGATCAGCTGATGCCGCGACTGCTGGCGGAGGTTTGCCCGCGGGCAGATGCGGCGGTGACCCTTGAACGCCTCACGCCGCTGCTGCTGGGCGTGGTTACCCGCTCAACCTACCTGGAGCTGCTGACGGAATACCCCGGGGCACTGAAGCATCTGATTCGGCTGTGCGCCGCCTCGCCCATGGTGGCCAGCCAGCTTGCCCGCTATCCGCTGCTGCTGGATGAGCTGTTGGATCCGGCTACGCTCTACCAGCCAACGGCTACGGATGCCTACCGTGATGAGCTCCGGCAGTATCTGCTGCGTATCCCAGAAGAGGATGAGGAGCAGCAGCTGGAGGCGCTGCGGCAGTTTAAGCAGGCTCAGCTTTTGCGCATTGCGGCGGCGGATATCGCCGAAACGCTGCCGGTGATGAAGGTCAGTGACCACCTGACATGGCTGGCGGAGGCGATCATTGAGCAGGTTGTCATGCAGGCATGGCAGATGATGACGCAGCGCTATGGGCGGCCCTCACATCTTCAGGACGATGGGGGGCGTGGATTTGCCGTCACAGGCTACGGCAAACTGGGCGGCTGGGAGCTGGGCTACAGCTCCGATCTGGATCTGGTTTTTCTGCATGACTGCCCGGTCGAGGCGGTGACACTGGGTGAGCGCAGTATAGATGGCCGGCAGTTTTATCTTCGCCTGGCACAGCGCATTATGCACCTGTTCAGCACCCGTACTTCCTCCGGAATTCTCTACGAGGTGGATGCCCGGCTGCGACCTTCTGGCGCGGCGGGCATGCTGGTCAGCACGCTCGACGCCTTTGATGACTATCAGCGGCAGGAAGCCTGGACCTGGGAGCATCAGGCGCTGGTGCGCGCCCGCATTGTCTTCGGCGATCCGGCCCTGAGCCAGCGCTTTAACGCCATCCGTCGCGGTATTTTGTGCCTGCCACGGGAGCCTGCGGCGCTGCAAAAAGAGGTGCGCGACATGCGTGAAAAGATGTATTCGCACCTCGCCGGTAAGAACAAGGATCGTTGGGATATTAAAGCCGACAGGGGCGGCATAACGGATATTGAGTTTATTACGCAGTATTTGGTTTTGCGCCATGCGGCTGCGGTGCCCGCGCTGACCCGCTGGTCTGATAACGTGCGGATACTCGAGCTTATGGCCAGCCATGGGCTGATGGAGGAGGAGGAGGCCCGGGCATTGACCAGCGCCTATATCACTCTGCGCGATGCACTTCATCACCTGGCGCTGGAGGCAATGCCTGGCCATGTGCTCCCCGAGACGTTCAGCCATGAGAAAGCGGTCGTGCAAGCCAGCTGGCAACGCTGGTTTGGTGAGTGAGTCGCGCATCAGAGGCTGGCCCTGAAAGATAAAGGCTCAATGTGCGGGATAACCAGCTTGTGCTATCATCGCGCGCACTATTTTTGACTTATGCCAGGAGTGTCTGGAATGAAAATTACACTGCCCGAGTTTAACCGTGCGGGCGTTCTGGTGGTTGGCGACGTCATGCTGGATCGCTACTGGTATGGCCCTACCAGCCGCATCTCCCCTGAGGCTCCGGTTCCAGTGGTTAAGGTCGATAATATCGAAGAGCGTCCCGGCGGCGCGGCCAACGTCGCAATGAATATTGCATCGCTGGGGGCGGCATCGCGGCTGGTGGGGTTAACCGGCATCGACGATGCCGCACGGGCGCTGAATGCCGCCCTGAGCGGTGTAAATGTGCAGTGTGATTTTGTTCCCGTCTCAACCCACCCGACCATCACCAAGCTGCGTGTGCTTTCGCGTAACCAGCAGCTGATCCGCCTCGATTTTGAAGAGGGCTTTGACGGTATCGATCCCGAGCCGCTGCACCAGCGCGTCAGGCAGGCGCTGCCTGATACCGGTGCACTGGTGTTGTCGGACTATGATAAGGGCGCGCTTGCTACCGTCGAAACCATCATCAGCCTCGCCCGTGAGGCGAAAGTACCTGTGCTGGTGGATCCAAAAGGTACGAACTTTGAACGCTATCGTGGTGCGACCATCCTGACGCCCAACCTCTCCGAGTTCGAGGCCGTCGTCGGCAAATGTAAAGATGAGGCGGAGATCGTTTCGCGCGGTATGGCACTGATGGAGAAATTTGAACTCTCCGCGCTGCTGGTCACGCGTTCAGAAAATGGTATGACGCTGCTACAGCCGGGTAAAACGCCGTTCCACCTGCCGACACAGGCGCAGGAAGTCTACGACGTGACGGGCGCGGGCGACACGGTAATCGGCGTGCTGGCAGCGGCGCTGGCGGCCGGAAACACCCTGGAAGAGAGCTGCTTCCTGGCGAATGCGGCAGCTGGCGTGGTAGTCGGTAAGCTGGGCACCTCGACCGTTTCACCGGTAGAGCTGGAGAATGCCATTCGTGCCAGGCCGGAATCCGGTTTTGGCGTGATGAGTGAAGAGCAGCTGAAGGAAGCCGTTGCGCTGGCGCGTCGTCGCGGCGAAAAAGTGGTTATGACCAATGGCTGCTTCGATATTCTTCACGCCGGACACGTCTCCTACCTGGCCAACGCGCGCAAGCTGGGCGACCGGCTGATTGTGGCGGTAAACAGCGATGCGTCGACGAAGCGGCTTAAGGGCGAAAGCCGCCCGGTGAACCCATTGGTTAACCGTATGATCGTACTGGGTGCGCTGGAAGCCGTCGACTGGGTGGTGGCTTTTGAAGAGGATACGCCGCAGCGGCTGATTGCCAGCATCCTGCCGGATCTGTTAGTGAAGGGCGGGGATTACAAGCCTGAAGAGATCGCGGGCAGCAAGGAAGTCTGGGCAAACGGCGGCGACGTTCGCGTGCTGAACTTTGAAGATGGCATTTCAACCAGCAATATCATCAGGGCCATCCAGGCTAAAAAATAAGCGCATTCAGGCGTTGGCCGTCGGTCCGGCAAAGAACCCAGACCAGCCACTGGCTTAGCGCCGAAGGTGAATAAGCTGGGGCTGGGACTGGGACTGGGACTGGGACTGGGACTGGGACTGGGACTGGGACTGGGACTGGGACGATCCAGAAAACAAAAAGGCCGATCCTGCGATCGGCCTTTTTGTTTATAACGGGTCCTGCTGTCAATGTCGCAGTTCCGGCTAGAGATCTTCTGTCTTAGTACTCTCTGGGGTGGTAACTGGAGCGGTAGCCGGAGCAGCAGCTGGAGCGGTAACTGGAGTATTGGCTGATGTGGTAACCGGAGCGGTTGTGGTACCCCGGCTTTCCAGCTCGGCGATGCGCTGCTCCAGCGCACTCAGCTTTTCGCGGGTGCGCAACAGCACCTGCGTCTGAACGTCAAACTCTTCGCGATTGACTAAATCCAGCCGCGTCAGCTGTGACTGCAAGGTCTGGCGGATGCGCTTTTCCACGTCGTCGCCAAACTCGCGGATCCCTTTCGGCATGGATTCATGAACCTGACGGGCGAGTTGTTCAATTTTTTTTGGGTCAATCATGGCGGCTTCCTGATAGCGACAAAGTTTCTATAAGTGTAATGCTATAACCAGAAAGGATAAACCTGAAAACAGTAAAGCCACAAAATGGATAACTTATTGCCAGTTTTGTTCATTGCCCTGTGGTTTCTTCGGCGTTATATTAGTCTGCGATGTAAATACTATATGCTTATTCTCAGGGCGGGGCGAAATTCCCCACCGGCGGTAAATCGGCTGAGGCCGAAAGCCCGCGAGCGCTTCAGACCAGCCGGTTTGAAGGTCAGCAGATCCGGTGTGATCCCGGAGCCGACGGTTAAAGTCCGGATGGGAGAGAGTAACGTATGCTGTCGGGCCTGCGCCCGTTCTGCCGTTATTTTTTGTCACTGCATGACACTCCTAAGCATGCCCTGGTTCTGGTAACCGATACATTTTATAAGGTTTTATTACCATGAATCAGACGCTACTTTCTGAATTTGGCACGCCTGAACAGCGTGTACAACGCGCCATTGCCGCTCTCAAGGACGGCCGTGGTGTAATGGTGCTGGACGACGAAGATCGTGAAAACGAGGGCGATATGGTTTTCGCTGCCGAAACGATGACCGTTGAGCAAATGGCACTGACTATTCGTCACGGAAGCGGCATTGTTTGCCTCTGCCTGAACGAACAGCGCCTTCGCCAGCTTGAACTGCCGATGATGGTGGACAACAACACCAGCGCCTACGGGACGGGTTTCACCGTGACGATTGAAGCCGCTGAAGGCGTTACCACCGGCGTTTCCGCCAAAGACCGTATCACCACTATTCGCGCCGCGATTGCCGATGATGCCCGGCCGAGCGATTTAAATCGTCCTGGACACGTTTTCCCGCTTCGCGCCCGCGATGGCGGGGTGCTGACCCGAGGCGGTCATACCGAGGCCACGCTGGATCTGGTTACGCTGGCCGGTTTTAAATCTGCGGGCGTGCTGTGTGAGCTGACGAATGACGACGGCACTATGGCTCATGCACCGGAAGTGGTGGTATTCGCCAGGCAGCATGATATGCCTGTCGTCACCATCGAAGATCTGGTGGCCTGGCGCCGCAGCCACGAAACGCTGCAGGCAAGCTGACACCCATTGCCGGGTGGGGGCGTAAAGCTCCTGTCCGGCGATTATTTCAAACCCACCGGGTGTTCTGCCCGCTGAGGGGATATCTCAGCATTCATTCAACCTTATCTCCCCCTTCTTCTGTACGTGTCTCATATTTCAGCATCCCTTTTGCCCCAGAATGCTTTGGTCCTTCAATACGCTTTTTTCGTTCCATCACGCTATCTTCAAATTTCCTGACTAACTTCATCATCCTTATCCGCGTTAATCCCCGCAAAAATGGGCGTAATGTAAGCGTCATTAAGCCGACACGTTTAGGGGATTTATCATGAGTCAGTCACGTATGCCCGCACTTTTCCTTGGCCACGGTAGCCCGATGAATGTGCTGGAAGAGAATATCTATACTGAAACCTGGCGCAGGCTGGGCGAAACGCTCCCGCGACCGCGGGCGATTATTGCTGTCTCTGCACACTGGTACACGCGCGGCACGGCCGTCACGGCGATGGAAACACCACGTACCATTCATGATTTTGGCGGCTTCCCGCAGGCGCTGTTTGATACACGCTATCCGGCACCCGGTTCGCCGCAGCTGGCACAGCAAATTGCAGAGGCGCTTTCGCCGGTTAACGTGCAGATGGACCGGGAGTGGGGGTTAGATCATGGCGCCTGGGGAGTGCTGATCAAAATGTACCCCAATGCCGATATACCGGTCGTACAGCTGAGCGTTGATGGTACCCAGCCGCCAGCCTTTCATTTCGAGCTGGGCCGCAAGCTTGCTGCCCTGCGCGAGCAGGGGGTAATGATTGTCGCCAGCGGTAACGTGGTGCACAACCTGCGAATGGCGCGCTGGCAGGGTGAGGCCGAGGCGTATCCCTGGGCGACCTCATTTGATGCCTATGTGCGCGAAAATGTGGCATGGGAAGGGGCAGCAGCAGCGCATCCGCTGGTTAACTTTATGCAGCATGAAGGGGCAGCGCTGTCGAATCCCACACCGGAGCACTATCTGCCGCTGCTGTATGTGCTGGGATCGCGCACGCCAAACGAGGCCGTGTCGATCCCGGTTGAAGGCGTAGTAATGGGATCGCTCAGTATGCTTTCAGTGCAGGTGGGTGGCTAAGCCACCTGCTTCTGGCGAGTCAATCCACTGCGGTTAGTCGATAAACGCATGAGGATAAAAGCGGGAGAGATCCTGGGTGATCAGCGCCCGATCCTCTCGCAGACCAATACCGGCCGGGCGATCGTTCACCAGCCAGCTGCCGATTAGCGTATAGCTGTCGCCAAACTTCGGCAGCGGATGGAACTGCTGAACAATGGTGCCTTCCTCACCGTATGGCCCGTCTACGCGGGCAATTTCCTGTCCGTTTTCAATGATGCGAATGTTGGCCCCCTCGCGAGAAAACAGCGGTTTGACCACGTATTTGTCCATGGACGGAACGTTGTCTTCGGAAAAATAAGCGGGCAGGAGATTAGGATGGTTGGGGAACATTTTCCACAGCATCGGCAGCAGCGCTTTATTGGACAGGATGCTTTTCCATGCTGGCTCCAGCCAGCGCACGCCAGCGTCATTCAGCTTGGTAGAGAATACTTCGCGCAGCATAAATTCCCAGGGGTAAAGCTTGAACAGGTTGCCGATCACCTGATCGTTAAGATCGGTAAACTGCCCTTTTTCGCCCAGTCCGATTTCATCCATAAACAGAAACTCGCTCGGCAGACCCGCCTCCGTGGCGCAGTCCTGGAGATACTGAACGGTTCCACGATCTTCATCGCTATCACGACAGCAGGCGAAATGTATCCAACTGAATCCGTGCTGCTGATGCAGGGTAGCAAAGCGTTCAATCAGCTGTTCCTGAAGGCTGTTGAACTGATCGCTGCCGGCAGGCAGTACGCCGCTGGCCAGCTGTTCTTCAAGCCAGATCCACTGGAAAAAAGCGGCTTCGTAAAGCGAAGTCGGCGTGTCCGCATTGTTTTCCAACAGTTTAGCATCGGTGGTGCCGTCCCAGGCCAGATCCAGTCGTGAATAGAGCGACGGCTGGCTGGTTTTCCATGACGAACGGACAAAGTCCCAGGTATGCTTAGGAATACGGAATTTGGTCAGCAGCTCTTCGCTGTTTACCACCTTATCCACGACCTGCAAACACATCTGATGCAGCTCGCTGGTCACATCCTCCAGCGTTTCTATTTGCTGCAGGGTAAACTGGTAGTACGCGTCCTCGCACCAGTAGGGTTCACCGTGCATGGTATGAAAACGGAAACCGTATTCGGTCGCTTTCTCACGCCAGCCGGAACGTTCAGGTATAGAAAGACGCTTCACGGTATCAGCCTCCAAATGACCGGCTGGAGCCGGAAGCTGCGCTACTGCGCTGCATGGAGGACTGTTTAGCCACGCTCTCGCCAAACCCACCGCGGGTCACCGTGCTGGTGGTCGCAGGTTTAGGTGCCAGCGCGCTTTTTGGCACGGTCATGGTACGGCCCGGCGTCGCCGTGCCGAAGCTTTTGCCGCTGGCATCTACAAACTTGCCGTTTGCCGGGCTGTTTGGCGCGCGTGAGGTAAACAGCGGCTGTTTCGCAAAGCCTGCGCCGCCGCCCATCATCCGGCCCATCATATAACCTGCCATCAGCGGCATCCAGAAGCTGCCGCTCTGCTGAGATTCGGCGTTGGTTGTGCCGACGCCCGCCTGAGCAGGTGCCTGCTGACACTGGCCTTCACCAAATTCAGCTACGCAGGCTTCACGGCTGGCATATTTTGGCGCTGTTTTTTCCGCTTCTTTCTTCGCGTCGTTATAGGCCGTTTTGCACTGTTCGCTTTTGCCAGGGTTTGCGCTGGAGCAGTCATCCGCGTTCTGATACAGCGAAACCGTTTCATCGGTCTTTTCACAACCGGCCAGCATAAATACTGCCGTGACCGCGATGGCCACCGGCGTTAAATGACGTGCGCTCCAGCTTTTGCGGAAGGAGGCATAATTAATTTTTTTAGTCCGTTTCATCATGTTCTGTCCTGAGCCCAAAGGTAAACCCATAGAATAGGGGAATAGCGGCGAAAAATGAAGCGATGTGGGGAGGGTATAGGGTCTGATTTACATAGCTATACGTTTGATATTGCTGAAATACGCCCACTGGGGGCGTATAAGTGTGTCATAGTGTTAGAAGTAACCCATCTCGTAGCCGTTCTTATATTTTTTATTCCCCGCGCTAATCCAGCCCAGATTGATGTCAATACCTTCAATATTGAGATTGATATCACGACCCGCGTAAATTGAACTCAGATAGTTGCCCATCTGATCGGCATAAATGTTAATGTTTTGACCCGCTGTAATTTTCTTCCAGTTATTAAATGCGCCATCAATGTCCAACGACATATTATTGCCAGCAGTCAAGTTATGGTAGTTAGAAAAGGAGTTGTTGACGGTCAGCTCCAGATCGTCAAAGGCCTGAAATGAGCCCGCCGAACCGGTTATTTTATCAGCAGTAATAAATATTGTACTGTCAGAATTTACGCTACCCCTTTCATTATTCAGGTTATGTACGTTCATAACGATATCTTTCTGGGCAAAGACGGACCCCTGAGTATTATCTATGTGCTGCGTGTTTAAGAAGATTCCGCCTTTGCTGAGGAGTCGGCCTTGCTGATTATTCAGCATTTGCGTAGTCAGCCTGAGCGATCCTTCACTAACAATCCCACCGTTCACACCTATGTTATCTATCCATATACCTAAAGTAGGGCTATACAAAGACATATAACGGTTATCAATTTCTTTTGCAGCGATGGTTACATCACCACTGGAAGCAATAAGACCCGCATAGTTAGCCAGTTTATCGGTAGTCATATCCAGGGCGCCTACTGATATTGCGCCTGAGCTATTTATATAGGAGTGGGTAGCTACTATAGTTGCCTTTCCGCCTACCTGAATTGCACCCATTCTGCTGTCTACCTTACGGGCATGTAGAAACAGGTCATTCCCGACGGTTATCCCGCTGGAGTTGAGTGTCATTTCATCAAAATTCAGCGACATATTATTTTTTGCAAACAGGCCACCCATAAAATTATACAGGCTCTTTGCTTCAACCTGCATGTCTGCATCAGTAAGGATTCTTCCTCTCTGATTGTTTATTTTACCGGTGGTTATTTTTAACCCCTTTTCAGAAGAGATAAGCGCATTATTGATATTATCAAGGTTACCGGCAGCAATGGTGATTTTACCTTTACTGCTAATTTTAGCAGGAAAGATATTGACACCATTTGAGAAAGTTTCTTTTCCGGTATTAAAGGAGATATCACCTGAACTTTCGATAGATGCCCGATTCTCCAACCGCCCGCTGTTAACGGTCATCTGCCCCTTTGAAGAAATTTCGCCTTTGTTTTCAACCGATTTTCCCTGAGTTGCGATCCTCAGCGTGGCTCCACTTTTGAGTATGCCGCGATTATCCAGGCTGCCATTGGTATCAATTGAGAGACCACCGGCGGTAGAGATAATACCGGTGTTGGTCAGATATCCTCCGGCCGTCAGCGTTAAATCGTTGAGCGTGGTGGCAATAGAACCTGCATTTTTAACGCCAAAACCCTCTTCCGTCGCCATTATCATAATATTTTCCGCCTGAATCCCGCCCAGCGAAGTGATATCTACGGCTACTTTGGAACTTAACCAGCTATTATCCTGGCCCGTTTTAGTGACGGTCAGCGTATTATTGTCAACGCTATTTTTTCCGGTTATGACACGCAGTTTTTTGGCTTTAAGGCTGGCACTGACATTGACCATATTGGCGATAATATCGGTATAAGAAGCGCTTTCATTCTTAAGGCCGTTGCCATTGATGAGTACTTTTCCGCCATTCACGGCAAAATGACTTAGCACGCCGTCATTAACCTGTGGTGTACCGGTAGTGAGCGTTGCTCGTTCAGTATTGATAAATCCACAGCCACTGCATGTGATACCCGCCGGATTGGCGATAATCACTTGTGCCCGCTCCCCGGCCACTTCGATCATGCCTTTAAGTTCACTTTTCTTAACCGAGTGTACCTCATTGAGAATGATCGTTGCTGCCTGGCCAGACAGGTTTCCATTTGCCGCGATTAAGCCCGCCAGCTGACTCTGACTGGCTTGTAATCCATTGTTGAGGACAACGCCCTGTTTATCGACATTGAAATCACTGTAAATGTTATGGGACAGTCCAGAGGAGGAAGGCGCATTTATATCAATGACTTGTTGACCGTTCTGCGTGGTTGTGATGTGCGGTTGACTGGCCTGATTAGGATGGGAAATAACTACCGCGTAGCTAAGAGGCATATAAAAGGGTGTAAAGAAGACGGATAACAGTGCGCTGTTATTTAAAAAAAGGCTCTTGCTTTTTTTTATTTTAAACATAATCATTCCTTTGGTGGTAAATATTTTCTGGTTATGCTTTTCAGTTCAGCCTGATCACAACGGATAAGTCAAATACGGATGAGTGAATCAATATAATGCCAGTTAAATCTTGAGTTAATATAGTAAAAGTATTATTTAGTGTTTTAATACAGTCCTGTGAGCAAAAAATAGAGTGAGAGTTACTCGCACGGACAAAACTCTACTGTTGCGAGATTATTTTGGAATAATATCTACTGTTATTATTTATTGAATGCTATAAACTTTATTCAGAGGTAGGGTAATTTTATCCTACTGTGGTTTTAGCAGACAACAAGGAGTAAGAATGCGTGAGTTAATGGATAGTGAAATTCAGTATGTTAGCGGTGGGTGTGTGAGTGATATTATGAATATTGCTTCCGGTTTGGTAGTCGGTTTTATAGATGGCCCCGTCCATTCAGCTCTAAATATTATACCTAATACGATTAGCAGCGTTGTGAAGCTTAGCGCACAGACACTGACCTTTATGACCAGTAGCTTCTTTAAAGTGGTGGGTTTGCTGACCTTTTGGGCATAACGGCCGAAAGCGGTCTGTTAACAGGCCACCTCTTTCAAACCACGTCTGTGACGTGGTTTTTTATTATTTCAATTTAACCAGGCTCGGGTTATCCCAGTTGTCTTGAGTGTCGGGTGCTATCTTTCTGTATTCGCTGATAATACTCACTGCCTGGTGATAATCAAGTTCCAGGGTATGGAAACGTTCCAGCAGAAATATTCCCAGAGGTAACGTGAGAGCACAAAGATAGATCAGAGTAAAAGAAAAAACGGCTGCGAATGACGAAATAAGACAGACAAAAATTGTCCAGATACATACCAATAAACACCAAAAAACCGCCCGGCTGAACCTGTTACCTTTAGTGATATAAGGAGACTTACAGGTTGGCGCTTCCAGCTCTTCAAGCATTAATTCCCCGCAGAAAAGATAGCGTTTACTCTTCTTTCCCAGCATAAGCATTAAAACCAAAACGATTTCCATTAAAATTATCATTGCGATAATAAACGCTGGCGTCTGGCTGCCATTATTGAGGGCAAAGGCGGGTTTCCTGGCAATAGGTAATACCAGTGCAAGGTTTACCACCAGCATGACGACAGTATCCTCAAAAAGATAACGTCTTATCCCATGCTTTGTTATGGGGTAAGGTTTAAGCCTGCTGAGATGATACAGCGACTGGCGAATATTATTTCGTAACGCATAGCTGTGGCAGAGGTACAGCCAAAAAGGTAACACGGTTATTCCACAAAATGCCAGCCAGTCATTAATAACAGCAGGCGACAGTAATATGCCAATAAGACACATTGCTGCCACAGCGGCAAGCGTTGCCAGCAGGCTGCACCAGGGCTTTGTCAGGTAGTATTCGATTTTTATTTCTGGCTGGTCAAATAATGACTTTAGCGCCTCAATGTCTTCGTGCATACGCTGTGAACAAAGCGTATAGATCCAGTAAGCACGCCCCTCACTGGCCATCATCCAGGCAAAGGAGCCGCCAATGGCAGACAGGCCAAAGAACATGTCTGTTAGACCAGCATCAGGGGCATTTCGTGCCAGTGAGGTGGTTAAGATTAAGGTGGTAATAAAGCATCCAATCAGAAAAAACAGGAGATGGCGTCGGGTAAATTCATAATAAGAGGGGATCATAATTAGCACGGCTCCTTTATCTGGGACAATAATGTGCAACAGTGCATTTTTCTTAAGGGCGTTTTATTTTCTTCAATAAATGAGAGTAAATATATTCTGGGGCTAATCTCGAGAAAACTCTGCTGACCCTGCTGCTGACAGTTCAGCATGCTTTCCCGCCAGCGGACGGGTTCAACGAGATGTCTGACGAGGTTATCAACGATATTCGCCTTTAAGGTTTCCGCCCGGGCGCTTCGATTCATATAAACCGGAATTTCAGGCGGTTGCAGGGTTAACAGCGAGAACAAATCGTGCATCTCCGCAAGGCCTTCAGCCATCAGCGGAGAGTGCCATGCGCCATTCACGCCTAATTTTGCTGGAATATTTCCACCCGCTGACAGCTGGTGCACAAGGTTTTTTAACGCTGAGGCTTCACCGGAAATAACCTGCCGGTCCGGGGCATTATCACAGGCGATGCTGAGCCTGTCCGTGAGGTTTTGATCCCTGATTAGCTGTTCAAGTTCAGCCCTGCTCACCCCCTGCACATTATACATGGCCCCCTGTGTGATTTTTGCGAGTCGTTGCATTATCGAGGCGCGGGTGACAATCGCCTTAAACAGCGCCTCAAGCGTAAAAACTCCGGCCAGCCACAGGGCTGAATATTCTCCTGCGCTATGACCCGCACATGCCGTCGCATTAAGCGTATGCTGCTCGCGGATCGCCACAACGGAGGCAACGTTTATTGTCGTCACGGCAATTTGCTGATAATACGTTTGCGTCAGCCGGGCCATGGGGCCTTTGAGGCAGAGTTTACGCACATCAAGGCCGGAGATGTCGCTGGCACATTCGTACACCGCTTTGGTGGCTGCGGAGCGATCGAGGATATTTGCCCCCATACCTACCTGCGCGGTGCCCTGGCCAGCAAACAGCACCATCCAGCCGCAACCCTCATTACCAGTAGTATCGTATTCCTGCATAGTGAACATCCTTCTCACCGAATAAGCTGAATTCGCCGGCTGCATTGCCCAGGGCATAATTTGCACCGGCGTACATCTCAAGATTTTCTCTGACCGGGCTGCTGAGCTGAACGCTGGCCAGGCTGCTAAAATCAATGAGGTTTACTGTTACGGAGGTACGCCAGTTCATCACTCCCGTTTCACTGCGGTTGCGGCTGCTGAAGAGCGTCAGGTAGTGCTTGCCCTGTAGCGCCCCCAGCCGTCCTGTCCTGTCGATTTCAGCCGCCATAATATGGGAATAGTAACGAAAGGCGTCGCGTACCTGGGGGAGCGAGGTGATCCAGTTTGCCGGATGATTAAAACCGTCGGTGGCATAGGCTACATCACGGGATAACTGCTGCCAGGCGCTGCGGGAATAGCCCTGGCTCTGACCATAGTATTCCAGGCCAGATTCAATCTGCTGGCTGCTGGAGTAGCGAACGCCGGCGCTGATTTCACCGTTTATGCCTTGAGAACTGCGGACGAAGGGAGCTGATGAAGCATTGGTATCCCAGCTGTACAGCCCTTTGCTGGCCTGGGGAGTAAGATGACGCCAGCTCTGGCCTTTTATCAGCCCGGCTTCGAGATTGAAGGCCCAGTTATCGTTCAGAAGATAGTTACCGCCTGCTGCAAGGCGCTTTTGCGTCCCGGCAAGCAGGGATATCGTCGTCGTGGTGTCGTTCAGGCCGGTCGTCGAATAGCTAAGCAGGTAGCGCGCCTGCGAGTTGGTTCGCTCCAGTGAGGCATCGCGGCCCGTCGTTTTCAGGGTGTTATTTTCATGAGTCAACCCTGGTAGCGCTACCGCGTCCCAGCTGCCGGTAGGCGTAAAAGCGCTGGCAGAAAATCCCCAGGAACCCTCGTCGTAAAAAGCGGGCCAGCTATCGCCCGCAGCATTGACATGAACGCTGCGAAACGCCCCATGAGGATTACGCAGTAAATCCAGCGGCGAAACCGTATAAAGATAGCCATAGCGCCGACGAATTTTCCCGGTATCAATAAAGAGATTGTCCCGCGCGGCCCAGCTTAGCGTGGCCTGGTTAAAAAATATTTTACCCTCGCGGCGACCGTCCTGGAGTGAACCCGGCTGATGGCGGTGCAGGAGGTATTCACCGTTGATTTCACTTTTGAACGTTATGGTCTGTCCCATCCAGCAGTTCAGGGAGACTGACCCATAAACGTTGGCCATCTGATTTTGACGGAAGGCACTGTCTAAACTGTTCCACTGCGTGCTGCCGGTATGGAGCAACACGCCTTCGCCCCCGGCAAAGCCTCGGGGAAATTTGCAGCCCGTGTCTGCCTCAGTGCTCAGCGGCAGGATAACCAGGGCGGTAATCAGAAAGCAGAGGCGTTTCATTGGCTACCTCTGATCAAATAATCTTTCTGGAAATAGCTCTCCGGCAGCGATTCCATAACCATTTCGCTGTAGGCCATGGTGGTCCAGCTATCTTTGCGTAAGGCATCTTCAATAACGATCGTTGCCGGGCGCATCATCCCCTGAACCTGCTGATAATCGCGGTAGCGCGAGCGCTTGATCAGCCGCCCTTCGGTTGAGAGGAAATCAATGCGCTGCGGATGCCAGCTGCCGACTTCCACCCAGTAGAGAATGGCAGGGTAGGGAACCGACGCCCAGCGGCGGGTTAGTGACAGCTTGTAGCACTGGCTGTCACCGCACGCTTCGGTCCCGAGCAGCGTTGAAATATAGGAGTAGTCGAAATCTGCTGCCACCACATCTCCATTGGAAACCTGGCCCAGCAGGCGCTGCTGACGGGAGATGGGGATAGGTCGCCGTAGCTCCGGCGCGTAGTACCACATTTTGTCGAGATCGGAGAGCAGGACCTTGCCTTTATCCCTTGTTGGGGCAACGAAGCGTACCAGCGCGCGCGCCTCGCCCCTTTCCCGCTGCTCATCGGGCTTGTAAAAACGCATTGAAATATCCAGTACCTGCCGTTTATCCAACAGGTCGCGACCGTTTTTGTGTTCGGTTAGCGTCAGGGTATAGCGGAATGGCTGCCCGGGAGCGCGTACCCGGTCTGCACGACGAATAATCTCCCGGGCTTTGCCGTCTTCCTGGGTCAGCTGAGAGAGCTGATCGCGATCCAGCGAAAGAACCTGAGGCGGCGTCTGCGCCAATGCGCAGGCACTGACGTGCAGCATGACCAGCAAAATTATGAATCTGAACATGTCTGCTCCTCAGGCCGTCAGCGATACGCCGAGGTCGGCGACCAGCGTCGTTCCACGGATAGCCGCAGACTGGTCAGAGATCAGAAAAGCGACAATATTGGCAATCTCCTGCGGTTCTATCAGCCAGCGACGCGGAGAGGCCTGATAGCGTGCGTACAGATCCGGCCAGAGTTTTTGCAGATAGGGCGCCATGTCGGTGTTCACCATGCCCGCGCACAAACCGTTGACGCGGATATCTCTGCTATGGAGTTCCACCTCGAGATACCCCACCAGAGACTCAAGAGCGGATTTGATAATGCCCAGCGGGTAGTTCGGCAATACGCGACGGCTGCCCATGCTGGATATCACACATATTGAGCCGCCGGCGGGCATCATTGGGGTAATGTCGTTGACGCAGCTGTTGTTACCAATGATGTTGCTGTTCAGCAGCAGCTTCCAGTCGCTGCGGGTCATTTCGCTGAAGGGCTTGAACGGCGCGCTGGCCGCATTGAGGATGAGATGGTCGATATGCTCTACGCCATCCTGTTTTAGCCGCTTAATCATGTCCGTGATTTCACGAGGCTCACTGATATCGGCCCTGGCCAGCCTGACCGATACGCGACTTGCGGCAGAAGAAGTCAGGAATTGCTGCAATCCCGCCGCGCTTTTTCCCTGGTCCTTTCGATAGTTCAAAATCAGGTCGTAACCCTGCGTGGCTAAACACTGTGCTATCGCCATACCGACCCCGCGGCCAGCACCGGTAATAAATACCGTTTTTCCTTTTTTAGACATATCCCTACTCCATTACAAACTGATAACCCTGATTCAGACAAAACGAAATGCTTCGGCGATAACCAGATTGGCCGCTCGTCGCGAAGGAATAATTGAGGCAATTAACGCAGTGACCAGTGGCAGGGCACAGGAGAACCAGAACAGATGCATATCCCGATCCCACATAACAAAAGCCAGATACCCTCTGGTATATCCCGGGGAGGGCGGCATCGGTACGCCGTTAATATTGATAATCATGGCAACGATCAGGCCTAACCCTACGCTGAGAATGGCACCGATAATGCCGATAATAATCCCCTCGAGAATAAACAGACGGCCGATATAGGCCTTACTCAAACCCAGCGCGCGCAGGGTGGCTATTTCTCGCGTACGTTCAATGACGTTCATCATCAGGGTATTACCGATCATAAATACCACGATGATGCTGACGATAGTTTTAATAAACAGGAATATCCCTTCAAACAGATTAACGACCTGATGATAGAAAATGGCCAGCTCATCCCATGAGTGAGCCTCCAGCGGCAGATTATTTTCTTTAATGAGCGCCCTTACCCGTTGCAGAACGGCCTGAGTCTGACTGGTATCCTGCAGGAGCAAAATTATCTTACTGACGTCCTGCGTTTGCAGCAGGTGCTGCGCGGTCGCAAGGGGAATTTTCACCGCCGTGTCGTCATAATCCTTAATGCCTGAGCGGAAGACGCCGCGAACCTGAGCCGACATTGCATTCTGGCCCCCTTCAGGATTGACGACCAGAAGATCGATCCAGTCGTCGTATCCCGCCGAAAGCATGCTGGAAACGCCGCTGCCCAGCGTGATATTGAGCGGTTTAACCGCCGAGAGATCGCTACCGGAAATAATACTGTCCAGCGCGCCAAGCAGCAGGGACGTTTGCGGTTCAATGCCTACGCCAGCAAAGAAAGTCGAGATGCCTTTATCGTACTGAGAAATAATGCCTGAGAATTCAAGCTGGCCCGTGATGGTTTTCGTCTGCTCAGCAATGAAGGGATCTGCCAGTAATGTCGCCTTAACAGGGGCATAATCCTTGATGGTGAACTGAAGCGACCGGCTATTGCCGTTAGCCATGTAGCCCTGCTGGTAAATCTGTATATGGCCCAGGTTGGTACGAATAGTCTGTTCGCGAAGAGCGTAAAAAGAGTAATCAACAAAACCACCGAAGATAAATACGGCTACCCCTCCTAAGGTAATTGCTATTAGCGTAACGGCGGAACGGCGACGATGGCGGAATAAGTTTAAAAAAGTGTAGCGAATATCCGTCGGCTTCCGCACCAGCGTGATAAATACTATACAGAGTGACCAGACAATCAGAATATTGGCAACCCAAAAAAGAATATTGCTCATGGCTGCGCCTCCAGAAGCGGCACCAGCACATCGAGTATCTCCCCGGACGTCCAGTCGGGAGGCGCACCGGACTGAATGCGGTAGAGCGGTTCTCCTGCGGCCCCCATGGCGCGTAGCGCATTCCATGCCTGCGCTGCTTTTTCAGGCTGATTACAGTTCATCGCCGCGCGTGCCCGCATGAGCGTAAGCATTGGGGTTAGCGAGGTGGGTAGGAGCGGGCTTTGCAGGGCGTTTAAATCCTTATTGGCTACCACACACCGACCACTCTCAGCGGGAACAAACGCATTCATACGCGCCCGCAGGTAGAACTGCAGTGCGTTCTCCGGCTCCTGCTCTGCGGCTTCGTCGATGGCGTAATAGCCCTGTTTCGACAGTTCAGCAGCCCGCATATAGTTCTTTTTCAACATATAATCACCCGCGAGAAAGAGCTGTCCATAGCCACAGAACATTTTTGCCGTGCGGTCCTCAGGCGAGGCGATGAGATGCTGCTGTAACAGGGAGACGGCGCGGTTAAGCTGGCTGGTGTCCCGCTTATCCTTCATCAGCAGCAGCGCCCTGGCCGTGACATTTTTCTCGGCAAGTGGCGCCAGCCGGGTGTCCAGATCCTCTTGCGCAGCACAGACGGTGCCCGTCAGGGCCAGCAACAGCACGATCAGCAGACCGCGTCGCATCAGGGGGGGGTTAGTTAGCATTAACGAAATCATCCTTAATTCTGCCATCCTCAATTTGCACCACGCGCCTGGCCCGATCGCGCAGCAGGGGCGAGTGGGTAGAAATAATGAAGGTCGTTTTCAGTTCATGATTCATCGTCAGGAGCAGATCGATAATCTCTTCACCCGTATGCGTATCCAGGTTGCCCGTCGGTTCGTCGGCCACCACCAGACGCGGTTTTTTTACCAGTGCGCGGGCAATGGCAACGCGCTGTTGCTGACCGCCGGACAATTCGCCTGGCGGACGACGGTAGTGATCGATAAGACCGACTTTTTCAATGATATGCATCACATATTCGCGGGCTTCACTTCGCCGGAACCCATTGAGCATTAGCGGGTAATAGACGTTGTCGAAAACGCTGAGTACCGGCAGCAGATTAAAAAACTGAAAGACAAAGCCTATGGCGTCGGCCCGCAGGGCAGCCATCTGTCTGTCATTCAGCAGGGCAAGGTCCTGCCCCAGCAAAAACACCTTTCCCTTCGTTGGCTCATCAATACCTGCGACCAGATTGAGCAGGGTGCTTTTACCGCTGCCTGAGGGGCCACAGAGCGCGATGAACTCACCGTCATGGATCTCGGTAGTGATAGCCTGCAGGGCGTGAATTGGATTAGCCGCACTGCCGTAGCTTTTACTGGCGTTTTGCAGTATTGCCAGCGGCAGAGCCTGGATGGGTTGAGCAACACTCATAACGTTTTCTCCCTGTTACGTCTCTCTTCATGACCAAACTGCCCGATATCACTCTCCCCACAGGACGCCGCCGCAGGCTGACAGCGCACCAGCCACAGGCTGTGACCTGCGTGCAGGCTACTTATCAGGCCTGGTCCAGCGGGCGCGCCATCGTTATGCCAGAGGTGAAGGCCGAGTGCTGGATTCAGACATCCGCTGTCTCCGTAGTGCGCATAAAGGGGAAGATGTGAGGAAAAAGGCGCGCCAGCACGCTGGTTTATGCTTAGCAGTGCAGGCGTAGGCGGTGCAGTACTGTAGATTTGTGTGCAGTCCGCCGCCTGCCAGCATGCGGTCAGCTGGGCCACGGCGGCGCTGGCCCGTTGCGGCAGGATCCGTCGCGGGCTGACTGAAAGCGTCGGCAGACTGTCCGTCATTCGGCTTACCAGCAGGCAGACATTGCGTTCCACCGCGAACAGGGTATTGCCTCCGCAATGATGACGGGCTTTCCCCGCTGGCCAGCCGAGGGTTTCTGACAGGGTCATTACCGGGTAATGTCGGTGCTGACCGCAGATCACCACGTTGTCCGCCACGCCGCTATGCAGACAGTCCTGTGCCATCTCCAGCGCCAGCAGAAAGCCGTTACGTTCGCCGCGTAATTTGCTGCTGAAAGCCTGGATCTTGTACGTCCAGGCGATTTTTTTCGGCAAAATATCGCAGAAGAGTGAGTCCCGCCAGTTATCAATCGCCTCAAACAGACTGCTTTCACCCCAGGAATCAAAAAAGATCATCGCGTTTTGCGCATTGCGCCGTCGCAGATGCCGCTGCGCCTCGGGGGTGTTCAGCGCCAGATGGCAGGTATCGTTGAAGGCGTGCAGCGCATCGCGCAGATGCGTTTTACGTGGCGTAAGCGGTGCATCACCCCCGAAACGCTGGAACATCCAGTTATGGGTACGAAGGTGCCTGCTGGCATTTTTACAGAGTGAGGCTTCCCAGACATTGTGCCAGCCGGGCCTGAAAAGCACGGGCTGGCTGGTGGGTTCCTGCATCTGCATTGATACCAGACTCATCGGCATGGCTGATGTGGCAATCATACCGTTCTGTCCTGGCCTGAGAGTACGGCGCTGACGATTGAACCCTCCATCCCCATGGCGGTTTTAACGATATGGCGGCCAGGAAGCTGACAGGAGCCCTTATTGGTATGTAACCGCAGTCGGGAGGGCGCGGTTGACGGTAGCTGAGTGTGAAAAGGCAGCAGGCGCCGCTGCTTAAGCGCATCACAGGCCACAATCAAATCCACCAGCGCACTACAGGTTGAAAGATAGCCGATTTGTGCCTTATAGCTGACAACGGGTACGCCTTCCTCGCCCCAGATTTTCCGGATAGCCATGGTTTCGGTATTGTCGCTGATGGGGATGCCGTTGCCGTGGGGGAACAGGCAGCCGACGTCTGCGGCATTGATACCGGCCTGTGCCATCGCCTGCTCTATAGAGTGGACGATGGTGCGAAAATCGCTTATCGCGGCGTTATCACGCATACCGCTGTGCTGATAGCTGACGCTGCTGTCCAGATAGCATTCAGGTTCAAGCCCGGCGCGGCGAGCGATGTTTTCGCTACACATCAGCAGGGCAGCGGCGCCGTTACACATCAGGACGCTGCTGGCATGGCCATTAAAGGGGCTTGCCGCACTCTCACCGAGCATATTTTGTGCTGCAAGAAAAAGCATATCCTGGGTGAGAATATCGACCCATCCCACCACCAGGGCCACGTCTGCCAGCCCACTGCACACAGCGGCGCGGGCAAGGTGCACCGCAGACATTGAGGAGGCGCTGGCGCTGTAAAGGGTGGCAGGGGGGCGGATCAGTTGATAATCCTCTGACAGCGCTTCACTTAGCCTGTCCTGAGCATAGGAGCCTGCATGCAGCTTTTTGATCGCAGGGTAATAGAGCAGATCTTCCGGATCGTTGCGATCCTGGTAGGCTACTACCTCAGAAATGTCGGTACGCAGGCCGTTGCCGACGAGATAAACCCGCACGCGCTCTCCCGCCAGCAGCGCTTTCGTCTGTCCAGCCTCCCGTAGTGCCTGATCGATGACGTTTTTCAGCACCTGCCGCACCTGACGAAAGGTCAGGGCGCAGTGATGCTTCTGCGCCGGAAACGGTGAGTGACGGGGATTGATCGCCATCTTCATCGCCGTCTGCGCTCGCGCGGAGCTAAACCAGGGACGCGAAGGCGTATAGCGACCCGCAGCCAGGGCTGCTATCAGCGAGGGGACGTCGCTGGCAAAGCCACTATAGGTACCACTACCGATCACGGCTACCGGCTGGGAGGTCGTCATGAGCATTTCCTCAGCACGATCGCATAATGATTGCCCCCTTCGGTTGAACCCAGGATTAAGGCAGTATCCACCTGCTGCTGACGGCGTTCAGTAACGAAGTCAATATCATCCACGCAGAAGGATTGCGTATAGGGCAGCGGTGGGATCTCTCCGCGCTGCATAATTTCCGTCACCACAATCAGATTCAGAATTCCCATACAGGACTCAACCGCACCGAACCAGGCGTTGTAGTTCACAAAAGGGATCGTGGCGGCCCGATCGGCAAAGACCTGGCGCACGGCATCAACTTCTGCGCGATCGCTGCTGGTGGTGCCGATGCTTGAGCCACAAATCAGGGAAACGTTATCAATGCTCAACTGAGCCTCTTCCAGCGCCTGACGGATGGCCGTGGCCATGGCCCCGGCGTTGCCCGCGGTATTTTCAACGCTGAAATAGCCGGTATCGTTGGCTTTGCCATAGCCGATGATTTCTGCGAGTACGGGTGCACCCCGTTCCGCCGCCCGCTCCAGATCTTCCAGAAACAGCATCCCCGATCCTTCGCCGGTCAAAAAACCGTTAAAGCGATCGCTATAAATTTGATACGCCTGCGGCGTATCGGTAATTAGCAGGTTGCGATGCAGAGACTGAAGATAAACGGAAAAAGGATTCATTAACTCATCGGCACCGCCGACGATGGTTTCCGGCTGCAAACCCTGGCGAACCAGTTCATAGCCATAGGTCAGGGCGCCCAGGCCGGCGTTGATCCCGGTGGCAAGCGTCGTGTTATAGCCTTTTATTCCTTCCGAAATTGAGCAAAAGGTTGAGATGGCATTCATCAGCGAACCTGGGAATTCAGAGGTGCGCACGTTGTTCGGATCAGGATAGAGGCTGTTGAGATAGCGCTCGACCCGCCTTTGAGGCCCCCGAGACATGCCTAAAATTAAGCCAAGCCGATGGCCGTCACGTCTGATTTTTCGGCCCGCTTCCTTCATCGACTGGGTCAGCGCCAGCAAGGCAAAGGTGCTGACATCATCGGCTTTGCGGGCATCAAAGCGACGCAGGTACTTGCGCGGTTCCATCTCCGTCACCTGATGCTGCCAGGTTTTTCCCTTGAGCTTTTTGCGCCATGCGTCACCATCGCCGTAGCGCTCAAAAAGAAAGGCCTCAACCTCACTCTGTCCCCGAAGATTGGCGATCATGGCTTCAAACAGCTGCTGCGTTTCATCGTCCAGCGTTAACTCAGTGAGGTTTTGCGGTGAGGTTTCCTGCCAGATACGATCCAGCACGGATCGGACGTCGTGTCCCTGTGACGTCACCATCCCACGCCCGGTGATCGCCACCCGACGCGGCCTGTATGCTGTCTCTGGTGCGCTTCCCACGTGAGGCGTGGCGATAACGCAGCAGTTGTTACCGCCAAAGGCGTAATTGTTTTTCATAAACAGGCCAACGTGGCCCTGCTGAAAGTCGTTTGGCACGTAGTTGAGATCGCAGTTGATACGCGGTATGCCGAAGTTCAGCGTCGGCAAAATCAGCTCGTCTGGCAGCGTAAGGAAGCAGGCGATCATCTCAATGATGCCAGCGGCACCGATATTGTGCCCAATATAGGATTTCGTTGAACTGACCGGCAGAGAGGCAATCTGTGGGAACACTTTTTTCATCGCCAGCGTTTCACAGCGATCGTTGGCTTCGGTGCCGGTTCCGTGGGCATTGATATAGTCAATGTCCTCCGGCGCCAGCTGGCCGTTTGCCAGCGCATCGTTCATCACCTGAACGGCGCCCTCCGCTCGCGGATCGGGAGCCGTATCGTGATAGGCGTCCCCGGACGTGGCATACGACACCATTTCGCCATAGATGGTGGCGCCGCGGGCCAGGGCATGCTCGTACTCTTCCAGCAGCAGCGCACCGGCCCCTTCCCCTATCGACATGCCTGCCGTACCTGAAAAGGGGCTGGTGGGCGTGGTTTTCATGGCCTGAAGCGCATAAAAACCGGCGAAGGTGGGCAAATAGATAGGCTCGGTACCAATCACCAGCGCGGTACTGTTTTTATTATTCTGGATCAGGTCAAACGCAATGCCCATCGCGTTGGTACTGGCCGTACAGGCTGTCGCCAGTAGTTCAAAGCCGCCCTTCAGGCCCAGCAGGGAGGATACAATCGCGCTACAGGATGAAAAACAGCCACAAACAATCGCCTTTTTCAGTGAGAAATCATCGGGCTGGTTTTCAAAAAGTGGGATAAAGGCTTCCGTCCCGGCGGAGGAGACGCCGATAATCAGCGCGGTTTTCGCACGCTGTTCTGCCTCCTGCAAACGTGCCGCCTCCAGCGCTTCAAGGCCCACTTTGTAAGCCCACAGAGCCGCGTTATCCAGCGAGGCAATTTGCTCTGGGCTCAGGCCGGGCAGTTCGATCGGTTGCAGTACCTCTGAAGCATTGGCATCGTTGAACCAGCGATGATATTTCTCGCTGGGCCGAATGCCACAGGTCTTATTCAACAGTGCCTGTTTGAACGCCGGCACGTTGCTGGCGATAGATGAAAGCTGCCCCATACCGGTGATCACGACCCGTTTGCGCTGTGTTAGCATTATTTCATTCCCTGAATACTCATTTCCGCCGGGGCGGCAGGCGAAGCCGCTTTTTCCTGTTCTTCACGCTCTTTCTGCCACTCAAACTGCTGCAGGAGATCGCGAGGACGGCGTGTGTCGATATAGCTGTGTTCGGCGGGGTTAATAAGGAAGCTATAGTTGCGGGCGAAAGGAACGGCAGCCGTGCGCAGCGCGATCTCATCGCCGCTGCTGCTGCGGGCCGTAAGATGAGAGAGATCGGCCCAGGCGAATTCGCTGTCGATAAAAAGGCGACCGATGGTTTTATCAATATCAGCAGAGTAGCCGCATTCAATGACCACGCCGACCACCTCTTCATCAAGTAAGACCTCATCGCCAAAGGCGAGCGTCACGGATGGTTGGCCATCAACGCTCATCCCGATCGCGCGGCGATGCGGCCCGGCGTCGAGCCGCCCTTTGAGGGCTTCCATACCGATGAATTCATCTTTGTCATAGCGCACCATCCACTGTAGCTGTAGCTCTATCGGGCAGCGGCTAAGGGACAGCAGTGGGGTGGGGATAAAGCACGGATTTTCGAGCCGCACCTGCTGCTGATAGTCCAGGCCGCCCAGGCAGAGATCGAATTTTTCACCCGCTTCAACCAGCTGCTGCCAGGCATCGGCCAGCGAGGCATAGTCACCAAAAAGTTTATAAGAAAACTCACCGTGCTTACCGGCTCTCAGCAGGATCAGCTCATCACAAACATGCATATGCTCCTGAAAGGGCAGGCCCGCGATGTCCATACCGTAAAGTTCGACCAGCAGCTCCCAGCTGTAGGGACCTTCGATATGCAGTAGCCCCTGGTCATTCAGCGGTATAATCTGTTCAATGTCGTCGAATTCGCCGACGCGCTCGGCCATCAGCGCGGTGATCCTTTCACACAGCGCCTCACTGGTCATCCACTCTGAAAAAAGCAGATAAGACTCTTCGTCGCAGAGGATATACAGGTCGGTAATAATCTGGCCCTGGTCATCCAGCATTAGCGTATACATTGCCTGCTCATCACGAATAGAGGAAACGTCGCCGCTTACCAGAACATTAAGGAGCTCCCAGGCACTCTCTCCGCTGATTTTTGCCTTACCGAAATGGGAATAGTCACAGAGTAAAATATTTTGGCGAACGGCACGATGCTCTTTTTCCGGTGTGTGATAGCGAGCCGGTATTTTAATCCCGTTGCGTTCCGTCATAACGACGTCATTATGCTGGTGTAGTTCAAATAAAAGATTACTCATTTTTATTGCTCCACGCTCGGGACAAAATCGTTGCTATTTACTAAAGCATCGCTGTGCTTTTTCTCAATAATAAAAGAGGTCAGCGTATTTACACTGCGCATATAAGACGGGTCGTCCCCTTCTCCAACGCGGATGCCAAATTTCTTGTCCAGCAACACCAGGAGTTCAGTTGCGTCAACGGAGTCCAGCTTTAATCCGCTGCCAAACAGAGGCGTATCATCATCAATTTGTTCTGGCGTATGATAAAGGTTCAGGCGTTCAATAAGTCCGCGTTTTACGTTGAGCAGTGTTTCTTTGCGTTCCGTGATGGCTGCTTCAAGTTCTGTTCTGTCCATGAGGTCGACTTCTCCATTTTTATTAATTGATCACTGCACCACGATTTTCAGCCCGGGCGCGCTCGACCCGGAAATTGATAATTTTCCCCTGGCTGGCGATATGCCTGCCTACTCGTGCATTAACGTTATAATGATAAAATCCGTGGCTGTCTGACATACTGAGCTGGCTGGTCACCTCAATGGTGTCACCGGGTACAACGACATGTTTGAATTTAAGATCCTGTGCGGCCAGAAAGCCGACAATACGGTGTCTCTCAGCCAGTACCCGTTCTTTCCCTTCCTGCGTATGGAGCGACTGGGAAATATCATCGAATTTTTTTAGTTCGCTGCCGCAAACCTTATAATGCGCCAGACAGTAATCATTTAGCAGGCTGAGATACTCACTTGCCTGACCAAATATCTCTGCAATCATTACGCCGGGCATTACCGGGTTATCCGGGAAATGCCCATTGATATAGGGATCGTTAAAAGAGACATGCTTCATTACGGTAATCGTGCCATTTTCTCCAGGCCTGAAATCAGTGATGCGATCTACCATAAATATCGGTGAGCGCCACGCGCCCATCTTCAGAAGCAGCTGCGGTGAGACAAGGCTTTTACTGTTTTTCACTCGTGTAATCCTTTATTCGCTATCGCATAATCAGACCGCCGTCGACGGTCAGCGTCTGACCGACGATGTAGCTGGCCTCGGAGGAGCTTAAAAACGTCGCAACGCTGGCGACCTCATCAACGCTCCCCTGACGGCGAAGGGGGATCGCCGTCATTATTGAGCGCATGATCTGACGAGGGACTTTTTTCACCATACGGGAATCAATCACGCCAGGGGCAATGGCATTCACCCGGATCCCACGGGTGGCAAACTCAGCGGCCAGCGTGCGCGTAAAGCCAATCACGCCCGCTTTTGCCGCGCTGTAGTTGGTCTGTCCAAAGCTGGCGGTAATACCGGCGACGGAGGCGATATTAACGATGGTGGCCGCGTCAGCCAGACTCAGTAACCGAATCATCGCCTTACAGATATTGAAAGTGCCGTAGAGATTTGTCTGCATAACGTCGTCGAACATTTGCCAGTTCATCTCTGAAAAGAGCGTATCCCTGCACAGGCCTGCGTTATTTACCAGAATATGCAGCTCTTCGATCTTTTCGCCGATAGCGTTAGCAAGCTGCCCGACTTCGTCGCGTTGGGTAATATCACACTGGCAGAGTTCCAGACGCGCAGCCTGCGGATGCGTATTTTTGAGCTCCTGCAGCTGCTGCGGGTTATTTTTATAAACGGCGTAGACATTACACTCCTGACGTAGAAAATGTCGGCAAATAGCGATGCCGATATCGCCACTGGCGCCGGTAACCACAACATTTTTATCAGCAAGATTGGGATAAATAACCATTAATATTCTCCGGTGCTTAGCTCAGTGCGGCTACAGCCACCGCATAGGTGGAACAGTGCGAAATACTTAAGGTTGCCGACTGAATTTTTTTTTCACTCGCCAGCCTCAAAAATTCCCCACTGAAGTGATAGCGGGGACATCCGTGTTCATCATGAACGATTTCTATATCGTGAAAGGAGATGCCATGGCGAAATCCCAGCCCCAGTGCTTTAACGGCCGCTTCTTTCGCTGCCCAAAAACCGGCAAATCGCTCAGTATTATCCCGTACTGGTTCCAGATATACTCTTTCCTGTGTCGTGAGTACGCGAGAAATAAATGCTTCACCGCTGTTTGTAAGAGCGCCTGCGAGACGATCTATGGCGACTATATCCACACCAAGATTCACCGATCTGCTTATCCTTTAATTTCCCCACTTGTGCTTAATGATTTTATTCTCTCATCACTATTTAACCTGTGGGGCGTTCATATGTGTTTTTTTAAGTACCTTGTTAATTTTCGTCAAACACTACAGGGCATTTATAGCGTTAACAAAGAGGCGTTGGGAGCTTTTAAAAACGAGCCTGTAACCGCCACCTGCTTTTATGAAAATCATTCAGACGGCACTGGTGATATTTTTCCAGTTTTAATTATGCCTGTGGTTATTTATATAGTGCCTGAAAAATGGCATGATAATTAATCGGTGGATAAATTTGAGACGCATTTCAACACAGGGCGTACGATCGTGAAATAGAAAAAAATTTAAATAAAGAGGCGCGGAATATTATTGAGATATGAGGCGTGAGTATTGAAAAAAGGGCAGTTAATACTGCCCTGGGGGGAATAATCAGTGACTGAAGGGATTGCGGCGGGTGCTGACCGGTGCGCTACGATGAACCGCTGCAGGTGCTGCTGCTGTGTCGCCCGTATCAGCAGCGGTTTTTTGCACTGCCGATGAGGTATCGCCACTGTTAGCGGAGGCATTTTGCTGCGGCGTTTCAGGCGCGACGGTTTCGGGCGACGTTGGAACATCTTTACCCAGACGGCTGTTCAGCGACTGCAAATCCTGCTCGTTTAGCGTACCCAGCGCTGATTTGATATTCAGCTGGTTGATCATGTAGCTGTAGCGGGCATTGGCAAGCTGCTGCTTCGCGTTATACAGGGTTGAGGTCGCATCCAGCACGTCCACGATCGTGCGGGTACCAACCTGATAACCGGCTTCCATCGCATCCAGAGAGCTTTGAGCGGAAACCACCGCCTGCTTATAGGCTTCGATGCTGCTGATAGAGGCATTCACGTTGTTGAATGACGAACGAACGGTCTGAACCGCCGAACGGTGCGCGCTCTCAAGCTGCTCGCTGGAGGAGACGAAAGCATACTGCGCCTGTTTCACCTGTGAAGTGACCGAGCCGCCGCTATACAGCGGCAGGGAGAAGCTCAGGCCCACCTGGTTAGATCCACTGATATTATCAGTGGTCGAGGTGGTACGTTCTGCGTAGCGGCCGCCGTATTTGCTATTGGTCAGGCCGGTAGAGGCCGTCAGATCCACCGTCGGCATATGACCGGTTTCCGCCAGGCGAATCTCTTCACGAGACAGATCCTGAGTCAGACGCGCGGAGAGCAGGCTCAGGTTGCGGCTTTCCGCTTCCTTCAGCAGCGCGTTAACCGGCTGAGGTTTCTCGGTTCTGAAACTGTCAACGTTCAGCGAGGCCAGGCTTGGGTAGTAGTTGCCGGTGACCTGACGCAGCGTTTCCACGTTGTTATCCAGCGCATTACGCGCGGTCACTTCGTTGGCCAGCACGGTGTCGTACTGTGAGCGGGCATTCTGCACGTCGGTAATCGCGACCAGACCCACGTTAAAGCGCTGGGTGGTCTGATCGAGCTGGCGGTAGATTGACTGTTTCTGCGCTTCGATATAGGAGAGCGTATCAATGGCGTTCAGCACGTTAAAATAGGCGGTCGCCGTGTTCAGAATCAGCGTTTGCTGTGCATTCTGATAGGTGACATCCTGAATGCCCGCCTGCTTCTCCTGCAGGGTCAGGGCGCGCCATTTTGACATATCAAAAATGGTTTGCGTAAGCTGTAGCGAGCCGCTGGCCGTTTTAGAGTGCAGGCCACTGCTGTCGCGATATCCATTATTATAAGTATAATCAGCACCCAGACCGAGCTGGGGAAGCAGTGGGCTACGCGCTTCGTTGATTTTCTCAAAGGCCGCATCGCGGTCGGCTGCAGAACTGCGCAGATCGGGGTTAGACAACCGGGCCTGCTGATAAACCTGCAGCAGGTTCTCCGCCTGACTGCCGACGCTGAAGCCGCCCAGACTCAGGCCGATAAGTAACGGGAGCAGTTTCTTCATTTGCATTCCTTGTAGTGCAGCAAAATTGCTATGGTAGCGCTGACGTAAGCCAAAAAATAATCGCCGATTTTAACGAGTACACGGAAGAGATAAGTTGGCTGAACGTGCCATGTTGCCTTAATTTACTCAAATAATTCATTAAGAACCACACTCTCAGCGAATTCGGGAATTTTTTCTCGATTTTGCCACTCACTCCGACGGGAGAGGAACGATGGAAAACGACAAAAAATACCCAGTGACTTTCACCAAAAACGATGTAGAAATTATTGCACGTGAGACACTCTACAGTGGTTTTTTTTCGCTGACGCGCTACCGTTTTCGCCACCGTATGTTCAACGGTGAGATGAGTGGCGAGGTAAAAAGAGAGGTCTTTGAACGCGGGCATGCAGCGGTACTGCTACCCTATGACCCGGTAAGGGATGAAGTGGTCCTGATTGAACAGATACGCATTCCCGTCTGGGAAAGCAGTTCTACACCCTGGCTGTTAGAATTAGTCGCCGGTATCATAGAACCCGGCGAGACGCCGGAAGATGTTGTGCGCCGTGAGGCGCAGGAAGAAGCCGGATTAACGCCGGGGCGGGTCAGGCCGGTACTCAGTTATCTGGCCAGCCCGGGCGGCACCAGCGAAAGGCTGGCGATTTTGGTAGGTGAAGTGGATGCCAGCGTGGCTCAGGGAAACCACGGTCTGGAGGAAGAGAATGAGGATATTCTTGTCCATGTGGTCAGCCGCAGTCAGGCGTACCGCTGGGTAGAGGAGGGTAAAATAGATAACGCGGCCTCGGTCATCGCCCTGCAATGGCTGGAACTGCACCACAAAACGCTAAGAGAAGAGTGGAAACCCGAATGATTAAGCGCTACACACCTGATTTCCCTGAAATGATGCGGATCTGCGAAACTAATTTCGCTCAGCTGCGTCGCCTGCTGCCGAAAAACGACCAGGCGGGTGAATCAGTGACCTATCAGGTTAACGACGCCCGTTACTCGGTAACGATTCAGGAGTCGACGCGCTACACCACGCTGGTAGAGATTAAACAAACCTTCCCGGCGGTGAGTTACTGGAGCCTGCCTGCGCTGTCCGTTCGCCTTTACCACGACGCTATGGTAGCGGAAGTGTGTTCAACCCAGCAGATCTTTCGCTTTAAAGCGCGCTATGATTATCCTAATAAAAAGCTCCATCAGCGTGATGAAAAGCATCAAATAAACCAGTTCCTGGCGGACTGGTTGCGCTACTGTTTAGCGCATGGCGCGATGGCCGTACCGGTTTGTTGAGTCGCTGACAAGGCAAGCGGAGATGGCGTTAACCCTAAGGACTTTGATTGGATAGCCTGTTAAAACTTCCTGTAACGAGTGGGGCAGAGGCAAGGATATTGCAGATAACGGACACCCACCTGTTTGCCGGTAAAAACGAAACGCTGCTGGGTGTGAACACCTGGGCCAGCTTTGACGCCGTACTGGAAGCCATTCTGGCAGGTGCGCGTCAATACGATTTGATCGTCGCAACGGGCGATCTGGCGCAGGATCATACGGTTGAAGCCTATCAGCATTTTGCTGAGGGCATCGCGCGTCTGCCAGCGCCCTGCGTCTGGCTGCCGGGCAATCATGATTTCCAACCCGCTATGTTCAGCACCTTTGCCAGTGCGCAAATCGCCGATGAAAAGCAGGTGCTGATCGGCGATAGCTGGCAGCTGCTGCTGCTGGACAGTCAGGTTTATGGCGTGCCGCACGGTGAACTCAGCGAGTATCAGCTGGAGTGGTTGGAAAATGCGCTGGCGGCGTATCCTCAGCGCCATCACCTGATCCTGCTGCACCATCATCCGCAGCCCTCAGGCTGTAGCTGGCTCGATCAGCACAGCCTGCGCAATGCGCATATGCTTGATGCCATACTCCAGCGCTATCCGCTGGCGAAGACGTTGATCTGTGGCCATATCCATCAGGAACTCGATCTCGACTGGAATGGTCGGCGTCTGCTGGCCACGCCCTCAACCTGCGTACAGTTCAAACCGCACTGCACCAGCTTTACCATTGATTCCGAGGCACCGGGCTGGCGCTGGCTGGATCTCTTTGCGGACGGGCGGGTTGAAACCGTGACTGAGCGGCTGCAAACCCGGACATTCATCCCGAATCTCGATTCTGAAGGGTACTGACTGATGGCCACGCTGCTCTATCTTCACGGTTTTAACAGCTCACCTGCCTCGGCCAAGGCGACGCTGTTCGGCCAGTGGCTACGGGCGCAGCATCCCGCGATTCGCTTTCTGGTTCCGCAGCTGCCTGCTTTCCCGGCTGACGCAGGCGCACTGCTAGAGGAGCAGGTGCTCGCTCTGTCGGGTGAGCCGCTGGGCATTGTCGGCTCGTCGCTGGGCGGGTATTACGCCACCTGGCTTTCCCAGCGATTTGGCTTACCGGCCGTGGTGGTCAATCCCGCCGTGCGGCCATTTGAGCTGCTGACGGATTATCTTGGCGACAACGAGAACCCATACACCGGCCAGCAATATGTGTTAGAGTCTCGCCATATTTACGATCTGAAAGCGATGCAGATTGACCCGTTAACGTCGCCGGATCTGCTCTGGCTTATCCAGCAAACGGGTGATGAAGTGCTCGATTACCGCCAGGCTCTGGACTATTACAGCCCCTGCCGCCAGACGGTGGAAGAGGGCGGAAATCACGCTTTTATCGGATTCGAACGCCATTTCTCCCCGATTCTCGACTTCCTGGGCTTATCTTCCGCCTGAAGTGAAGCGCGGAGGCAGGCCACTCTTTTTTAGCCACCAATCAGATTTATACGATGACTCAATCCAGCTACAACGCTGACTCCATTGAGGTACTCAGCGGCCTTGAACCCGTTCGTCGCCGTCCGGGAATGTACACCGATACGTCACGTCCAAACCATTTAGGTCAGGAAGTGATCGATAACAGCGTCGATGAGGCGCTGGCCGGCCATGCCAAACGCATTGAGGTTATCCTTCATGCCGATCAGTCGCTCGAAGTGACGGACGACGGGCGCGGTATGCCTGTCGATATTCACCCGGAAGAGGGTGTGCCCGCCGTTGAGCTGATCTTCTGCCGCCTGCATGCGGGCGGCAAATTCTCAAACAAAAACTATCAGTTCTCCGGTGGCCTGCACGGCGTGGGGATCTCGGTGGTGAATGCCCTTTCAACCCGCGTTGAAGTTACCGTCCGCCGCAATGCGGAAGTGTACGAAATGGCATTTGAGAACGGCGATAAGGTTGAGGATCTCCGCGTAACGGGCACGGTAGGCAAGCGTAACACCGGCACCCGCGTCCGCTTCTGGCCGGATGTTTCCTTCTTTGACAGCCCGCGTTTCTCCGTCTCGCGGATGAGCCATCTGCTCAAGGCGAAAGCGGTGCTTTGCCCCGGCGTTGAAATTGTCTTTAAAGACAAGGTCAATAATACCGAGCAGAGCTGGTGCTACGCCGATGGTTTGACGGACTACCTGTGTGAAGCGGTCAACGGTCTGCCGACCCTGCCGGAAAGGCCCTTTGTCGGCAGTTTTTCCGGTGACGTCGAGGCGGTTGACTGGGCGCTGCTGTGGCTGCCGGAGGGCGGGGAACTGCTGACGGAGAGCTACGTTAACCTGATCCCGACCATGCAGGGCGGTACGCACGTCAACGGCCTGCGCCAGGGCCTGCTGGATGCGATGCGCGAATTCTGCGAATTCCGCAACATTCTGCCGCGCGGCGTTAAGCTGTCGGCGGAGGATATCTGGGATCGCTGCGCCTATGTGCTGTCGGTCAAGATGCAGGATCCGCAGTTTGCCGGGCAGACCAAAGAGCGCCTCTCTTCACGGCAGTGCGCCGCCTTTGTTTCCGGCGTGGTGAAGGATGCTTTCAGCCTGTGGCTTAACCAGAACGTGCAGGCGGCCGAGCAGCTGGCCGAGCTGGCCATCTCCAGCGCGCAGCGCCGTATGCGCGCGGCTAAAAAAGTGGTGCGTAAAAAGCTGACCAGCGGCCCGGCCCTGCCCGGCAAGCTGGCTGACTGTAGCGCTCAGGATCTCAACCGCACCGAGCTGTTTCTGGTCGAAGGGGATTCAGCGGGTGGCTCGGCGAAGCAGGCGCGCGACCGCGAATATCAGGCGATCATGCCGCTGAAGGGGAAGATCCTCAATACCTGGGAAGTCTCTTCTGACGAAGTGCTGGCCTCTCAGGAAGTGCATGATATCTCGGTGGCGATCGGTATCGATCCCGACAGTGAGGATATGAGCCAGCTGCGCTACGGCAAGATCTGCATTCTCGCGGATGCGGACTCGGATGGCCTGCACATCGCCACGCTGCTCTGTGCGCTGTTTATGCGCCACTTCCGCGCGCTGGTGAAAAATGGTCACGTTTACGTCGCCATGCCGCCGCTGTACCGCATCGACCTGGGTAAAGAGGTGTATTACGCGCTGGATGAGGAAGAGAAAGCCGGCATCCTCGATCAGCTCAAGCGTAAAAAGGGTAAACCCAACGTGCAGCGCTTTAAAGGGCTGGGCGAGATGAACCCGCTGCAGCTGCGTGAAACCACGCTCGATCCCAATACCCGCCGTCTGGTACAGCTGACGGTGAGCGATGAGGATGTCGATCAGACGCTGGCGGTGATGGATATGCTGCTGGCGAAAAAACGCTCGGAAGACCGGCGTAACTGGCTGCAGGAAAAAGGCGATACCGCCGAAATCGAGGTATAAGACCTTATCAGGGCGGCCCGTCGGCCGCCCTGACCGTTCAGGATGCGCATTGCGTGAAAATCACCCTTGATGAGCTACGTGCCTGGGTGGTAGTGGTCGACACCGGCTCAATTACCGCCGCTGCTGAGCAGCTCTCCCAGACCACTTCCGGCATCAGCCGCGCGCTGAGCAGGCTGGAAAAAAAGCTGCAAACCACGCTGCTACACCGCACCACCCGTCGCATTGCGCTGACCGAAGAGGGCCAGCTCTTTCTTGCACACGCGCGGGAAATACTGCGCGCGGTAGAAAGCGCGGAGGAGCAGATCGCCCAGCGGCGGGAAATCCCTTCTGGCCGCCTGCGGATCAATGCTGCCACGCCGTTTATGCTGCATGTCATCGTGCCGCTGTTGAATGAATTTACCGCGCGTTATCCCCTGATCCAGCTGGAGCTGAATACCGACGACGTGGTAATTGACCTGCTGGAACAGCAGACGGATATTGCCATTCGCATTGGTGAACTGCGGGATTCCACCATTCATGCCCGATCGCTGGGCTACAGCAAGCTGCGGCTGATGGCCAGTCCGGAATACCTGGCCAAGTACGGTACGCCTGCCAGCGTGGCGGATCTGGCAAATCATCGCCTGCTGGGGTTTAGCCAGCTTGAGCAGCATAATCTGTGGCCGGTCTGGCAGCGCGAAGGGGAGTTTCTGCCGATTGCGCCTTCCGTCTCCGCCTCCAGCGGCGAAACGCTGCGGCAGCTGGCGGTGTACGGGCAGGGGATTGTGCGCCTCTCCGATTTTATGAGTCGCGAAGATTGCGCAACCGGGCGACTGGTGCCGGTGCTGGCCGACGTCACCCGGGATATGCATCATCCGATCCACGCGGTTTACTATCGCAACGTCACCCTGTCGCTGCGAATTCGCTGTTTTCTCGACTTTCTCAGCGAATGCATCACGCAGCGGGGATTGTTATAAAACGAAAGCGCGCGTCCATTCCCTGACGATTACGGCGTCTGTTTCGCCGGCTCCAGCACGTAAATTTTAACGTTAAGTACGTCATCCCGGATGCGGGTACGGTGCTGCTCCATGTGCTCCGCCTGCTGATGTCCCTCCAGATGGCGCAGGGAATCCCACTGCTCAAGCATAAAGATCGAGTCCGGCGAGTGCTGCTTCCACGGAACCTGTGCGCTATGGTCGGTCAGCGCCTGATAGCCGCCGCATCCCGCTTCCTGCAACACTGTGGGCGTAAGTGTCTCAATGGCCTGTAAAACGGCGGCCCGGCGTCCGGGCTTTACGCAAATTTCAGCAATTACGGTCAGCATAGTGGTTCCTTAACAGCATAAGTATTGAATCAGTTAAGCGAAAATTCCGCCCAGGTGCGCCCGATAGCGTGCGAGGTCTTCGGCAATCATCGGCTGCTTGATCACGTCATTACAAATAAACGTCGGCAACCCTTCCATGCCCAGGAACTGATTGGCCTTGTGGAAATGCAGATAAACGCCATCCACGCCTACGCCTTCAAAGAACTGCTGCGGATCGGTAAAGGCGTCCAGTGGCGCATTCCACGTCAGTGACAGCATATATTTTTTACCCTGAAGCAGGCCACCAGAGCCATACTTTTTTGCTGCGTCGGCGCGGGTGCGTCCATCGCTGGCATAGAGGGCGCCGTGGCCTTCGGTAAAGACTTCATCAATATATTTTTTCAGGATCCAGGGTTCGCCCATCCACCAGCCCGGCATCTGGTATATTACCACGTCGTTCTGCACATACTTTTGGACTTCGTCGGCCAGCACATAACCTTCGTCAACGACGGTGACGCTGACCTCATGGCCTGCATCACGCAAAAAGGCGGTGGCGCAGTCGGTCAGCGTATGGTTAAGCTCGCCTTTGGAATGGGCGAAGGCCTTGCCGGCATCGACGATCAGGATTTTGCTCATGCTTCTCTCTCCAGTTCTTGATTTTGCGGCCAGTCTACGTAGAAAAATTTGCCAGAGAAACGTGCATCCGATCACAACACTGTTGCGCATTAAGCAATAATCCGGGCGTGTTGGCCCTTTGATAACGAGAAGAAAATAATGATAAAAACAGGCATCGTCGCACTACTGCTGATATCGGGCAGCGCCTGCGCGCAGTCACACCTTGACCGCGTAAGCCAGAGTAAAACCCTGACGGTTTGTACCACCGGCGACTATAAGCCCTACAGCTACCTGCGCGCTGACGGTCAGTATGAGGGGATTGATGTCAGCCTGGTCGAATCGCTGGCGCAGAGCCTGGGTGCCCAGGTCAAATGGGTGCCGACCAGCTGGAAAATGCTGACGCAGGACTTTCTGGGCAAGCAGTGTGATATCGCCGTGGGCGGCGTCTCCGTCACACTTAAGCGCCAGCAGACCGCCTGGTTCGCCGCGCCGCTGGATACGGACGGCAAAATCCCCCTGGTGCGCTGCGCCGATAAGACCCGCTACCGGTCGATTGCGCAGCTCAATAAGCCCGGGGTTCGCCTGATTGAGCCGGCAGGCGGCACCAATGAGGCCTTTGTGCATCGCTACCTGCCGCAGGCCAACCTCACCCTGTTTCATGACAACGTGACCATTTTCCAGCAGCTGGTGGATAAAAAGGCTGACGTGATGATAACTGACGCCTCGGAAGCGCTCTATCAGCAGAAGCGCTACCCACAGCTCTGTGCCGTTAACCCATCAAAGCCGCTGGAGTATGGCGAGAAGGCGTGGATGATCCCCCGTGACGACATGAGCTGGAAGCTCTATATCGACCAGTGGCTGCATCTGAGTAAGGCCTCCGGCGAGTATCAGCAGGTGGTCGGGCAGTGGCTGGCGGCGGCAAAATAAACTCGCAGCGCGGGCAGGATCCACCTGCCCGCGTGATTCGCCGTCTGCGCACGGTTACCTGTGACAGCACCAGCCCGGATAAGGTACTATCCTCGCCAAACGACCCCAATGTGACGCGCCGCGCGTGCCGCGATGAGAGGAAAAAACAGCAATGAGTGACCTGACGCAGGATGGTGCAGAGCGTCTTGCCCTGCATAAATTTACGGAAAATGCGTACCTGAACTACTCCATGTACGTCATCATGGACAGGGCGCTTCCCTATATTGGCGATGGTCTTAAACCCGTTCAGCGGCGCATCATCTATGCCATGTCCGAGCTGGGGCTGAATAACAGCGCCAAATTTAAGAAATCGGCCCGTACCGTGGGTGACGTGCTGGGTAAATACCATCCGCACGGCGACAGCGCCTGTTATGAAGCGATGGTGCTGATGGCGCAGCCCTTCTCCTATCGCTATCCACTGGTAGACGGCCAGGGTAACTGGGGGGCGCCGGACGACCCTAAATCCTTTGCCGCCATGCGTTATACCGAATCCCGCCTGTCTAAATATGCCGAGCTGCTGCTGGGCGAGCTGGGCCAGGGGACGGTGGATTACGTGCCCAACTTCGACGGGACGCTGCAGGAACCGTCCATCCTGCCCGCGCGGCTGCCGAACATTTTGCTGAACGGCACGACTGGCATTGCGGTCGGTATGGCGACCGATATACCGCCGCATAACCTGCGTGAAGTGGCGCAGGCCGCCATCACGCTGATCGACTCGCCCAAAGCGACAATCGAAGATCTGCTGGAGATCGTGCAGGGGCCGGACTACCCGACCGAGGCGGAGATCATCACGCCGCGTAACGAAATCCGTAAAATTTATCAGACCGGGCGCGGTTCGGTGCGTATGCGCGCGGTCTGGAAGCGAGAAGAGGGCGACGTGGTGATCACCGCGCTGCCGCATCAGGTTTCCGGCGCGCGCGTGCTGGAGCAGATCGCTGCCCAGATGCGCAATAAAAAGCTGCCGATGGTGGAAGATCTGCGCGACGAGTCCAACCATGAGAACCCAACGCGGCTGGTGATTGTGCCGCGTTCGAATCGCGTGGATATGGAGCAGGTGATGAACCACCTGTTTGCCACCACCGACCTGGAAAAAAGCTACCGCATCAATATGAATATGATCGGGCTGGATAACCGCCCGTCGGTGAAAAACCTGCTGGAAATCATCAGCGAATGGCTGGTTTATCGTCGTGAAACCGTGCGTCGCCGCCTCAGCCATCGCCTGGAAAAAGTGCTCAGGCGCCTGCATATTCTTGAGGGGCTGCTGGTTGCCTTCCTTAATATTGACGAAGTGATCCACATCATTCGCAGCGAAGACGAGCCGAAACAGGTGCTGATGTCGCGCTTCGAGATCAGTGAAACTCAGGCCGAAGCGATCCTTGAGCTGAAATTACGCCATCTTGCCAAACTGGAAGAGATGAAAATCCGCGGTGAGCAGGATGAGCTGGCGAAAGAGCGCGACCGTCTCCAGGCTATTCTCGCCTCGGAGCGCAAAATGAATTCGCTGCTGAAAAAAGAGCTTCAGGCCGACAGCGATGCCTACGGTGACGATCGTCGTTCACCGCTGTGCGAGCGGGGCGAAGCAAAGGCGATCAGCGAAAACGAGCTGGTGCCATCAGAACCGGTCACCATTGTGCTGTCGCAGATGGGCTGGGTACGCAGTGCCAAAGGGCACGATATCGATCCCTCCGGGCTGAGTTATAAAGCGGGAGACAGCTACCGCGCCGCAGCCAGGGGCAAAAGCAATCAGCCGGTCGTGTTTATTGACTCGACCGGGCGCAGCTATGCCCTGGAGCCGACGACGTTGCCTTCTGCGCGCGGGCAGGGTGAACCCCTTACCGGCAAGCTGACGCCGCCGCCGGGTGCCGTGATGGAGCAGGTGCTGATGGAGGCGGATGAGCAGAGGCTGCTCATGGCGTCGGATGCCGGATACGGCTTCGTCTGTACCTTTAGCGATCTGCTCTCACGCAATCGTGCCGGTAAAGCGCTGCTCAGCCTGCCGAAAAATGCCAAAGTGATGACGCCGATGGCTATCCACCACGACGACGACAGACTGCTTGCTATCACCGCTGCGGGCAGAATGCTGCTGTTCCCGGTGGCCGAGCTGCCGCAGCTGGCGAAAGGCAAAGGCAATAAAATCATCTCTATTCCCTCAGCGCAGGCCGCCGCCGGTGAAGATACGCTGAAATGGCTACTGCTGCTCCCCGCGCAGGCGTCCATCACGCTGCATGCCGGAAAACGTAAGCTCAAAGTGCGACCCGAGGAGCTGGAGAAGTTCCGCGCGGAGCGGGGGCGTCGAGGGACGCTGCTGCCGCGAGGATTGCAGAACGTTGAGCGCATAGAAGTTGACGCGCCGGAAAGAGCGGGTGCAGAGGCCCCCGATAGCGAGGAATAATACGCAATGATAAGCCTTTCTTACGCGGCTAACCCGGTGAAAGGCGGCGTATTTCATTAATTAAGGATATACTTTACCCGCTGGGTAAAGCGTTGAGATTCCCTGTATGTCGGTCCGCTGGCGCGTTTGCGGTAGCGGATTGACCGGGGAGGATCTGGAAGCAATAACGAGGATGTGATGCTCTCAATTTTACGTTTCGCGATCGTGATTATCTATTCAATCCTGATCAGTGTTTTTGGTTGTTTTTATTGCCTTTTTAGCCCGCGTAATCCGCGTCATGTTGCCACCTTTGGGCATCTTTTTGGCCGGCTGTCGCCGGTGTTTGGGCTGAAGGTTGAACTGCGCAGGCCCGAAGGGGCAGATAATTACCCGAATGCGATTTACATCGCCAATCATCAGAATAATTACGACATGATTACCGCGGCGAAGATGGTGCAGCCGACAACGGTAACCGTGGGTAAGAAAAGCCTGCTGTGGATCCCCTTTTTCGGGCAGCTCTACTGGCTGACGGGTAATCTGCTGATTGATCGGGAAAACCGCGCATCGGCACATGGTACCATCAGTAAAATGATCGCCCAGTTTAAAAAGAAGCGTATCTCCTTCTGGATGTTCCCGGAGGGGACCCGCAGCCGTGGACGCGGCCTGCTACCTTTTAAAACCGGCGCTTTTCATGCGGCAATCACGGCGGGCGTGCCGATTATCCCCATCGTCGTCTCCAATACGCACGATAAGATCAAACTGAATCGCCTGCATAATGGACATGTCATTATTGAGATGCTGCCCCCGGTGGATACCGCGGCCCTTGCCACACTCTCCGCGCGTAAGCTGGCGACCCACTGCCGCGAACTCATGTCAGCTAAGCTGGATGAGCTGAATGCGGAAGTGGCGGCGCGTGAGGCTGCTGATAAGCGCGGCGGAAAGTAATCGCTACGTTTCAGGCCCCACACAGCAATCAGAATGACAAATCAGGCGTGCAGCGGATCATCAGGCTGTTTTTTTAGGTTACGGAGTTGGTATGTCCTTCAGTCGACGTCAGTTTATTCAGGCATCGGGCGTCGCCCTGTGCGCCAGTGCACTGCCCGTACGCGCTTATGCGGCCGGACCCGGAGTCGCCTTACCGGTCCCGCCCCTTATTGAGTCGCGTCGCGGGCAGCCTGTTTTTCTGACCCTGCAACGCAGCCACTGGTCATTCACCGAGGGCAGCAAGGCGCAGGTGTGGGGGATCAACGGTCTCTACCTTGGCCCGACGGTACGGGTATGGAACGGTGACGACGTCAAACTGATCTACAGTAACCGCCTGGCTGAACCGGTCTCGATGACCATCAGCGGACTGCATCTGCCCGGCGCGCTGGCGGGCGGTGCGCCCCGGCTCATGTCTCCCGGCGTGGACTGGGCGCCGGTGCTCCCGGTGCGCCAGGCGGCGGCAACCTGTTGGTATCATGCCAATACGCCCAATCGTATGGCCCCGCATGTTTATAACGGGCTGGCGGGCATGTGGCTGGTCGAAGATGAGTTGAGCAAGTCACTGCCGCTGCCAAATCATTATGGCGTCGATGATTTTCCCCTGATTATTCAGGACAAGCGTCTGGATAACTTCGGTTCGCCGCAGTATGACCCGCCTTCCAGCGGCGGCTTCGTGGGGGATACGCTGCTGGTTAACGGCGTACAGAATCCCTGGGTTGAAGTCTCACGTGGATGGGTTCGCCTGCGGCTGCTGAACGCCTCAAACTCGCGACGCTACCAGCTCCAGCTGAGCGATGGTCGTCCGCTAAACGTCATTGCCAGCGATCAGGGTTTTCTTGCCGCGCCGGTGGCGGTGCAGCAGCTTTCGCTGGCGCCGGGCGAGCGCCGGGAGGTGCTGGTCGATATGAGTAAGGGTGATGAGGTTTCCGTGACGGCTGGAATGCCTGCGGGCCTGGTGGACCGCCTGCGCGGCCTGTTTGAGCCTTCGAGCATTCTCACCTCCACCCTGATCCTGACGCTCCGACCAACCGGGCTGCTGCCGCTGATGACCGATAACCTGCCGATGCGCTTACTGGCCGACCAGGTCATTGAGGGCAGCGTCAGCCGCACGCGGGAGTTCACGCTGGGCGACAGTATCGCCGGGATTAACGGGGCGCTTTGGGATATGACGCGGATCGACAACACCGCGCAGCAGGGAACCTTTGAACGCTGGATCATTCATGCCGATCTGCCGCAGTCGTTCCATATTCAGGGCGTGATGTTTCTGATTAAAAACGTCAATGGGGCACAGCCGATGGCTGAAGATCGCGGCTGGAAGGATACCGTCTGGGTGGACGGCAGCGTTGAGCTGTTCGTTTCGTTTGTTCAGTACTCTTCCGATCACTTCCCCTTTGTCTATTACAGTCAGACGCTGGAAATGGCCGATCGGGGTAGCGCGGGTCAGCTTTTGGTCCAGCCGGCGGGGTAACGCCAGCGGCAACGGGCCTGGCGTTAATCAGGCCCGTTCGTGCGCAGACGGATCGCTTAGTTCAGCTCGTCAGGATCCGGACCCAGGCGATTGCCCCTGTCCAGCGTGGCGATCTCACTGATTTCTGGTTTTTCCAGACGGAAGTCGAAAACCTTAAAGTTCTCTTCAATGCGCGATGGCGTGACCGATTTCGGGATCACCACCAGGCCGCTGTCCAGATGCCAGCGGATAACGATCTGCGCGGGGGTTTTGCCATACTTTTTCGCCAAGTTTTTGATGATCTCCTGATCGAATACGCCTTTCCCCCCCTGCGCCAGCGGGCTCCACGATTCGGTCTGGATTTGATGCATTGCGTTCCAGGCATGAAGCGTGCGCTGTTGCATCATCGGATGCAGCTCAATCTGATTGATGACCGGGCTGACGCCGGTTTCGTCCAGCAGGCGTTTAAGGTGGGCCTGCTGGAAGTTACAGACGCCAATACTTTTAGTCAGGCCCTGTTTCTGTAGCTCAATCATCGCCTTCCATGCTTCAACGTAGTTATCTTTCGCCGGGCAGGGCCAGTGCATCAGGTAGAGATCGACGCTCTGTAGCTGGAGCTTTTTCAGGCTGGTTTCAATGGCCTGCTCCGCATTCAGCTGGTCGTCATTCCACAGCTTGGTGGTAACAAAGATATCGTCACGCGCGACGTCAGTTTCCTGCAGCGCCTGACCAATCCCCTCTTCATTTTTATAGATAGCGGCGGTGTCGATAGCGCGATAGCCCACGTCAAGCGCCTTAACGGCTGCCTGACGTGCATCGTCGATGCTGGCCTGCCAGACGCCCAGACCTATTTGCGGCATCATGTTACCGTCGTGGAGTTTAATTACAGGTTGTTCAGCCATGTTCTCTCCTTTATCGCATTTTATCCGGTACGCTTCGCCGGTTAGTGTCACTAAGCTTAGCTGAGTTTATCGCACGCTTTGAGAAATCTTCTTGTGCAGGGTGTTTCATCCTGATGCCGGATGCGTTCACCGTATTCACTGCTTATTCCTGCCAAAGGATTGCCCAATTCTCCACGGCTCTGGAGAAAGATGAAAGAAGCGTTCATGATGTCAAAAGGAATTTCAGAGGGTGAGAATGGTTATGGATCGTAATGCGCTGTGCTCCCGGCTTGCTCAGCAGGTCATTGCCCTGAAAGAGGCACCCTCGCTGTCAATGGTGCCTGACATCAAGCTGCTGTACGTCGATCGGCCGAGCGGACGCACGCCGGTGATGTACTCATCGGGGATTGTGATCCTTTTCCAGGGGCATAAAACGGGGTATCTGGGCAATCACGTTTTCCACTATGACGCCACCAAATACCTGATGCTGACGGTGACCTTGCCCTTTGAGTGCGAAACCTTCGCGACTGCGGAAGAGCCGCTGGTGGGGATGTTGCTGAATGTGGATTCCACCCGCTTACAGGATCTGCTGATTGATATCGGCGATGACGACAGCTTTCACCCCGCGCCGCAGACGCGGGGAATACATACGGCATCCCTGACCGGGGAGATGCTGTGCGCCGCAGAGAGGCTGCTGGACGTCATGGCTAATCCGCGTGATGCCCGCGTGCTCGGGCCACAGATTGTGCGTGAAATCCTCTATTATGTCCTGCTGGGTCCCTGCGGGGGTGCCCTGCTGGCGCAGGTCAGTCGTCAGACTCAGTTCAGCCAGATAGCCCGCGCGCTGCGGCGGATTGAGCATAACTACCGGGATAACATGAGCGTGGATCAGCTGGCCGCAGAGGTGAATATGAGCGTCTCGGCGTTTCATCATAACTTTAAGGCGGTCACCAGCACTTCGCCGTTACAGTACCTGAAAAGCTACCGACTGCATCAGGCGCGGATGATGATGTTGCAGGAGGGGCTGAAAGCGAGTGCGGCGGCAATGCGGGTGGGTTATGAAAGCGCATCGCAGTTTTCTCGTGAGTTTAAACGCTATTTTGGCGTCACGCCGGGGGAAGAAGTGATGCGCATGCGGCAAACGGTATAAGAAGAGGGCCGAAACACCGGCCCTACAGAGAGGATTTTTTGCGCCTGATAACCAGCGTGATGCTACCCACCAGACCTACGCACAACAATACCAGCGGCAGAATCATCAGGATCGCCATGACCTGATCTTCATGACGCTTAATAAAAGGGACCTGGCTGATAGCGTAGCCTAGCGACACCAGAATCGTGACCCACAGCAGGCCGCTCAGCCAGTTGAACAGCTGGAAACGGCTGTTCTTCAGGCCGGAAATTCCCGCCATTGTAGGCAGAATGGTGCGAACAAACGCCAGAAAGCGCCCGACCAGCAGCGCCATCAGGCCGTGGCGATGAAACAAACTCCATGCCCGCTGATGATACTGCGCGGGCAAATGCATCAGCCAGCTTTTGACCAGCCGGGTATTCCCCAGCCAGCGGCCCTGAAGATAGCTCAGCCAGCAGCCGAGGCTGGCGGCAAGGGTGAGGATCAGCAGCGTCGGCATAAATGCCATAACGCCTTTCGCAATCATTGCCCCGGCCAGCAGCAGCAGGCTGTCACCGGGCAGAAAAGAGGCGGGCAACAGGCCGTTTTCAAGCAGCAGAGTGATAAACATAATGCCGTAGACAATCCATATCACATCCGGATTGGCGAGCGCAGCAAAATCCTGATGCCACAATGCCCGCACAATCTCGTGTAGTACACCCATTTCATATCCCAGTGAATACGTTAGTTGGTCAATTGTACTCGTTATTCGGCCCGTTAACCTTGATCGATGCCCATTGCTCTCTGTCGTTTGGTTTTTATTTACTTATTCATCCTGCTCAGGCTTCAAGACGGGCAAAGCCAGCGGCCAGATCGGCAATCAAATCGTCTACGTTTTCCAGGCCGATATGCACTCTCACCAGCGTTCCGCTAAAATCCACGCCCTTCGCAGGACGTATTGCCTCCAGCTCCTCAGGCTGGTTAGCGAGGATCAGCGACTCATAGCCTCCCCATGAGTAGGCCATACTGAAATGTTCAAAGTGATCCAGATAGTGGGCAAGCTGCGCATCGCTCAGGCGTTCTTTTAGCACAAAAGAGAACAGGCCGCTGCTGCCGGTAAAGTCACGCTTCCAGAATGCGTGTCCCCGACATTCAGGCAGCGCCGGGTGATTAACCACCGCCACTTCAGGACGCGCCGCCAGCCACTGGGCGATGTGGATAGCGCTCTCCTGATGCTGGCGCAGACGCACGGCGAGCGTACGCAGGCCGCGACTTGCCATGTAGGCGGTATCCGCGTCGACCATCTGCCCCATCAGATAGGAGTTCTCACGCAGCTGAGGCCAGCAGCGTTCATTTGCTACTGCGGTGCCGATCATGGCATCTGAATGGCCGATCAGGTATTTGGTACCGGCCTGGATAGAGATATCAATGCCAAAGGCCAGCGCCGGAAAGAGGATCCCGGCGGCCCAGGTATTGTCGATCATGATGATGACGTCCGGCGCCACGCGGCGCACCGCTACGACAATGGCCGGAATATCCTGAACTTCCATGGTGATGGAGGCCGGGGATTCAAGGAAGACCACTTTGGTGTTGGGCTGGACTAGCTCTGCAATTTCATCGCCAATATTGTGATCGAACCACTGGGTTGAGACATTCATTTTACTGAGAATTTTGCTGCAAAAATCCTGAGTGGGCTCATACACCGATCCCGCCATCAGCACATTGTCACCTGCGGCAACAAAAGCGAGGATGGCATTGGCGACGGCCGCCGCCCCGCAGGGATAAAGCGCACAGCCCGCGCCGCCTTCCAGTTCGGTCATGGCGTCCTGAAGAGAGAAGTGGGTGAGCGTGCCGCGACGACCATAGAAAAGTTCACGGTCGGCGCGCCCTGCTGTAGCGCGTTTTTTCTCTGCCACGCTGTCGAATACCAGTGATGACGCCCGTTGAATCACGCTGTTAACGGCGCCCTGGGTATAGCGTTTGCTGCGGCCAGCCGCGATCAGCGTGGTTTCGATTTTTTTTCTGCTCATCAATTGCTCAGTCTGAGAAAGGTTGATTTCTAACGTTAACACGGCGCGCCTGATGACGAAATTGAGCAATGCGCTGTATGACAAAGTTTCAGTCTGAAGCCAGAAAAGCGCTGATAAATGCGGGAAAAAAGCGGGTGGATGTAAATACTAATGATAACCACTATCAATTCAGCATTGATTTGGTATGATCCTGACTGGTTTTTTGCTTTTAGTTGATTTCCGTTGGAGAGACAGCGTGACGAATGATTTGATGCAGACGGACCTTTCCGTTTGGGGCATGTACCATCATGCAGACATCGTGGTTAAAGTGGTAATGATCGGACTGCTGCTGGCATCGGTCGTCACCTGGGCAATGTTTTTCAGCAAAAGCGCAGAACTGAGTTCCGCAAAGCGTCGTCTGAAGCGTGAGCAGCAGGCACTGGCTGAGGCGCGATCGCTACCCGAGGCCTCGAAGACCTGCGCAACCTTTAATGCGGCCAGCCTGACGGCGCTGCTGCTGAAAGAAGCGGAAGATGAGCTACAGCTTTCGCAGGGCTCTGACGACAATGATGGCATCAAAGAGCGCACCGCCTTCCGACTGGAGCGCCGCGTCGCATTCTTCAGTCGCCATGCAGGCCGGGGTAACGGATTCCTGGCGACGGTAGGCTCAATCGCCCCCTTTGTCGGCCTGTTCGGCACCGTATGGGGAATTATGAACAGCTTTATCGGCATCGCGCAGACGCAGACCACCAATCTGGCGGTCGTCGCGCCGGGTATCGCGGAAGCGCTGCTGGCCACCGCCGTAGGTTTGATTGCGGCAATCCCGGCCGTGGTCATCTATAACGTCTTTGCCCGCATGATCGCTAATTACAAGGCATCAATGGGCGACGTTGCGGCGCAGATCCTGCTGCTGCAAAGCCGCGATCTGGATCTGGCGGCCAGCAATGATTCACCGCGCCACGCCGCTGCTCAGAAACTGCGGGTGGGCTAAGTACGATGGCGATGCGATTGAATGAAGATCACGAAAGCAACGGCGAAATGCATGAGATTAACGTCACGCCGTTTATCGACGTGATGCTGGTGCTGCTGATCATCTTTATGGTCGCCGCGCCGCTGGCGACAGTTGACGTTCGCGTTAATCTGCCTGCTTCTACCAGTACGCCGCAGCCACGTCCCGATAAGCCCGTTTATCTTTCGATTAAGGCTGATAAGCAGTTGTTTATTGGCAATAATGCGGTGACGGACGAGACGCTGGTTAATGCCCTGAACGATCAGACGGCGGGTAATAAGGAAACCACCATTTTCTTCCAGGCCGATAAGTCGGTGGATTATGCCACGCTGATGGGGGTTATGGATAAGCTGCGTCAGGCGGGTTATTTGAAGATTGGCCTGATGGGTATGGAATCCACCGCGAAGTAGCGGACTGGACTGGTCGCGATCGGGCGTTAAAGGAGTAGGGGACTGTTGCCCGGTGTCAGGTATTTCGGCATCCTGTTGCCAGGTTGCCAGGTTGCCAGGTTGCCAGGTTGCCAGGTTGCCAGGTTAGGTTGTAATACCTGCGATACCGGTGGACAATCCCAGCGTTCGCCGGGCGTCCTCACGCCACGCTCCGCGTGGTGCCTTTGGCTCCGGCTCCAGGCCGGACGGCCCGGTCGCGAGCGGGCGTCCTGCCCGCCGCTCCCTGAGTGCAGCATCCCTGCTGCCCTCGCCTGGCCCTCCGTCTTCGCCGCAGCGCTGCGGATTGCCCGTCAACCGCAGGGATTGTCCACCTCTCAGGCTTTTGAGTTGCTTCAGGTAAAACCTATTTGTCGTTCCGTCATTACCTGAGCGACTTCAGGCCAAGTCCTGTTCGCACGCGGACATTTGAACCCCTTTCAATGACACTTGTTTTCCTGAAATGCATAATTCATTTTGCATTAAACCCGGCGAAACTTTCCTGTACTCCCTGGAACTGCTTATAGCCGCAGCCAGCACAATGCAAAAGGATTGGGTGTGTGGTTACCGTTGTCAGGGTTTCCGGCACTCTGCTGGTTAGCGGGTTAGCTGCAACGCCTGCTCTCCCGGTGGATAATCCCAGCGTTTGCCGGTGAGTTGTCCGGGCTGCAACATCTGCTGTGTCGGTGGATAATCCCAGCGTTTGCCGGGCGTCGCAGCTACAGGCTTTGCCTGGTGCCTTTGGCTCCGACGCCAGGCCGGACGGCCCGGTTGCGAGCGGGCATCCCTGCCCGCCGCTCCCTGAGTGCAGCATCCCTGCTACCCTCGCCTGGCCCTCCGTCTTCGCCGCAGCGCTGCGGATTGCCCGTCAACCGCAGGGATTGTCCACCTCTCAGGCTTTTGAGTTGCTTTTACCCGCAGCCAGCACAATGTTAAAGGAGCAGCGGATGGGGCCCGGTGACAGGCATTCCGCCACCCCGCGGGTTACCTGGTAAGTTGTGCAGGCTGCATACCTGCGATGCCGGTGGATAATCCCAGCGTTCGCCGGGCGTCCTCACGCCACGCTCCGCGTGGTGCCTTTGGCTCCGGCTCCGGCCCGGACGGCCCGGTCGCGAGCGGGCGTCCCTGCCCGCCGCTCCCTGAGTGCAGCATCCCTGCTGCCCTCGCCTGGCCCTCCGTCTTCGCCGCAGCGCTGCGGATTGCCCGTCAACCGCAGGGATTGTCCACCTCTCAGGCTTTTGAGTTGCTTTTACCCGCAGCCAGCACAATGCAAAAGGAGCAGGCGGGTGGGGCCCGGTGACAGGCATTCCGCAGCGCTGAGTGCAGAGAGGAAGACCCGGATGGGCCAGCAGGGATGCGGGCACAAGGGCATGCCGGGACAGGGATGTCCCGTCATGCCCGGTCCGAAAGGTCGACGAGCGGAGCGAAGGAACCGCGCCACGCGCGGCGCGAGGACCGCCAGGCACCGGGCCCCACCCGTAGGCGACACCCCAGGCTTTTGTAGCGCCGGGCCCCACCCGTAGGCGACACCCCAGGCTTTTGTAGCGCCGGGCCCCACCCACAGGCGACACCTCCAGCTTTTGTAGCACCGGGCCCCACCCCCAGGCGACACCCCAGGCTTTTGTAGCGCCGGGCCCCACCCCCAGGCGACACCTCCAGCTCTTGTAGCGCCGCGCACCATATGCAGACACCACCAGGCATCATGCCTCATCCACTGTCCGAACTTAAACCTGAGCCAGCGGAGCCGCCGTATTCTTAATCTGATACTGACGGACCAGACGCTTAATAATCATGGTGCCAAGCAGGCCACAAACGGCGGCAATGGTTAGCCAGACGCCGGGCATCGCCTTATCGCCTGTCGAGTGAATCAGATAACTGCAGATTGCCGGGGTGAAGCCGCCGAACAGCGCGGTAGCGAGACTGTAGGCCAGTGAGAAGCCCGTGGCACGCACCTCAGCAGGCATAATCTCCGCCAGATACACCACCATTGCGCCGTTATAGCTGGCATAAAGAAAGGAGAGCCACAGCTCGGCTTCCAGCAGATGCGCAAACGTCGGTGACCCCACCAGCCAGTGCAGAACCGGCCAGGCAGTGGCGATCATCAGCACGCTAAACAGAATCAGCAGCGGGCGGCGGCCATAACGGTCGGAAACCGAGCCCATAATGGGCAGCCATATCAGGTTAGACAGCCCTACGCACAGCGTGACAAAAAAGCTCTGTTTATCGCTCATCATCAGCACCGTTTTGCCAAACGTCGGCGTAAAGGCGGTGATCATATAAAACATCACCGTGGTAGTCACCACCATCAACATCCCCGCCAGCACCAGCGGCCAGTTACTGGCTACCGACCTGACAATCTGCTTCATCGAAGGGTGTACTTTACGCTGGCTGAACTCCTCGGTTTCCTCCAGCATACGGCGGATCCAAAACAAAAACGGCACGATCATACAGCCAATCACAAAGGGAATGCGCCAGCCCCAGTCGGTGACCTGATCCTTTTCCAGTAAATGATTCAGTCCCAGCCCAAGCAGTGCGGCAAATATAACTGCCACCTGCTGGCTGCCCGACTGCCAGCTGACAAAGAAACCCTTGCGCTTAGGAGGAGCCATCTCAGCCAGATACACCGAAACGCCGCCCAGCTCCACGCCTGCCGAGAAGCCCTGTAGCAGACGCCCCAGCAAAATCAGAATCGGCGCAGCGACGCCCAGCGTATTGTATCCCGGCACTACGGCGATGGTCAGCGTCCCCAGCGCCATCAGTCCCAGCGTGACCAGCAGCCCTTTACGGCGGCCATGATGGTCGATATATGAGCCAAGAATAATGGCACCGAGCGGACGCATCAGGAAGCCAGCGCCAAAGGTCATTAGCGTCAGCATCAAAGAAGCAAAGGGGTTATCACCGGGGAAGAAGGTTTTGGCAATGGCGGTCGCGTAGTAGCCGAACACCATAAAATCATACATCTCCAGAAAATTACCGCTGGTTACGGTGAAAATAGTTCTGGCATGGCTTCGCGGTTTTTTTGCGGGTGGGGAGAAAACAGTCATACAGCATCCTTTAGTTTTTTCACCCTTTTAGCCTGTCAGCAAATATTTTAATGTGATCGATATCACTGTTAACACTTAACTATCGTATTACATGGGTAACAAATAGTTAACACAATGCTGGAGGTATAGCGGCCTGTGAAACGCGCTATGGCTCACTTTTGCTGGTTCTCCCTGACGCAAGATTCATCAAGGCCCGATAGTTACGAGGGCGCGTTACGCTATATCGGCCGTACTTTCCAATGAGATATATTTCACCACGTTACATTAGCCGTGCTTTCAAATAAGGGTCCACCACCACGTTACATTAGCCGTGCTTTCAAATAAGAGTCCACCACCACGTTTTACCAGGCGCGCGTTAAAATGAGAGATCCACGACCACGCTGTCGCTGTAGCTGCCTGCTACGGGTGTGGTTTGGTTAGTTAAAATCTGTGCGGTGTAATTAAAGGTGCGGGTCAACCCATCAACACTGATGCTGTTCGCCGCCGTGCTGGCCACGCGCTCGCTGCCAAGAGGCCCCCAGCGCAGGGTGCTGGTATTTTGATAAATCTCATAGGCAAGCTGGTTGCTGCCGCTGGTCATATAGCGTTGGCTCCCCACCGCATGGCTGCCGTTGCTCAGTCCCACCGTATAGGTGCTGCCTTTAGTGCAGATGACATTAATAGACTGGGCGACTTTACTGAAGCTGCTGACCAGCGGCGCACTGCCAAAGCTGATGTTGGGTGCGGTGATGGTGGTGCAGTCGTTAGTGATAGTCATACTGACGGTAATGGGCACCGTGCCGGAGCTGGTTATCTGACTGCCCGCCAGGCATAGCCCGAGCGCGCCCAGCCCGGTACAGACGTTGTAACTGACCAGCATATTCATGACCCCCGTATAGCTTCCGGCGGCCACCACCTGACCCGGCACGGTGCGCATATATACCGGAATGGTAAAGTTTTGCCCGCCCAGCAGACCCACCAAATTCACTAACTGGGAAGAGCTGAAGCTAACGGTGGTTCCGCCAATGGTCATCTCATTGCCGCAGGCGGAATCGCTACACAGCTGGACAGGAATGAGATCGCTGCCGCTACTACTGGTTTTAAGTGCGCCACGCGTACCGCTGGTATAGGTCGCGCTTGTCAGCTGTATTTTGACGTAATCCGTTGATAGCAGCGAAAGGATACTGCCCGAGCCGCAGTTAACGTTCACGCTGGCCGAGGTGGCACTGGCGGTGGTATTCACCGCAAACGAACTGACGGTGCCGAACGAGGCGGTCGACGAGGGTAGGGTGCAGGCCGCCCATCCAGAGAGTGGGCAGGCCATCAGTAGTAAAAACAGGACGGCTGAGATTTTTTTCATCACGGTGCTCCTGGCGCATCGGCGGAGAGAGTGCAGGTTAGCGGTCCATAGGTCCTGAGGGATTCAGGTCGTCCGCCGGGGACCTTCAATACCGACTCGCAGTGTCGTCCGTCCGGCGTTTCGGCCCTGAACGGGTTTTCGGGCTTGAGATTTTCCATCCAGGCAATGCCGTCCCAGCCGACGTATTCCGTGGCCTGACCCTGGCGGATAAGCTGGGTTGACACGGGAAGAGGTTGCCCGTTCTGATCGAGCAGGATAACGCTGGCGGCGCGCAGCGGAACGATGGGGAAATGCAGCAGATAACCGCTCTGACGCTTAACCGCGAAGCGCTGCTCGACCGATGAGGTCGTCATATCCACCGGCAGGTCGAGCGTATTAATTGCATATTTCGCCGGATACCACGAGCTGACTCTCGGCACCAGCAGATAACCCTTGCTATTCGTCTTACCCATTAACTGATTCTCATAGTCTACTTCGACTTCGGGATAATCGGTTTTTACCAGTACAAAGGCATCATTCACCTCATTGGCGGCAAACAGGCTGCCATCCATAAACACCAGTGACCCGGTGATATCACCAAACTGGGTGCTGTAATCGCTGTCACCGTAGAACCCTGCTGAGGTCTGAATCAGGTCATTACGCCAGCTAACGCTGCCCTGGGTGAAGTCGCTGCCGCTGCTCTCGCGTGCCCAGGAGGCATCATAGGAAAAGCCCCCTTCGGTGGGCATGGCGCGTGAGACGCCCAGACGCTGTGCCGTGCCGCCAAAACGGTCGCGCTCCAGGCCGATGCTGGCATTTCCCCGTTCGCTGAAGGGGATCACCAGTGAAACGGCACCGGACCATACGTCCTGCTGCTGGTCATGGGTGGCGGAGAGGTAAAGGCTACTGTTACCCCAGATATTCTTACTCCAGGAGAGGTTCAACAGCTGGGTTTTGTTACCGCTGCCGCTGGTAATATCAATAAAAGCCGCGCCCAGGCTGCCGTACTGGTCCAGCGACAGGCTGACATTATACTGGGCGCTGCGGCGGCTAAGCGTATATTCCGTTCTGGCCGCCCCGCTGCTGCGATCGCCATACAGCGCCAGATTGCTGAAGTCAGCGGTGCGAATAATATGCTGAGTGCCGATGCTAAAGCGGCTGTTGTTATACTGATAACCCCAGCTGTACTGGTCACCGCTCTCACCGTCCATCTGGCTGCGGGTCACCGCACTATTCACTACGCCGAGCGAGCCGATGCGCATCTGCCCGCCCGCACCGGCCAGCGCCAGGGACTCTGCGGCCTCGGCGTGGCTCTCCAGCGTCAGCCAGTCGTTCAGACCATAGCGCCAGGAGCCGCTGGCAGCACCCGCGCCATAGTCTGCGTTTTTGACCCCGTAGTTTTCGCGCAGCGCACCGGCAGAGAAGGAGAAGTCCGACAGGCCGGGCTTCAGCAGATTACTGGAGACGTAAAAAGGCATCGTCGTGGTGATGCGACGGCCAGTTGCATCGGTGGTCACCACTACCGCGTTTCCCGCCCCGTTGACGAAGGGCATATTGGTCATCGACCATGGACCGGGCTGCACGTTGTTAGAACTGTTTCTGTAGCCGTTGACGAACAGATCGACGGTCGAGGGAACCGCCGCCTGGCCGGAAAAAGCGGGCAGGGGATAGGTAATAATATCCGGGCGCACCGAGAAATCCCGCGCAATCTGGATGCCGCCCAGCCTGACGCTGTTGCTCCACGCCAGTGAATCCGTAATCAAATCCCCTACGCGCCAGCTCAGGGATCGCTCCTCATCCTGATTGCTCCACCAGCTGTCGTAGCGGAGATAGCCATCATTTTGATAACCCGGCGAACCAGCGATCTGCTGCTGATAAACGCCGTTGGTCGAAAGCTGCCCGCCGCTGCCAAACAGGCGAAACTCGCTCCACGCGGAAAGACGTGTACCACTCTGGCTGGTCCGGCTGGTGTAGAGATCGTAGTTGAACAGTGCACCTGGCGTGCTGAGTCCGGGGTAGCGTGGCTGTTGATTGTCGCTGCCGCCCAGATGCTGAGCCGGGAGCCAGTCGGGCGGCACGGTCAGCAGAATGCGCTGGCGGGCGGCGTCATAATTTGCCTTCACGCCTGGCAGGGTAGAGACATCCACCATTGAGGAGCTGATTTGCGCCGCCGGAATACCGGCCCGCTGAAGATCGCCCGCCCTGAGAAGATAGTGGTCGCCGTTAAACGTAACGGGTACGACCTGCTGGCTGTCGCGATCGTTTACCACCAGGCCCAGCATATATTGCTGCTTCTGCGGGCCAGCCTCATTTTTTACCGGCGGCGGCGGCAGTGAGGACCAGGTCTCTGCCCGCCCGGCCCCGGGCAGCAGACTTCCCAGCAGGCTGACAACGACGGGCAGGTAGCGGCTTACTGAAGCTAAGCTATGCCTGCTCATCGGTTAGCGTGGCGAGCCGGTGCTGCGCCAGCTTTTATTATTATCCAGCTCGGCGCGCAGCTCCGCGCTATTGGAGGCCGGAAAGTTCAGTGGGAAAGTGTTGCTGGCATTGGCCAGCACGTAGCCAAACAGGCTATTCGATAGCGTGCGACCGGCCAGGCTAACTTTGCTCAGACGGGCATGACCTTTTCCACTGTTGGTAATTCTCAACGCGCTATGGCCGTCCTGGGTGATCACCCGCCAGCTTAACGCAGGCTGGGCAGTATCCGCAGAGAGGCCCTGGCCGTAGGTAAACAGCGGCACGGAGTAGCGCATCTGGAAATTCAGTCCGGCCTGATTGGGTGCCTGGCTCTGAGGGGTAGGGATTTCATCCAGCACCACACGCCAGGCCATTTCTTTGCCCGGCGGCGGCGGGACCTGATTGATCAGGCGTACCAGCTGCTTTTGTCCAGGTTCTATTCTGACCAGCGGCGGGCTGGCCACCACGCTCTGCTGCGTCTGATACTGCTCTTTGCCATCAATTTGCTGCCAGTTAAAAATCCTGACCTGCATAAGCGTGGTCGCCCCGCCCCGGTTCTCAATCCATAGCTCTGTCGCCTTATCCCCACTGGGGATTTTGGGATCGATGGGCCAGATCAGTACCGAATTACCCGCCCGGACGGGTGATAAAAATGCGCCGCCGATCAGGCAAAAAAACAGCGCAATAAGAGGTAACCTATTCATATATGCTTCTCGTTTTCCCTTTCTCACCAGCTCAGCGTTACCGTCAGGGTATCGCTGTAGGTGCCGGCACGGTTGACTCCGCTGAGCTGCACCAGACCGTAAACCGGCAGGGTGATGTTATTGGCATTACTGAAGGCCAGCGCCACATTCTGACTCACCGGGATTGCGCTGGCGGCACTGTGGTTGGCACTGGTGTACAGCGAGTAGCCAATCAGATTGGTATTATTCGCCACCTGCATATTCCGGGTCGTGGAATAATGCGCGCCGCCGTCAATGCTCAAATTCAGCGTGGTCCCGGGCGTACAGGCCAGCGTTAACGCAGCATTTTGCGTCAGGCTGGTACTGGCCGACCTGCTGCCTACGCCCGGTAGTGTGCCGAAGTTCAGCGCACCAAATACGGCAGTGTTGGTACCGGAAATCACACAACCGTTAACAATCGATGCGCTGACCTCAAAGGTCTGTGTCGGAAGCGACCATGCACGGTTGCTGATAACGCTGAGCAACATGCACAACACACCCGCCAGCCAGCCTCCGGTTTTCAGCCACGCCAACACAGGGCGTTCCCCTTCAGTAACAATCAGTAATTCACGGCGACGTTAATCGTATCCGTGTAGGTTCCCGCGGGGATCGCGGCGTTAAATCCACCGCCGCTCACCCGGCCATAAACAGGATAATTATCGCCGTTGACCGGATCGGTGGTGCCCGTATTGACCAGATTGGCATTGTTTGCGATGGGGGTGGTGTAAGCGGTGCTGCCATACAGGGTATAGGCTATCCCCTGGGTCGCGTCGCTACCCAAAACCAGATAGCGCGGCTGTGCGGTGACGGCGCCATAAACGGTAGCCGGTGCCGCGTTGCTGCTGGTGAGCTGAACATTGTAGGTCTGACCCGTGGTGCAGCGAACGAAGATACCGTTACCCAGCGAGCCGACTAAGGTGGCGTTGAGCGTATCAAAGGTCCCTGCGCTACTACCAAAGTCCAGAGTACCGAAATTCACGCCTGTGGTAGCCGACTGGCCGTTGACAAGGCAGCCGGTAGTGAGCACCAGCGTGGCGTTAATGGTGCCCGTCGTGGTAGCGGTAAAACCGGACGTCACCGTGCCAGCGCTCAGTGCGCAACCCAGCAGAAAAAGCTTCAATTTCATAACCATTCCTTACTGATTAGATCGATGAAAGTGCTTTTTCGCCTGGTGTAAAAGTGAACATCTCACCTTAAAAATTAAAGATAAAATAATATATTGTTTTTAATAAATGGCCGTAAAGCGCGTTTCATCGCATCAGTAGCAGCGTAATATATATGGTTTTCTTTACTATAGAACAACTAAGGGATACGTGAACAGCTGCAAGAAAAAATAATATTTGCGGCTGCGAGGAGAAAAGATTTTTACGACCCAGGCCACGGATTTAGGGAGGAACGCGCTATCTTTAAGAATAATCTCATTATCGTAAAGTAAATCTTTGAAGAGCGTGGTATGTTCTGTGAGCGATTAAACCGTACCACTAAATTTTAAAATCACGCGTGCTGACCCGGGCAGGGGAAGTCATTAAGTCAGGCCAGACATTTATATTTATATTCCGGTTAACAATGGCCCTGTTTTGCGCGCGAGATAAAGAGGTACTGGTAAGACTTAAGAAAGTTTTGTTTAATAAATCAGCGCCACGCTACTGGCTGCAAAAACCGAGATTTACCTATGCTTATGAGTTCCTGGGACCCGCTGATGGTCATTGCTTCCGTGGCCGTTGCCTTTCTCGCCTCCTATACCGCGCTGGATATGGCGGGCAGGGTAACCACCACGACGGGAAAAGCCGAAACGTTCTGGCTGATTGGCGGCGGGTTTGCAATGGGAATTGGCATCTGGTCAATGCATTTTATCGGTATGCTGGCGATGGATCTTGCTATGGCGATGAGCTATGACCCCAGCCTGACGGTTATCTCGATGGCCGTTGCCATCGCCGCCTCGATTTTTGCGCTGTGGATTGTCTGTTATGGTCAGCTTACGCTCGGGCGGCTGATTATTGGCGCACTGGTGCTCGGGAGCGGCGTCGCCTCCATGCACTACATTGGCATGGCAGCTCTGATGCTGGCACCGGGCATCGACTGGAACTGGCGCTGGGTAGTGGTGTCGGTGGTTATCGCGTTGCTGGCTTCGGTGGTGGCTTTGTGGCTGGCATTCAGGCTGCGTCAGGGGAATGGGCGACTCGGGCTGCTGCGGGCCGGCGCGGCGATGGTGATGGGCGGAGCTATCGCCGGGATGCACTACACCGGTATGGCCGCCGCGAATTTCCCCATGAACAGCCATGCGACCGGGCAGGGCGTAAACAGTCAGTGGCTGGCGGTGGTGGTCACCGTGGTGACGTTATCCATTCTCGGTATTGCGCTGGTGGTCTCCACGCTGGATGCCCGGCTTCAGTCGCGAACCTCGGTGCTGGCCTCTTCCCTGGCGGAAGCCAACAGGGAGCTGGCTAAGCTGGCGCTACATGACAATCTTACCCGGCTGCCAAACCGCATTCTGCTGGAAGACCGTCTGAAGCAGGCCCTGACTAAAGCCATTCGTGAAGAGAGCACCTTTGCGGTGATGTTTATGGATCTCGACGGCTTTAAGGGGGTAAACGACGCGTTTGGCCACCATATCGGCGATAATCTGCTGATCGCCGTGACTGACAGAATGAACGCCCAGCTCAAAGACCTTCATACGCTGGCAAGAATTGGGGGCGATGAATTTGTGTTGCTGCTGGAAATTAGCGAACCCAATGATGCCGCCGTCGTCGCCGACAGGCTGGTCAAAGCGATTAGTGTGCCCTTTACCCTCTCCCTTTACGAACTGCTGGTTTCCCTGAGTATTGGGATCGCCGTTTTCCCTGGGGACGGTCGGGACGAGCGCGAGCTGATGTTTAATGCCGATGCGGCGATGTACCACACCAAAAAGAACGGGCGCAACGGCTACAGCTTTTTCCAGCCATCAATGAACACGCTGGCGCAGAATCAATTACAGCTGATAAACGATCTGTGGCTGGCTATTGCAAACAATGAGCTGCGCCTGTTTTATCAGCCTAAATATGGCGCAACGGATGGGCAGATCCTCGGTTTTGAGGCGCTGATCCGCTGGCAGCATCCGCAGCGCGGGCTGCTTATGCCGGATATCTTCCTGCCGGTGGCGGAAAAAACCGGCCTTATCGTAAGCCTGGGTAACTGGGTGATTAACGAGGCCTGTCGTCAGCTACGAATCTGGCATCTTGAGGAGAATCCGCGCTGGTCCGTGGCGGTTAACCTCTCCACCGTGCAGTTTGAACAGGTCGGTCTGGTAGAAACCGTCACCCGGGCGCTGGCGGAGCATCATATTCCGGCAGAGTTATTGACGCTGGAGGTGACCGAAACGACCGCAATGCGTGAGCCAGAGGAGAGCATCCGTATTCTGACCGAGCTGGCTGCACTGGGTATCAAAACGTCTATTGATGATTTTGGTACCGGCTACTCCAGCCTGCTTTACCTGAAGCGGCTACCGGCCAGCGAACTGAAAATTGATCGCGCGTTTGTGAGCGAACTGCGACCGCAAAGCGGTGACGCCACGATTATCACCGCCATCGTTGCTCTGGCGCAGACGCTGAATCTGAAAGTGGTGGCCGAGGGCGTTGAAACGCAGGAGCAGCAGGCATTTTTGACCCGGCTGGGCTGTGATTCGCTCCAGGGCTATCTTCTGGGTCGCCCGGTGCCTGCCGGGCAGGTGCCACAACTCAGACGGAGTGTGGACACCGGGCAAAAGGGGGCGCTACCTTCTGAGCCTGGGGAAAAGCGCCGGCCAGCCCTGCCGGATACTGTCTAAATGCGCACGCCGTGCCTATAATAGCCGCCAGCAATCCTTAAGGAGTCGGTAACGGTTTTGGCAAAATATCAGCGGCTTATCGATCGTATTACCCAGCAAATCGCGGCAGAAATCTGGCTGCCGGGAGAGAAACTGCCCTCGCTACGTGAACAGGTTGCGCTCAGCGGCATGAGTCTGATGACGGTGATGCACGCCTATCAGGTGCTGGAGAGTCAGGGATGGATCCGCTCCCGGCCACAGTCAGGCTACTTTGTCGCACCGCGCGCAGAATTCCTCAGCCAGCCGGTTGGCCATCAAAAAGTGCAGCTGGCGGAGTCGGTCGACATCAACGCCTTTATTTTCGACGTGCTTCAGGCCGGTCGCGATCCGCAGATCGTCCCTTTCGGTTCCGCTTTCCCCGACCCTGAACTTTTCCCCCAGCGGCAGCTGATGCGCTCACTCAGCGCCGTGTCGCACTCTCTGACTCCAGCAGATGCGATAAATAATCTGCCGCCCGGCAATGAAACGCTGCGTAAAACGCTGGCGCAGCGCTATGCCCTTCAGGGGATTGCCGTTTCTCCTGATGAGATTGTGATCACCAATGGCGCCATGGAGGCGCTGAACCTCAGTATGCAGGCGGTGACCGAACCGGGTGACTGGGTGGTAATTGAAAATCCCTGCTTTTATGGTGCGCTACAGGTTATTGAGCGCCTGAAGCTGAAGGCCGTCGCCATTGCGACCGATCCCCGCCTCGGGATGGATCTTGATGAGCTGGCGCGGGCGCTGGCGCGCTGGCCGATAAAAGCCTGCTGGATGATGACCAACCAGCAGAACCCGGTTGGCTGTACGCTGAGTCGCGAAAAAAAGCAGCAGCTGGTGGCGCTACTGGCGGAGCATCAGGTCGCCCTGATTGAAGATGATGTTTACAGCGAACTCTACTTTGGCAGTGAAAGACCGCTGCCCGCAAAGGCGTTTGATAGCCAGAACGATGTGCTGCACTGCTCGTCGTTCTCTAAAAATCTGGTTGCGGGGTTCCGCGTGGGATGGGTCGCGGCGGGCAAACATGCCAAAAAGATCCAGCAGCTACAGCTGATGAGTACGCTGGCTACCAGTGCGCCTATGCAGCTGGCGCTGGCCAACTATCTGGGCACCCGGAGCTATGACAGCCATCTGCGGCGTCTGCGCCAGTCGCTGGAGCAGCGTAAAAATCTGGCCCGTCAGTCACTCCGACGGCATCTGCCCGCCGCCGCCAGAATCAATGACAGCCAGGGCGGCTATTTTTTGTGGATTGAACTGCCTAAGCAGGTAAATACCACCCTGCTTTATACCCGCGCGCTTGAGCACAACATCAGCATCGCGCCAGGTAAAATGTTCTCTTCCGGCGAGCAGTACGCTAACTATTTCCGCTTTAATACCGCATGGGCATGGGGTGAAGCACAGGAGGCCGCCGTCGTGACGCTGGGTAAGCTGATTGCGGCAATGCTATAAGTGCTTTACGGGCCAGCAGGCAAGCTGGCCTGAAAGAGATCAGACGGCAGAGGCGCGCTGCTGGCCCCAGGTCAGATGGTAGACGTCATAGAAATCCACTTCGCCTTTCAGGGTCAGCAGCTTCCTGATCCCCTCCTTCACCCGCTCAGGCACCTGCGAGCTTTGCATAATTTCCGCTATGGCGGTGTCAGAAAGCGTACGCACGTAATACCACTCGCCGTTATAGCAAACGCGCAGATCGAGCGTATCAATATCTTCAAAGCGGTAGCGGGGATTGATATCCAGCATCATCAGGCCGCTCATCAGTAAAACGAACAGCGTAGCGCCCCAGAAAGCGGGCCAGCCCAGAAATTCCGTGGTGAAAATCAGCGCCACCGTCAGGGCATAGCAGATGTACATGGAGACCCACAGACCCGGGTGACTTTTCAGAAAATTAAAGCTGAAGCGCGGCTTGTTATCACGTCGCTCCTCGCGGTTCAGGGTATCAATTTCACGCAGCAGGATTTGTTTAATATCGTTCACGTTTACCTCACTCGTTATTGTTATTAGTAGACCACAGTGGGTAAAGTCATGACAGACACAGTTTGCGATAATTCAGGTATAACAGTTGTCATTATTCCTGGGGCAGTGCGCGGGATCTCTTACTATACTTCCGAACCCGATCTCAGGAGATACCCTATGCTGCCGCACGCTGGAAATTTGCTCGCTATGATGTCCTTTGCCGCTGGCACCTTTTCCGCCGGGGCGTCGAACAATCCGCAATATCTGACCTTTCAGCCGACGCCTGACGTGCCGAACAACCTTTTACCGCTGATTATTTATCCGCAGGTGGTGCCGGAAGACGTCGGGGATATTGCCCGCTATTTTGAAGATCTGTTTGCCGCTCACCACTGGCTGCCGCGCTGGCGCTACCCGATTTATCCCTGGACACATTATCACCCTAATACCCACGAACTGCTGGGCATCGCAGCGGGTCGGGCGCAGGTCCTGTTTGGCGGAGAAACGGGCAGGGTGGTCACCGTTCAGGCGGGCGATGCGGTACTGATCCCGGCGGGCGTGGGACATCAGCAGCTTTCCGCTACCGAAGACTTTTTCGCCGTGGGGGCATACCCACGGGGTATGCAGCCTGAAACGCGACGGAATGACCCAGCTTTAATGCCTCAGTCCGTTGTGGATATCAGCCGTGTCCCGCTGCCGCAGCAGGATCCGCTCACCGGCGGTGAAGGGGCGGTGACGGAGATTTGGCATCCTCTGGACGTGCGCGAATAACGGCAGTAAAGCATTAATGACAGAATCAGAGGTGAACATTGAATATCATTGCGATCGTAGGACCGCAGAACGTCTTCTATAAAGATGAACCTATCCGCGAACTTGATAACGTATTAAATGCCCGCGGCTTTCAGACAATTTATCCGAAAGACGGTAACGACCTGCTCAAGCTGATTGAACACAATCCCCGTATCTGCGGCGTGATTTTCGACTGGGATGAACACAGCCTCGATCTCTGTAGTGAGATCAACCAGTTAAATGAATACCTGCCGCTTTATGCCTTTATCAACACCCATTCCACCCTGGATGTGAGCATCAATGAGATGCGCATGGCCATCTGGTTCTTTGAATATGGCCTGGGCGGCGCAGAAGAGATTGCCCAACGCATCCGCCAGTATACGGATGAATATATTGATACCATCACGCCACCGCTGACGAAAGCGCTGTTTAACTATGCGAAAGAGGGAAAATACACCTTCTGCACGCCGGGACATATGGCCGGAACCGCATTTCAAAAAAGCCCGGTGGGCACGCTGTTCTATGACTTTTACGGCGCTAACACTCTGAAGGCGGATATCTCTATCTCGGTGACTGAACTGGGATCGCTGCTGGATCACACCGGCCCCCACCTGGAGGCGGAAGAGTATATTGCGCGTACCTTTGGTGCTGAGCAGAGCTATATGGTGACTAACGGCACCTCGACATCGAATAAAATCGTCGGTATGTATGCGGCCCCCGCCGGGAGTACGGTGCTGGTGGATCGCAACTGCCATAAATCACTGACTCATCTGCTGATGATGAGCGATATTATTCCAGTCTGGCTGAAACCTACGCGTAACGCGCTGGGGATCCTTGGCGGGATCCCAAAACGGGAGTTCACCAAAGAGAGCATCGCGCTGAAGGTGGCACAGACCGAGCGTGCCAGCTGGCCGGTGCATGCGGTGATCACCAATTCGACCTACGATGGCCTGCTCTATAACACCCAGTATATTAAAGAGACGCTGGACGTCCCCTCCATCCACTTTGATTCTGCCTGGGTGCCCTATACCAATTTCCACCCAATCTATAACGGCCTGAGCGGCATGAGCGGTGAACGTACGCCGGGCAAGGTTATTTACGAAACGCAGTCCACGCATAAGCTGCTGGCGGCCTTTTCCCAGGCTTCACTGATCCACATTAAGGGGGAGTACGACGAACAAACCTTTAACGAAGCCTACATGATGCATACCACGACCTCGCCGAATTACTCCATCGTGGCGTCGATAGAAACCGCGGCGGCCATGCTGCGGGGTAATCCCGGTAAGCGCTTGATTAACCGCTCGGTTGAGCGCGCGCTGCACTTCCGCCGCGAGATCCAGCGGCTGCGCGAAGAGTGCGACGGCTGGTTCTTTGATATCTGGCAGCCAGATGGCGTTGACCAACCTGAATGCTGGCCCATTCAGCCGGGCGAAGAGGAGTGGCACGGCTTTATGGATGCCGATGCGGATCATATGTACCTCGATCCGATCAAAGTGACCATTCTCACCCCCGGGATGAGTGAGCAGGGCGAAATGGCGGAGGAGGGGATCCCGGCAGCGCTGGTGGCGAAATACCTGGACGAACGTGGGGTGGTGGTTGAAAAGACCGGCCCCTATAACCTGCTGTTCCTGTTCAGTATTGGCATTGATAAAACCAAGGCGATGAGCGTGTTGCGTGGGCTGGCTGAATTTAAGCGCGCCTACGATCTCAACCTGCGGGTGAAGAATATGCTGCCGGATCTCTATGCCGAAGATCCTGACTTCTACCGAACCATGCGCATCCAGACGCTGGCTCAGGGGATCCACCGACTCATCAGCGAGCACGATCTGCCGCGCCTGATGCTACAGGCCTTTGCGACGCTGCCGGAAATGAAAATGACGCCCCACCAGATGTTCCAGCAGCAGGTCCGTGGAAATGTCGAAACGGTTGATATCAGCGAACTGGTGGGACGCGTTTCTGCCAATATGATCCTGCCCTATCCGCCGGGCGTTCCGGTGGTGATGCCAGGGGAGATGATCACCGAAGAGAGCCGCGCGGTGCTCGATTTTCTGCTGATGCTCTGCACCATTGGCCGACACTATCCGGGCTTCGAAACGGATATTCACGGTGCAACATTGACCGAGGAAGGCCAGTATCTGGTGCGGGTGCTCAAGTCATAATCGGCTAGCCACGTCTTCGCGGAATTTTGCCATTCTCATTCCGGGCATTTCCGCGTAGCGTAAAAGGTCAAATTCATCATCAAGAGAGCACTATGTTAGGTATCAGGCAGATCCATCATATCGCCATCATCGCCAGCCATTATGAAACCAGTAAGGCATTTTATTGCGACGTGCTGGGCTTTACGCTGATGGACGAAGTTTACCGTGAAGCCCGCGATTCGTGGAAAGGCGACCTGGCGCTTAACGGTAACTACGTTATCGAACTGTTCTCCTTTCCCCAGCCGCCTGCGCGGCCCACGCAGCCTGAAGCCTGCGGTCTTCGCCATCTGGCTTTCAGCGTCGCGGATATCGACGCCGCAAAGCGTGAGCTGGAAGCGAAAGGAGTGAACTGCGAGGAGATCCGCGTGGATCCGCTTACCGATAAGCGTTACACCTTTTTCGCCGATCCGGACGGCCTGCCGCTGGAGCTGTATCAGGCGTAATAAATGTCGGGCGATGTCGGGTGCCGTAGCTGCATCAGGCGTAATAAATGCCTGCCAGTGTCTGCCGCTGTCGTTGCCTTTAGCGTAGTGACTCATGGGCGATGGCAGGCGCTGGCACGGTATTAAATACTCCCTCAGGTTCGCTGAGGGTTTGCTGTGAACGCCTGACCATGCGTAAAATAGCCTCCGACTCACCCGGTCTGAGAGGGCCGGGTTTTAACGTGAATCGTGGGATCCTCATGCCAGTCTCGCTTCTTCCTCAACTGCATCTTGCCGGACATCAGCGTCTGCTGGTGGCCTACAGCGGCGGCCTTGATTCCAGCGTGCTGCTCCAGCAACTGGTTCTGTTGCGCAGGCAGCTTCCCGATCTCCAGCTAAGAGCGATACATGTCCATCACGGGCTCAGCCCGTTTGCGGATAGGTGGGCCGACAGCTGTCGCCAGCAGTGCCTGCAGTGGCAGGTGCCGCTCGAGGTGGTAAAGGTACAGGTGAACAGTCGGCAAATGGGGGTAGAGGCGGCCGCCCGGGCTGCGCGTTACGATGCGTTTAAACAGCATATCCAGCCGGGCGAGTGCCTGGTGACCGCCCAGCATCAAAACGATCAGTGTGAAACGCTGCTGCTGGCGCTAAAGCGCGGAAGCGGGCCGGCCGGACTGGCCGCCATGCCGCAGCATGCCTCGCTGGCAGGCCATGTACATTTGCGCCCGCTGCTCTCGCACACGCGAGAACAGCTCGAGACCTGGGCGGCTGACCATCAACTGAGCTGGATCGAGGATGAGAGCAATCAGGACCAGCGCTATGACCGCAATTTTCTGCGGCAGGCCGTGCTTCCCCTGCTGACGGCGCGCTGGCCGCACTTTTCACAGGCCGTCTCCCGCAGCGCTGCCCTCTGTGGCGAACAGGAGCAGCTGCTGGACGAGCTGCTGGCAGAGTCATTATCGCATTTAGTCACGGCGGACGGAGCGCTAACCTTTCCCCCGCTGGCGGAGATGAGCGACGCACGACGCAGCGCGCTGCTGCGTCGCTGGGTTGCGGGGCAGGGAGGGCTGATGCCGTCTCGTGATGCTTTGCAGCGTCTCTGGCAGGAGGTTGCCTGTAGCCGCGAAGACGCCGCGCCGCGACTTGTGCTTGGCCGGTTTGAAGTACGACGCTTCCGGGACAGGCTTTACTGGCTTGTGCTCGGTAACGCCGTGCGCGATGACGTTATTGACTGGCCTTCCCCCTGGGAGCCGCTAACGCTACCCGACGGCCTGGGGCAGCTGTTAACGGGTACCGAAGGCCTTGCAGTGCGTACGCCGGAAGAGGGAGAAAAGGTCACCGTTCGTTTTCAGGCTCCGGGACAATTCCATATTCCCGGCCGGGCCGGAAGTCGCTCGCTAAAAAAGCTCTGGCAGGAGTGGGATATCCCCCCCTGGCAACGAGGCCGTACGCCGCTGATTTTTTACGGCGAGCACTTTGTCGCGGCCGCCGGGGTCAGGGTTACCCGCGAGGGGGAACCTTTATCGGACAAGGTATGGAAAATACACTGGAAAAAATAAGAGCAGACAACATGATAAGAAAAATATTACTCATGCTATTTCTGGCGTGCTTAACGCTACCGGCGCTGGCACAGGGCGATGCTCAGGCGGGCGCGCAGAAGGCAGCAAGCTGTCAGGGATGCCATGGGGCGCAGGGTAAGGCGCAGGTGGCGCTTTATCCTAACCTCGCCGGGCAGAATGCTGACTATCTGGCTCATGCGCTACAGGCCTATAAAAAAGGGGAACGTAATGGCGGTCAGGCAGAAGTGATGAAGGCGTTTGTGGCAGGTTTAAACGATAAAGATATTGACGATTTGGCTGCATGGTATGCCAGCATGAAGCCGTAAAACCGCCGTCATGCGGGCGGAACAGCGTCCGCCCGCATGACGCTTAATCAGACTCGCTGACCATGACGGTACCCAGCTCCGGATGGGTGAAGCTGGCGATGTGGTCCAGTCGCAGCTCGCGGACTTCGCCGGAGAGATCGATGGCCAGAAACTCCACATTCTTACGTGACACCATATCGGTGGCCCTGGCATTAAGCTGCTCGCCATTTTTAAGTTCAAGCGATAGCGTCCAGCTTTTCTGGCAGGCGAGTTCCAGGTTGTCGTAATCATCACAGTTGATAGGTCTGTAGGCTTCATTCGTCAACATAATCGCTCACCAATAAGTTAGCAGCAGCAAACGCTGCCTGTTCCCTGATGGAAGAGTGTAGCTCAGTATTAGCCGCTACCTCGTTGAGTGCTTTCAATACGCACGCTAATGCGTCCGGCACGTATCCCAGTTCGCCACTGCCTATTTCAGCGTATTTACGGCGGACTAATTCACAATACTTTTGCACATGCACCTCCTGACAGAGTTTTCTCTGGCGATTTAGCGACTATAACACAGGCTTTTACATGAAATCAGCCTGGCAACAGGTCATTTGCGGTGTCATCGGGTTACAATGGCGGTCAATCAAGATAAGGATCTTTATGGCACTCAAAGCGACCATCTACAAGGCGACGGTGAACGTTGCGGATATGGACAGAAACGTTTATCTCGACGCCAGTCTCACCCTGGCCCGTCATCCGTCTGAAACGGAAGAGCGCCTGATGCTGCGCCTGCTGGCGTGGCTGGTCAACGCCGATGAGCGGCTCACATTTACCCGTGGGCTGAGTGCAGAGGATGAGCCTGAAATCTGGCTGATGAACGACCATAACGGCATTGAGGTATGGGTCGAGCTGGGCCTGCCGGACGAGCGCCGCATCAAAAAGGCCTGTAACCGTTCTGCCCGGGTATTTTTGTACACGTACACCAGTCGCGCGGCGCAAATCTGGTGGCAGCAGAACCAGAATAAACTGGCGCAGCAGGATAACCTCACCATCCGTTTCCTCGATGACGAGCAGCTGAAAGCGCTTACCCAACTTGCTTCGCGTTCGATGACGTTACAGGCTACGGTGCAGGATGGCGCGATCTGGCTCTCTGACGACCAGCATCATCTGGAGCTGCACTTCACTGACTGGTTAATCAACGGCAAGCTGGCATGATAGTTATCTCTAATAACGTCACCATTCCGGACAGTGAGCTGGAGATAACGGCGATTCGGGCGCAGGGTGCGGGTGGACAGCACGTTAATAAAAGCTCTACGGCGATCCACCTGCGCTTTGATATTCGCGCATCCAGCCTGCCGGAATTTTACAAAGAGCGGCTGACGGCTACCAGTCATCATTTGATCACCCCGGAAGGCGTGGTGATCATCAAGGCCCAGGAGTATCGCAGCCAGGAGATGAACCGCGAAGCGGCGTTGAAGCGTCTGGGAAATTTGATCCAGGAACTGACCGTGGTGGAGAAAAAGCGACGCGCAACCCGACCGACGCTGGCGTCAAAGAAACGCCGTCTGGAAGGCAAGGCGCGTAAGGCGACAACAAAATCAATGCGCGGGAAAATGCGTGGTGCACCGGAATAACGGATGCGTTGCGCGGAAAAGCGTGGCGCGCTGAAGTAGCGGACGCGTTGCGTGCTGGGCAGACTGGGGTGTGAGGCAGACGTTACGGTGAGCCGGGTATGAGCGTGGCAGGCTGCATCAGCAGCCTGCCACGGAGGGGGCTTAGCCGTTGATTTCTGCTAACAGGAAATCAAGGATTTCGCCGGTCTTAATCATGCGTTTTTCACCTTCGCGACGGGATTTATACTCAATCTCTTCGCTGTCCAGGTTACGGTCGCCAATGACAATCGTATGCGGCACGCCAATCAGCTCCATGTCGGCGAACATCACGCCCGGGCGCTCTTTACGGTCGTCGAGGATAACCTCAATGCCTTTCGCACGCAGCTGGGCGTAAAGCTCCTCCGCCAGCTCCTTCACGCGGAAGGATTTGTGCATGTTCATCGGCAGGATCGCCACCTGGAAAGGTGCCAGCGCCGCAGGCCAGATAATTCCACGGTCGTCATGGTTCTGTTCAATTGCCGCCGCAACAATGCGGCTGATGCCGATGCCGTAACAGCCCATTGACAGAACCTGGTTACGGCCGTCTTCACCCTGCACGGAGGCTTTCATCGCTTCGGAGTATTTGGTGCCGAGCTGGAAGATGTGGCCCACTTCAATGCCGCGCTTGATCAGCAGCGTTCCCTTACCATCCGGGCTGGCATCGCCCTCGACGACATTGCGGATATCCGCCACGCGCGGCAGCGGCAGATCGCGCTGCCAGTTGATGCCGGTAAGGTGTTTACCATCAATATTGGCACCCGCACAGAAGTCGCTCATGGCCGCCACGGTGCGGTCAACCACCACCGGCAGTGACAGGCCTACCGGTCCAAGTGAACCCGGGCCTGCACCGATAGCCGCGCGGATCTCTTCCTCAGTGGCAAAGGTCAGCGGCGCGGCAACGATATCAATTTTCTCAGCTTTGATTTCGTTCAGCTCGTGATCGCCGCGCACCAGCAGGGCAACCAGCGAGTGGCCGCTTTCCGCAGCCGCCTTCACCAGCAGGGTCTTCACGGTTTTTTGGATCGGCAGACCGAACTGTTCAACCAGCGCAGCGATAGTTTTCGCCTCTGGCGTGTCAATCTCATTCAGTTCCTGAGTGGCGTCCGGACGACCACCGGCAGGAGCGACGGCCTCTGCCAGCTCAATGTTGGCCGCATAGTCCGATTCGGTAGAGAAGACGATATCGTCCTCACCGCTTTTCGCCAGCACCTGAAACTCATGGGACGCGCTGCCGCCAATTGAGCCGGTATCGGCCTGCACGGCACGGAAATCCAGCCCCATCCGGCTAAAGCTCTGGCCGTAGGCACGATACATTGCATCGTAGGTCTCCTGTAAAGAGGCCTGCGAAATATGAAAGGAGTAGGCATCTTTCATAATAAACTCACGTGAGCGCATCACGCCAAAGCGAGGCCGCACTTCATCACGGAATTTGGTCTGGATCTGGAATACGTTCAGCGGCAGCTGTTTGTATGAGCTCAGTTCGTTACGGATCAGATCGGTAACCACTTCCTCATGCGTCGGGCCGAGCACGAAAGGGCGATCGCCACGATCGACAAAGCGCAGCAGTTCCGGGCCGTACTCCTCCCAGCGTCCACTTTCCTGCCACAGATCGGCGGGCTGCACGACCGGCATGGAAATCTCAATTGCACCGGCGTTATTCATCTCTTCACGCACGATATTTTCGACTTTTTTAAGTACGCGCAGGCCGGTCGGCAGCCAGGTATAAAGCCCGGATGCCAGCTTGCGGATCATCCCGGCGCGCAGCATCAGCTGATGGCTGATCACTTCAGCGTCGGCAGGCGTCTCCTTCTGAGTGGAGAGCAGGTATTGAGTAGTACGCATGAGTTACGATTCCAGTTAAGCAGAAAGCTTACGAATTAAGCCAGGCAGTTAAAATGCTGGCGGTAGTGTACCAGCGAGTTTTAACTCTCAAAAGATGCAGGGGAATAAATTAACGCGGATCGACAGCGATGACGACGGTTCCTGTGCCCGTCACGCACCAGCGAACGTTAAAATCGAGCAGCCAGGCGGCATATTCCCGCTCCGGCTCTTCGCCCTTACGGTAGGCCGGACGAGGATCCTGGGCCAGCACCTGACGGATAAAACGCGCAAGGTGCGGATAGCGCTGGCGCTGGCTGGCGACCTGTTGCTCCGCCAGTGGGGAGAACGTTACCGGCATTGATGCATCCGGTGCCTGTTGGGCAAATCCGGCGCGGGCATCAGGAATGGATTCTGCAAATGGCAGATAGGGTTTGATATCAACAATGGGGGTGCCATCCACCAGGTCAAGGCTTCCCAGCTCCAGCACAACGCTGCCTTTATCCACTCTAATCCCGGTCAGCTCGACCAGCGACATCCCCACCGGGTTAGGACGAAACGTTGAGCGGGTACTAAATACGCCTACCCGCGCGTTGCCGCCCAGCCGCGGAGGGCGTACGGTGGGGCGCCATCCACCTTCCATCGTCTGATGAAAGACAAACAGCAGCCATAAATGGCTAAATTCCTCCAGTCCGCGCACGGCTTCGGGCTGATTGTAAGGGGGGAGCAGGTGAAGTTCACCACCGCCATCCTGCACAAGGCCCGGCTGGCGGGGAACGGCAAACTTTTCCTTCCAGGGGGAACGAAGGGTGCCAATTTGCTGGAAGGAAAATGCACTCACTGGTTGGACACTTTCAGGGCAGACCCCTGACACACGGCCTGGCGGTAGCAACCCTGCGCACTACTTACGATTTCACACTGATGGAGCAGTACGGCATTGGCTTTCATCGTTGACGCGCGCGTCTGCATTCTTCTTCGAGCGGTTGTAATATTTGGCGGTGAGCTCTGTGCGCTGTTCTGGCAATCTTCACCATAGACTTCGCCCAAATCGCGGAACGGCTTACTGACCAGATCGCCAGCATCGGTGTAAAGTTTTACCGGGACAGGGCGCGGCGCAGGTTTGGTGCGTGCTGGCTCAGTTTGCGTAGTTTGCTTGAAGGGCTCGACGGGTTTGTACGGTTTATGCAGCAGCGAACACCCTGTCAGCGAAAGGGCTAACAAACAGAGCGGTAAAACACGCATGTGAAGTTCCTTATAGTCGGTAAAGTGACGTTATTGAAGCAACCCTGGTGGGTAATAACAAGCGTTCTGGAAATAATAAAGCGGGCAATCGCCCGCTTTGTCAATGGCGTCACGGCTATCACCGAAGTGAAACCGTAGAGCCTGGCATTTTACCAGCCTTTAACCGCACCGCCGTTGAAGATTTTGCTCGCGGCGTTGCTGACTTCGTCAGAGTGGTAGGCCTCAACGAATTTCTTCACGTTTTCAGCATCTTTATTATCTTCACGTGCAACAATCATATTCACGTAAGGTGAGTTTTTGTCTTCCACAAAAATGCCGTCTTTCTCCGGGGTGAGGTTAATCTGGCTGGCATAGGTGGTATTAATCACCGCCAGAGCGATCTGCTGATCGTCCAGCGAGCGAGGGAGCTGCGGCGCTTCCAGCTCAACCAGCTTGATATTTTTCGGGTTCTCTACCACGTCCAGAGTCGTTGGAAGCAGCCCGGTGCCCTCTTTCAGCTTAATCAGGCCCACTTTCTGCAACAGCAGCAGTGAACGCCCGAGATTCGTCGGATCGTTAGGAATCGCGACCTGCGCGCCATTCTGCAGCTCATCCAGAGATTTGATTTTCCTGGAGTAGCCCGCAATCGGATAAACGAAAGTATTGCCGACGGAAACCAGCTTATAGCCGCGATCCTTGATCTGCTGATCGAGATAAGGCTTATGTTGGAAAGCATTGACGTCAATATCGCCTTTGCTCAGCGCTTCATTAGGCAGTACATAATCGTTAAAGGTGACCAGCTCAACGTCCAGACCGTACTTATCTTTAGCCACCTGCTTAGCGACTTCAGCAACCTGCTGCTCCGCGCCGACGATCACGCCAACTTTAATATGATTAGGTTCTTTTTCTTTGCGATCGCAACCAACCAGTGCCAGCGTACCAATTAGCGCGCCTACAGTGGCTAATGTTTTAAAATTAAAAGACATATCCCTTCCTTAATCTGAATGTGCTGTTATTTATGCGTGACCGCGCGAACGATGCGGTCACCACTGAATTGGATCAGATAAACGAGTACCACCAGTAACACCAATACCGTATTCATTACCGTCGCGTCATAGCCGATGTAACCATACTGATAGCCAATCTGACCAAGGCCCCCGGCGCCGACCGCGCCACCCATAGCAGAATAGCCTACCAGCGTAATCAGCGTAATCGTTGCTGCATTTACCAGCCCCGGCATCGCTTCCGGCAGCAGCACTTTGCGTATGATCTGCATCGGGGTGGCGCCCATGGCGCGTGAAGCCTCAATCAGCCCGGACGGGAGCTCAAGCAGGGCATTTTCCACCATGCGGGCAATAAAGGGGGCAGCCCCCACCGTCAGAGGAACAATGGCTGCCTGCAAACCTATGGAGGTGCCGACGATGATGCGGGTAAATGGGATCATCCATACCAGCAGAATAATAAAGGGGATGGAGCGGAAGATGTTAACCAGCGCAGAGAGGACGCGGTAGAGTTTTTGGCTGGACATAATCTGCCCCGGACGCGTTACGTAAAGCAGAACGCCGACCGGAAGGCCCAGTACAAAACCAAAAAAACCGGAAACGAAGGTCATCATCAGCGTTTCCCAAACGCCCCGGCCGAGAAGCCATACCATTGCCTCAGACATAACCCAGTACCTCTACCTTTACATGGTGCTCTTTAAGAAAATTGATCGCCGCCTGCGTGTCAGCATCCGTACCGTGCATTTCGGTGAGCATAATGCCGAACTTCACGCCGCCCGCGTAGTCCATCTGCGCGCTGATAATATTGTTGTTCACATTGAAACGGCGAGCCGACTCAGAGAGCAATGGGGCATCTACCGACTGGCCGGTGAACTCCAGGCGCAGTAAAGGTACGGCGTCAGCCCGCGGCTCCGCCGTCAGGCGCGCCGAATAATCGTCGGGAATATCCAGATGGAGCGTGGAGTGAATAAACTGCTGTGCCAGCGGCGTCTTAGGGTGCGAAAACACTTCGCTGACCGTATCGTTCTCTATTAACTCGCCGTTGCTGATCACCGCCACCCCGTCACAGATGCGCTTAACGACATCCATCTCATGGGTGATCAGCAGTATGGTGATGCCCAGGCGGCGGTTGATGTCCTTGAGTAATTCAAGAATGGCGCGCGTGGTTGCCGGGTCGAGGGCGCTGGTGGCTTCATCACACAGCAGCACTTTAGGATTGGTGGCCAGCGCGCGGGCAATAGCAACACGCTGCTTCTGACCGCCGGAAAGATTGGCCGGCCAGACATCATGCTTGTCCGCCAGGCCGACAAGGGCCAGCAGCTCAGTAACGCGCGTTTTGATCTCGCTGCTGGTCAGCTTGCCCAGCTCCAGCGGCAGGGCGACATTGCCAGCGACGGTACGGGAGTTCATCAGGTTGAAATGCTGGAAAATCATGCCGATTTGGCGGCGCGCCCGTGTCAGCTGGCTTTCAGAGAGCGTGGTGAGCTCCTGATTATCGACCAGAACAGAGCCGGAAGTGGGGCGTTCGAGTAGATTAACGCAGCGGATCAGGGTGCTTTTCCCCGCCCCTGATGCGCCGATGACGCCGTAAATTTGCCCCGCAGGCACATGCAGGCTGACATCTGACAGCGCCGTGATGGTGCGTGTGCCCTGCTGGAACACCTTAGTTATGTGCGAAAGTTTTATCATTTTAAGTGCGCTGCTGTTTATCCATGGCGTTAAGTAAAGTGCTTCCCGAGCAACGCCGGGCGCGAGTGGATGGTAAGGCATCCAGACGGCTGAATCAATCAAAGTATGATTCACTGCCCTGCCGGGGAATTCTCGCACAATGAACCAGTCGTAGCGCAGCGGCATTGTTGAAAAAGCTCCGGGTCGTCCTTTATAGCGTATTTGCTCACAGGCAGGTACGGTGCTTTTGATCGCAGGGGGATAGGTCGCATTAGCTTACGGGCAGATTGGGTGCATTCGCTCACGGCCTGGGGCGGTGACGTTATGCCACGGTCACACTACGACGCTTTACGCCTGAACAGGGAATGTTGTGGTCAGGCTACCGGGTGAAAATGCGATCGTCATTACTCTACTGGTTCTGTTACGGGCGCAGGGATATGATATGCCCCAACGCAACAGGTAATTACAGGAGCTTCCGGTGGCTAATACCGTACCCGCAATATTTCTCGATCGCGACGGCACAATGAATGTCGATCATGGTTACGTGCATGAAATCGACAACTTTCAATTTATTGATGGCGCGATCGACGCAATGCGTGAACTTAAGAAAATGGGTTTTGCGCTGGTGATGGTAACTAACCAGTCCGGTATTGCGCGGGGTATCTTTAATGAAGATACCTTTATGCAGCTCACCGAATGGATGGACTGGTCGCTGGCCGATCGTGAAGTCGATTTGGATGGCATCTACTTCTGTCCGCATCTCCCGGACGCGGTAGTAGAAGAGTATCGCCAGCAGTGCGACTGTCGGAAGCCACACCCCGGCATGCTGCTGTCCGCTCAGCAGGAACTCAATATCGATATGGCCGCTTCTTATATGGTAGGTGACAAACCTGAGGACATGCTGGCAGGAAAAGCGGCAGGCGTGGGTAAAAAGGTTTTAGTGCGTAGCGGTAAGCCAGTGACGGAAGAGGGTGAAAATGCAGCAGACTGGGTCATAAACAGCCTTGCAGACCTGCCTGCACGCATTAAACAGGGCTAAAAAGCAGCGTTCTGCACGAACTTTCAGCGAACGGTAAAAAAGTTCATATTTATACTTGCCTTCCCCGGGCGCATCCCTATAATGCGCCTCCATCGACACGGAACAACGGCTTACAGGCCGCCGGGTTGAGAGGGTCAGGAAGCTGAACCGCCGGAGAAAAACTTCCCAAAAAGAAGTTGACTCTGAAGGAGGAAAGCGTAATATACGCCACCTCGCAGCAGGCCGCCAAGGCGCCAGCCGCACCGCTCTTTAACAATTTATCAGACAATCTGTGTGGGCACTCGCAGGATTGATATCAGCGCCGCAAGGCGCAAAAAATATCAAGTCTTAAGAGTGAACACATAATGAAATTCATTATGACGTTTTACACTTGAGCATCGCTTCACTTGTTGAAGCAAATCGAACTTTTAAATTGAAGAGTTTGATCATGGCTCAGATTGAACGCTGGCGGCAGGCCTAACACATGCAAGTCGAACGGTAGCACAGGAGAGCTTGCTCTTTGGGTGACGAGTGGCGGACGGGTGAGTAATGTCTGGGAAACTGCCCGATGGAGGGGGATAACTACTGGAAACGGTAGCTAATACCGCATAACGTCTACGGACCAAAGTGGGGGACCTTCGGGCCTCACACCATCGGATGTGCCCAGATGGGATTAGCTTGTTGGTGAGGTAATGGCTCACCAAGGCGACGATCCCTAGCTGGTCTGAGAGGATGACCAGCCACACTGGAACTGAGACACGGTCCAGACTCCTACGGGAGGCAGCAGTGGGGAATATTGCACAATGGGCGCAAGCCTGATGCAGCCATGCCGCGTGTATGAAGAAGGCCTTCGGGTTGTAAAGTACTTTCAGCGGGGAGGAAGGGAGAGAGGTTAATAACCTCGCTCATTGACGTTACCCGCAGAAGAAGCACCGGCTAACTCCGTGCCAGCAGCCGCGGTAATACGGAGGGTGCAAGCGTTAATCGGAATTACTGGGCGTAAAGCGCACGCAGGCGGTCTGTCAAGTCGGATGTGAAATCCCCGGGCTCAACCCGGGAACTGCATTCGAAACTGGCAGGCTAGAGTCTTGTAGAGGGGGGTAGAATTCCAGGTGTAGCGGTGAAATGCGTAGAGATCTGGAGGAATACCGGTGGCGAAGGCGGCCCCCTGGACAAAGACTGACGCTCAGGTGCGAAAGCGTGGGGAGCAAACAGGATTAGATACCCTGGTAGTCCACGCCGTAAACGATGTCGACTTGGAGGTTGTTCCCTTGAGGAGTGGCTTCCGGAGCTAACGCGTTAAGTCGACCGCCTGGGGAGTACGGCCGCAAGGTTAAAACTCAAATGAATTGACGGGGGCCCGCACAAGCGGTGGAGCATGTGGTTTAATTCGATGCAACGCGAAGAACCTTACCTGCTCTTGACATCCACGGAATTCGGCAGAGATGCCTTAGTGCCTTCGGGAACCGTGAGACAGGTGCTGCATGGCTGTCGTCAGCTCGTGTTGTGAAATGTTGGGTTAAGTCCCGCAACGAGCGCAACCCTTATCCTTTGTTGCCAGCGATTCGGTCGGGAACTCAAAGGAGACTGCCGGTGATAAACCGGAGGAAGGTGGGGATGACGTCAAGTCATCATGGCCCTTACGAGCAGGGCTACACACGTGCTACAATGGCGCATACAAAGAGAAGCGACCTCGCGAGAGCAAGCGGACCTCACAAAGTGCGTCGTAGTCCGGATCGGAGTCTGCAACTCGACTCCGTGAAGTCGGAATCGCTAGTAATCGTGGATCAGAATGCCACGGTGAATACGTTCCCGGGCCTTGTACACACCGCCCGTCACACCATGGGAGTGGGTTGCAAAAGAAGTAGGTAGCTTAACCTTCGGGAGGGCGCTTACCACTTTGTGATTCATGACTGGGGTGAAGTCGTAACAAGGTAACCGTAGGGGAACCTGCGGTTGGATCACCTCCTTACCTGAAGATACTTTCCCGCGTAGTGTCCACAACAGATTGTCTGATGAAAAAGTAACGAGCAGAAAAACCTCTACAGGCTTGTAGCTCAGGTGGTTAGAGCGCACCCCTGATAAGGGTGAGGTCGGTGGTTCAAGTCCACTCAGGCCTACCAAATTTTCACTCATGCTGCGTTATGCGCGCGGTCGTTTACCTCAGGTAAACTTCCCTTCCGCATGCCCTGCATGAGCAAAAATTAACATTTGCCGCCTCACAGCGACAGGTGAACTCACGTTGAGTGGTAGTGGAAGGTCTCTGCAGTAACTGTATGGGGCTATAGCTCAGCTGGGAGAGCGCCTGCCTTGCACGCAGGAGGTCAGCGGTTCGATCCCGCTTAGCTCCACCATGCAGTTTTCTGACAATACTTCAGAGCGTACCGGCAATGGTGTGCTGCGAAGTATTATGCTCTTTAATAATCCGGAACAAGCTGAAAATTGAAACGACGTATCGTTTTCATTCTCCGTAATAAGAATGAAACAACACGATACAGTCGAGTCTCTCAAATGCTTACTCCTCAGAAAGCTGAGGGCTGAGTGAACGGCTGAAATGCAAGGCGCCCGGCGCACAGCAACGCGCAGTGGACTTCATGTCCATGAGCAGTTGCGAGCACCGGAGCAACGCCGCAGTTCAGACGGGTCACGCAGCCAGAATCTTCTGGGTTGTGAGGTTAAGTGACTAAGCGTACACGGTGGATGCCCTGGCAGTCAGAGGCGATGAAGGGCGTGCTAATCTGCGATAAGCGCCGGTAAGGTGATATGAACCGCAACAACCGGCGATACCCGAATGGGGAAACCCAGTGTGTTTCGACACACTATCGCAACATGAATACATAGTGTTGCGAGGCGAACCGGGGGAACTGAAACATCTAAGTACCCCGAGGAAAAGAAATCAACCGAGATTCCCCCAGTAGCGGCGAGCGAACGGGGAGGAGCCCAGAACCTGAATCAGTTTGTGCATCAGTGGAAGCGTCTGGAAAGTCGCAGGGTACAGGGTGACACTCCCGTACACAAAGATGCATTTGCTGTGAGTTCGAAGAGTAGGGCGGGACACGTGATATCCTGTCTGAATATGGGGGGACCATCCTCCAAGGCTAAATACTCCTGACTGACCGATAGTGAACCAGTACCGTGAGGGAAAGGCGAAAAGAACCCCGGCGAGGGGAGTGAAACAGAACCTGAAACCGTGTACGTACAAGCAGTGGGAGCACCTTCGTGGTGTGACTGCGTACCTTTTGTATAATGGGTCAGCGACTTATATTCTGTAGCAAGGTTAACCGTATAGGGGAGCCGCAGGGAAACCGAGTCTTAACTGGGCGTTAAGTTGCAGGGTATAGACCCGAAACCCGGTGATCTAGCCATGGGCAGGTTGAAGGTTGGGTAACACTAACTGGAGGACCGAACCGACTAATGTTGAAAAATTAGCGGATGACCTGTGGCTGGGGGTGAAAGGCCAATCAAACCGGGAGATAGCTGGTTCTCCCCGAAAGCTATTTAGGTAGCGCCTCGTGAACTCATCTCCGGGGGTAGAGCACTGTTTCGGCTAGGGGGCCATCCCGGCTTACCAACCCGATGCAAACTGCGAATACCGGAGAATGTTATCACGGGAGACACACGGCGGGTGCTAACGTCCGTCGTGAAGAGGGAAACAACCCAGACCGCCAGCTAAGGTCCCAAAGTCATGGTTAAGTGGGAAACGATGTGGGAAGGCACAGACAGCCAGGATGTTGGCTTAGAAGCAGCCATCATTTAAAGAAAGCGTAATAGCTCACTGGTCGAGTCGGCCTGCGCGGAAGATGTAACGGGGCTAAACCATGCACCGAAGCTGCGGCAGCGACACTTAGGTGTTGTTGGGTAGGGGAGCGTTCTGTAAGCCGTTGAAGGTGGACTGTGAGGTCTGCTGGAGGTATCAGAAGTGCGAATGCTGACATGAGTAACGATAAAGCGGGTGAAAAGCCCGCTCGCCGGAAGACCAAGGGTTCCTGTCCAACGTTAATCGGGGCAGGGTGAGTCGACCCCTAAGGCGAGGCCGAAAGGCGTAGTCGATGGGAAACAGGTTAATATTCCTGTACTCGGTGTTACTGCGAAGGGGGGACGGAGAAGGCTATGTTAGCCGGGCGACGGTTGTCCCGGTTTAAGCGTGTAGGCTGGTGTTCCAGGTAAATCCGGAACGCCTTAAGGCTGAGGCGTGATGACGAGGCACTACGGTGCTGAAGTAACAAATGCCCTGCTTCCAGGAAAAGCCTCTAAGCATCAGGTAACAACGAATCGTACCCCAAACCGACACAGGTGGTCAGGTAGAGAATACCAAGGCGCTTGAGAGAACTCGGGTGAAGGAACTAGGCAAAATGGTGCCGTAACTTCGGGAGAAGGCACGCTGGTGCGTAGGTGAAGCGACTTGCTCGCGGAGCTGAAGCCAGTCGAAGATACCAGCTGGCTGCAACTGTTTATTAAAAACACAGCACTGTGCAAACACGAAAGTGGACGTATACGGTGTGACGCCTGCCCGGTGCCGGAAGGTTAATTGATGGGGTTATCGCAAGAGAAGCTCCTGATCGAAGCCCCGGTAAACGGCGGCCGTAACTATAACGGTCCTAAGGTAGCGAAATTCCTTGTCGGGTAAGTTCCGACCTGCACGAATGGCGTAATGATGGCCAGGCTGTCTCCACCCGAGACTCAGTGAAATTGAACTCGCTGTGAAGATGCAGTGTACCCGCGGCAAGACGGAAAGACCCCGTGAACCTTTACTACAGCTTGACACTGAACATTGAGCCTTGATGTGTAGGATAGGTGGGAGGCTTTGAAGCGTGGACGCCAGTCTGCGTGGAGCCAACCTTGAAATACCACCCTTTAACGTTTGATGTTCTAACCTGGCGCCATAATCTGGCGTGGGGACAGTGTCTGGTGGGTAGTTTGACTGGGGCGGTCTCCTCCTAAAGAGTAACGGAGGAGCACGAAGGTCAGCTAATCACGGTCGGACATCGTGAGGTTAGTGCAATGGCATAAGCTGGCTTGACTGCGAGAGTGACGGCTCGAGCAGGTGCGAAAGCAGGTCATAGTGATCCGGTGGTTCTGAATGGAAGGGCCATCGCTCAACGGATAAAAGGTACTCCGGGGATAACAGGCTGATACCGCCCAAGAGTTCATATCGACGGCGGTGTTTGGCACCTCGATGTCGGCTCATCACATCCTGGGGCTGAAGTAGGTCCCAAGGGTACGGCTGTTCGCCGTTTAAAGTGGTACGCGAGCTGGGTTTAGAACGTCGTGAGACAGTTCGGTCCCTATCTGCCGTGGGCGCTGGAAGATTGAGAGGGGTTGCTCCTAGTACGAGAGGACCGGAGTGAACGCACCACTGGTGTTCGGGTTGTCATGCCAATGGCATTGCCCGGTAGCTAAGTGCGGAAAAGATAAGCGCTGAAAGCATCTAAGCGCGAAACTTGCCTCGAGATGAATCTTCCCTGACCCTTTAAGGGTCCTGAAGGGACGTTGAAGACTACGACGTTGATAGGCCGGGTGTGTAAGCGCAGCGATGCGTTGAGCTAACCGGTACTAATGACCCGTGAGGCTTAACCTTACAACACCAGAAGCGTTCTGGTGGGCGTTGAGAGACAGAAAGACAATTTTCAGCTTATCCGGACAAGAATTAAGCTGTTCTGCATATTACGCATGCGGGACAGAGCAGGAGATTTTATCTGCCCTGCGGACGTGAGTCTGCGGAGTGTGATTTAAAAAATTAGCGGGAACGAAAGAGTTTGTGCTGAAGCAGGGCGGCAAACGCAGCGAAGGAAGGAGCATACTGAAGTATGTGACTGAGTTTGCAGGTGAAGCCAGCGCAGCAGCAGCGCAAAATATTCGTTCCGTGCACCAAGATTTGCCTGGCGGCTTTAGCGCGGTGGTCCCACCTGACCCCATGCCGAACTCAGAAGTGAAACGCCGTAGCGCCGATGGTAGTGTGGGGTCTCCCCATGCGAGAGTAGGGAACTGCCAGGCATCAATTTAGATATAAAGAACAAGGTTCTTTATTAAGTAATAAGCGTGCTGATATGGCTCAGTTGGTAGAGCGCACCCTTGGTAAGGGTGAGGTCCCCAGTTCGACTCTGGGTATCAGCACCAGTTATACGCAAGTGCGGTAAAAGAATTTGCCTGGCGGCTTTAGCGCGGTGGTCCCACCTGACCCCATGCCGAACTCAGAAGTGAAACGCCGTAGCGCCGATGGTAGTGTGGGGTCTCCCCATGCGAGAGTAGGGAACTGCCAGGCATCAATTTAGACCAGTACGCTGGTCATGACCACTCCGGTGACACGGAATGGGTGAAACACCTGATACCAGAAGCAACATTCTGGATTCAGTACAGAATCGGTGGAGCGGTAGTTCAGTTGGTTAGAATACCTGCCTGTCACGCAGGGGGTCGCGGGTTCGAGCCCCGTCCGTTCCGCCACTTATCATTAGACCCTGAGTCATCTGACTCAGGGTTTTTTTGTATGCGAAAAAAGCCATCACAAGACAGACAGTGGCTTCTCATCAATATTTGTTTACTGACAATCCAGTCTTATTAGCATGCTCCGATTGAAACTAAGCCCCAAAGCCCTTATAACATCATTACGGCATATATTATTTAGCAGTCATTAAAACCAGGCGGGTAGCGTGCGTAAAAAGACCTATGCCATGAGATATGTAGCAGGGCAGCCAGCGGAGCGTATATTCCCGCCTGGTGCCATGCTGCACGTCGGAAAGGCATTACCGCCCGGAGCCCCTTTGACCGCAGACTCTTCGCTGCGCGTACTGGTATGGAATATCTTCAAGCAGCAGCGCGCTGACTGGCTTTCGGTTCTGCAGAATTTCGGTAAAGATGCTCACCTTGTACTTTTGCAGGAGGCCCAGACCACCCCGGAACTGGTGCGCTTTGCTACAAGCAATTACCTGGCTGCCGATCAGGTCCCCGCCTTTTCTCTGCCGCAGCATCCATCGGGCGTAATGACGCTGGCATCAGCGCATGCGGTTTACTGCTGCCCACTGCGCGAACGTGAACCTTTACTCCGGTTATCAAAGTCCGCGCTGGTTACCGCTTACCCCTTGCCCAATGAGCAAATGCTGATGGTGGTGAATATTCATGCTGTTAACTTCAGCTTAGGTGTTGATGTCTACAGCAAGCAGCTGGGCCCGATAGGTGAACAAATCATCCACCATAAGGGGCCTGTCATCATGGCGGGTGATTTTAATGCCTGGAGCCGTCAGCGTATTTACGCTTTGTATAATTTCGCCAGGGACATGGGGCTGAAAGAGGTCAGTTTTACTGACGATCACCGGCGCAAAGCCTTTGGTCGGCCATTAGACTTCGTATTTTACCGCGACATGAGAGTGACTGAAGCCACCGTGCTTGTCACCCGCGCCTCCGATCACAATCCGCTACTCGTTGAATTCACTCCCAGCAGGCCTGTGCTTCTATAAGAATGTTCTGCCTGCTATCAGGGCAGGCACCTCCCGCGTTCTGCCCATCATTTCAACAATAAAAAGGAAATTCGCGTCATGGCAAAACATCATCACGATCACGTTGAAAAGCAATTTGGCGACCAGGCCAGCGCTTATCTGACAAGTGCTGTACACGTGAGCGGTAGCGATCTGATCAGGCTTGGGGAACGTTTGTCTGCTGAGAAAGATGCCTCAGTGCTTGATCTGGGCTGTGGCGGTGGGCATGCGAGCTATGCGGCAGCCCGGCATGTTTCGAGCGTGGTTGCTTATGACCTCTCAGAAAAAATGCTTGCGGTGGTAAATGAGGCAGCGAAGGAGCATGGCTTAACAAACTTAACCACTCAGTGGGGGTATGCAGAACAGCTCCCCTTTGAGGACGAACAGTTTGATATTGTCATCAGTCGCTACTCTGCACATCACTGGCACGACGTAGGAAGTGCAATGCGCGAAGTGAAGCGCGTACTCAAGCCCGGCGGGAAGGTGATCTTTATGGACGTCAGCGCGCCGGGGAACGCCGTACTGGATATCTGGCTGCAAACCGTTGAGGCCCTGCGCGATACGTCTCATGTGCGGGATTACGCGCCGGGGGAGTGGCTCACGATGTTCACCGAGGCTGGCCTTGCTATCACAGCGGTTAGCCATGACCGACTGGAGCTTGAGTTTTCAAGCTGGACAGAACGAATGCGCACGCCGCCGTTGATGATTGAAGCCATCCGCGCTTATCAGCAATCGGCTTCTGAAGATGTGCAGCGCTATTACGCGCTGAAGCCAGATGGAAGCTTCAGCACTGATACTCTCTTTATCGAGGCAGTAAAGCGGTAGTTCAAAGGGCAGGGACCTGGAATCTGTAGCCAGGGAGCAGGAATAAAAAAAAGCCAATCATCAGATTGGCTTTTTTATTGTTGAGTGAGCTTAGCTGTCAGGCGTGGCGCTGTTATTAACAAACAGCGTCAGCTTATCGCCGGGCTGAATGTTTTTACTGCCGCTGCTATTCCAGCGCATCACATCCTGCATTTCAACGCCATGGCGCTTTGCAATGCTGGCCAGAGAATCACCTTTGCGAACCTGATAGGTGATGCTGTTGCCATTATCGGCCAGTTTAGCTGCGTTTCCGCTGCTGCCCAGGCTTAGCGTTTGTCCCGGCTTAATGTTGCCGCCACGGATGTTATTAGCACGCTGTAGGTCCGCCATCGACACGTTCAGGCGCTTTGCAATACCCGACAGGGTATCGCCACTGCGGACTTTGTACGACGCTGTAGCGGTATTGCTCGCCAGCGCAACGTTCTGAACAGCGGCAATGTCGCCGGTTGCCAGAGAGTTACGCAGCTGCGCCACGTTCGACTTTGGCACCATAATGTAGTGGGGGCCGGTAGGTCCCGTACTACTGCGCTTATAACCCGCGTTAAAGCTTTTTAACTTACTCAGTGACATGCCAGCCATTTCGGCCGCCTGCGTCAGCTCTATCGGCTGCCCAACTTCAACCCGTGCCAGAGCCCGCGTTTCGTTCGGCTTCGGCAACTGGATACCGTACCGCTTATTATTCTTAAGCAACTCGCCAAGCGCCAGCATTTTAGGCACGTAGATAGTCGTTTCCCTGGGCAGAGAAAGAGACCAGAAATCCGTAGGCTTCCCGCGGGATTTATTGGCTTTCATCGCCTTCAGAACGCGACCTTCACCACTGTTGTAAGCGGCAATGGTCAGTAACCAGTCGCCGCCAAACATGCGGTTCATCCGCTCCATCATATCCAGCGCCACTTTGGTTGAAGCCACGACGTCACGTCGTCCATCATACCACTGTGTCTGCTTCAGACCGTAGTTACGCCCCGTCTGCGGTACTATCTGCCAGATGCCCGCGGCATTAGCAGTTGAAGTTGCATGGGGATCAAAAGCGCTCTCCACTATGGGTAGTAGTACCAGTTCCATCGGCATTTTACGTTGCTTAATCTGCTCGACAATCCAGTACATATACGGCTCTGCCCGTAATGTTACATCGTGGAGATAGCTCTTGTTTCTTAAGTATTTTTGTTTTTGTTCGCGTATCCGGGGATTATCCGGAACCTTCATCTTCAGCTCGTCGCCAATGAAATTCCATAGATCCTGATCTTGCGTAAGGCGGGTCCCATCGTCCTGCCAGCGCGGTGATAAAAGTCGATCTGCATCATTTGAATTATCATTTTGACCCGCTGAAGACAAACTCTGTGCATGCTGTTCCGGTACGTTGGCGTCATGTTGTGACGCCTGGCACCCCACCAGCAAGACCGAGGCGAAAAATATCGCTATAGCCTTCATGTGTGTGTCAATTTGTCGCTTAAAAGACGAGCAACTATACGTGCATGGCTAAATCAATACAACCCGAAAATCAAAAATTGTCTTTCTTCTCGCGTAGAGTCGCAAAAACCTGCCATTCATGTTGTGGAGATGTTTCATAACCAAGAGTTCTTTGTAAATCAGTATCTTGAGTGCGTAGGAAAATATTTATTTTCCTCTCATTGGCCAGCGTTACGGGCAAGGTTACCCTGTTTTTCGCTCGTAACTCCTTAATTTGCTGGTAATACCGATCTATTTCAACATCCTGAGGTAAAACGGCATGGGCAAACTTCATATTCGATAAAGTATACTCATGTGCGCAACATATTAGTGTATTTTCGGGGAGCTTGTTAAGTTTTTGAAAAGATTCATACATTTGCCTGGGTGTGCCTTCGAACAGCCGCCCGCAGCCGCCGGAAAAGAGCGTGTCCCCACAGAAAAGGTAAGGGTGACTGAAATATGAGATATGTCCTAAAGTATGGCCCGGCGTATGATAAACACTAAATTCGCAGCCCAAAATAGCGACCTTATCACCCTCTCCAACCAGCACATTTGCCCCTTTATCGCGCGTTTCCTCTGGGCCATATACCGGCAGATCGGGGTATGTTTTAAGAAGTTCTTTTACGCCGCCAACGTGGTCATGGTGATGATGAGTTAAGAGAATGGCGACCGGCTGCCAGCTGTTTTTTTCCAGCGCCGCCAGTACCGGTGCCGCTTCGCCTGGATCCACAATCAGACACTGTCCTTCTTCGTTACTTAATGACCAGATGTAGTTGTCCTGAAATGCCGGAATGCTGGTAAGATTCATCATCGCCTCGTTTAATGGCCGAAATGGAAAGAAGATGGTAAAGCATGAAGCCTGCTAAAACACGCCAAATTCGTCATGCGCCACACTCCTGGGCGGAAATGCCATGGGGAGAATTTTATCGTGATGCGCTCACGTCACACCTCCAGCCCTGTCTTGCGCGGATTTACGGCTTCCACTTGCTAAAAGTGGGCGATCTCAGCGCAGAAATCGATACCAGCCACTGCGCGATATCCCATCAGGTAAATGTCGGATTGTATGGTGAGCGGTTGCAGGTGCAGGCCGATCCGATGAGCCTGCCGTTTGAATCGAAATCCGTGGATGCCTGCCTGTTGGCCCACTGCCTGGCATGGAGTAGCGATCCGCACCGCGTTCTGCGGGAGGTGGACAGGGTGCTGATTGACGATGGCTGGATAATTATCAGCGGCTTTAACCCATTCAGCGTGCTGGGCATTGGGAAACTTGTTCCCGGCCTGGGCCGCCGCATTCCGTGGAACAGTCGCATGTTTACCCAGATGCGGCTGATGGACTGGCTAAGCCTGCTTAATTATGAAGTGGTCCAGCGGACGCGGTTCCAGGTACTGCCATGGAACCGCCAGGGAGGAAAGACCATCAGTACGCATTTTCCTGCGCTGGGCTGTTTAAGCATTATTGTGGCGCGCAAGCGTACCTTTCCCCTGACCCTGAACCCGGCGAAAAAGGCCGCGGCAGCACGGCGAATCAGCGCCGCTGTCGGCGCAACCCGCCAGTTCCACTCGCGGCATCGCGATCAGGATCCAGACTGATAGCCAATATCTTCGAAGGCCGGACTACCGGCTGCCGCACGCGCCAGTTCGTCACAGCGCTCATTTTCAACATGACCGGCGTGGCCCTTAACCCATTCCCATTTAATCTGGTGATGGCTTAACGCGGCGTCGAGCCTTTTCCACAGATCGACGTTTTTGACCGGCTTTTTATCCGTGGTTTTCCAGCCACGCTTTTTCCAGTTATGGATCCAACTGGTGATCCCCTGGCGAACATACTGACTGTCGGTACTCAGCACCACTTCACACTGCTCGCTGAGGGCCTCAAGCGCGACGATTGCGGCCATCAACTCCATGCGGTTATTGGTGGTTAAAAAATATCCTGAGCTGAAGGTTTTTTCGTGCTTACCGTAGCGTAAAATAGCGCCATAACCACCCGGGCCGGGGTTGCCCAGGCACGACCCATCGGTGAAAATTTCTACCTGCTTAGGCATCTCTGGTAGACTCCCTGCTGAAAAATGCTAAGTCTGACATAAACGGGTCCTATGAGCACAGTAAATACAACGCGTCAGATCGTTCTCGATACTGAAACCACCGGTATGAACATGATCGGGGTGCACTACGAAGGGCATCGCATCATTGAAATCGGTGCCGTTGAGGTAGTGAACCGCCGTCTGACCGGCAATAACTATCATGTTTACCTCAAGCCGGACCGGCTGGTCGATCCTGAGGCATTTGGCGTCCACGGGATTGCGGATGAATTTCTCGCTGATAAACCTGCGTTTGCGGATATTGCGGATGAGTTTCTCGCCTATATCGACGGCGCGGAGCTGGTCATCCATAACGCCTCGTTTGATATCGGCTTTATGGACTATGAGTTTTCAAAGCTTGGCCGGGATATCCCGAAGACCAGCACCTTCTGTAAGGTCACGGACAGCCTGGCGATGGCGCGCAAGCTGTTTCCCGGTAAGCGAAACAGCCTTGATGCCCTCTGTTCACGCTATGAAATAGACAACACCCGACGAACGCTTCACGGCGCGCTGCTGGACGCCGAAATTCTCGCCGAAGTCTTTCTGACCATGACCGGCGGCCAGACGTCGTTGACTTTCTCAATGGAAGGAGAGCGTCAGCAGCAGGCCAGTGGCGACACCATCCACCGTATCGCGCGTCCTGCTTCCGGGCTGCGGGTCGTGGCGGCCACGGACGAAGAGATCGCCGCCCACGAATCGCGTCTTGATTTGGTTATGAAGAAGGGCGGAAGCTGTCTCTGGCGGGCCTGACGCGTGCTGAAGAGATTATGTGTGAAAAACGCGCAGTCGGTGGCAGGCCGGTAGAAAAAGCGTTGACGACCGCAGCGCCTCACCGTAATATTCGCTCCGTTCCCGACGGGGAACAAAGCGCGGAGCGGTAGTTCAGTTGGTTAGAATACCTGCCTGTCACGCAGGGGGTCGCGGGTTCGAGCCCCGTCCGTTCCGCCAAGTATCCAGAAAGCCTGATTCAGTAATGAATCAGGCTTTCGTCGTTTATAACCGCCCGTTATTCTGTTACTTCTTACCGACGGCAACCCGACCGGAAAACCCCTCAGCCTGAGCTACACGATCTTCGCGCGCCAGCCAGCGATAGCACCCGGCTGACATCAGTGCGCCAATAAACCAGCTAAAGTTTGCCACTTCGTGCAGCCCCGGCGTAAAGCCAATTGCCAGACCAATCAGCACGGAGGGTATCAGTGCCGCAATGGCTTTCGGATTAAACCCGCCGCGATACCAGTACTTTCCTCCGGGAGAGTCATCAAACAGATCATCTACAGAAATCTCTCCGCGCTTAATGATATAGAAATCACAGAGCAGAATACCAAACAGCGGGCCGATAAAAGCGCCCAGCACGTCCAGCGTATAGTGGATAAGCTCCGGTGACTGGAAAAGGTTCCACGGCGTGAGTAGCACAGAGCCTACCGCCGCGATCATCCCACCGGTGCGGAAGCTGATTTTTTGCGGAGAGCAATTAGAGAAATCGAAAGCGGGCGAGACAAAGTTAGCGACAATGTTAATACCAATGGTGGCGGTAATCATCGTTAGCAGCCCTATCGCGACGGCTAAATCGCTCCCCACCCGGCTGACGGTTTCGATGGGATCGGTGATCATGCGGCCAAACAGCGACTGGGTGCCGGAGACGATAACCACGGTGACCACGGAGAACAGCAGGAAATTAAACGGCAGGCCCCAGCGGTTACCCCGACGGATCTCACCCATACTTTTGCCGTAACGAGAGAAATCACCAAAATTCAGCAGCGGGCCGGAGAAATAGGAAACGACCAGCGCGCTGGCGGTAATCATCTGCCATACCTGCTCACCCGCCGAAAGCTGCTTACTCGCGAGCGTCAGCGTAATGCCGCTAAAGCCGGTCTTGTATACAATCCATCCTGCTAACGACAGCATAACGACATAGACCGCAGGCCCCGCGATATCAATAAAGCGCTTAATGGCGCTCATACCGTGCCAGAAGACCAGGGCCTGAGCGACCCACATAATGCCGAAGCAGCACCAGCCCAGCGTGGAAAGGCCCAGCCAGGCGGTATGGGTTAGTGGTGCCAGCGCGGGCCAGAACTTAAGCGTAACCAGCATCAGGGCATTAGCCGCCAGCCAGGTCTGGATCCCATACCAGGCGAAAGCGATCAGCCCGCGGATCACTGCCGGAATATTTGCGCCGAATACGCCGAATGCCTGTCGACAAATGACCGCATAGGGCACGCCTGCCATCTGGCTGGGGCGGGCCACCAGGTTAGCAAAAATCTGCACAATGCAAATCCCCACCAGCAGGCATAGCAGCACCTGCCAGCTTGCCAGACCGAGCGTAAAGAAGCTGGCGGCCACGACATAGCCTCCCATGCTGTGCACATCCGACATCCAGAAAGAAAAAATATTGTACCAGCTCCAGTTTTGATCGCGGGTAGGTGCCAGATCTTCGTTACACAGGCGTGGACTGTAATGCGCCTGATTTGCCGCGCGGGATGTGTTAGTTGCGCTCTGGTGGGTTATTGGCATGAAAGCTGCTCCTCTTATTTCGCTCTGCATGTATTCGGAATGAAGAGAACGTTGCAGCTTTCGGGCCAAAGGTGATTTTTGTATACAATAAATTTAAATGAGTGTGTACGATAATCCGCACTATTTGACATCGGGTGGAGTGGTTAATGAAGAGTGACAGCGGCCTTGAAACAGCCCCGGAGCAACAGGATAAGGATGAATTTATCTATCAGGCGCTGATGTCGGCGATGGTTGAGCATCAGCTGCCGCCGGGAAGCAAACTGCCGGAAGAGGCACTTTCAGAGGTTTTTGGCGTCAGCCGTACCGGCATCCGTCAGGTGCTCCAGCGCCTTGCGGCAGTGCAAATGATTGTACTGACGCCCCGGCGTGGTGCACAGGTCGCCTTACCCTCGGCGGAGGAAGCGAAGGAGATTCTGCATACGCGATCCCTTATTGAGTGTGCCAATCTGCCGGAGGTAGTGGAGCGCTGTCAGTCAACGCATCTGGTGGCGCTGGAGAAGATCAACCATGCTGAACAGCAGGCACATAAGGATCGCGACGGCCCGGCCGCTATTCGTCTTTCCGCTGACTTTCATATTAATCTACAGGCTATTTCCGGAAATCAGGTACTGACCGACATGGTCACCCGCCTCACTCAGCGATCTTCGCTGGTTATCGCTGCCTGGGGTGCGCCCTGGCAGCAGGGGTGCCGCTGCGACGATCACGATCGGCTGATTGAGCTGATGAGAAAAAAAGCGCTGGCTCCCCTTACTGACGCATTACAGCAACACTTTGCACATATTCTGGCCAGTCTGCGCTTTGCACCCGCAGGCGAAGCGACACTGGATTTCGCCAAAATATTCTCAGCGAAAGGGGAGAAATAATGGCGGCACAGCAGATTATCCAGGTGATTAACCCTAATACCAGCGCAGCCATGACCCACACCATCGCTCAGGCTGCAAGGGCCGTCGCGGCTTCTGAAACTACGATTGTCGCGGTCTGTCCCTCGCAGGGCGTGCCTTCTATTGAGGGGCATTTTGACGAAGCCGTTGCGGCTATTGGGGTGCTTGAGCAGATCAAGGCAGGCCGCGAACAGGGGGTTTCGGGGCACGTGATTGCCTGTTTTGGCGATCCGGGACTGCTGGCCGCACGAGAGCTGGCAAGCGGACCCGTGGTGGGTATTGCCGAAGCGTCGATGCATATGGCAACGCTGATCGCCACGCGTTTTTCAATTGTGACGACGTTGCCGAGAACCGTCATCATCGCGCGACATTTGCTGCGTCAGTACGGTTTTGAGCATCACTGTAGCGCGGTGCACGCCATCGATCTGCCGGTGCTCACGCTTGAGGATGGCAGCGGGCTCGCGCAGGAAAAGGTGCGTGAACGTTGTATACAGGCGATGCAGCAGGACGGTAGCGGTGCCATTGTGCTGGGCTGCGGCGGCATGAGCAACCTCGCGCAGGCGCTGACGCGTGAACTGGGGATACCGGTTATCGACGGCGTCAGCGCAGCCGTAAAAATGGTGGAATCGCTGGTGGCACTGGGACTCTCCACCAGCAAACACGGTGATTTAGACTATCCGGTTCAGAAAAACCTGTCGGGTCAGTTTCAGCATCTAAACTAGTGTTACGTCAGCCCGATAACAGGACTCCGACTATGAGTGATGTCAGCGATAAAAAAGAGTACGGTTTCAATAAAAACTATCCTCGCGACCTGCGCGGCTATGCGGGCCATCCTCCGCATGCGGCCTGGCCGGATCAGGCAAAGATCGCCGTACAGTTTGTGCTGAACTACGAAGAAGGCGCGGAAAATAACGTACTGCACGGCGACACCGGTTCCGAGCAGTTTCTCTCGGATATTATCGGTGCGGCGAGCTATCCTGAGCGCCATATGTCGATGGACTCACTTTACGAATATGGCTCACGCGCGGGTTTCTGGCGCATCCATAATGAGTTCCAAAAGCGCGGCCTTCCGCTGACGGTATTCGGCGTGGCGATGGCGCTGGCGCGACACCCTGAAATTGTAGAAGCCATCAGGGAGGCGGATTACGACGTGGTAAGCCATGGCTGGCGCTGGATCCATTATCAGGCGATGGATGCCAAAACCGAACGCCAGCATATGCAACAGGCGGTCGATACGCTGACCGATCTGTTTGGCAAAGCGCCCACCGGCTGGTACACCGGTCGGGACAGCCCCAATACGCGCAGGCTGGTGGTTGAGCAGGGCTGTTTTACCTACGATAGCGATTATTACGGGGACGATCTGCCGTTCTGGACTCAGGTCACCTGTCAGGATGGTACTGTAAAACCCCATCTGGTCATTCCCTATACCCTGGAAACCAATGATATGCGTTTTGCCACGCCGCAGGGATTCAATACGGCGGAACAGTTCTATACCTATCTTAAGGACAGCTTTGACGTCCTTTATGAAGAGGGTGAGACATCACCGAAGATGCTCTCCATCGGTATGCACTGTCGCCTGCTGGGGCGGCCCGGGCGCTTCAAAGCGCTACAGCGTTTCCTGGACTATATCCAGCAGCATGAAAGGGTGTGGATTTGTACCCGGCAGCAGATTGCCGAACACTGGATAACCACGCATCCTCAGCCCTGATTGGCCGCCGCCTGGCGACGCAGCCCAACACTGCGCGACTTCTGAATGATTACTGGTGATACTTTCCCCGGTTCCGTCTGGATCCGGGGCGTAAACGATGCAGACTGCATACAGTTGCAGTTAAATTGCATAAATAAGGCTAATAGAAAGATATTTATTTTTAAAGTTTATTAAAATATAAATAATTCAACAGGTTGTATGGAACCTTATCAGGCGGGAAATTCTCCCCATTGCTTGAACCCGTAAACGAAAAGTGCCATCATTAGCCTATACTCTGTTAGCCATCATCATCTTCTCCTGAGGCCCTGCCATGAAAGGTTTTATGCTGAATACCAGCATCACACCACCTCTTTCAGCATCATGTGCGTGCCGCTCCGTTAGCCACAACTCATTGAACACATCGCTCACCATGCGGTGAAGCTTTCGTACGCTTGACTACGGCCATCAGTAAAAACAGGCGTGACCTGATTTTACTCATGTCTGTTGGTCGAAGCGGGATCCGTTCTGCTGATAACCGACCTGACATTTCCGCCGGGTGAAGGTCTTTGCCTTTTCCTATTGCTGTGCCTCTGGCACCCACTCATCCTTGACCGCTGGGGATTTGTGTTATGACACCACTGAAAATTGCAGCCAGCACGACTGTGGCTATCCACCTCCAGACCGGACGCGAAGTCGTCACCCTGGATAATACTGACTTTACCGATGTGGCTGCGGTGGTCGTCTCCGTTTCCGATTCGCGCAGCGGCGTGCTGAAGCTGCTTAAGCTTACCGGCTTTAACCTGCCGGTATTTATTGCGCTGGATGATGCCGGACAGGCGCAGGATCTGCCCGAAGTAACCGGTCTGCTTACCGGGGCGGACACCGATGCGTCGCTGCTGGAGGCGGCCGCCGCGGATTATCAGGCACGACTGCTGCCGCCTTTTTTCCAGACGCTGACCAAGTATGTCGCGATGGATAACACCACCTTTGCCTGCCCTGGCCATCAGGGCGGCGCATTCTTCAAAAAACACCCGGCGGGACGCCAGTTCTATGATTTTTTCGGCGAGAATCTCTTCCGCGCCGATATGTGCAACGCCGATGTGAAGCTCGGCGACCTGCTGATCCACGAAGGGTCGGCCAAGCATGCGCAGAAATTTGCCGCCCGCGTTTTTAACGCGGACAAAACCTACTTCGTATTAAACGGTACCTCCAGCGCCAATAAAGTGGTGACCAATGCGCTGCTGACCCGGGGCGATTTAGTGCTGTTCGATCGTAATAATCACAAATCGAACCATCATGGTGCGCTGATTCAGGCCGGTGCGACACCGGTTTATCTGGAAACGGCCCGCAATCCGTTTGGCTTTATTGGTGGTATCGATGCGCACTGCTTCAGTGAAGACTACCTGCGCAGACAGATCAAAGAGGCTGCGCCGGAGCGGGAAAATGACGCGCGTCCGTTCCGCCTTGCGGTGATCCAGCTGGGCACCTATGACGGCACCGTCTACAACGCCCGGAAGGTGATCGACAGCATTGGCCACCTGTGCGACTACATCCTTTTCGACTCAGCCTGGGTAGGTTATGAGCAGTTTATTCCGGTCATGGCGGCCTGTTCACCGCTGCTGCTTGAACTGAACGAAAACGACCCCGGCATTTTTGTCACTCAGTCCGTGCATAAACAGCAGGCGGGCTTTTCTCAGACCTCACAGATCCATAAAAAAGATAATCATATTCGCGGGCAGCAGCGCTTTTGCAGCCATAAACGCCTGAACAATGCCTTTATGCTTCATGCCTCCACCAGCCCGTTTTACCCACTGTTTGCGGCGCTGGATATCAACGCTAAAATGCATCAGGGTGAAGCCGGACGTCGGTTATGGCACGAATGCGTGACGCTGGGGATTGAGGCGCGGAAGGCGATACTCGCCAGCTGCGAGATGATAAAGCCCTTTATTCCTGACGAAGTGGATGGGCGGCCCTGGCAGGATGCGCCGACGGAAACCATCGCGAAAGACGTGCGCTATTTTAGCTTTGCCCCGCGCGCCGCCTGGCATGGGTTTATGGGGTATGAGAAAGATCAGTATCTGGTGGATCCCTGTAAGCTGCTGCTCACCACGCCGGGGATTGACGCCGCCAGCGGGCGCTACGCCGCCTTCGGTATTCCCGCCACCATTTTGGCAAACTATCTGCGTGAGAACGGCGTGGTGCCGGAAAAATGCGATCTCAATTCGATTCTGTTTCTGCTCACCCCGGCGGAGAGTCGCGAGAAAATGGCGCGGCTGGTTTCAAAACTGGTGCAGTTTGAACAGCATATCAGGGAGGATGCGCTGCTGCGGGATGTACTGCCGACCATCTACCGTAAAAATGCCGCCCGCTATGAAGGATATACGCTGCGTCGTCTGTGTCAGGAGATGCACGAGCTGTACGTCAGCTATGAGGTGAAGGACCTGCAGAAAGCGATGTTCCGCCAGGAGAGTCTGCCGAAGGTGGTAATGAATCCGCAGGATGCCAACAGAGAGTTCATTCGCGGCAACGTTGAGCTGGTGCCGATTGCTCAGGCCGCAGGACGAATTGCCGCGGAAGGCGCACTCCCTTATCCCCCGGGGGTGCTGTGTGTCGTTCCGGGCGAAGTGTGGGGCGGGGCGGTACAGCGTTACTTCCTGGCGCTACAGGAGGGGCTGAATCTGCTGCCGGGCTTTTCGCCCGAGCTACAGGGGGTGTATGCCGAAGCGGACGAGCAGGGCATTAAACATCTTTATGGCTATATGATAAACGCCTGACGTGTTAACAGGAGCCGGCTTTACCGGCTCCTGTTACGCGTCAAGAGGCCGCCAACGTGCCTGATTCTTCGCGTGCCTGGCGGACAATAGCTTTGGCAATCCATTTGCCAATGTCCTCCAGCTGCTTATCATCGCAGCCCCAGATATCCTTCATCACCAGAAAGATCTCCGATCCGTAAACCAGCGACAGCGCCTGAATCACGCGCTCCACCATCTCGGGTGGCAGTTCGCCGTTAAGGGGTTCGACCACGTGTGCCAATAGCGCCTTGCGATTCCCCCTGACCAGCTTCTCTTTGCCAGGCTTGCTGAACGACTGTGACTGTGCCCACTGCGTCAGTGAAAGATGCAGGGCCGCGCGCAGCGTTCCTTCATGCTGTAACATCCGTGGAAAGGCGAAGGTCAGCAATTCATCAATACGCTCGCTGGCTTCCGTACGCGTGGGACGCCAGCTTTTCATTGGACTCAGGGTTTCAGTGACGATGGCGGAAACCAGCGCACTCTGCGTCGGAAAATAACGATAGGCGGTCGCGCGGGAGAGCTGGGCCTCCTGCGCCACTTCCGTAATGGATGGAAATGCGCCGTTGTCGAACATTCTCATGGCTGTTTCGATCAATAAGCGACGCGTTCTGGCACGTGTGGCGGTCAATGACTTAACACCAGCGGGATCCCTTTGCTCCACAAAAAACCTCATATTTACGGTTAATTCTGCTTGTTATTCAAGCAATTGACAAGAGACGTGCCGGGTAACGACGTCATCTCCCACCTGACCCAAAGCACAGGCCCGTTAGTAGTTTAGCTAACATCTTCGTGAGACGCACATTCCATTCAATTGATTTACCATTGATTTAAGTGATACTGTTATCTCATAGCGTCGAATATGAGCATGTCTTAGTGGTTATTTGCGTTAAATTGTCGTCTAATCAAGTCTTTAATTGAAGTGATAACAGGGTGTTGTTACGACTATGAATAAAATATCAGGTTTTGTCTATGCCGTCGCAACGGCAGATACTAAAGGAAGGGAACTGTTTTATGTCAGCAGGGCCGTGGCTAAAACCGGTGTTAGAGTGGTTACGGTAGATTTGTCGACGCAAACGGGTCAGGCCCCGTCGACCGCTGATTTCCCACCGGAGCTGATTGCTGATTTTCATCCCGATGGCCGGGATGCCGTTTTCTGCGGCGATCGGGGAAAAGCAATTGACGCAATGGCACTGGCATTTACGCGTTTTCTCAGCAAGCGCAGCGACCTGCTGGGCGTTATTGGCCTGGGAGGATCGGGAGGGACGGCATTAATCACGCCGGCGATGCAATCTTTGCCTGTGGGGGTGCCTAAAGTGATGGTCTCCACCATGGCTTCCGGCGATATCTCTGGCTATATCGGATCCAGCGACATCAGCATGCTCTATTCGGTCACCGATGTGGCGGGGCTGAACCGCATTTCTCGTCGGGTGTTAAGCAATGCCGCCCATCAGATAGCCGGAGCGGTGCTGTTTGATGAAGAGGAGGAAAATGTAGGCAAACCCGCGCTTGGGCTGACGATGTTCGGCGTAACCACCGGATGTATACAGCAGGTGAGTGATGAGCTGGAGTCGGACTATGATTGTCTGGTTTTCCATGCAACCGGCAGCGGCGGCAATGCGATGGAAAAACTGACCGACAGCCGTATGCTTTCAGGCCTGCTCGATCTGACCACGACTGAAGTGTGCGATCTGCTATTCGGTGGGGTACTGGCGTGTGCCCCGACGCGTTTTGATGCACTGATCAAAACCGGTGTCCCCTGCGTTATGTCCTGTGGGGCACTGGATATGGTTAACTTTGGCCCGGCCTCGACGGTGCCAGAGAAATACGCCGACCGGCTTTTTTATCACCATAACGCCCAGGTAACGCTGATGCGTACCACGCCTGCGGAAAACGTGGCGATGGCAAAATGGATCGCGGCGAAATTAAACCGCTGTCAGGGCGATCTGACGTTCCTGATCCCGGCAGGTGGGTTTTCTGCGCTGGATCGGGAAGGAGAGCCATTCTGGTCTCCGGAGGCCGATCTGGCCTTTACCACCACCCTGGAAGCTGAGCTGCTGCAAACCGAACGCCGCAGGATAATTCATCTTCCATGGAATATTAACGATCCACAATTTGCCCGGGCCGCGGTTAAACATTTTCGCGCCCTCGCTGAAAAGGAGTTCTGATGATGGCTTTTACACGACAGGAAATACTCACAAAATTTAACGATATGATTGCGCGCCGCGAGCCAATAGTGGGCGGTGGCGCGGGAACGGGACTATCAGCCAAGTGCGAAGAGGCGGGTGGCATTGATCTGATCGTTATTTACAACTCTGGCCGTTATCGCATGGCCGGACGGGGTTCGCTGGCGGGTCTGCTTGCATACGGAAATGCCAATGAGATCGTGGTCGACATGGCGAAGGAAGTCCTGCCGGTGGTGAAGAAAACCCCGGTGCTGGCCGGCGTGAACGGCACCGATCCCTTCTGTCAGTTCGATCGCTTTCTGGACGAGCTGAAGGCGCTGGGCTTTTCAGGCGTACAGAACTTCCCAACCGTCGGCCTGATTGACGGCAACTTCCGCGCTAATCTCGAAGAGACGGGCATGGGCTACGGGCTGGAGGTGGAGATGATCCGCCTTGCGCATCAGAAGGGGATGCTGACCACGCCCTATATTTTCAGCGCGGACGATGCCAGGGCAATGACCGGGGCAGGAGCCGACATTGTGGTTGCCCATATGGGGCTGACAACCGGTGGGAATATTGGTGCGGAAACGGCCTTTACCTTAGCCGACTGCGTACCGCTGATTAATCAGTGGGCAGAGGCCGCAAAAGCGGTCAGGCAGGACGTGATCCTGCTGTGTCACGGCGGTCCTATCGCCACGCCGGAGGATGCGCAGTACATTCTGCAAAACTGCCCGCTGTGCGACGGTTTTTACGGTGCCAGCTCAATGGAACGTCTGCCAACCGAGGTGGCACTGACTCAAACCACCCGGAAATTCAAAGAGCTGGTTCGGTAAGCTGCGGGTACAGGAAACAACGCGGCGGGTGCAAACCACGCCGCCGCGCATGTTAATAGCGGTGATAACCCTTCTGCGCGTTGCTGACCTTATACAGGTAGCGGCGGGACTCGGCAGAGGGGTGATTCGTCGCCAGCGTCTGGTAAACCTGGGAAGGGGACATGCTGTTAATCGTGCTAAACGCCCGATTTTTGTCGCTTGAAAATACCCGCAGCACGCTTCCTGCGCCACCATTGTAAGCGGTAATCACCGCATAGCGCCGCGAGACAGGATCGTTAATGCCTGCCAGATAGCTTCCCTGTAGCAGCGACAGATAGGCCGTACCGGCATCAATATTGTTCTCCGGATCCAGCAGGTAGCTGCGGCTAGGCTTGCCCCATTTCCCCTTCATGCGGAACACGTCCACCCCGGCGGTATGCTGTACTACCTGCATCAGGCCAAGCGCATCAGCGTGGCTCACGGCGTAGGGGTTGAAGCTCGATTCAATCTGCATGATCGCCAGGATTAGCGACTGATCGACGCCATATTTCGCTGCGGCTTCACGCACCAGCGGGAGATATTTATGCGCGCGCTTATCCAGATGGTTAGGCACCATCGGGATGGTGACCGACCAGATCACGTGCAGGCCGGAAGTGCGGCGCTGAAGCTTATTCTGAATCAGGTAGTCGGCGAAGCTGGCTGCGCGTCCCTGCCAGCGTATGGCCTGCCCGGCGTTGTCCAGCACCTGCCCGTAAAGCAGCGGCTCTTTACCGAGCTGGATGTCATTCGCGTCCGAGTAGAGATCGACGTTACCCGGATCTTCCCCGATCAAAAGCGTGGTGATAATTGCCTGACGCAGGCTGGCCATCGGATCGGTTCCGGCGATGGTCTCAATGGTGATGGAACCCGCGTCAAAGTTAATATGGCTGCGCGTGTAATATTGATCGCTGTATTTTACGTAGTCCTTTGGACCGGCGATCAGTACCTCGTTAATGCCCCAAATATTCTCAATATTATGGGCAAACTGGCCCATTAAAATATCGAATCCATTCGTGTCCTTAACCCATTCTTCATGAAAAATGGGCTTTTTGTTGCTGGAGCAGGAAATCAACAACGGTGCAATCACCAGCAGGCCGATCAGTTTCTTATTCATTTTGTCGTGCTACGCCCAAATTGAGAGGGCCTCATCTTTGAGGCCCAACGATTATTCTTCTGGCGGGGTATAACCTTCGATATGCACATCGTGCCCCTCAAACAGAAATTTCACCATCTCCTGCTCAAGCTGCTTACGGTCTTCCGGGTTCATCATGCTGAGTTTTTTCTCGTTGATAAGCATCGTTTGTTTGCTCATCCACTGTGCCCAGGCTTCTTTGGAAATCTCAGTATAAATGCGCTTACCCAGCTCGCCCGGATAGAGCTGGAAATCCTGTCCCTCGGCGTCTCGTTGCAGGAACGTACAAAAAATGGTTCTGCTCATTACTCTTCCTCTTCTGTCGCGCGAATGCTCAGCGCTGTGTGTTGTGGCTGACGCAGCTGCTGTAGCAGGCGTTCCACCGGGGCGGCCAGCCCGACGGACGGCGGCTGCGCTAAGTTATACCAGAGACCTGCGCCTTCATCCATTGCTGCGCCTGTGGATGTCAACTCCAGCCATACCGGTACGATATCCAGATGAAAATGGCTGAAGGTGTGGCGGAAGGCGATGCCCTGTTGCAGCCCGCTGCCATCAATGCGGCGTTCGCTCAGCCAGCGCTCCAGCTCGGGTAGCGTGGTAAATTGTGGAAAGCAAAAAAGCCCTCCCCACAGCCCCACCGGCGGGCGCTGCTCCAGCCAGACGCCGCTGCCGCGCTGCATCATCAGCATCCAGCCGGTTCTTTCCGGCAGCGTCTGCCTGGGTTTTTTTCCGGGGTAGCTTGCCCAGCTACCGTTGGCATACGCCACGCAGCTGAGGTTCAGCGGGCAAATCTCGCATTTAGGCCGGGAGCGGGTACAGACCGTTGCTCCCAGGTCCATCATCGCCTGATTAAACTGGCTCACTCCTTCCGCTGGCGTGACCTCTTCACTGATCTGCCACAGGCGTTTCTCCACCTCTTTTTTACCCGGCCAGCCCGGAACGGCATAGCAGCGAGCCAGCACGCGCTTGACGTTGCCGTCCAGTATCGGGAAATGCAAACCCAGCGCCAGCGAAAGGATAGCCCCGGCAGTGGAGCGCCCAATGCCGGGCAGCGCCGCGACCTCCTCAAAGGTTTCGGGGAACACGCCCGCATGCTTTTCTGCCACCACATTGGCGGCTTTATGCAGGTTTCTGGCTCGCGCATAATAACCGAGGCCGGTCCACAGATGCAGGACTTCATCAAGCGGCGCATGGGCCAGGTCGGTAATTGTCGGGAAACGCGCCATAAATCGCTGAAAGTACGGGATGACCGTCGCCACCTGGGTCTGCTGTAGCATCACTTCTGAAAGCCACACTTTATAGGGCGTTTTTTCCAGCTGCCACGGCAACGTTTTACGTCCAAAGCGCTGATACCAGTCCAGTACCCTTCGCTCGAACTGCGGCGCTTGCATCATGTTTAACAGTTTTCCCGGATAAGTGAATTCAGGCTGGGATTCCAGCACAGACCAACTATGCTGTAAACCGGAAGTTACCGGGGCTTGCTTAAAGGCTGTAACTTTGCATAATGCCCGTTTTCCAGATATTGCAGACCAGCAGGCAAAAAGATGAATAATGATGTGATTTCACCGGAGTTTGATGAAAACGGTCGGCCAATGCGCCGTATCCGCAGCTTCGTCCGCCGTCAGGGGCGGCTGACTAAAGGGCAGGAGCACGCGCTGGAACACTTCTGGCCCATTATGGGTGTGGAATATCAGCCAGAACCTATCGATCTGGTGAGCCTGTTTGGTCGCGATGCACCGGTGGTACTGGAAATTGGCTTCGGCATGGGTTCCTCGCTGGTGGAGATGGCTAAAGCTAATCCGCAGCAGAATTTTCTCGGAATTGAGGTTCACTCTCCCGGCGTGGGCGCCTGCCTGAGCAGTGCACATGAAGCGGGCGTGGAGAATCTTCGCGTGATGTGCCACGATGCGGTAGAGGTGCTGGAAAAGATGATCCCGGATAATGCGCTGCGTATGGTGCAGCTGTTTTTCCCGGATCCCTGGCATAAAGCCCGGCACAACAAGCGCCGCATCGTCCAGGCCCCCTTCGCAGAGCTGGTTATGCGTAAGCTGAAGCTGGGCGGCGTGTTCCATATGGCCACCGACTGGGAAGCCTATGCGGAACACATGCTGGAGGTGATGAACAGCATTGCGGGAAGTAAAAACCAGTCCACAACGGATAACTTTGTACCGCGGCCTGAGTCGCGTCCGTTAACTAAATTTGAGCAGCGTGGTCAGCGTCTCGGCCACGGTGTTTGGGATCTGATGTTTGAGAGGATTAAATAATGGCTACCCATCGCAGTCGTCGCTTGCGTAAAAAGATGCATATTGATGAGTTTCAGGAACTGGGTTTCTCTGTCGGTTTCACCTTTCCCCAGGGCGCTACCGAGCAAACCATTGATTCCACGGTGGATGCACTGATTGAAGAGGCTATCGATCCTAATGGCCTGGCGTTTGACGGCAGTGGTTATCTGCAGTGGGAGGGCTTAATTTGCCTGCAGCAAACCGGCAAATGTACCGAAGCGCACCGCGAGCTGGTACGCAAATGGCTGGAAGAGCGCAAGCTGGAAAACGTTAAGGTCACCGAACTTTTCGACGTCTGGTGGGACTAACCTCTGCAAGCTGAACCACAGGCGGTCATCTGTTGACGGATGTTCGTTGGGGCCACGCGGGCGTGGCCATATCAGTATCAGGAGAGAGCAAGATGCGTAAAGCGATAATAATGGGTGCGATGCTGCTGGCGGCGGGGCAGGCCCAGGCGGACTATCAGTGCAGCGTAAACCCTCAGGACGATATCGTTATTTCCCCCCAGAATGTTCAGGTCGTGGGTGCCAGCGGCAATCTGCTTATTTCCCCAACGGGTGATGTGCAGCGCAACGGCCAGGCCGCTACGGTGGATACCGACACGCGCCAGAAGGCTATTGATTATCAGGCTGCGCTGCGTCGCGATTTACCCTGGGTCGATCAGGGCGCCCGCGAGCGTCTGGAGAAAGGCCGCGTCGCGCTGGATAAGGTCATCGTCGAGAAGCTGGGTCAGGACAGCAATGTGCGTAATCGTCTGACCACGCTGGATAAACAGCTTAAGCAGCAGATGGCGCGGATTATCGAACACCGCAGCGACGGACTGACCTTCCACCACAAGGCTATCGCCCAGGTCCGTGAGGACGGTGAAAAGCTGGTACAGAGCGCGATGGGTGGGGTAGTGCAGGACAGCCTGAATGAGATGGGCACCCGGCAGGCGGGTAAAAGTGATAATCCCCTGCAGGCGATTATGGGCAACCTTGGCGGCCTTCAGCAGTCCATTCAGGCCGAATGGAGCAATCAGCAGCAGGATTTTCAGAACTTCGGCCACGAAGTCTGTAACCGCGTGACCACGCTTGAAGGGCAGCGCAAGGCGCTGATCGCCGGACTGAAATAGTCCGGCAGTAGCCCACTCAAGACAGGCCAGGCTGTGCTACTAGTGGCACAGATCCTGTTCTCGTTCACCTATGGCACGGCAGCCGACTTCATCTACCTATGGCACGGCACCCGACTTCGTCCACCTGTCGATGGATATCACGAATGCGGCGATGCTGCTGGCCATCCAGGCTCTGTAATTACTCTTCCGTCAGAAACAGCTCCAGCAGCGAGTTCAGGAACAGCTTGCCTTTATGGGTAATTTGCCACGCCTGTGGCGTTTCAATCAAATAACCCTTTTCCAGCGCTTCATCAATCTGAGGGCGGATAATAGCCTGCTGTAAGCCGGTATAGCGGGTGAACTCTTCACGCGGAGCAGCTTCAAGCAGGCGGAAGCGGTTCATAAAGAATTCAAAGGGCTTCTCGCTATCCGCCACCTCATGCTGGCGGTCCATATAGTTACCGGCCATAAAACCACGCGGATGACGCGTTTTGCAGGTGCGGATAATCCGTCCATCGGGCTGGGTCAGCTTGCCGTGCGCGCCACAGCCGATACCCAGATAGTCACCGAAGCGCCAGTAGTTAAGGTTGTGCTCACAGCGGTAACCGGGTTTGGCGTAGGCGGAGGTTTCATATTGCTGATAGCCCGCCGCGGTCAGCAGCCTGTCGCCCTGCTCGAAAATATCCCACAGGGCATCATCGTCGGGGAGTACCGGCGGGCGTGAGGCGAAGAGGGTATTAGGCTCAATGGTTAACTGATACCACGATAAATGCGGCGGATTAAGCTCAATGGCCTGACGCAAATCGTCCAGGGCCTCCTCCAGCGACTGATCGGGCAGCCCGTGCATCAGATCGAGATTAAAGCTGCGTAGTCCCAGTCCGGCGGCCAGCCTGGCTGCCCGCTTTGCCTCATCTGCGTCGTGGATGCGGCCCAGACGCGTTAGCTTTTGTGGGCTGAAGCTCTGTACCCCAATCGAGATGCGGTTAACACCGGCGCGCTGGTAGCCGCTGAAGCGCTCAGCTTCGACCGTACCAGGATTGGCCTCCATGGTAATCTCTGCGTCAGCCGCCAGCGGCAAGCGCTGGCGAACGCCATCCAGCAACATCTGCATCGCTTCGCTGCTCAACAGGCTTGGGGTGCCTCCACCAATAAAGAGGGTGCTCACCTCGCGCCCGGCGGTAAGCGGCAGATCGGCATCGAGATCGGCCAGAAGATGCCGCACGTACTCTTCATGGGGCACCTCGCCCTTAAGCGCATGCGAATTGAAGTCGCAGTAGGGGCACTTCTGCACGCACCAGGGGATGTGAATATAGAGGCTGAGCGGAGGAAGCTTACGCATTGCGCAGGGCATCCAGCAGCAGCGTCAGGGCTTTCCCACGGTGTGAAACAGCGCGCTTTTCGTCCCGGCTCAGCTCCGCAGCGGTTTTCCCTGCAGCGGGCACGTAGAAAATCGGATCGTAACCGAAGCCGCCTTCACCTGCCGGCTGGCGAGTAATTTCGCCCTGCCAGCTGCCGTGGAAGACCAGCGGCGTCGGATCTTCAGCATGGCGAAGATAAACCAGCACGCAGTGAAACTGTGCCTGGCGATCGCCGTCGGCAACGTTTTCCAGCGCGGTCAGCAGCTTTTGCAGGTTTTGCGCATCCGAGGCATTCTCTCCGGCATAGCGAGCCGAGTAAATCCCCGGTGCGCCGCTCAGCGCGTCAACTGCCAGACCTGAGTCATCGGCAATGGCGGGTAAACCGGTCACCGCAGAGGCGTGACGCGCTTTAAGGATCGCGTTTTCAATGAACGTCAGGCCGGTCTCTTCGGCTGAGGTGACGCCCAGGTCGGTTTGCGCGACGATATCCAGCCCAAATTCAGCCAGCAGATCGGCCAGTTCACGAACTTTTCCGACATTGCCGGTAGCGAGTACAACTTTTTGCATAACAAATCCTGCATTTACTGCGATGAAAACTTACAGCTGTGACCAGCCAGGGATGAAATCCATACCCAGGAAGTTCAGCATATAGAGGATCAGGATCACCGCCATTGCGGAGAAATCGATCCCGCCCATGGCCGGAATAATACGGCGAATGGGAGCCATTAATGGTTCGGTGAGCTGTAAAAGTACCAAATCAACCGGATTGCGGCCCTGGCTGACCCAGCTCAGCAGCGAACGGATAATAATCACCCAAAATACCAGCATTCCCGCGGCCTTAGCGACGGACACCAGGCCAAAGTAGAGGAAGACCGGATCGAAGATAAAGACCCGGCTCTGTAGGGCAAACAGCAGCGTAAACATCAGCACGCTCAGCACCCATGCCAGCAGCAGTGAGGCGGTATCCAGCGGACCGATGGACGGAATTACGCGCCTCAGCGGCTTGATCACCGGCTGGGTGATTTTTACAACAAACTGCGAAAAGGGGTTATAGAAATCGCATCTCGCCCACTGCATCCAGATGCGTAGCAACAACACTTTGACGTACAGGTTAATTACCGTTGTTACCAGAAAAGTCAACGTCAGCATGGGTTTCCTCAGTTATTGTTGTGAGTGGCGCTGTAATCACGCGCGCCAAAAATAGCGGTGCCAATGCGCACCATGGTACTGCCTGCTGCAATCGCAGCGTCCATATCGTCACTCATTCCCATAGAAAGCGTGTCGACGCCGGGATGGTTCTTTTTCAGCTCAGCAAGCGCTTCTGCCATCTGCCGACATACCGCCAGCTGACGCGCATAATCCGCTTCCGGGGCCGGAATGGCCATCAGCCCCCGCAGTTTCAGGCGCGGCAGCCGGGACACCTCATCAGCCAGCGCCTCCAGCGCCTCCAGCATGATGCCAGATTTACTGTTCTCATCGCTGATGTTTATTTGGATAAGCACGTTGAGCGGCGGTAAAGCGTCAGGACGCTGCTCGTCCAGGCGCACGGCAATTTTCAAACGATCCAGCGTATGGCACCAGTGAAAATGTTCAGCCACCAGGCGACTCTTATTGGATTGCAGAGGGCCGATAAAGTGCCACTCCAGCCCCGGATTCTCTATCGCCTGGATCTTATCAACGCCTTCCTGCACGTAGTTTTCACCAAAACAGAGCTGTCCCGCGGCGGCGGCTTCCTCAACCGCGCTCGCAGGTTTAGTTTTACTGACTGCAAGCAGCGTAATTTCTTTCGGATCGCGCCCGCAGCGCGAAGCAGTCGCTGAGATATGCTCAAGGACAAGGTGTAAGTTGTGCTGAATCGAGGTCATAGTCAGGGAAAAATTATGGATATCGAAGACATTGTGGCCCTTAGTGTAAAGCATAACGCGGGGGATCTGCACCTTTGCAGTGGCCTTCAACCCTTCTGGCGTCTAAATGGCCGGCTGGAAAAAATAAGCGGTTGCGCAACGATCGGTGCGGCAGCGCTGGAATCGCTGGCGAGCGCCTGGCTGGACTGCGCCCGGCAGGCGCAGCTGGAAAGCGTGGGACAGGCTGATATTGCACTGACCACCGCGGGTGGGACGCGTTTGCGCGCGCATTTTTTCCAGCAGAGAAGTGGGTTGTCACTGGCTGTCAGGGTGATTGCGAGTGACTGCCCGGCGCTGGACGCGCTGCGGCTACCGCCCGTTGTCAATGGGTTGCTTCAGCAGAAGGAGGGGCTGGTGCTGGTAACGGGTGCAACAGGAAGCGGGAAGTCGACCACGCTGGCCGCGTTTGTCGATGCGCTCAACAAAAATCAGGATCGCCATATCATTACGCTGGAAGATCCGATCGAATTCCTTCATTACAGCCAGATATCGCTGATCCAGCAGCGGGAAATAGGCCTGCACTGTGCCTCTTTTAGCGAGGGATTACGGGGGGCACTGCGTGAAGATCCGGACGTTATCCTGCTTGGCGAACTGCGGGACCTCGAAACTATCCAGCTGGCCCTGACGGCGGCGGAAACCGGGCACCTGGTGCTGGCGACGCTCCATACCCGTGGTGCAGCACAGGCGGTTGAGCGGCTGGTGGACGCGTTTCCCGGTACGGAAAAAAACCTGATCCGCAGCCAGCTGGCTGGCAGCCTGAAGGCGGTGATCGCCCAGAAGCTGGTGGAGGGGTGTCGCGGGGGCAGGGTGGCGCTATTTGAAGTGCTGGTGAATACCCCGGCGGTAGCGAATATGATCCGCGAGGGGAAAACGCACCAGCTGCCGGGGCTACTGCAGACGGGTATGCAATCCGGCATGCAAACTTTTGAGCAAAGCCTGCATGAAAGACGCAGGATGGGCCTGACGAACAAATGATTTTTTAATTGTAACATTACTTATTTTAGGGTTATATTGTGTTGCCGCCAGGATATTGCGCGGTGTTAATAAACTAATTTAGTTAAAGGGAATTATATGAATAAATTAATCAAGATCACTCTTCTTACTGCTGTCATCGCAACATTATCAGGCTGTAGCGGTAGTGTTTATAATAAAGAAAAAAACTGCGACTATGATTATCTGCTCCATCCAGCCATTTCAATTTCCAAAATCATTGGCGGGTGTGGTCCAACAGATAAATAAGCCTGCATCAGTTTATCGCTTTAAAGCCGCCCCTGTAGGGCGGCTTTTACGCAGGGTTGCCTCATCGTTCAGGCACCTTATGCTGCATATCATCCCCCGGTTCATTACCAACATCACGGTCACAGGCTTCAATTTTTTTAAGTGTCTAACTGATTGCAAATATTGAGTGACCCAGTGGATTAATGCAATGCGCTTAGTTAACAATAATAGACAAGTATAATAATTAATTTGCTAAGCATTCAGGTTTTCAAAATCCCTGCCGCGCTCGCTATTCAGCATGGCGTGCAGTGCTGCTGCATCATTACTCACCCCAACGTACTATTATCCGCCCCAACGTACTAAGCATTGCTAAATAACGTTGGGTCAGTGCAGCAGCATTATACTTATGACCAGGCCTGTTCAAACCAGCTTTCAAGGATAATGACCGCTGACAGTGAGTCAACGCTTCCTTTATTCAATGCGCGGAAGCCGCCCTGAGCAAATAAATCCGCTCTGGCTTCGACGGTGCTAAGACGTTCGTCGTGCAGATCAACCTGGACACCAAAGCGACCATGCAGGCGATTAGCAAATTTCCTGGCCCGGACGGTCAGTGGCTGCTCGGTGCCATCCATATTCAACGGCAGGCCGACGACGACGCGATCGGGCTGCCACTCTTTTAGCAGCGCTTCGATTTTGTTCCAGTCGGGAATACCATCCTGAGCCTTCAGCGCGTTAAGGGGGCGGGCGGTGCCGGTCAGCTGCTGTCCAATGGCGACGCCAATACTTTTAGTGCCAAAATCGAACGCCAGCAGTGTCATGTGTGTCATCAGGCATGCCCTGCATCGCTGGTCATATTATGTATGTCCACGCCAATGCTTCTGGCCGCTTCGCGCCAGCGGTCGGCGATCGGCGTAGTGAACAGGATATTGCTGTTTGCCGGGGTGGTGAGCCAGGCATTTTCCAGCAGTTCACTCTCCAGCTGATCCTTTTCCCAGGCACAGTAGCCCAGAGCGACCAGCACGTTTTTTGGACGTTCCGGCGTGCCTAACGTCTCCAGCACATCGCGGGAGGTGGTAATAATAGTGTTATCTGACACGCGAATACTGGAGGCATAGGTGTGCTCAGCAGAGTGCAGAATAAATCCGCGATCTTCTGCCAGAGGACCACCCGCAAATACCGGCTTATCGAGTTTCGCCTCGGGATCGCGCGGGTTTGGCACGATCTTGAGCTTTTTAAGCATACCCTCTACCGTCAGGTTTTCCATCGGCTTGTTAACGATAAGGCCCATTGCCCCTTCGTCATTATGCTCGCAGATATATACCACCGAGCGTTTAAACAGCGGATCCTGCAGGGTCGGCATCGCAATCAAAAAATGATGCTGTAAATTCATTATCAGGGTTCTGTATTCGGGTTAACCACCCGCAGCCGGGGCCGCAGATGACGTTAACGGGTTAATTACGGGGCCCGCTGACCCCGTATAAAGAGTTATGCCAGGCGCTTCTCAATGGCATCCATCAGCATACCCGTAATTGAAACAGGGAATGCTGCTTCGATCTCACGCACGCAGGTTGGGCTGGTTACGTTAATCTCGGTCAGCTTATCGCCGATGATATCCAGACCAACAAAAATCAGCCCTTTAGCTTTGAGCGTTGGCGCAACACGGCGGGCGATTTCCCAGTCACTGTCGCTTAGCGGTCGGGCTTCACCGCGCCCACCGGCGGCCAGGTTACCGCGCGTCTCGCCGGATTTAGGAATGCGCGCAAGACAGTAAGGCACCGGTTCGCCATCCACTACCAGCACGCGCTTGTCGCCTTCTTTAATCGCGGGCAGGTAATTTTGCGCCATACAGTAAAAGCTGCCGTGCCCGGTCAGCGTTTCGATAATCACCGACAGGTTGGGATCTTCCTGCTTGATACGAAAAATCGAGGCACCTCCCATTCCGTCCAGCGGCTTAAGGATGATATCGCCATGCGTCTGCCAGAATTCACGGATCTGCTGTGCATTACGTGTGACCAACGTATCCGGCGTCAGTTCCGCAAACCAGGCGGTAAACAGCTTTTCATTACAATCACGCAGGCTCTGTGGCTTATTAACAATCAGCGTGCCTTTTTCCTCTGCGCGCTCAAGGATGTAAGTGGCGTAGATGAATTCGGTATCAAATGGCGGATCCTTACGCATCAGCACCACATTCAGATCGGCCAGCGGGATATCCTCTTCGCTGCCGAACTCAAACCAGCTTTCAGCATTCTGCTCCACGCTCAGCAGGCGCGTATGCGCACGGGCTTCTCCGCCGCGCAGGTAAAGATCGCTCATCTCCATGTAATGAATCTCATAACCACGGCGCTGTGCTTCCAGCAACATGGCGAAGCTGGTGTCTTTCTTAATATTGATGGAGGTAATCGGGTCCATCACAATGCCAAGCTTAATCATTTTTGCTTCTCCAGTGAGCGGCCATATTTGCATGTGGAACGCAGGTGAGTACCTACCCCAAATCGCCAAAGCGAACCTGTAAGGCGGTAATTGCGGTTAAGGCTGTCGTTTCCGTACGTAATACGCGCGGACCTAAAAGAATATCGGTAAATCCATAGCCTGAGGTCATACTTATTTCGTCGGAGGAAAGGCCGCCTTCGGGGCCAATCAGCAGGCGGATGCGCTCAACGGGCAGCGGCAGCGTATTAATACTCTGGCTGGCGCGTGGATGAAGGTTAAGCTTCAGGCCGTCGTCCTGCTCGGCGCACCAGGCCGCAAGCGTCATCGCTTCCCGGACCTCTGGCACACTATTTCTGCCGCACTGCTCGCAGGCCGCAATGACAATTTTTTGCCACTGCTGAATTTTCTTCGCCAGCCTTTCCGCATCCAGCTTTACGCCACAGCGTTCAGAAAACAAGGGGGTAATGGTATTTACCCCCAGCTCGACGGCTTTCTGAATGGTAAACTCCATCTTCTCGCCGCGTGACATAACCTGCCCAAGATGCAGGTAGAGCGGGGATTCACGGCTATCTTCACGACTTTCGCCAGCGCGAACCCGTACGCTTTTTTTATCGGCGTGCACGATTTCTGCCTGAAAAGTCAGATTATTGCCATCAAAGAGTTCAAGGGTCTGGCCGACCGTCATTCTTAATACCCGGCCAACATGGTTAGCGGCCTCGTCGCTGAGAGCCACTTCGCTGCCCGGCGTTATCGCTTCGGGATGAAAGATGCGGGGTATGCGCATGGAAGTCCTGCTTAATGGTTACTGGCCGCATGGGGTGCGGCCAAAAGAGCTCTAGTTTAGGTCAGTGATTTTACCGCTGGCAAGCCTGCTGTACATAAGGATTGTGGTTTCCCTGCACGCGGGCGATGCGGTTGTCGCGCTCACACTCCCAGGCCGTAACCGGATACTGCTTGTCCCACACCGTCATCAGCTGGGTCTGCTGCGAGGACATGGCTAATTTATAGCGATCGCGCATATAAAACCAGGTGCGGGCGATTGCGCCCCGTGCGCGGGCTGGCGGCTCGGCCTGCTTGTTTTTGAAGTCGATTTTCATTTCACACTGGCCATACTGGCGCTCGCTGCCGTTCCACTGACTGTACATAAAATTACCGCGATCGCCGTTCACTTCACCAATCGCTGGCTGCAGATTATGCAGGTCCGTCTCTATCTGTCGGTAGCCCGCATCTTTTGCGCACTGTTTTCTGCCGCCCTGCTGCCAGCACTGCCGCTGATGGCCGAAGGTCCAGGCGGGCACCACATGCTCCCACTCTATACGATGGGCGCGATTTGCATTTTTACGCACCTGATAGCCGCAGGATGCCAGATCGGGTACGCCTTTTTTACCCTGCCACTGAATTTTACAGCCACAGTAGAAGCTGCCGGGCGCATCGGCATTAATCCTGGCGGCCCAGGTTTTGGCCTGGCTAAAGCTATTCTGGTGATAGTTCTCCGGCCCACGCCCGTGAGCGAAGAAAACCGGAAGGAGTAAACAGCAGGAAAGAACACTGATAATTTTGCGAAGCATATTCCAGAACGTCAGTAATAAATCAAGGCGGCGAGAGTAACAGATGCCCCGAATATTCGGAAACTGACGGCGATAATTTAGTGGATTTTTGTCTGTTTATTCATCATTTACTGGAATTTTCAGATTGCTGGAAATCGCCGGGAAGCAGGCGATCGCCGCAGCGCACGCAGCGGTACTCACTCTGGCCCCGCAGCACGCGATTATGACGTCGGACGGTAAGCTGGTGCTGCTGGCAGCCGCAGCGATAGGGAAAAGAGCGGCTGCGTACGGTTTCCACCTCAAACTGATGCGTACGTCGGGCGGGAATACCCAGCACGGTTTCCATCATCCACTTCCACTCCTTCCCGTGCGGTGCCACGCGGCCGAAATACTTCCAGACCAGCAGATGGGCAAGCTCATGGGGTACCACCTCGTCGACGAACGCCTGCTGGTTTTCCATCAGCAGCACGGGATTGAGCCGGATTTCCCAGCTTTGTAGCCAGGCCGTCCCGGCAGCTGTGCCGCGCTGTTGATAAACCACTTTCGGTTCCGGATAGCTGCGTTCAAGGTGCTGGTTGGCCTGCAGTAATTTTTCGCGCAGCGATCGCATTACCGCCTGCTGAAGGGCAACGGGAAGTCTGAGGGTTTTCATAGGGCAGAGAATACGATGGGAAAGCGGGGAGATCAATTAATGGCCGGGTTTCCCCGGCCAGAAAGACTTAGTCACGCTGACCGATGTCGCGCAGCTTTTTGCCGCTCAACAGGTTACGTTCAATGTGCTCAAGCGAAACGTTTTTCGTTTCCGGGATAAGGATAATTGTCAGGACGATGAATACCACATTCAGACCGGCGTAAACCCAGAAGGTATTCGCGTTACCCAGGGAGTTCAGCATAGTCAGGAAGGTTGCACCCACGATCATGTTAGCAATCCAGTTGGTGGCGGTAGACACGGTGATACCGAAATCGCGGCCTTTCAGCGGCTGGATTTCTGAACAGAGTACCCAAATCAGCGGACCCGCGCTCATGGCAAAACCAACGATAAACATCATCAGCATGGCAATGGCAAAGTACTGTGCGCCTGAGGAATGAATGCCAAGATGCAGCATCGTACCCAGAACACCCATGCCCGCTGCCATCACCGTGAAGCCCAGCTTCAGCGTTGGCTTACGGCCCCAGCGGTCAACCAGACCGATGGCAATAAAGGTTGCCAGCACGTTAACCAGGCCGACAATTACCGTGCCCCACATCTGCTGAGTGGTATTGGTAAAGCCTGCAATTTCAAAAATTTTCGGTGCGTAGTACATGATAACGTTCATACCGGTGAACTGCTGCATAACCTGCAGCAGAACACCGAGATAGACCGCACGGCGGAAATTACCGTTATCTTTGAACAGGCTCCAGCCGGACTGTTTGATTTTCAGGCTTTCGCGAATTTCGTCCAGCTCACGCTTAGCCTGCTCGCTGGTATCACGCAGGCGATCAAGTACGCGCTGAGCATCACGGAAGTTGCCACGCGCCGCCAGCCAGCGTGGGCTGTTCGGCAGGAAGCAAACGCCAACCAGTAACAGCGCAGCGGGGATGGTTATCACACCCAGCATCCAGCGCCATTCGCCGGTGAAGCTAAAGGCGGTATCGGAAAGGTAGGCACCCAGAATACCGATGGTAATCATCAGCTGGTAGAGAGAGATCATACTGCCGCGAATCTTCTCTGGCGCAATTTCAGAGAGATAAAGCGGCGCGGTATAAGAGGCTACACCGACGGCAAGGCCCAGCAGAACGCGAGCCACAATCAGCATCTCCGGGTTAGGGGACATTGCCGACCAGAGCGAGCCGATAACGAAAAGCACTGCGCCAATCATCAGGCTTTTCTTACGACCGAGGCGTGAAGACATCCAGCCGCTACCGACAGCACCGACGGCAGCACCGAACATCATTGAACTGACAATCCATTCCTGCTGGTGGGCAGTGACGTTAAAGTCTTTCGCAATAAAGGGTAAGGCACCGGCAATAACGCCGATATCCAGACCAAAAAGCAGGCCGGCAAGCGCCGCCAGGAAACACACAAATAAGGTCATGACCTTATTTGAGGTCCTGCTGTGTTTTTTATTATCAGGCATAAAGCCTCCATGTAAGTGGTACCGCATATTGTTGTTATAAATGTTAGAAAACCTTTGTGCGCAAGACTGTGCTACAGATCACAATGGTGTAATCGGTTACACACTGGATCTCTGTTAAAAGTAGCCTGTTCATGCGCGCTTACGCTTTATAACCAGTTAGTCATAGCACTAAATATTTTCACTTAATTCCCTGATGGTCCTCTATCAGACAGCGCTGAAAATAACGCATTACAGTAGCATTTGTCAGGTCAGTAAATTCTTAATATTAGAAAAAACAGCAAGTTTCATGATGTAATCGTTATCACTTCGCCGCGTTCTGCGTCAACGAAGTGTAGACAGGCGACGATAAACTGCCAGATAGCGGGCAGCAAAAAGGGCACCCTGGGGTGCCCCTTAACCGGCAGAGACTGGGCTTATTTAAGACCCGCGGCCTCACGCAGCTGAGCTGCCTTATCGGTTTTTTCCCATGGGAAATGTTCGCGGCCAAAGTGGCCGTAAGCTGCCGTTTCACGGTACATCGGGTGCAGCAGATCCAGCATCTGAATCAGGCCGTAAGGGCGCAGATCGAAGAACTCACGCACCAGCAGCGTAAGCTGCTCGGTAGGCACCTTTTCAGTCCCGAAGGTTTCAACCATGATTGAGGTTGGCTCGGCCACGCCGATGGCATAGGAAACCTGAATTTCACAACGGTCAGCCAGACCCGCAGCAACGATGTTTTTTGCCACATAACGCGCGGCATAGGCTGCTGAACGGTCCACTTTAGAAGGATCTTTACCGGAGAAAGCACCGCCGCCGTGACGCGCCATGCCGCCGTAGGTATCCACGATAATTTTACGGCCGGTCAGGCCACAGTCGCCCATAGGCCCACCGATAACGAAACGGCCCGTTGGGTTAATGTGGTATTTGGTGCTGGGGTTGATCCACTCTGCTGGCAGAACCGGCTTGATGATCTCTTCCATCACCGCTTCCTGCAGATCCTTCAGGGAGATATCTTCGCTGTGCTGAGTAGAAAGCACTACCGCATCAATACCAACGATTTTTCCATCGTCATACTGGAAGGTGATCTGGCTTTTAGCATCAGGGCGCAGCCAGGGCAGGGTGCCGTTTTTACGGACTTCTGACTGGCGCTGAACCAGACGGTGCGCATAGGTCACTGGCGCAGGCATCAGGACGTCGGTTTCGTTAGTGGCGTAGCCAAACATCAGGCCCTGGTCACCCGCACCCTGCTCCAGCGGATCGGCACGATCCACACCCTGATTGATATCAGGAGACTGCTTGCCAATGGCGTTCAATACGGCACAGGAGTTGGCATCAAAGCCCATATCGGAATGGACATAGCCGATTTCACGCACGGTATTACGGGTGATCTCTTCGATATCGACCCATGCCGAGGTAGTGATTTCACCACCGACCAGCACCATGCCAGTTTTTACATAGGTTTCACAGGCTACGCGCGCCTTAGGATCCTGTGTGAGAATAGCATCGAGCACGGCATCAGAAATCTGGTCGGCAATTTTGTCGGGATGTCCTTCTGATACGGACTCGGATGTAAAAAGGTGTTTAGCCATTTTATTCTTTACCTTACTAATACGGGTTGGAATCGACTGCATAGCGCGAAAGAGTGGGTACCAGTCTGCAATATCAAACGGGCCTTGTGCTCAGCGCCCCCTCAGGCAAAGCCGTGAGCAGTACATAGGTTCTAAGACGCTTAGAAGTTAACCGGTATGGATGGATTAACATCTGGACGGCTATTTTAGGTTACTCGTTAAGCGGATTGCCAGCGTTTTTTCATGAAATCAAATTTCATCGAGAGTGAAAATAGCAGAAATTGCTGACCGAACGGGCATTTCGCACTTTTAGATTTTGCATTTCACCGGGTCCGGCTGTATAAAACGCCGCTGCTTTAAGCCTTACAGAAAGGATTGGCGGACTTATCCCTCCTTTACGGCCTTTTCAGGCATGCATTATCCATTGTCTGCACGCAGGCCATCGTCTTTCCAGCGCGTGCAGGCTGATATGTTCACGGGTGGTAACCCGGTACTCTCAGTTCCCCCTGAGAGATTTTCGCTTTTGACTGTCTGACTCCTGACGGAGGCCGTTACGTGTTTGATGTTATACTTCAGAAACCGACAGGTGCGATGCCGCAGCATTTTATGCTGAATTTCCCGCTGGTCGATGGGTTGTTGTCGCGGGCTTTCCCTGCGATAGTGGTTAACTGTTCCGCATTTTACCAATTTGAGGCTCGCAATGTCTGACGACATCAAGACAATCAAGGGTTCGTCAGCAGGCGAACAGGGTGTACTCCGCTCAATGCAGGAGGTGGCCATGAGCGATCAGGATGCCAGCAAGATGCTGCGCACCTATAATATTGCCTGGTGGGGCAATAACTACTATGACGTGAACGAACTGGGTCATATCAGCGTTTGCCCCGATCCAGACGTGCCGGAAGCGCGCGTTGATCTGGCGAAACTGGTTAAAGAGCGCGAGGCCGATGGTCAGCGTCTTCCTGCCCTGTTCTGTTTCCCCCAAATTCTGCAACACCGCCTGCGTTCTATTAATGCGGCGTTTAAGCGTGCCCGTGAATCCTACGGCTACCGCGGCGACTACTTCCTCGTTTACCCGATCAAAGTTAACCAGCACAAACGCGTGATTGAATCCCTGATCAACTCCGGCGAGCCGCTGGGGCTGGAAGCGGGTTCAAAGGCCGAGCTGATGGCGGTTCTGGCCCACGCCGGGATGACCCGTTCGGTCATCGTCTGTAATGGCTATAAGGATCGCGAGTATATCCGCCTGGCCCTGATCGGGGAAAAGATGGGCCATAAGGTCTATCTGGTCCTTGAGAAAATGACCGAAGTGAAGCTGGTGCTGGAAGAGGCAGAACGCCTTAGCGTCACGCCGCGTCTTGGCATTCGCGCCCGACTGGCCTCTCAGGGCTCCGGCAAATGGCAGTCAAGCGGTGGCGAAAAGTCTAAATTCGGCCTTTCCGCGACTCAGGTTCTGAAGCTGGTTGATATCATGCGCGAGGCGGGGCGTCTTGAGAGCCTGCAGCTGCTGCACTTCCACCTGGGTTCGCAGATGGCGAACATTCGTGATATCGCGACCGGCGTACGCGAATCTGCGCGCTTCTACGTTGAGCTGGCGAAGCTGGGCGTTAACATCTCATGTTTCGACGTTGGCGGCGGTCTGGGCGTCGATTATGAAGGTACCCGTTCGCAGTCCGACTGCTCGGTAAACTATGGCCTGAACGAATACGCTAACAACGTGATCTGGGCGATCGGCGATGCCTGTGAAGAGCATAATCTGCCGCATCCGACGGTGATCACCGAGTCAGGCCGTGCGGTGACCGCGCACCATACCGTGCTGGTGTCTAACATCATCGGCGTGGAGCGTAATGAGTTCAGTACGCCGCAGGCACCTTCAGACGATTCGCCGCGTCCCATCGTCAGCATGTGGGATACCTGGCAGGAGATGCACGAGCCGAGCAACCGCCGCTCGCTGCGTGAATGGCTGCACGACAGCCAGATGGATCTGTTCGATATCCATACCGGCTATTCGCAGGGGACCTACAGTCTGAACCAGCGCGCCTGGGCAGAACAGCTCTACCTGAGTATCTGCAACTATATTCAGCAGCATCTTGATCCCAGCAACCGCGCGCACCGTCCGATTATCGACGAACTCCAGGAGCGCATGGCGGATAAAATTTACGTCAACTTCTCGCTGTTCCAGTCAATGCCGGACGCGTGGGGTATTGACCAGCTGTTCCCGGTTCTGCCGCTGGAAGGGCTGAACAAGTCGCCGGAGCGCCGTGCGGTGCTGCTGGATATCACCTGTGATTCGGACGGCACTATCGATCACTATGTCGATGGCGACGGGATAGCCACTACCATGCCGATGCCGGAGTACGACGTAAATAATCCCCCGATGCTGGGCTTCTTTATGGTGGGTGCTTACCAGGAAATCCTGGGGAATATGCATAACCTGTTTGGTGATACAGAAGCGGTAGACGTTTTCGCCTTTGCGGACGGCAGCGTGGAAGTTCAGCTCTCCGACGAAGGGGACACCGTGGCGGACATGCTGGAGTACGTTCAGCTTGATCCGCAGGAGCTGCTGACGCATTTCCGTAAACAGATTAAAGAGAGCGACCTGGATGAGGAGCTGCGCGCGCAGTTTATCGCCGAGTTTGAAGCAGGTCTGTATGGCTACACCTATCTGGAAGACGAATAGTTTTCCCCTCGCGCGGTTTGATAGTAAAAGGACAGAGTATGAATAACACGCTGGGCCACCAGTACGACAACTCGCTGGTGTCTAACGCCTTCGGGTTTATGCGTTTTCCGGTTAATTTTCAGCCCTGGGATAGCGATGCTGAATGGGTAATTACCGGTATTCCTTTCGATGCGGCGACCTCTGGCCGTCCCGGGAGCCGTTTAGGCCCGGGTGCCATCCGCCAGATCTCCACCAACCTGGCGTGGGAAGGGTGCCGCTGGCCGTGGAAGTTTGATCTGCGCCAGCATCTGAAGGTGATCGACTGTGGCGATCTGGTCTACGCGTTTGGTGATTCTCAGGATCTGAGTGACAAACTCCAGGCGCACGCGGAAAGATTGCTGGAAAGCGGCAAGCGCATGCTGACCTTTGGTGGCGATCACTATGTGACGCTGCCGCTGCTGCGCGCCCATGCTAAGCATTTTGGTAAGATGGCGCTGGTGCATTTCGATGCGCACACCGATACCTACTCTAACGGCCCGACGTTCGATCACGGCACGATGTTCCATCACGCGCCGAAAGAAGGGCTTATCGACCCTGCGCGTTCGGTACAGATTGGTATTCGCACCGAATTTGATGACGCTCTCGGCTTCAACGTGCTGGATGCCGCGCAGGTTAATGAGCGCAGCGTGGACGATATCATCGCCCAGGTGAAGCAGATTGTGGGCGACATGCCGGTCTATCTGACCTTCGATATCGACTGTCTGGATCCTGCCCATGCACCCGGTACCGGCACGCCGGTGATCGGTGGGCTGACGACCGATAAGGCCACTAAGCTGGTGCGCGGCCTGCAGGGGCTGAACATTGTCGGGATGGATCTGGTCGAGGTAGCGCCGGGCTACGATCAGTCCGATCTGACCTCGCTGGCCGCCGCCACGCTGGCGCTGGATATGCTGCACGTTCAGGCCGTCAACAAAGGCGTCTGACCGTCAGAGTGCTAAAAAAGGGCCTGGCGCATGACTGCGTCAGGCCCTTTTTTTCGTTCAGCGTTTATTTACCGGACACGATGCGTTCCTTAATATGCTGCGCACGGGCTGCTGAGGCCGGGTGGGAGTCAAACATTGTGCTCTGATGACTGCCCTCCAGCGTCGCCAGCTTGTCGAAGCTGGTGACCAGCCCCTGCGGGTCGATACCGCGCTTCTTCAGCAGGTCATATGAGTAGTCATCCGCCTGTGACTCCTGCGTTTGTGAAAACTGTGCATTGACCAGTTTTTCCCCCAGGTCGCCTAGCTGAGATTGCGACAGCGAGCCAGCAATGCCGCCCGCGGCACCCGCCGCCGTCCGTGCTGCGGTGGTGCTCCAGGCAACCTGCATAGCTTTACGGGTGTGCCCTAAAGCAACGTGGCCCATCTCATGCCCCAGCACGCCTTCGACTTCGTTATCGGTCATCAAATCCATCAGTCCGCTGTAAACGCGAATGCAGCCATTAGCCATGGCCCAGGCGTTAACGTCCTTCGTGATATAGACCTTATAGTCTGCTGGCGTGCCGTTGATATTATCGCCCAGCGCCGCCGCGATTTTGTTCAGCCGCTGCGTATAAGGGCTATCCGCTGGCGCAATCTGCGCCTCTTTATCCATCTGTTCACAGGACTTAACGCTGAGGGCTTTCACCTGGTCATTAGTCAGGGTCGCAGCCTGAAATGCCTGTGCACCGGACTGCATCAGGGCGTTGCTGTCGATATTGGCACAGCCGGAAAGTGCATTGGCGACGGCAAATGCCACCAGAGCAGAACGTAATTTCATTGGGTATATCCATTGAGTAACAAGAGATTAAGGGTAAAAACCTGCCATAAGGACAGGAAAGGAAAGCGAATCTGTCACAGGGCGTTATAAACGTGTTCCGCGCTAATGCATAGTTCACAGGAAGAAAAATGCAAGGGAATACCGGTTATATTGCACGTTACGCCATGTACAGACGATGGGATCTTCATGTACATTGTGGGTCGACTTTTACAACTTTGCCTGATAACTCATTGAATAAAATAGGTTAAGGACGGCGAAGCGTTTAATCCGACCTGGAGTAGAACATGTCTTCTCGTAAAGAGCTTGCCAACGCCATTCGCGCATTGAGTATGGATGCAGTTCAGAAAGCCAATTCCGGCCACCCCGGTGCACCTATGGGCATGGCAGATATTGCCGAGGTTCTGTGGCGCGACTTTATGAACCACAACCCGACCAACCCGCAGTGGGCCGATCGCGACCGCTTCGTGCTGTCAAACGGTCACGGCTCCATGCTGATTTATAGCCTGCTGCACCTCACCGGGTACGATCTTCCGATTGATGAGCTGGCAAACTTCCGTCAGCTGCATTCTAAAACGCCGGGACATCCTGAGTTTGGCTACACGGCGGGCGTCGAAACCACCACCGGCCCACTGGGGCAGGGCGTGGCGAATGCGGTAGGTATGGCGATTGCTGAACGCACCCTCGCGGCGCAGTTTAACCGTCCGGGCCATGAGGTAGTGGACCATAACACCTGGGTGTTTATGGGCGATGGCTGCATGATGGAAGGCATCTCACACGAGGTCTGCTCACTGGCGGGTACGCTGAAGCTCGGCAAGCTGGTTGCGTTTTATGATGACAACGGCATCTCCATTGACGGTCATATTGATGGCTGGTTCACCGACGATACCGCGAAGCGCTTTGAAGCCTATGGCTGGCACGTCGTGCGCGGCGTGGATGGTCACGATGCGGATGCGATCAAAAAAGCCATCGAAGAAGCGAAAGCGGTCAGCGATAAGCCTTCACTGCTGATGTGCAAAACGGTAATTGGCTTTGGCTCACCGAATAAAGCCGGCACGCATGACTCACACGGCGCAGCGCTGGGTGATGCTGAAGTTGCACTGACCCGTAAACAGCTGGGTTGGGAACATGCGCCTTTTGTTATCCCAACTGAAATCTATGCGCACTGGGATGCCCGCGAAGCCGGTCAGGCTAAAGAGGCCTCCTGGAACGAGCAGTTTGCCGCCTATGCGAAGGCGCATCCTGAGCTGGCGGCCGAATTTAAACGCCGCATGAGTAACGAACTGCCGGACAACTGGCAGCGTGAATCGCAGGCCTTTATTGAGAAGCTTCAGGCTAACCCGGCAAAAATCGCCAGCCGTAAAGCTTCACAGAATACGCTGGAGGCATTCGGTAAACTGCTGCCGGAGTACCTGGGAGGATCTGCCGATCTGGCTCCCAGCAATCTGACGATGTGGTCGGGTTCTAAGCCCCTCAATGAAGATGCAGCCGGCAACTACATCCACTACGGCGTACGCGAGTTCGGCATGACCGCCATTGCGAACGGCATTACGCTGCACGGTGGTTTCCTGCCTTACACCGCCACCTTCCTGATGTTCGTGGAGTATGCGCGTAATGCGGCGCGTATGGCGGCGCTGATGAAGATCCGTCAGGTGCTGGTTTATACCCATGACTCTATCGGTCTGGGAGAAGATGGTCCGACGCATCAGCCGGTTGAGCAGATGGCCAGCCTGCGCGTGACGCCGAATATGAGCCTGTGGCGTCCCTGCGACCAGGTGGAATCCGCGGTCGCCTGGAAATATGCCATTGAGCGTCAGGATGGCCCTACGGCACTGATATTCTCCCGCCAGAATCTGGCGCAGCAGGATCGTAATGCCGAGCAGCTGGCTAACGTGGCGCGCGGTGCTTACGTGCTGAAAGAGTGTGAAGGCCAGCCCGAGCTGATTCTGATCGCTACCGGTTCCGAAGTGGAGCTGGCGGTGGGCGCATACGATCGGCTGACCGCCGAAGGGCGCAGGGTTCGCGTTGTCTCCATGCCGTCTACCGATGCGTTTGACAAGCAGGATGAGGCCTATCGTGAGTCCGTGCTGCCTAAAGCGGTTAGCGCGCGCGTGGCAATTGAAGCCGGTATCGCTGACTACTGGTTTAAATATACCGGTCTGAATGGCGCAATCGTGGGCATGACGACCTTCGGTGAGTCAGCGCCAGCCGATAAGCTTTTCGAGATGTTTGGTTTCACCGTTGACAACGTTGTCGCGAAAGCAAAAGCGCTGCTGTAGTCAACTGAGGTCGCCCGGTAACCGGGCGACCTCGCAGAGACTGAGCCGTCCAATTGTGCGGCAACCGCTCCGTATAGCGCCTGTGGGTAGTTACACCGCAGGCGCTTTATCGTTCAGTTTACCCTCCGTTGCCGCCTGCAATGGGGCCTCGCCCCCAGATTTTACTTTCCCGGTCTTGATGCTCTCTTTCTCCTGCGCCAGAGGTTTCGACGTGCCGTGGAAGCAGCCCTGCTGGCTGACGGAGAGTGGCGCGCACTCAACGGTGCCTTCCATAAAGCCGCTGGCATTAATGACCAGCTCACGGCTAACACAGCGTCCGGTTAGCGACCCGCTAATCTCAATACGATTTGCCGCGATCTCGCCGTTAACCTTCGCTTTTGACAAAATGAATACCGTCTTTTCAGCGTAAATCTTGCCTTCAAAGGTGCCGTTTATCCTGACGTCACTGGCGGCGTGGATCTCCCCTGAAAGCGTACAGCCCTCATGAATGTAGGTAGCACCTGCATCGGGCGCCGTAACGGCCTCAGGCGTCTCGTGGACGTTTTCATGCGCTTTCGCGGTGTGTTCTGGCGTGGGTTTACGTTTAAACATTGTCATTCCTTTGGTGAAAGCGGCTTTTTCAGACAGGAAGTTAAGGGCTGCATAGAGGATAACTAATGCCCCGCTATAGTATTGCCAGCGTGACAACGGGATAACATGGTCGCCCCTGTAAATCAGCAGTTCGGACGCCCAGATTAACCAGATATACCAAAGTAGGTTGTAATTCATCATGTAGCTTGTCTGTACCAGCGGAAAAGTGTGGAGATAAGGAGGGGTATGACCAGACTATCGCCGGTTGCGGTGACGATATTTGACGCGTCCTTCCTGGATGCGAAAGCGGTACAGCCTCTTCCCTGATGTTTATCCCCCAGCCCGTTTGGCTAAGCCAAAATACGCGCTGGGGGATGACAGTCTACTTGAGGTCGTTGCAATCGCGTATTTATTCACGCACTTCATTTAGCGAATGTGATCTCTGTCAGAATTTCTGCGTCGTGATTGATCTAACTCATTCCAATTATTCTCCGCACTCTTTATTCTGGCTGAACCGTTTCAGTTGACGTTAACGTGGCTGTTTACCCACGTTCAGGGCGAGGTCAGGTGGTAATAATTTCTGTACAAACCTAACTGACTGGCTCAGGCTAACGGTCCGGTTTTGCACTGATTTCTGATGCGGGAGTGAGATGACAATTCGTATTGCCATAAACGGTTTTGGTCGCATTGGGCGCAACGTACTTCGTGCGCTCTATGAAACCGGTCGTCGTGCTGAAATGACCGTGGTGGCGATCAACGAGCTGGCCGACTCCGCAGGAATGGCCCATTTGCTGAAGTATGATACCAGCCATGGGCGCTTTGCCTGGGATGTGCGCCAGGAGCGCGATCTGCTGTGGGTGGGTGACGATACCCTCCGTATTTTGCACTGCGAGGAAATCGAAAATTTACCCTGGCAGGAGCTGAATGTTGACGTGGTGCTGGACTGTACCGGCGTATACGGCAGCCGGGCAGATGGCGAAGCGCATCTGAAAGCGGGGGCGAAAAAAGTGCTGTTTTCCCATCCGGGGGACCACGATCTGGATGCCACCGTCGTATACGGCGTCAACGAAAAAGCCCTGCGGCCCGAACACAGAATCGTCTCAAATGCCTCCTGTACCACCAACTGTATTATCCCAATAATCAAGCTGCTGGATGACGCATTCGGCATTGAGTGGGGGACCGTCACCACCATTCACTCAGCGATGCACGATCAGCAGGTTATCGACGCCTACCATACGGATTTGCGGCGCACCCGCGCGGCCAGCCAGTCTATCATCCCGGTTGATACGCGGCTGGCGGCGGGCATTACCCGAATTTTTCCGAAATTTAATGACCGCTTTGAAGCCATCGCCGTACGGGTGCCTACCATCAACGTCACGGCGATTGATTTAAGCGTCACCGTGCGTGATGCCGTCAGTGCGCTGGAGGTGAACACGCTGCTGCGAAATGCGTCAGAGGGGGCGTTTAGTGGTATAGTTGACTATACGGAATTACCGTTAGTTTCCATAGATTTTAACCACGATCCGCACAGTGCCATTGTAGACGGCACCCAGACCCGGGTGAGCGGTCAGCGCCTGATCAAAACGCTGGTCTGGTGCGATAACGAATGGGGCTTCGCTAACCGAATGCTCGACACGACGTTAGCGATGGTCGCAAGCGGTTTCAGCCAGGGCGCTCTGCGCCTGTAAAAACTTAGAGAATCAACGAGAGGATTCACCATGTCTGTAATCAAGATGAGCGATCTGGATCTTGCTGGTAAGCGTGTATTAATTCGTTCTGACTTAAACGTGCCGGTAAAAGAGGGCAAAGTAACGTCTGATGCGCGTATTCGTGCCTCACTGCCAACTATCGAAGCAGCACTTAAGCAGGGCGCTAAAGTAATGGTCACCTCCCACCTTGGCCGCCCTGTCGAAGGTGAATATAACGAAGAGTTCTCCCTGCTGCCGGTGGTTAATTACCTGAAAGATAAGATTTCTTCTCCTGTTCGTCTGGCGAAAGATTACCTCGACGGCGTCGACATTGCTGAAGGTGAGCTGGTCGTGCTGGAAAACGTGCGCTTCAACAAGGGCGAGAAGAAAGACGACGAAGCGCTGGCTAAGAAATACGCAGCCCTTTGCGACGTGTATGTTATGGACGCCTTTGGTACGGCACACCGTGCGCAGGCCTCTACCCACGGCGTTGGCAAGTTCGCCCCCGTGGCCTGTGCAGGCCCGCTGCTGGCTAACGAACTGGACGCGCTGGGCAAAGCTCTGCTGCATCCGGCCCGCCCCATGGTTGCCGTGGTCGGTGGTTCTAAAGTCTCCACTAAATTCGACGTGCTGAACTCCCTGGTGAAAATTGCCGACACGGTCATTGTAGGCGGCGGTATTGCCAACACTTTCGTCGCGATTGATAACAACGTGGGTAAATCGCTTTACGAGCCAGACTTTGTGGACGCGGCCAAAAAACTGCGTGACGAGTTTAAAATCCCGGTCCCAACTGACTCCCGCGTCGGCACGGAATTCTCTGAAACTGCGCCTTCGACCGTGAAGAAAGTAAGCGAAGTGCAGGACGATGAAGAGATCATGGACTTCGGTGACGAAACTGCCGAAGCCATGGCTAAACTATTGAAAGAGGCCAAAACTATTCTGTGGAACGGCCCGGTTGGCGTCTTTGAGTTCCCTAACTTCCGTAAAGGTACGGAAATCGTTGCCCGGGCAATCGCAGAGAGCGATGCATTCTCTATCGCGGGTGGCGGTGATACGCTGGCGGCCATCGATCTCTTTGGCATCGAAGATAAAATCTCCTATATCTCTACCGGTGGCGGTGCTTTCCTTGAGTTCGTGGAAGGTAAAAAACTGCCGGCGGTTGCCATGCTTGAAGAGCGTGCGAAACAGTAACCTCTGGGGCGGGGGCTTGCCTCCCGCCAGAATGATTTGCCTGCCTGGCAGGTTCATTATCTTTTCATACGACCGACGAAACAGGACACAAGAACATGTCTAAAATTTTTGATTTCGTAAAACCAGGCGTTGTCACCGGTGACGACGTACAGAAAATTTTCAAAGTGGCGAAAGAAAACAAATTCGCTCTCCCGGCAGTAAACTGCGTAGGCACTGACTCCATCAACGCCGTGCTGGAAACCGCTGCAAAAGTAAAAGCACCGGTCATTATTCAGTTCTCTAACGGCGGCGCCGCATTTATTGCGGGTAAAGGACTCAAGTCCGATAAGCCACAGGCGGCGGCTATCCTGGGCGCTATCTCCGGCGCGCATCACGTTCACCAGATGGCTGAACACTACGGTGTGCCGGTTATTCTGCATACTGACCACTGCGCCAAGAAACTGCTGCCGTGGATCGATGGTCTGCTGGACGCGGGCGAAGCGCACTTTGAAAAAACCGGTAAGCCACTGTTCTCTTCCCACATGATTGATCTGTCAGAAGAGTCTCTGGAAGAAAACATTGAAATCTGTAGCGGTTACCTGAAGCGTATGTCCAAACTGAACATGACGCTGGAAATCGAACTGGGCTGTACCGGCGGTGAAGAAGATGGCGTAGATAACAGCCATATGGACGCATCAGCACTTTACACTCAGCCAGAAGACGTTGATTACGCTTACGAAAAACTTAACGCTATCAGCCCGCGTTTCACCATCGCGGCTTCATTTGGTAACGTTCACGGCGTCTACAAGCCGGGTAATGTGAAGCTGACTCCACCTATCCTGCGTGATTCTCAGGACTATGTGAGCAAAAAACATAACCTGCCGCACAACTCTCTGGATTTTGTTTTCCACGGTGGATCCGGTTCTTCTGCCGCAGAGATTCAGGAGTCTATCGGCTACGGCGTGATCAAAATGAATATTGATACCGATACTCAGTGGGCAAACTGGGACGGTATCCTGCAGTATTACAAAAAGAACGAAGGTTACCTGCAGGCGCAGCTGGGTAATCCTGAAGGCGCAGATAAGCCGAACAAAAAGTACTACGATCCGCGCGTATGGCTGCGTGCCGCACAGTCTTCAATGATTGTGCGTCTGGAGCAGGCCTTTAAAGAACTGAACGCGGTAGACGTACTGTAAGTTATAAGCTGACTGTAACTGGTCGCTCAAACGTAGCGGAGGATCTCTCACGAGGTCCTCCGTTTTTTTTGGCGGATTTTTAATCCGGGAACTGCCGCGCCGGGGGAATCAAGCTGCTCTATCACGACTTATTTGGCATCTGACGACTTTTTTGATTACCCTTAATCTCTGGAATGTCAGTGACAACTGGCTGTGGATGGCGGCTAAAGCCGCTGCGAACAACAACAGGATAGTCGAATGGAAGATCTGAATGTAGTCGATGGTATCAATCATGCCGGAGGATGGCTGGTACGAAACCAGGCGCTGCTGCTAAGCTATGCGGTCAATATTGTCGCCGCTCTTGCGATTATCTTTATCGGGATGATCGTTGCCCGCGTCATCTCCAGAACCCTGAACAAAGTTCTGCGCGCCCGACATATTGATGCCACCGTAGCAGACTTTCTCTCCGCGCTGATACGTTACGCCATTATTGCCTTTACGCTGATTGCGGCGCTGGGAAGGGTCGGCGTACAAACCGCTTCGGTCATTGCCGTGCTGGGTGCCGCAGGTCTGGCCGTCGGTCTGGCGCTTCAGGGATCGCTGTCAAACCTGGCGGCTGGCGTGCTGCTGGTAACCTTCCGTCCGTTCCGCACCGGCGAATTTATTGATATCGGCGTGATGGGTACGGTACAGAGCGTACAGATTTTCTCCACCACGCTGAAAACAAGTGATGGTAAAGTTGTCGTGGTGCCAAACGGTAAAATTATTGCCGGTAATATCGTTAACTACTCCCGTGAACCCAACCGCCGCAACGAATTTATCATCGGGGTAGCCTACGACGCGGACGTGGATAAAGTCATTGCGCTGCTGCGTGAGGTGGTTGATGCCGACAGCCGCGTGCTGCAGGATATGGGCGTGCAGATTGGTCTCAACGAACTGGCTGCTTCCTCGCTTAACTTCGTGGTGCGCTGCTGGAGCAGTGCAGGTGACCTGCAGAACGTCTACTGGGATCTGATGAAGAACTTTAAGCGTACGCTGGATGCGAACGGCATTGGTATTCCTTATCCGCAGATGGATGTTCACCTGCATCAGGCTAACGCGCCTGAGGCTGAGCTCTCTGCGCCAGTCAGCAGCCCTTCCGGGGCCTGATAAGCGGTCAATACGAAGGCGGAAACCTGAATGACGGCCCTGCCGTTGTCCAGCACATTCCGCCTTTACTTTCCCTCTTGTTATTAGCCTGACTAATAAACAATTAGAATTTTAAATTTCAACGACTCACTCCGGATGGATACACTCGCCTCACTTTGTACCTTTGAGGTGTTACGGATGATCGCTGCCTTCTTTCAGGGTATGGTGCTCGGCGCTGCCTTGATCCTGCCGCTGGGGCCACAAAACGCCTTTGTATTACAACAGGGCGTACGTCGCCACTATCCATTGATGGTGGCCGGGCTTTGTACGCTCAGCGATATTATTCTTATCTGTGGTGGCGTATTTGGCGGTAGCGCGCTCCTGTCACAATCCACTCTGCTGCTCAGCCTGGTCACGTGGGGCGGCGTACTTTTCCTGCTGTGGTATGGCTGGGGTGCACTACGCAGCGCCCTGAGTGGGGCGATGGACTCTGTCCAGGCTATGCCCGCAAAGCAGGGGCGCTGGCGCATCATCAGTACGATGATTGCCGTCACCTGGCTAAATCCGCATGTCTATATCGACACCTTTGTGATGTTAGGCAGCCTGGGAGGTCAGCTGGCGCCCGCTGCGCGCAGCTGGTTTGTCCTGGGAGCGGTCATGGCCTCAACCGTCTGGTTTTTTGGGCTGGCGCTACTGGCAAGCTGGCTCTCACCACGGCTAAGTACGCCTGGAGCGCAGCGCATCATTAACCTTCTTGTGGGTCTGGTGATGTGGATTATTGCCCTCAAGCTGGCACAGCAGGCATTAGGTGGCGGATAACAAAGCCTTATCGCCTGAGCCTTCAGTTGCTGGCCTTCTCCCCGACCTTGAACTAACGGCTGGAATTGACGTCAAAGTCTGGTTCGACAAAAGCAGCTAAAATAAGGCTGTTGCATGTTAACCGCATAATTACCTTAGCCTGCCGGTTATCGGCAGGCTGACTGAATAGCCCCCACGGAGGAACATGGTGAAGCTTACTAAATTGGCGCTGGCCGCCATTATTGGATTAGGTACTATTCCCCTTACTGCGCTGGCAGATGAATTGCCAAACGGCCCGCACGTCGTGACCTCTGGCCAGTCCAGCATTGACGCCACCCCCGATATTGCCACGCTGGCCATCGAAGTGAACGTTTCGTCAAAAGACGCAGCAGACGCTAAAAAACAGGCTGACGAACGTGTTGCGCAATATTTTGATTTCCTGCAGAAAAAAGGCATTGATAAGAAGGACATCAACGCGGCTAACCTGCGTACCCAGCCAGAGTATGATTATCTGAAAGACGGTAAATCGGTACTGAAAGGGTATCGCGCCGTACGTCAGGTGCAGGTCACGCTGCGTCAGCTGGATAAACTTAATGCACTGCTTGACGGTGCCCTTAAAGCGGGCCTGACGGAGATTCGATCCGTAGACCTGGGCGTGGCAAATCCGGAGACCTATCGTGATAAGGCGCGTCAGGCGGCCATTGAAAATGCCACGCAGCAGGCTGGCGCGCTGGCTCAGGGCTTTAACGCTAAGCTGGGGCCGGTTTACAGCATTCGTTATCACGTTGCCAACTATCAGCCCATGCCGATGGCCCGCATGTTTAAAGCAGCCAGTGCGGCACCCATGACTTCGGCGGAGCAGACCTACGAACAGCAGACGATTCACTTTGACGATCAGGTTGACGTGGTATTTGAGCTGCAGCGGACCCCCTGAACCCAGGGGAGAGCTCTACTCCACCGGTCGTTTCAGCCGCGCCGACGCGTCCCCTGTGGGGTCGCATTGGCGCGGCTTTTCGTTATTCGCTCTGACGCAATACCCGATGACCATGGGATATCAGCGCGTCCGTTACCTTGCGCATCAGGCGGCTTTCCGGGGCGAAACGGTGCCAGTAGAGCATCCGACGCTGAAACAGTCCGGGCGTCAGGTCAATCAGCTCCCCCTCGGCCAGCTCACGCTCTATTTGCAGATGAGGGATCATGCAGCAGGTGGTTCCCTGACGGGCAAGCTGAACAAAGGCCTCTGAAGAGTTCACGATGTGGCAGGGGACGCTACCGGGTGACAGATCAAAGTTTTGCTGTAAAAAAGCCTGATGCATATCGTCCAGATGATCAAACGCCACGGCTGGGGCTTTCAGCAGGGCCGATCGCGTCACGCCGTTAGGGAAATAACGGGCAGCGAAGTCTTTAGAACCCACGAACAGATAATCGAGCGCGCCAAGCTGGTCAATCAGGCAGCTGGGCAGGGGCTGCGGCTGAATACTGACCGCGCCAACCACCTCACCACGACGCAGCCTTTCCTGAGTGCGGCTCTCATCTTCCACCTGTAGATTCAGGCGAACCGGAGAGTCGGTTAATACCGTTTTTAACGCAGGTAAAAGCCAGGTTGCAAGACTGTCGGCGTTGACCGCCAGCGACAGCAGAAGCGGGGTGGTACCGCCGTTTTCATCACCCAGCCACTCCTCTTCCAGCAGCTCAACCTGATGAAGCAGCGCCAGCAGCTTCTGTCCCTGTTCTGTGGGTCGCGGCGGCACGGTACGTACCAGCAGCGGCTGACCAAACATGTTTTCCAGCTGCTTGATACGCTGGGAAACGGCGGACTGGGTAATACAAAGTTTCTGTGCTGCACGCTCAAAACCGCGCTCGCGAATGACTGCATCCAGCGCCTGAAGCGTACGATAATCCGGGCGTTTCATTGTTCGTTTGATCTCTTTCAGGTGAGGAATCAGCACTATGCCACATTTTTTCTCGCTTTCCCTGCGCAATAACGTGCTTAACCCTCCGCTTGTTTGTGGGCTGTCTTCCAGACTGACAACAAATGCGCTGTTTTCTGCAAGGGTTGTTTTATACTACGCGCACACAGTATCAGTACGGATTCTAAACATATTATGACGCAGGATGAACTGAAAAAGGCGGTCGGCTGGGCCGCACTGAAATACGTACAGCCGGGAACGATTGTTGGCGTAGGTACGGGGTCTACCGCCGCTCATTTTATCGATGCGCTGGGGTCTGTCAGGCACCAGATTGAAGGAGCCGTATCCAGCTCCGATGCCTCTACCGCGTTATTAAAGGCGCTGGGAATACCGGTTTTCGATCTGAACGAGGTTGACTCCCTGTCGGTTTATGTCGACGGCGCTGATGAAATTAATGCCTCCCTTCAGATGATCAAAGGCGGCGGTGCTGCGCTTACGCGTGAAAAAATTATTGCCGCCGTGGCCGAAAAATTCATCTGCATCGCTGACAGTTCCAAACAGGTGGACGTATTGGGTCATTTTCCACTGCCGGTTGAGGTCATCCCGATGGCGCGTAGCTATGTGGCGCGTGAACTGGTCAAGCTGGGTGGGCTGCCGGAATACCGTCAGCATGTCCTGACTGATAACGGTAACGATATTCTCGACGTGCATAATCTTCAGATTATGGATGCCGTCGCGCTGGAAAAGGCGATAAATGCACTGCCTGGCGTGGTCACTGTCGGGCTGTTTGCGGCGCGCGGTGCCGATATTGCCTTAATCGGTACGCCAGAGGGCGTTAAAGTCCTTCAGTGAGGATCTGACCTGCGCCTCAGGGCGCGGGATAATTTTAGTTAAAAAACATCTTTTCTTTCAGGCCTGAAAATATAGTGACTTATGTCACATAAACCCCGCAGATCGGCCGATCGCACTGGCGAGAGGATTTACACCGTGATTATCTGCCAGTTTGCCCCCTGATGCGTCGCTGCCATGCTGTCTGCCGGGCAATCGTTTGTATTGCCGCAGGCGTAGATTTTGATACTTTGACAGAAGGCTGCCTTATATCTGAAAAATATTGCGAGGTCAGCTCCTTCTGAAGTCTGATAAATAGGGTCGGGAAATGTCAAAAGTATCACTGGAGAAAGATAAGATTAAGTTCCTGCTGGTGGAAGGCGTACACCAGAGCGCGATCGATAATCTGCGCGCGTCAGGCTATACCAACATCGAATTTCATAAAGGCGCGCTGGACAGTGAGTCGCTGAAAGCCTCCGTTCGTGATGCGCACTTTATCGGTATCCGCTCACGCACGCATCTTAGCGAAGAGATCTTCGCAGCGGCTGAAAAGCTGGTAGCGGTGGGCTGTTTCTGCATCGGAACCAATCAGGTTGACCTTAATGCAGCCGCGAAGCGCGGGATCCCGGTTTTTAACGCGCCTTTCTCCAATACCCGATCCGTTGCTGAACTGGTAATCGGTGAACTGCTGTTGATGCTTCGTGGCGTACCGATGGCCAATGCCAAAGCCCACCGGGGCGTATGGAATAAGCTGGCGGCGGGGTCCTATGAGGCGCGCGGCAAGAAGCTGGGTATCATTGGCTACGGTCATATTGGCATGCAGCTGGGTGTGCTGGCGGAAAGCCTGGGGATGCACGTCTATTTCTACGACATTGAGAACAAGCTGCCGTTGGGTAATGCCACGCAGGTGCGCTACCTGTCCGAGCTGCTGAATATGAGCGACGTGGTCAGCCTGCACGTACCGGAAACGGCGTCGACGCAGAATATGATGGGGCCAGAGGAGCTGGCGATGATGAAGCCGGGCTCGCTGCTGATCAATGCCTCTCGCGGGACGGTGGTAGATATTCCTGCGCTGTGTAAGGTGCTGGCCGACAAACATCTGGCCGGTGCGGCGATTGACGTTTTCCCGGAAGAACCTGCGACCAACAGCGATCCATTCAATTCACCGCTTTGCGAATTTGATAATGTGATCCTGACGCCGCATATTGGTGGTTCAACGCAGGAAGCGCAGGAAAATATCGGCGTCGAAGTCGCGGGCAAGCTGGCGAAATACTCTGACAACGGCTCAACGCTCTCAGCGGTTAACTTCCCGGAAGTCTCGCTGCCGATGCACGGTGAGCAGAGTCGTTTACTGCATATTCACGAGAATCGCCCGGGTATCTTAACGGCACTTAACAACATTTTTGCCGGGCAGGGCATCAACATTGCCGCACAGTATCTGCAAACCACACCGCAGATGGGCTATGTGGTGATTGATATCGACGCATCACATGACGTTGCGAATACTGCCCTTCAGCTAATGAAGGCGATTCCAGGCACTATCCGTGCCCGTCTGCTTTACTGATAATTGACTTGTTCGCCCGCCTTAATACGGCAGTGCGGTGCATTTAACCAAGTTTCCAGGCCGGGATGCCGTCTTCGGGCGGGCATCCTTGCCCGCCGCTCCCTGAGCGCAGTATCCTTATCTCAGCTGCTTTAAGTAAAACCATTTTCGTATTTACGAAGTTCTTATTTTTTGAAGTTTAAATGATTATCGAATTTAAATATGTCGACTCGCCTTAAAATGTGCTGACCCCGGGTTCCTGTATTTACCTGATGCACTCAAAGCGTCGCATTACCACTGCCAAACCTTAGAGGGCGTAATGATTACCGGTAGCGGCACGTCCCAGTCTGCTCCAGGTAGCGCCTCCACCTGCTGACAATCGTGAGCCAGGCCTATCGGTAACAGCCCATGCTGCGGCCAGTTCTGCAGCGTCCGGTCGTAAAAACCGCCACCCATACCCAGCCGCTGTCCCTGGGCATCAAACGCCACCAGAGGCACCATCAGCACATCCAGATCCCTGAGCGTTGCCAGATTACGAATATCCAGCGGCGGCTCGGGAATACCCAGGCGATTAGGTGTGAGCGGCGTGCTGGCATCGTAGCGAATAAACAGCAGCTGGCCTGTGGAAAACGGATGCAGAACCGGGAGATACACCTGTTTACCGCGCTGCCTCAGTTCGGCTATCAGCGGTTGTGTGTTGAGTTCACCGTCAAAAGAGAGGAAAAGTGCGACCTTATGGGCCTGCTGTACCGGCGCAAAATTCATTGCGAGGATAGCTGCCTGATTAGCTGCATTGAGCTGCTGCTCTGTCGTCAGGTTACGCCGAAGGTGTCGAACGCGCGTGCGGATCTCCTGGCGAGTGGGAAGGCTTATATTCATAAACATCACCCTGGCTGAGTGGCGGATCCGAAAGCGGATTATGTTCGGGCCGATCGCAGCTATGACTCAGAATCATTAGCGCGGTATACAACCTAATCCATCAGAATTCTGCCACAGGAACAACGAAACTTCGACCCCGATCGGGCAAACCGTCATTTCATTACAGCCCTGTTCGATCGTCTGTCCGCCCTTCAGGTGATTGCTGGACAGGGCGGTAGCCACTGTGGTCGTCGAGCGTATTCTCTTCTCTACCGACTATCCTTATCTATTTCGACCCGGTAATGATGCGAGGCAGTTCCTGAATCAATGCAGTCTGGATGAAAGCGGCAAAGCGGCTTTTGCTTACGGTAACGGTAACGGGATGCAGCTTATCGGCGGCGCGGCTTATGAGTAGCTTATGTGTGGGACAGGTGTGTGGAACAGGTGTGGGGAACAGGCACGGCTAAGTCGGATGAGGTTTTAGCTTTTTCGCGGCAGATGCCTTAGAGGAAAAGGCGTTCAGTAGCCAGGGGATGAAAACAGAACCCGTTCAGATGCGAAGCGGGGTAAAAATGGGGTATCTCCGAGATGCCGCCGCGGGCTGTAACCCTTGAACCCTTGGTTCAAGGTGAGTATGCCGTCGCAACCATCAGGCTTCTCGGACGGACCGAGCTTGCACACAGGTTACAGAGCGTCACACTCTGTTGGTATTAAATATCGGCTCAGGGGACGGGCCCGCTTGCAAACATCTCAGAGAATTTTTTACTTCACCGTCACTGTATCACAGTAAACGATGAGGTGTTATTCGAACTTTGGACCGCTACGTTCTGTAATACGACCCTGCTCAAGCAGTGCCTGTTCAATAGTCTGCTGCAACATACGGATACGTTGCTCCATGTTGCTGGCATAGTCGCGGGTTTTTCCCTTTTCCTGCGCCAGCTCATGACAAATATTCAACGCGGCAATAAAAACCAGCTGCTCGGTATTTGTGACTCTAGTGCGAACTTTTAAATCTTGCAACCGCTGATTGAGGTCTTCGGCAGCCAGATTCAGCGCATCTTGCTGTTCAGGCGGACAATTTACTCGTAAAGAACGGCCAAAAATTTGTAAATCTACGGGTTGTGCAGACATGCCACCATCCTGAATGATTACTGCGCCGCCAATCTCTATACCACTCAATGGGTTGAGAGGGGCGCCACTATAACTACCCCTAACAGAAGAAACAACCCCTTTCTGGAATCGTTGAGGCACCTGGTGGTAGCATACCACGAACTCATCCAGCCAACGACGATCAAAACGTATGCCACTAACAAACACAATGCCGGGCTATGACCAGCTGGCCTCAGTACTGACGCAGCAGGGCGTGGGAATGACGCCTGCTGAAATGCACGGTCTGATCAGCGGAATGATCTGCGGCGGTAACAATGACACCAGCTGGAAAGCGCTGGTTCATGACCTGACCAATGAAGGAATGGCTTTCTCTCAGTCGCTTGCTCTGCCGCTTCAGCAACTGCACCAGGGGATTGTTGACGCACTGGAGGAGGAGGGCTTCCTGTTTCAACTTTACCTGCCGGAGGACGATGACATCACCGTCTTTGACCGCGCCGATGCGCTGGCCGGCTGGGTCAATCATTTCCTGCTGGGGCTGGGCGTTTCTCAGCCAAAGCTGGATAAAGTCACCGGAGAAACGGGCGAGGCGATTGACGACCTGCGCACTATCGCGCAACTGGGCTACGATGAAGACGAAGATCAGGAAGAGCTTGAGCAGTCGCTGGAGGAGGTGATCGAATACGTTCGCGTTGCCGCGCTGCTCTGCCATGATACCTTTACTCATGTGCTCCCGACCGCGGTGGAAGTGAAAAAACCGACTCTGCACTAAAGGGTTACTCCAGTGAATGCAGAGTGCAGGCGGGTTACGCAACAACGTGCAGCGGTATGACGCGCAATTATTTAGCGGACGGTGACCCACAAGGATTGCCCCAGGAGAGCTGATGATACAGCAAGAGTTCGTTCGTCGCCGGCAGGCACTGCTGGCTAAAATGGCACCCGCCAGCGCGGCGGTGATTTTCGCCGCACCGGAGGCGACCCGCAGTAATGACAGCGAGTACCCTTACCGTCAGAACAGTGATTTTTGGTATTTCACCGGTTTTAACGAGCCTGAAGCCGTACTGGTGCTGATCAAAAGCGCCGAAAACCATAGTCACAGCGTGCTGTTCAACCGCGTGCGCGATCTCACGGCGGAAATCTGGTTCGGTCGCCGTCTGGGCCAGGATGCGGCACCGGCCGCCTTGTCCGTTGACCGTGCGCTCCCCTGGGACACTATCAGCGAGCAGATGCCCCAGCTGCTGAACGGGCTGGATGTGGTCTACCATGCGCAGGGGCTTTACCCTGTCGCCGACGGCCTGCTGTTTGCCGCACTGGAAACGTTGCGTAACGGCGCGCGGCAAAACCGTTTTGCCCCGTCGACGCTCACTGACTGGCGCCCCTGGGTCCATGAAATGCGCCTGATTAAGTCTCCTGAAGAGCAGGCTCTGCTGCGTGAAGCCGGACGTATCAGCGCCCTGGCGCATACCCGCGCGATGCAAGCCTGTCGGCCAGGCATGTTTGAGTATCAGCTGGAAGGTGAAATCCACCACGAATTTAATCGTCATGGCGCGCGCTACCCCTCCTACAACACCATCGTGGGTGCGGGTGAGAACGGCTGTATTCTGCACTACACCGAAAACGAGAGCCGCATGCGCGATGGCGATCTGGTGCTGATTGATGCCGGATGTGAATATCAGGGGTATGCCGGAGATATCACCCGCACCTTCCCGGTGAATGGTAAGTTCTCAGCGCCGCAGCGTGCCATTTACGACATTGTGCTGGAGTCGCTGAATACGGCGCTGAGGCTGTTTCGCCCCGGTACCAGCATCCGCGAAGTCAATGCACAGGTTGTACGTATTATGGTGAGCGGGCTGGTCCGGCTTGGGGTGATGGAAGGGGAGGTCGACACCCTGATTGAAGAGCAGGCACACCGACAATTCTTTATGCACGGCCTGAGCCACTGGCTGGGGCTGGACGTCCATGACGTCGGCTTCTACGGGACCGATCGTGACCGCGTACTTGAGCCCGGCATGGTGATTACCATTGAGCCAGGGCTCTATATTGCGCCAGACGCCGACGTGCCAGCGGAATATCGCGGTATCGGCATTCGCATCGAGGATGACGTCATTATCACCGCAGAGGGGAATGAGAACCTCACCGCAGGCGTGGTGAAAGAAGCAGACGAGATTGAGGCCCTGATGGCGGCAGCGAAAGCACAATGAGCATTATTATTGCGGGCGGCGGCATGGCTGGCGCGACGCTGGCACTGGCCATTTCGTCTCTCACTCAGGGAAGCGTGGCGGTAACGCTGGTTGAGGCCAGCGAGCCGGGGTCGCGTGCGCACCCAGGCTATGATGGCCGCGCGATCGCCGTCGCGGATGGCACCTGCCAGCAGCTGGCAGCCATTAATTTATGGCCCGTGCTAAAACCCTGCGCCACGGCGATCACCCACGTTCACGTCAGCGATCGCGGCCATGCGGCCTTTGTGTCGCTGGATGCGGCCGATTATGACATCGGGGCGCTGGGTCAGGTGGTCGAACTGCATGAGGTGGGGCAGCGGCTGTTCACGCTGCTGCAAAAGGCCCCCGGCGTTCGCCTCTGCTGCCCGGCTAAAGTGGCTACCGTTTCACGTTCGCAGGAAAGCATCAGCGTGACGCTGGATAGTGGGGAAAGCCTGGAGGCCCAGCTGCTGGTCGCGGCAGACGGGTCGCACTCCTCCGTTGCCGCGGCCTGCGGCATACAGTGGCAGCAGCAGGATTATCAGCAGGTCGCCGTTATCGCCAACGTCTCTACGGAGCAGCCTCATCGGGGAAGGGCCTGGGAGCGCTTCACCGAGCATGGCCCGCTGGCGCTGCTGCCGATGTCGGCAGGACGCAGCTCGCTGGTCTGGTGTCATCCGCTGGCGGATAAGCCGCAGGTTGACGCCTGGAGCGATACGCGCTTCCTGTCCGAATTGCAGCGCGCCTTTGGCTGGCGGCTGGGCCGTTTTACCCAGGTTGGCCAGCGTCACAGCTACCCGCTGCGGCTTCAGGCCGCTTCTCAGCACACCTCACACCGGCTGGCCCTGGTGGGTAATGCGGCGCAGACCCTGCACCCTATTGCCGGACAGGGATTTAATTTAGGCCTGCGCGACGTTATGTCGCTGGCGGAGACGGTTGCCGCCGCCTGGCGTACCGGCCAGGATGTCGGAAGCTATGCCACGCTGCAACAGTATCAGCAGCGCCGTCAGCCGGATGCCAAAGCGACCATCGGTATTACCGATGCGCTGGTCAGGCTGTTTGCTAACCGCTATACGCCACTGGTGGCAGGGCGTAATCTGGGTTTACTGGCGATGGATTCTGTCCCGCTGATGCGAAATTTGCTGGCCGAGCGCACGTTGGGCTGGGTTAAGCGTTAAGGAGAAAGCTGTTATGCAAACGTATGATGTTATCGTCGCCGGTGGCGGAATGGTCGGTCTTGCCGTCGCCTGTGGCCTGCACGGCAGCGGATTAAGCATTGCCGTGCTGGAGCGTGAGGCACCCGTCGCTCAGGCGGCAGATGCACAGCCCGCACTCAGGGTGTCGGCGATTAACGCCGCCAGCGAGCGCCTGCTTCAGCATCTGGACGTCTGGTCTGCCATCCTGGCGGCAGGGGCCAGCGCCTATCACGGCATGGAAGTCTGGGATCGCGACAGCTTTGGCCGTATTGAATTTGATGATGCCCATCAGGGGCTGCCCCATCTTGGGCACATTATTGAAAACCCGGTCATTCACCAGGCCCTGTGGCAAAAAGCCAGCGAGCTAAACGACGTCACGATCGTCTCCCCGGCGGAGCTTCAGCAGGTGGCATTTGGTGACAATGAGGCCTTTGTCACCCTGGCCGACGGCACGATGATGAGCGCGAGACTGCTGGTGGCGGCAGACGGAGCGAACTCCTGGCTGCGTAATAAAGCGGATATTCCGCTGGCGTTCTGGGACTACGAGCATCATGCGCTGGTGGCCCATATCCGTACCGAACAGCCGCATGGCAGCGTTGCCCGACAGGTGTTTCACGGCGAAGGTATTCTGGCCTTTCTGCCGCTCAGCGACCCCACCCTCTGTTCGATTGTCTGGTCGGTCAGTCCGCAGGAGGCCACCCGTCTGCAATCCATGCCGGAAGCCGTGTTCAATCAGCAGCTTTCGGTCGCCTTTGATCTGCGGCTGGGCCTGTGCACGGTAGAGAGTGAGCGCAAAACCTATCCGCTGATGGGGCGCTACGCGCGTAATTTCGCGGCACACCGCCTGGCGCTGGTCGGCGATGCGGCCCATACCATTCATCCGCTGGCCGGGCAGGGCGTCAATCTCGGCTTTATGGATGCGGCGGAGCTTATCGGGGAAATTAAGCGTCTGCATCAGCAGGGGAAAGATATCGGACAGCACCTCTATTTGCGCCGCTACGAGCGCAGTCGCAAACACAGCGCGGCGATGATGCTTGCCGGCATGCAGGGGTTTCGCGAACTTTTTGACGGCAATAATCCGGCGAAGAAGCTGCTGCGTGATATCGGGTTAAGCCTGGCGGATAACCTGCCCGGCGTAAAACCCCGTTTGCTGAAGCAGGCAATGGGGCTTAACGATCTGCCGGAGTGGCTGCGCTAAATCCACGCGGCAAGATCGTTGCCGCGTACTGCTTCATTGATCTGCTGTAGCTCGGGCAGCGTTGCGTTTTCTATCCTGATACCCTCATCCTTAAGCAGCGCCGTAAGCCTGTGCTGAAATCTGCTCAGCTGTTGTGCATCGAGATAGCGCGCCCGGGTGTTTTGTGCAGCTTTATCCCGGGCGGCGGGATTAATCCTGATCAACGTCTGGCCGGGTAGAGGGACACCTTTTGCCAGAGAAGCCAGACTCAGCGTTGCCAAGTCTTCCAGACTGCGCAGCTCGATCTCTTTTAATTTCCCCCCTTTAGCGGATCCGCTGAGCGGATGATTTTCATTCTGGTAGCTGTAGTTTTTGATGTTTTTACTCAGCGTGCCGCTGATGGCGTGCGTCTCAAGCCCCTCAATTTTGCCGAAGCCGAACACCATCGGCACAACGTTCCCCTTATTGATCAGCGCTAATAGCGGCGTTTTACCCTGCTCCAGCTGGCTCCTCAGCCTGTTGCCTGCCTCCATCAGCAGGGACCTCAGTGCTTCGCCGCTATATGACTGTGGGCTGCTGTTCGGTGAATGAAGCGTAATGGATTCAGGAAATTTCAGCAGGCTGGCGCTGTTTTCAAATGGCGTAGTGCGGAAGGCGGCCAGCTTACTGTTACGCGAGACGTTCAGAAGACTTTGCAACCACCGGGCAACCGCCTCGTCCACCGTTTCTCCGTCATTTACCGGTAGCCTGAGGGAATTACCGCTGCTGGTGAGCGGTAGCCCACTGGTCAGATGCCGATCGATGGCCTGCGTCATTCGATGCTGAAAGGCACGAGAAGCAGCATTACTGCTCTGCATTCCCTCGCCCCGGGCATAGACACGGGCTTTACTGCGGAAGTCTTTCCGGGTCACGCTGTCTGAAGGCTGCTCAGGCGTACGATCTGAGAAGAAGATGCGGCCTTCGAGTGATTGCGTCCCGCCTTTGGCATCATTGATGCCAGCCTTCAGCTCGCCGGAGGCGAGGATCTCAAAACCCCACGGAGACCCGTGCAGCGCTTCGGGTTTGGTATACCCTTGCGGTGCCCCAGGATTCATTGACAACAGCAGCGCGCCGTGCAGATGTTCGCGCAGTTGCTGATCGATGGATCGTCTTCTTGCCAGCAGATCGACAGGAGACTGCCGCGCGTTATCCAGCTGGTTTGGCCGGTGGCCCTCCTGCCTGAGTCGCTCAATCTGAGCGACATCCTGTTGTTCAACGGCCTGATGGAGCGCGAGCGTATTAACCGTAGAAGGGAGTGATTTAATGCCCATGTCTGGCGGCCCTGAGAAGTATGCATCCGATTAAGTGTCACATCGGGGTCGAATGTTCCCGTGCCGCCGCTTCATTTGAAATAAACTAATTTTACCGCTCTGTTCGCATTACTTTTTTTAATGTTATGGGGTTTAAGAAGGAGCATGAATTCATCCCAATCGGGCAAAAAACCTGTTTTCAACCTGCCTGTAAACCGATGAATTGCGGTTTATGTGCGCATTCGCGCAGTTTTCTGGTCAGAAGTTCTGGAAAATCCTTCCGGCTCTGAGAGAACGTTAAACCCATTCGACCTCATTTTACTTATGGTTAATGGCGCGGTTCGGTGGTAACGTCAAAGCCAGGTTATCGTTTGCGTCCGGCCTTAATCCGCCCGGATCAGACGCCTGAAAACTTGCATCTGCACAGGAAAACTATGACCCAGCACACTCCCTTGTTTGAACAGCATCAGGCCTGTGGTGCGCGAATGGTCGACTTTCACGGCTGGATGATGCCGCTGCATTACGGCTCTCAACTTGAAGAGCACCACGCGGTGCGAACCGATGCGGGGATGTTTGATGTCTCGCACATGACCATCGTCGATCTGTGCGGGGCGCGCTGTCGGGAATTCCTCCGCTATCTGCTGGCCAATGATGTCGCTAAGCTGACTCAGCCGGGCAAGGCACTCTACAGCGCCATGCTGAACGCCTCCGGTGGCGTGATAGACGATCTGATTGTTTACTTTATAACGGAGGATGCCTTCCGGCTGGTGGTGAACTCTGCCACGCGTGAAAAAGATCTCGCCTGGATAACCGAACACGCGAAGCCTTACGGCATAGCGCTAACGGTGCGTGACGATCTCTCTCTGATTGCCGTACAGGGACCGGAAGCACAGCGCAAAGCGCAGACGCTTTTCACTGATGCCCAACGTCAGGCCGTGGCGGGGATGAAACCCTTTTTTGCCGTGCAGGCGGACGATCTCTTTATTGCCACCACCGGCTATACCGGTGAGGCGGGCTACGAAATTGCCCTGCCTGACGCGCAGGCGGCTGCATTCTGGCAGGGGCTGCTGGAGGCTGGCGTGAAGCCCGCCGGGCTGGGCGCGCGTGACACGCTGCGTCTGGAGGCGGGCATGAACCTCTATGGACAGGAGATGGATGAAGGCGTCTCACCGCTGGCCGCTAATATGGGCTGGACCCTGGCTTGGCAGCCAGGCGAACGGGATTTTATTGGCCGCGAGGCGCTTGAGGCCCAGCGTGAAAGAGGCACAGAACAGCTTGTCGGGCTGGTGATGACAGAGAAAGGCGTGCTGCGTAATGGCCAGCCGGTTCACTTTACCGACGAGGCCGGTAACCTCAAAGAGGGCGTCATTACCAGCGGGTCGTTCTCGCCAACGCTGGGGTGCAGCATTGCCCTCGCGCGCGTTCCGACCGGGATCGGCGAGCGAGCGATCGTTCAGATCCGCAGCCGTGAAATGCCGGTTAAGGTGACCAAACCCGTTTTTGTTCGCGCCGGTAAGCCGGTTGCATAATATCCGATCACTTCCAGATTGCAGGAGAGCAGCGCGATGAGCAATGTGCCAAATGAACTGAAATACCGCGACAGCCACGAATGGGTGCGTAAAGAAGCCGACGGCACCTTTACCGTGGGCATTACCGAACATGCTCAGGAACTGCTGGGCGATATGGTCTTTGTCGACCTGCCGGAGCCTGGTGCCACCTTCAGCCAGGGTGACGAGTGCGCCGTGGCGGAGTCGGTTAAGGCGGCTTCCGACATTTATGCGCCGATTGATGGCGAGATTATTGAGGTTAACAGCACCCTCGACGGCGAACCGGAGCGGGTCAACAGTGACCCCTACGACGGGGGCTGGCTGTTTAAAATCCGTGCCAGCGATGCATCACAATTTGATGCACTGCTTGACGCCGATGCCTATAAAACCAGCATCGACGAATAAATCGCGATCCGCGTGGGCGAAGGCTATTTCGCCCTGCCCGCACCTCTGACCAGGCGGCGGGGGACGAGTAAGGGTCTCCCCGCCTCTCACTTCCCGACTCAGGATCCTCCGCTCATGACGCAGACCCTCAGCCAGCTTGAACATACCGGCGCGTTTATCGAACGCCATATTGGCCCTTCTCAGGCGCAGCAGGCGGCGATGCTGAATGCTATCGGTTCCCGCTCTCTCTCTGAACTGATCGGCTCCATCGTACCTGCCGATATCCAGCTGCCCGGCCCGCCCGCCGTGGGGGATGCCCTCACCGAGCATCAGGCGCTGGCGGAGCTAAAAGCGATTGCCAGCCAGAATCTGCGTTACACCTCCTATATCGGCATGGGCTATACGCCGGTGCTGACCCCGCCGGTTATTCTGCGCAATATGCTGGAAAATCCGGGGTGGTACACGGCCTATACGCCCTACCAGCCGGAGGTCTCCCAGGGGCGCCTGGAGGCGCTGCTCAACTTTCAGCAGGTCACGCTGGATCTGACCGGCCTGGACGTCGCGTCTGCTTCGCTGCTGGATGAGGCGACCGCCGCCGCTGAGGCGATGGCGATGTCAAAGCGCATCAGCAAGCTCAAATCGGCTAACCGCTTTTTTGTCGCTGAGGATATTCATCCCCAGACGCTGGACGTGGTGCGCACCCGTGCCGAAACCTTTGGCTTTGAGGTGCTGGTGGATAAGGCCGAGAGGGTACTGGATCACGAGAATATTTTTGGCGTACTGCTTCAGCAGGTGGGGACGACCGGGGAAGTACATGACTATGCCAGCCTGACTGACCAGCTGAAAAAGCGCGGCATTATCGTCTGCGTGGCTGCTGACTTTATGGCGCTGCTTCTGCTGCAGGCACCGGGGAGCCAGGGCGCGGATATTGTCTTTGGTTCAGCGCAGCGCTTCGGCGTACCGATGGGCTACGGTGGCCCCCATGCGGCCTTTTTCGCCACGCGGGAGGAGCATAAACGCTCAATGCCGGGCCGTATTATCGGCGTCTCACGCGACGCAGCGGGTAACACCGCGCTGCGCATGGCGATGCAGACCCGTGAGCAGCACATTCGCCGCGAGAAGGCCAACTCAAATATCTGTACGTCGCAGGTGCTATTGGCGAATATCGCCAGCCTCTATGCGGTTTTCCACGGGCCAGAGGGCCTGAAGCGCATCGCCTCACGCATCCATCGCCTGACGGATATCCTTGCCGCCGGGCTGCAGCGTGGCGGGCTGACTCTGCGGCATCGCACCTGGTTTGATACCCTGACCGTCGAGGTTACCGACAAAGCTGCGGTACTGGATCGTGCGCTCAGCTTTGGCGTTAACCTGCGGACGGATATCCATAATGCGGTCGGCATCACCCTGAGCGAAGCGACCTCCCGCGATGACGTGAGCATCCTGTTCTCTATTCTGCTCGGCGAAAATCACGCGCAGGATATTGATGCGCTGGATAGTGCCGTCAGCGATCAGAGCCACTCCCTGCCACCCGCGCTGCTGCGCCAGACGCCGGTTCTGACGCATCCGGTTTTCAATCGTCATCATAGCGAAACCGAGATGATGCGCTATATGCATAGCCTGGCGCGTAAGGATCTGGCGCTCAATCAGGCCATGATCCCGCTCGGCTCCTGCACCATGAAGCTCAATGCCGCCGCAGAAATGATCCCGATTACCTGGCCTGAATTTTCCGAACTGCACCCATTTTGTCCGGCGGATCAGGCGGGCGGTTACCTGCAAATGATCGGTCAGCTGTCACAGTGGCTGGTGCAGCTAACTGGCTATGATGCGCTCTGCATGCAGCCGAACTCCGGGGCGCAGGGGGAATATGCGGGTCTGCTGGCGATCCGCCGCTATCATGAAAGCCGTAATGAACCGGGCCGCACCCTCTGCCTGATCCCCGCATCGGCGCACGGCACCAATCCCGCTTCTGCGCAGATGGCCGGTATGTCGGTTGTGGTGGTGGCCTGCGACAGGCAGGGCAATATTGACCTGCACGATCTGCGGGCAAAGGCAGAGCAGGCCGGTGATGCGCTCTCCTGTATTATGGTCACCTATCCCTCCACTCATGGCGTGTATGAAGAGACTATCCGTGAAGTCTGTCAGATTGTTCACCAGCATGGCGGGCAGGTCTATCTTGACGGGGCGAATATGAATGCCCAGGTGGGGATCACCACGCCGGGCTATATTGGCGCGGATGTGTCACACCTTAACCTGCACAAAACCTTCTGCATCCCTCATGGCGGAGGCGGGCCGGGAATGGGGCCGATTGGCGTCAAAGCGCACCTTGCGCCCTTCGTGCCGGGACATAGCGTGGTACAGATTGACGACATGCTCACGCAGCAGGGGGCCGTTTCCGCCGCGCCTTTTGGCAGCGCATCTATTCTGCCCATCAGCTGGATGTATATTCGCATGATGGGGGCGGAAGGATTAAAGCAGGCAAGCTCGGTCGCCATCCTCAACGCTAACTATATCGCCACCCGGCTGCAGTCTGCCTTTCCGATCCTCTATGCCGGACGCGATGGCCGCGTGGCGCACGAATGCATCCTGGATATTCGTCCCCTGAAGGAGCAGACCGGCATCAGCGAACTGGATATCGCTAAGCGTCTGATTGACCATGGTTTTCACGCACCGACCATGTCCTTTCCGGTCAGCGGTACGCTGATGGTAGAGCCGACGGAATCGGAGAGCAAGGGGGAACTGGATCGCTTTATTGATGCGATGCTGGCTATTCGGATGGAGATAGATCGCGTTGCCGGAGGCGAATGGCCGGCTGACGATAATCCACTGGTCAATGCCCCGCATACGCAGATGGAAATAGTGGGCGAATGGACGCATCCCTATACCCGTGAGCTGGCAGTATTCCCGGCCGGCAGTCACAACAAATACTGGCCCACGGTTAAGCGGCTGGACGACGTTTACGGCGATCGCAATCTGTTCTGCTCCTGCGTTCCGCTAAGCGAATACGAGTAGCCTTCCGCGTGGGTCAGCGTTTATAAGGGCACTCCGGTGCCCTTTTTTACAGGAGAAGCATGATGAAAACGGCATTAGTGACCGGCGGCAGCCGGGGTATTGGCCGAGCGACGTCGCTGCTACTGGCGCAGCGGGGCTATCAGGTTGCAGTGAACTACCATCAACGTGCAGCGGCGGCGGAAGACGTTGTGGCACTGATTCAGCAGCAGGGCGGTCAGGCCTTTAGCGTGCAGGCGGATATTGCGGATGAGGCGCAGGTCGTGGCTATGTTCCAGCGCCTGGATACGCTGGGTTGCCACCTCAGCGCGCTGGTCAACAACGCTGGCATCCTGTTTCAGCAGTCCCGTATTGAACAGCTCACTGCCGAGCGCATAAACCGGGTTCTCGCCACCAATGTTACCGGTCCTTTCCTGTGCTGTCGCGAAGCAGTGAAAAGAATGGGATGGCATCATGGAGGGCAGGGCGGCGCGATTGTGAATGTCTCTTCTGCCGCCGCCCGACTGGGGGCGCCGGAGGAATATGTCGATTATGCCGCGTCAAAAGGGGCAATGGATACGCTGACAAAAGGGCTTTCGCTTGAGGTGGCAGCACAGGGAATTCGCGTCAACGGCGTTCGTCCCGGCTTTATCTATACTGCAATGCATGCCGACGGCGGCGAGCCTGGCCGCGTCGACCGGCTGTCGGCAGCTATACCTATGCAGCGGGGTGGACAACCAGAAGAGATCGCGCAGGCGATACTCTGGCTGCTCAGCGATGAGGCTTCCTACATTACCGGCAGCATCATTGACGCTGCCGGCGGTCGATAAAACCCGGCGTTACAGCTTTTCACCGTTGCTGGCGATCACCTGCTGATACCAGGTAAAACTTTTCTTCCTGGCGCGGTTGAGCGTACCGCTGCCATCGTCATTTTTATCCACGTAGATAAACCCGTAGCGCTTGCTGTACTGGCCGGTGGTGAAAGAGACGCAGTCAATACAGCCCCAGGGGGTGTAGCCCATCAGTTCGACACCGTCATAGCAGACCGCCTGCTTCATCTGCTCAATATGCGCCTGCAAATAGGCGATGCGGTAGTCGTCGTTAATCGATCCATCCGCCCCGACGTTATCAATCGCCCCGAAACCGTTTTCGACAATAAATAGCGGCTTTTGATAGCGTTCATAAAGGGTGGCCAGGCTGTATCTCAGCCCGACCGGATCGATTTGCCAGCCCCAGTCGGAGGCTTTTACATGCGGATTGGGTACGCTGCCCGCAAAGCCCGACACCGCGCTGCCGCTGCCCTGCGCGTGAGCCTGCACCGCATTGCTCATGTAATAGCTCAGGCCGATATAGTCCGCACAGCCCTCGCGAAGCGTTCGGGCATCCTCCGGCAGCATGGCAATGTCATAGCCCTTGCGCGCCCATTCGTTGAGTATGTAAGCAGGATAATACCCGCGCATATGGACGTCGCTAAACAGGAAGCGCTCACGCATCGCTTCCTGCGCGAACATCACATCCTCGGGGTGGCAGGACCAGGGGTAGAGCGGCACCATGGCGATCATGCAGCCGATCTGCATCGCAGGATTGATGTTATGTCCCAGCCTGACCACCTGCGCGCTGGCGACAAACTGATGGTGCAGCACCTGAAACATCGCCTGTTCGGGATTATCATGGTCGGTAAATACCACGCCTGAGCAGCAATAGCCGAATAGCGGATACTGCCAGTTACGCTGGTTATTGATCTCGTTAAAGGTCATCCAGTATTTAACTTTATTCTTGTAGCGCTCCATGACGACCTCACTGAAGCGAACAAAGAAATCCACGACGTTGCGATTCAGCCAGCCGCCATACGCCTTCACCAGGTGATTTGGCATCTCAAAATGCGACAGGGTAATAACCGGCTCAATGTTGTATTTCAGCAGCTCATCGAACAGATCGTCGTAGAACTGTAGCCCGGCCTCGTTAGGCTCATGCTCATCCCCGTTAGGGAAGATCCGCGTCCAGGCAATGGAGGTGCGAAAGCATTTAAACCCCATCTCAGCGAAGAGGGCCACGTCCTCTTTATAGCGGGAATAGAAATCAACCGCCTGATGATTAGGGTAGCTGTAGCCCGCCTGTACGCCGTCGGTTATGACGCGGTCAACGCCATGCGCGCCGCCGGAAAGGACATCTGCAATGCTCACGCCTTTTCCACCCTGGTCCCAGCCGCCCTCAACCTGATGCGCGGCTACCGCGCCGCCCCAGAGGAAGCCTTCAGGCAATTGCTGTTTGCTGGTCATCACTCTCATCCTTTTTGGTAAATGTAGCCTGAGGGCCGGCTATTATTGCAGCCAGCCCTTACGTTGGGCCTCAATAAGATGCCCTTCCAGATGGTTCCATAGTGCGGGCCACTGCTCTGCCAGCGCAACGTTGCGGGCCAGTACCTGTTCGAGCCGAATACCATTCTCTTTCCAGCTCTGGCCCTGATTATGCAGATTCTGAATAATCGGCAGGGCGCGATCCAGCATATTGGCAAAGCGGGCATCAACGCTTTCGCCGGCTTCATATTCGTCCCAAAGCGCCCGGAAACGCTGCTGTAATGCGGCGGGCAGCAGGCCGAACAGACGATCGGCAGCGGCGACCTCCTGGTGTGAAATGGCCTCGCGGGCCGCAAGGTCATAGACCATGACGTCTCCCGCATCGATCTCCACCACGTCGTGCAGTAGCGCCATCTGTACGACACGCTGCACGTCAGTTCCCCCCTCAAAAAAGGGAGCCAGACTCATGGCGGCCACGGCCAGATGCCAGCTGTGCTCCGCTGAGTTTTCATGGCGGGAGTTGCCAATAAGCCGGGTGCGGCGTTCGACACGTTTAAGCTTATCCAGCTCCATCAGAAAATCCATGACCTGCGTCATTGGCCCGAAATCGACACTGTTTACCTGTTCAGACATCACTCACCTCGTCGTTCCCTGAAGGGGAAAAAAGTTGGCGACTATTGTAAGGGAAACGTTTGCGTTTTGCTTTCCAGAATATGTGTTACAGGCATTCACAGTTTAATAAAGCTTACAGTTGTACTCTGAAATCATTCTCAGCTAAGCTAAAAATGCTCAATTTTCGGGCACATTCGCGCGTGTCAGCGTGGACAGGAAGCATTAGCTGCAATCTGACGGCAGTGCAGAGCTGAATAAAGGCCCGACTCAGCATGTGGAGAACAGGATTGTATGACAGGTAAAACATTATTAGCGCAGGGCTATTCCCTGGCGGAAGAAGTCGCCAACAGTATCAGTCATGGCATTGGTTTTATTTTTGGCATTATCGGACTGGTGCTGATGCTGATGGAAGCAAACGCCAGCCAGGCAGACACCGTAGCAATAATCAGCTACAGCCTTTACGGCGGCAGTATGATCCTGCTGTTTCTGGCATCGACCCTTTATCATGCCATTCCCTATCCGGCCGCCAGGCTCTGGCTGCAAAAGCTGGACCACTGCGCCATCTATTTACTGATCGCCGGAACCTACACGCCTTTCCTGATGGTCGGACTGAAATCGCCGCTGGCACACGGGCTGATGGTCATTATCTGGAGCCTGGCGCTGCTCGGGGTGCTGTTTAAATTATTGTTTATTAATCGCTTTGAGGCGCTTTCGGTCATTACCTATCTGCTGATGGGCTGGCTGTCGCTGATTGTGGTTTATCAGCTGGCACTTAAGCTGCCGGCGGGCGGCATATGGCTACTGGCGGCGGGGGGGATAATCTATTCGCTGGGCGTCATTTTCTATAGCTCGAAGCGCATCCCCTATAACCATGCCATCTGGCACGGCTTTGTACTTGGCGGCAGCGTTTGCCACTTTCTGGCGATCTACCTGTACGTGATGTGATACAGGGGCCGAGCGGCCCCTGTTAAGCCCGGATCAGGTCAGGGAATAGGGCAGAGGTTGAATCGTCAAGCTGCCGCCTTCGTCCCCCTGCACACGCAGCTCGCTGTCCGGCTCCAGATCGTTATTCAGCACGGCCTGAACCCATACTTCGCCGTTATCCAGCTGGCAGGCCGTCAGGATCGTCCCGGTCCGCCGCCAGTTTTCCCCCAGTTTCATCTCCAGTGAACCACCGGAAGCAGGAACCTGCCCGGCCTGTCCCGCCAGCCAGTAAAGCGCCCGTTTGTTGGCGCCGCGAAATTTAGCGCGTGCAACCATCTCCTGACCGGTATAGCAGCCCTTTTTAAAGCTGATGGCGTCCAGCGCCTGGAGGTTAGTCGCCTGAGGAATAAACTGGGCGCTGGTGGCGGTATCAATTACCGGCAAACCCGCTTCGATATCAAGCGCCAGCCACTGCGTGCTGTCGTTCAGCTGTGCCTGTCCCTCAAGCGCCTGGCGCAGCGTCTGAGCCGTCTGCGCATCGGTTACCAGCAGAAATCTTTCCTCCGGCGTGGGCAGCCAGAGCAGGGTGGTATTGTCCTGCTGCACCACAGGGTTTTCAGCATCCGGCAGGCTGGTAAAAACGCCAGCCAGCGCGCCACGGCACTGGAAGCCCGCGACCCCGAGCAGCACGGCGTCATTATCGGCGGCAATGGTCACTTTTGAAAACACGGCGTACTTCTTCAGCTGGGTAATCTGCTCTTCGCACAGGCTGCGGCGTGCAATATAAGCCAGCCCCCCGGCACGATGAAACAGACGCAGGTTGCTCCACATCTTTCCTTTGGCATCGCAGTGCGCGGTCGGGCGGTGGTCATTGTCGGCCAGCGCGGCGACGTCCAGCGTCACCTGACCCTGTAAATAGCTGACGCTATCGGCGCCGGTCACAGTCACGAGCGCCCACTCTTCCAGCGAGATCAGCGTAAGCGGCAGACGCGCAGAGGCCGCGGGTTGACGAGGCGGAAAAGAGAAAGTCGGCATGATTCAGTCCTGTAGTGGGGTGAAAAAAACAGCTCTGCTCCTTATGTTAAAAGAGCCGAATGGCTTTGCAACCTCTTTCCTTGAAACGGCGCACAAAACGCGTGATAACTCTGCACGGCAGCTCGCTGCTTTGCGGGACGGCGCGAAATCCGGCCGCTATTGCATCAACATCCCCGATAAAAAGCGCTACACTAGCGGCCATCTTTGACTGAATGACGATGGATAATATGGATAGTAGCAATAAAGCCCGGGTTCACTGGGCCTGCCGCCGGGGGATGCGTGAACTGGATATCTCCATTATGCCGTTTTTTGAGTATGAGTATGATTCCCTTTCTGAGGACGACAAGCAGATATTTATTCGCCTGCTTGAGAATGACGATCCCGATCTCTTCAACTGGCTGATGAATCACGGTGAACCCGCCGATCCTGAACTTAAGCGCATGATCAATCTGATACAGCAGCGAAATCAGCAACGTGGCCCAGTGGCACGCTGAGCTCAGGGTATCCTGGCGTGCGCAGTGGATATCCCTGCTTCTGCACGGCGTAGCGATACTCGCGCTGCTGCTGGCACCCTGGCCTGCCAGCTATACCCTGGTCTGGATGCTGCTACTGACGCTGGTTGTCTTTGAATGTGTGCGCAGCCAGCGGCGTATTCGCAGTCGCGAAGGGGATATCGCGCTGCTGGAGGGGGGGCAGGTTCAGTGGCGCCAGAAACGCTGGCACATCACCGGCCGTCCGTGGATGACCCGGCAGGCGATGCTACTGACGTTGCGTACCCCGTCAGGGGATCGGGAGAAACTCTGGCTACTCAGGGACAGCATGGATGAAGAGGCATGGCGTCAGCTCCGCCAGCTGCTGCTTATCCCTGCCCGAGCCGCATGACGAGGCGGAACTGTGCTTCACTCACCGCGCGGCGTGACGTTCTGTAGCAGAGCAGCCGCTACCGCGCACATGACGATGCGGCAGGCTGCTTAATGCGGCCCGCAGCCTGTGCGGACGGGATTGCTGCCGTTACAGCAGCGCCGCCATCTCGGTGAGGATCTGCTCGCACCACTGGGCAATGCGCTCGTCGGTGCGCTCAAACTGATTAATATCATCCAGCGCCAGCCCAAAAAAGTGCCTGCCGTCGGGGGTAAGCGGTTTGGTGCTGGTAAATTCATACCCCTCATTTGGCCACAGGCCGACAAACTTCACGCCCATTGGGGCCAGCAGGTCATGCAGCATGCCGAGCGCGTCGAGAAACCACTCGCTGTATTCTCCCTGATCGCCCATGCCGTACAGGGCCACCACTTTATCACGCAGGTTTAGCGCGGGCAGATCGCTCCAGATGGCTTCCCAGTCCTCCTGCAACTCGCCGAAGTCCCAGGTTGGAATGCCGAGGATCAGCATGTCATACTGTTCCATCAGCTGCGGGGGATCGTCCTTCAGATTATGCAGCGTAACGAGATCGTCGCCGATAAAGTCGCGGATCTTCTCTGCCGCCATCTCGGTGTAGCAGGTGCTTGAGCCATAAAACAGACCGATATTCATCTCTGGTAATCTCATTCCTCTTGATGCACTGGCGCGGATTATATCAGAATTGACCAGGGGTCAGGCATAACAGGCCGTCGGTAAACAGATAAAGGGGCAGTGTGGTGCATGACAGCGATCTGATTGAACAGTTTTTAGATGCCTTGTGGATCGAGCGTAACCTGGCGGAAAACACGGTGGCTTCCTACCGGCTGGACCTGATGTCGCTGGTCGGCTGGGCTGCGCATCATAACACCCAGCTGCTGCGCGTTGACGCCGCGGACCTGCAGCAGTTTCTGGCTGAAAGGCTGGAGGGGGGCTACAAGGCGAGCAGCTCCGCGCGGCTGTTAAGCGCAATGCGCCGCCTGTTTCAGTATCTCTATCGGGAAAAGCTGCGCGAAGACGATCCCAGCGCACTGCTCTCTTCACCTAAGCTGCCGCAGCGCTTGCCGAAAGATCTCAGCGAGGCGCAGATAGACCGGCTGCTACAGGCACCCAGCGTTGAGCAGCCAATTGAGCTGCGCGACAAAGCGATGCTGGAGCTGCTCTACGCCACCGGCCTGCGCGTCACCGAGCTGGTCAGCCTGACGCTCAATAACGTCAGCCTGCGGCAGGGCGTGGTGCGAGTGATTGGTAAGGGAGATAAAGAGCGTCTGGTGCCCCTGGGGGAAGAGGCGGTGCACTGGCTGGAGCAGTATATTGAGTATGGTCGCCCGTGGCTGCTTAACGGTCAGACGCTGGACGTGCTGTTTCCCAGCAACCGCGCGCAGCAAATGACGCGGCAAACTTTCTGGCATCGAATCAAACATTACGCCACACTGGCAGGCATCGACAGTAATAAACTCTCGCCCCACGTGCTTCGCCATGCATTTGCTACCCACCTTCTGAACCATGGGGCCGATCTGCGTGTCGTACAGATGCTGTTGGGCCATAGCGACCTGTCGACGACTCAGATCTACACGCACGTTGCCACTGAGCGACTGCGGCAGTTACATCAGCAGCACCATCCTCGCGCCTGACCTACGGCGCGGTGAATACTATTACCGGCCTGCGACCCCGCTCTGAGGGCGGGTTCAGGCTCAGCGTACAAGTCTATAAGGACATTAAATGAAGAAGCGTTACCTGATACTTTCTCTGCTTATCGCCGTCAGTAGCTTGTCCCACGCCGATGATGCGGCCATTAAACAGTCGCTGCAAAAGCTCGGCCTTCAGCAAACGGAGATCCAACCTTCTCCTCTGCCGGGAATGAAAACGGTACTGACGGAGAGCGGCGTACTGTATATCACCGACGATGGTAAACAGTTTATTCAGGGACCGCTGTACGACGTCAGCGCAGGCCAGCCGGTAAACGTGACCAATAAACTGCTGGAGAAAAAGGTCGATGCGCTGAGTAGCGAGATGATCGTTTATAAAGCGCCGAAGGAGCAGCATGTCATCACCGTATTTACCGACATCACCTGTGGCTACTGCCATAAGCTGCATGCGGAAATGGCCGACTACAACGCGCTTGGCATCACCGTGCGCTACCTGGCCTTCCCTCGTGAGGGGATGAATGGTCAGGTGGCGAAGGATATGAAATCAATCTGGTGCGCAGGCGATCGTCGCAAGGCGTTTGATGCGGCGATGAAGGGCGAAGCGGTTTCGCCGATTGACTGCAAAATCGACCTTTCCCAGCATTACAAACTGGGCATCCTCTACGGTATCCAGGGTACGCCTGCCATCCTGCTGCAAAACGGTATGATGATCCCCGGTTACCAGGGACCTAAAGAGATGAAACAGCTACTTGATAGCCAGAAAGCAGGCGGCTGATTGCATTGAACAGTAAAACCGAGCTCCGCCGCCGTCGGGCGGTGGAGGGTAGCCAGCTCCCGGCCGATCTTCACCCGCTGCTGCGCCGTCTCTATATGCAGCGGGGCGTACTCCAGCCCGATGAGCTGGTGCGAAGTGCTAAAAATCTTCATCCCTTCCAGTCGCTGGCGGGTATTGAGCGCGCGGCGGCGATCCTGCATCAGGCCATTGCTGATAATTTATGCATTATGATCGTGGGCGATTTTGACGCCGACGGCGCGACCAGCACCGCACTGACGGTACTGGCGCTGCGCAGCATGGGCGCGGCTAACGTTAAGTATCTTGTGCCTAACCGGTTTGATGACGGCTACGGCCTCAGCCCGGAAGTGGTGGAGCAGGCGGCGGCGCGCGGCGCGCAGCTGATCGTCACCGTTGATAACGGCATTTCGTCACATACGGGCGTCAGCCTTGCCCATGAAAAGGGCATTGCGGTGGTCATTACCGATCACCACCTGCCGGGCGATACCCTGCCGGATGCCGATGCAATAGTGAACCCGAACCTGCATGAGTGCGACTTTCCTTCGGGCGCGCTGGCCGGGGTAGGGGTCGCCTTCTACCTGATGCTGGCGCTGCGCGCGCGCCTGCGCGAGAGCGGGGCGGAAACGCTGCCGAACCTGGCTGAACTGCTGGATCTGGTGGCGCTGGGGACGGTTGCCGACGTGGTGCCGCTGGACGGCAATAACCGCATTCTGGTCTGGCAGGGTCTGAGCCGCATCCGCGCGGGTAAGTGCCGCCCGGGGATCAAGGCGCTGCTCGAGGTGGCTAACCGCGATGCAAGGCAGCTGGCGGCGAACGATCTCGGCTTTGCGCTGGGGCCGCGTCTTAATGCTGCTGGCCGCCTGGACGATATGTCCGTCGGGGTGGCGCTCCTGCTCAGCGAGGACATCGCTCAGGCCCGCATGCTGGCCAGCGAGCTGGATGCGCTAAACCAGACGCGGAAAGAGATCGAGCAGGGCATGCAGACCGAGGCGCTGGCGCTGTGCGATGCGCTTGAGCGCAGCAGCGAGGCGCTGCCGCTCGGCATTGCGATGTACCATCCCGAGTGGCACCAGGGCGTGGTGGGAATTCTGGCATCCCGCCTGAAGGAGCGTTTCAACCGGCCCGTTATCGCCTTTGCCCCCTCGGGGGATGGCCTGCTTAAGGGGTCGGGGCGGTCTATTGTCGGTCTGCATATGCGTGACGCGCTGGAGCGGCTTGATACGCTCAATCCGGGGCTGATCCTCAAGTTTGGCGGTCACGCGATGGCGGCAGGCCTGTCGCTGGAGGAGGCGAAGTTTGAGGAGTTCCGCCAGCGCTTCGGCGACCTGGTGGGCGACTGGCTGGACGAGGAGGCGCTACAGGGCGTCGTCTGGAGCGACGGCGAACTGATGGCGCAGGAACTGACGCTCCCCACGGCAGAACTGCTGCGTGAAGCGGGCCCCTGGGGCCAGGCGTTTCCGGAACCCCAGTTCGACGGCAAATTCACCCTCATCCAGCAGCGGCTGGTGGGTGAACGGCATCTGAAGGTGATGGTGGAGCCGCTGGGCGGAGGCCCGCTGCTGGACGGTATTGCTTTCAACGTTGACACCACCCTGTGGCCGGACCCCAGCGTCCGTCAGGTCGAGCTGGCCTACAAGCTGGATATTAATGAATTTCGCGGTAACCGCAGCGTGCAGCTTATAATCAGCCACCTCTGGCCGCTATAGCCTGAACTGAAGCAAGGCTACAAACTGCCCCGAATTTCAGTTAAACTGCTGAGTTACATTTACGCCCGATTCGATCACCTAAAAGATTTTAAAATCATGTTTGAAATTAACCCGGTAAAGAACCGAATTCAGGATATCTCAGAGCGCAGTGGCGTTCTCAGGGGGTATCTTTGACTACGATGCCAAGAAAGAACGCTTAGAAGAAGTTAACGCCGAGCTGGAACAGCCGGACGTCTGGAATGAGCCTGAACGCGCCCAGGCGCTGGGCAAAGAGCGCTCGTCGCTGGAAGCGATCGTCGAAACCCTGGATCAGCTTACCCAGGGGCTGGACGACGTCTCGGGCCTGCTGGAGCTGGCGGTTGAAGCCGAAGACGAAGAGACCTTCAACGAGGCCGTTGCCGAACTCGACGTGCTGGAGAAGAAGCTGGGCGAACTTGAGTTCCGCCGCATGTTCTCCGGCGAGTACGACAGCGCCGACTGCTACATCGACATTCAGGCCGGTTCCGGCGGCACCGAAGCGCAGGACTGGGCCAGCATGCTGGTTCGTATGTACCTGCGCTGGGCTGAAGCGAAAGGCTTCAAAACCGAGGTGATTGAAGAGTCCGACGGCGACGTTGCGGGGATCAAATCCGCCACGCTGCGCATTATCGGCGACTACGCTTTCGGCTGGCTGCGCACGGAAACGGGCGTCCATCGCCTGGTGCGAAAAAGCCCGTTTGACTCGGGTGGCCGTCGCCATACCTCGTTCAGCTCCGCCTTTATCTATCCGGAAGTGGAAGACGATATTGATATCGACATCAATCCGGCGGATCTGCGTATTGACGTTTATCGCGCGTCGGGTGCGGGCGGTCAGCACGTTAACCGGACCGAATCGGCGGTGCGTATCACCCATATTCCGACCAATACCGTTACCCAGTGCCAGAACGATCGCTCTCAGCATAAAAACAAAGACCAGGCCATGAAGCAGATGAAGGCAAAGCTGTATGAGCTGGAAATGCAGAAGAAAAATGCTGAGAAGCAGGCGCTGGAAGATAACAAATCTGATATCGGCTGGGGGAGCCAAATCCGCTCCTACGTTCTTGATGACGCACGTATCAAGGACCTGCGCACCGGCGTGGAAACCCGCAATACCCAGGCGGTGCTGGATGGCGATCTGGACCGATTTATTGAAGCAAGCTTGAAAGCAGGGCTATAAGGAACTGACATGTCTGAACAACAACCGCAGGGCACTGACGTCGCACTTGAGTTAAACAATGAACTGAAAGCGCGTCGCGAAAAACTCAGCGCGCTGCGTGAAAAGGGCGTGGCATTCCCGAATGATTTTCGCCGCGATCGCACGTCAGACCAGCTGCATGCTGAGTTTGATGCGAAAGAGAACGAAGAGCTTGAAGCGCTGGGCATTGAGGTTAGCGTTGCCGGGCGCATGATGACCCGCCGTATTATGGGCAAAGCCTCCTTCGTCACCCTTCAGGACGTGGGCGGCCGCATTCAGCTGTACGTTTCGCGTGACGACCTGGCGGAAGGCATCTATAACGAGCAGTTCAAGAAGTGGGATCTCGGCGATATCGTCGGTGCGCGCGGCAAGCTGTTCAAAACCAAAACCGGCGAGCTTTCCATTCACTGTAGCGAACTGCGCCTGCTGACTAAAGCCCTGCGCCCGCTGCCGGACAAGTTTCACGGTCTGGCCGATCAGGAAACCCGCTACCGTCAGCGCTATCTGGATCTGATCGCCAACGACGAATCGCGCAAAACCTTTAAAATCCGCTCGCAGATTATGGCCGGTATCCGTAGCTTTATGGTGGGTCGCCAGTTTATGGAAGTGGAAACGCCAATGATGCAGGTGATCCCAGGCGGCGCCTCTGCCCGTCCGTTTATCACCCATCATAACGCGCTGGATATTGATATGTATCTGCGCATCGCCCCGGAGCTGTACCTTAAGCGCCTGGTGGTCGGCGGCTTCGATCGCGTCTTCGAGATCAACCGTAACTTCCGCAACGAAGGGATCTCACCGCGCCATAACCCAGAGTTCACCATGATGGAACTCTATATGGCCTATGCGGACTATAAGGATCTGATCGAGCTGACCGAGAGCCTGTTCCGTACTCTGGCGCAGGACGTGCTTGGCACCACCGTAGTGCCTTATGGCGAGCAGAGCTTCGATTTCGGTAAGCCCTTCGACAAGCTGACCATGAAGGAAGCGATCCAGAAATACCGTCCGGAAACCGACCTTGCCGATCTTGATGATTTTGATAAGGCTTCAGCCATTGCGCGGTCGCTGGGGATCAAGATTGAGAAGAGCTGGGGCCTCGGCCGTATGGTAACGGAAATCTTTGAAGAGACGGCGGAAAGCCATCTGATCCAGCCGACCTTTATCACCGAGTATCCGGCTGAAGTTTCGCCGCTGGCGCGTCGTAACGACCAGAACCCGGAAATCACCGATCGCTTTGAGTTCTTTATCGGCGGGCGTGAAATCGGCAACGGCTTCTCCGAGCTGAATGATGCACAGGATCAGGCAGAGCGTTTCCTGCAGCAGGTTAACGCCAAGGATGCGGGTGACGATGAAGCCATGTTCTATGACGAAGATTACGTCACCGCGCTGGAGCACGGCCTGCCGCCAACGGCCGGGCTGGGGATTGGAATTGACCGTATGGTGATGCTGTTTACTAACAGCCACACCATACGCGACGTCATTCTGTTCCCTGCGCTGCGTCCAGGCGGCAAGTAAGCGCTTAACGAACCACCGTCCCGGGATTTACGACCACCGGGACGGACGGTCAGGCAGAGTAAAGGGACGAAGCGATTCGTCCCTTTTTCATTGGCCCGCGCCAAACGCTATCGACGATCAGGATTTAACGGCCTGATTCAACCAGTCCTTAAAGCGGGCATAGGGAATATAGAGCGAAACGTCTTTGTACAGCGCTTTACCGGTTTTCAGGTCATTGATACGGTCTGAATAGCCGACGATAACGCCTGCCACCGAGTCATCAGCGGCATTATAGACTGCCCCGCCGGACATACCTTTTACCACGCCTGCATCAGACGCGACCACCACGCAGCTGACTTTGTTCCACTCATTTTTCAGGCCGGTATTGACCAGGTTGGTGCCGGTCGATGCCACCGGCATGGCGGAGATAAAGCTGTAGCCGTAGAGGTTAATTTTGTCGCCAATGTGGCCATTACGGAAGTGGGGCGGATGAAAATCGGTGTTCTTATGGTACACCACCGCCAGGTCACATTCAGGATGGTAAGCCTTCACCCGATACAGGGAGTATTTCGCCACGTGCGCGGCGGTCAGGCTGTATTCAGACGTGAGCGGTATTGTGGTGCCGAGCGTACCCACCCCTAAGACGGTCGGGATCCCGGTAACGGTCATATCTACCCGTTTTTCAGCCTCGCTACTGTACTCATACTTTCCGACGGAACATCCGCACAGCAGCAGGGTGAGCAGGCAAATAGCACGTTGCATCTTATTTCCTCGGCAATGAATCGATCAAGCACAGCACTGGGATGCCCGTTGGAACCGTTATCGAGGTATCGGCTTTTACACGCAAAGCTTTAACTATTTCACTTATTGCCCAGACTACTGTTTATCTGACTTAAGGCAAATTTAAGTTGCACCTGGAGGGGAAAACTAAGATCAATCCTGGAGAGACCCGGCTGGCGGGCGGGTTATCCCTGGCGGGTGATGCTGCGCGTAATGAATTAGAGCCAGTCTTCCGCGCGAAGTCCTGCTACGCGAGAGAATTCACGCATACTGTTGGTCACGATGACCAGGCCCTGGCTGCGGGCGTGCCCCGCAATCATCTGGTCGTATGGACCGATCGGTTGGCCTGCTCTGGCCTGCTCGGCCCGTATTTGCCCGGTATGCATAGCGGCATGACTGTCATAATTCAGCACGTCCAGCCGGGCGATAAAACCCTCAATAACCGCCAGATTACGCTCGGGCTGGCTGCTTTTCTCTGCGCCGTAGATAAGCTCCATCAGCGTTATGGTACTGATACATAGCTGCTGATGATGGCGGTTAAACTTTTCCCGAATGCCCTCCGGTTTATTTTTGATGGTAAAAATACAGATGTTGGTGTCCAGCATATACTTGAGCATCAGAAGCTTTCCCGTTCCTGTGAACCTGGCTGTTCGCGTGAAGACATAAAATCAGCGGTAACGGATTCGCCCTCAAACCATGTGTCCCAGGATTCACCTACGGGAGTAATAATCCGGGTTCTGCCGATGGCGACAACATCGACATGCTTAATGTCATCAGGCAATGCGACAGTTTTAGGTAATCGAACGGCCTGACTGCGGTTAGTTAAAAATACGGTGGTTTTCATTTTGACCTCACTCAGGGATATACATGATGTGTATACAGCCTGCCATAGCGGACGTATATGTCAATGGGATATACATTAGTTCACATTCGCGCTAACGCCTGCCGCATCGCCACTTTTGCTTTTTGGGCAACAGATTATTGCCTCATATGGGCTATAAGTTGCTCCTGAGCTATGCTGTAATTACTTCTATGACGCAGATCAAACTTTTAACCCCTGTTTGCGGTTATCTGCCTCTTCGCGCGTCCTTTTCCTGCCGTTTATGGCGGGGTTCATTTACTTCCCGGGAGTCTTATTCATGCCTGTTTCATTACTGGCGCTGGCGCTTAGTGCGTTCGCCATCGGCACCACCGAGTTTGTCATCATGGGGCTGCTACCCGATGTTGCAGGCGACCTGCATGTCTCTCTCCCTTCTGCGGGCTGGCTGATCAGCGGCTATGCGCTGGGCGTGGCGATTGGCGCACCGATTATGGCGCTGCTGACCGCTAAGCTTCCGCGTAAGCTTACGCTTATTCTGCTGATGTCGATTTTTATCGTCGGCAACGTGCTGTGTGCGCTGGCCTGGAACTATAACCTGCTGATGCTGGCGCGAATTGTAACGGCGCTGTGCCACGGCGCTTTCTTTGGCATCGGTGCCGTCGTGGCGGCCAGTCTGGTTGCACCCGCCCGTCAGGCCTCGGCGGTGGCGCTGATGTTCACCGGCCTGACGCTGGCTAACGTGCTGGGCGTGCCGGTGGGAACCTGGTTTGGCCAGCTGTTTGGCTGGCGCGCCACCTTCTGGGGCGTAGGGGTGATTGGGATCCTGGCGTTTATCGCGCTGATTGTCAGCCTGCCCAACAACCGCAATGAGAAGCCGGTCGATCTTGCCAGTGAAATCGGCGCGCTGGCGAACGGTAAACTGTGGCTGTCACTGCTGATGACGGTCTTTTTCGCCGCCGCGATGTTTGCGCTGTTCAGCTATATCGCCCCGCTGCTGCTACAGGTTACTGGTCTCAGTGATAAAGGCGTCAGCTGGACGCTGTTTCTAATCGGTGCCGGCCTGACCGTCGGTAATATCCTCGGCGGCAGGCTGGCAGACTGGAAAGTGTCGTTCAGTCTGATCCTGAGCTTTGCGCTAATCGCCCTGTTTTCACTCGCCTTTAGCTGGACCAGCCATGCGCTGTGGCTGGCTGAAATCACCCTGTTCCTCTGGGCGATGGCGACCTTTGCGACCGTGCCGGGACTGCAAATCAACGTGGTCCGTCACGGGAAGGAAGCACCCAACCTGGTCTCTACCCTGAACATTTCGGCATTTAATATCGGCAACGCGTTTGGTGCCTGGGCCGGTGGGGCGGTTATTGCGGGCGGCTATGGTCTGACCCGCGTACCGGTCGCCGCAGCGGTACTGGCCGCCGGGGGCCTGGTCGTCTGCCTGCTCACCTTCCGTCGCTCACGCGGCCAGACTCAGGCTGCACGGGCCTGACGTGGGATAACCAGACGCAGGCCGGGGCACTGACAGCGCGTTGCAATCGGGCGCATTTACCTGCGCCTGGCATTGTTCTCCGCCGGAACAAACCGCGTCTGGTTAATCCAGCATCGCGCTCAGGCGCTGGTGAAACGGGCCGATCTGCTGCCGAAGATGGTCGCTAAAGGCTTCGACCAGCGCCGATGAGGGGCGATGCCGTGGCCGCACCAGGCTGACCGTGAAAGGGACGTTAATACTGAAACGTCGAATAACCACACCGCTGCCGGCGTAATCCAGCGCCGTCAGTGGATTCACCACCGAAATCCCCACCCCAGCCCGCACCATGGCACACACCGACGCGGCGCTGTGCGTCTCCATTACCATCCTGCGTTTCACGTTGTGCCCGCTAAAGAGATCGTCCAGCAGCTGTCGGTAACTGTCCGTCCGTGACAGGCTGATGTAGTTGTGTCCCTCGAAATCCTGCGGCGTCAGGCAGGTTTTTTGGGCCAGCACATGTCCCTCCGGCAGTACGCACACTTCATTACCGGTAAACAGCTCGGTACGCTCGGTGCCCGCCGGAACCTGGCTGGTTTCCGTCAGGCCCAGATCGTAACGCTGGGCCGAAAGCCACTCTTCCAGCAGCGGTGACTCCTGCGAAATAATGTTCAGGCTGATATCGGGGAAGCGCTGTAAAAAGGGCTGGCAGAGCAGCGGCAGCAGCGACTGTGCAAACACCGGCAGGCAGGCCACAGAGAGTTCACCCTGGCGAAACTGACGCAGCCCCTCGGCGGCGCTGATAATCCGGTCCAGCCCGTACCAGGATCGCTGCACCTCCTCAAACAATTTCAACCCCTGCACGGTCGGCTGTAATCGACCGCGCACCCGGTCAAACAGTTTCAGGCCACTGAGCTTTTCCAGCCTCGCCAGCTCGCGGCTGACCGTCGGCTGCGAGGTATGCAGCATCGCGGCGGCCTCGGTGAGGTTGCTGGTGGTTACCACCGCATGAAATATTTCGATATGACGCAGGGTTATCGCTGCCATGGGTACTTATGCTCTGTCGGACAAAGCCATATCATGGATGAATAGATCAGGATAAAACAGATATTTTTACCCTTCCTCTACCACTGACATGATTGATAAGCCCCCACTGAGGCGCTGAGAATAACGGTCAATGCAGTTTCGGTGGCGAATCCCACCCGTAGTCTTTTGTTAAAACGGAAACGATGGCGTTTAAATTAAATATTAAAAAACGCCATGTAATAGAGAGTGACTTAGCGCCAGACAGGATAGTGAGGGTTGTTTACAGGCCCCCAGGGGCTGCCATTATTTATATAATCAATTATAACATTAGCGGGTATGGTGATCGTTTGATTAGAGCCATCGTATAGCACCCCCCAGTGATATCCCAAGTCAACGATGCTCCAAAAAAATGGAGTATGCCATTCCGGAACTGGCGTCTGGCAATGCATCGTTCTATTATCGAGTTCGGTGACCGCCTGAGCGATCTCCTTTAATACGGTGGCAGATACACAGAATTATTTATAGGGTCAGATCCTTTTACACTTGTGCATTTAACCAAATTTTTTCCAAAAAAATCCTGAATAGAAATGGTACTTAAGCCCTGTGTTTTTACTGTCGCTAACACTCATTAGCGGTGATTTATCGATACATCTTTCTTTGACTGCTATATCGTCGAAACACAAAACTTCCTCGGTATAAAACATTAAAGAATCACCTTCCGGCTCACTACGATAGCCATTACCAAAGTCCTGGATATAGACATCGAAGAATTTATATCCCTCATAGATTTTGTACTTTGGAACCCCATATTTCGCCAGTATCATGTCCTTATTGGCTTCCCACCAGGCTATCTGACGGCTTTTCAGGTACGGGAAATGCCTGACAAGTATCGTATTACCATCGTGAACTGCCACAATCTCAACAGGTGTTAGATACTGCCAGAGCAGAAAGCCACAGGCAGCCGCCGCAATAACGCCCGCTATCAGCCGCTTATTCACCACGCACTCCGCTGATTTCAACGGTGGCATTCATCTCGGTGATAAACGGTTTGTAGCCGTACTCATCCCAGCGCTGGAGCACAAACCAGAGCCGGAAAATACGGAACTGCCTGAACAGCTCATTCTTAACATCGGTATCATCAAGCCCGAAGTGATCCTGAACCCGGTAGTGCACCTTTGCCCGGTAGCTGTCGCCTGTCACTTCGAGCGATGCCAGCGTGATATGCGTCGACCAGGTATCATGAACCGAAATCACCAGCCCGTTCGTGTTGTCGATCACCCGGTTAAATTTCGGTAGTACTACACATTCATTAAGAATGCCATCACGGAATGACGATTCAAAACCTAATGGGATATACCCATAGTTATAATCTATCGTCTTGTGAAGCGTGTTTTTAATACTCAACAATGAGCTTTGTACCGAATGGTCATTCAGGATCTGCGCTTTCAGCGCCCTGTCCAGTAGCGGACTGCTGTACGGCTTCCCGCTGTTGCCCTCCATGTGGGTGATCATCTCCGTGATGACGTGCTTGTATTCCCCCTGAAATGAGAACATCTTCGCCAGCTCCCTGAACTCATCAAACATCAGTCCCGCCGCCTCTTTCCTGCTCACTGTCGGCATCGGTTTTGGCTGAAAATCAGGGTGCACATACGGCGATGAAAAAGCAAAAGGGTCTGCCGGATCTTTCAGTTTCAGCGTTGACGGATTCACCTTCATGGATACTTCATCCACGTTAAGCCGGAAAGTATTTCTCAGCGTCAGAACGTCCAGATCGCCATGGTGCATGTCTTTAGCATCATAATCATCCATGACGCGTTGAGTAGTATAAATTCGCGCCGGAAGGGGCAGTGCGTCAGGTTTGTCCTGTTTTTTCGCCGCCTGAGCATGCTGCTCTACGTCTGTCCCGCCGTTCATCCGGGCCAGCACGACATGCATCGGTTCATAAGCATGAGGAGGCTCCCCCGGCCCGAACCACTTCCCTGCTCTGGCAATGAGTCGGTTAGAGCCCGGCGGACAGCCACAAATAATCACCGCGTTATCAAGCGCAACGGGCACGGCACCGAACTGACACCTCATCGAGCCCTCCCCGATGGAGCCAGTCTTTCCACAGACAGGACAGACGCCCGTTTTGTCACCCTTGCGCAGCGGCGCAGGGGAACCGTTCCAGAATGAGCCCTGAAGACTGCTGTAACAGGTTGCCCCTGTGGTCGTCTTGTCTCCATGATGCCCCTGCCCAATACCATCAATTTCATCCCGCCACACAGAACCACCTGTTACGTAGGAGTTATTTTTGGCAATAATACCGCAATCACTCAGGCAGATGAAAAGGCACTGTTGCAAAGTTAGCGATGAGGTAGCCTTTTGTCTTATTTAAAGGCCTTACATTTCCAAAACTCTGCTTACCAGACGCATCTCGCCGAGGGGATCACCATAATAAAATGCTGAGGCCTGGCCTTTGCGTAGTGCACGCATCACTTCAATACCTTTGATTGTGGCGTAAGCCGTCTTCATGGATTTAAATCTTGAAGGGGTTCATGTGCTGCTCCGTCAGCAAAAGGAGGGTAAGTTTATCACCTGCTGATTTTTACAACAGTGCCTGCCAAAGCATTGAGGCTCTGACCTGGACGCGCTGGTAGTCGGACTGATACTGGGGTGACGGAAATTTCGGCGATTCCGGCGTAGAACCCCGATATGACGCAGGGTTATCGCTGCCATGGGTGTTCACGCTCTGTCGGACAAAGCCATATCATGGATGAATAGATCAGGATAAAACAGATATTTTTCACCCTGCCTCTGCTGTGGCGTAATAGCCTTAACCCGCTAAGGAGAAACAGAATGCCGCGCCAGCTTGATAACACCGAAACAGCCCTTAACCGTACTCATTTACTCCCGCTGGTTCGCCAGACTGGCGGCCCTGTATGGGTGTATGACGCCAGCGTGATCCACCAGCGTATCAGCCAGCTGCAGCAGTTTGACGTGGTGCGTTTTGCGCAAAAGGCCTGCTCAAATATTCATATCCTGCGGCTGATGCGCGCGGCAGGTGTAAAGGTGGATTCCGTCTCGCTGGGCGAGATAGAACGTGCGCTGGCGGCGGGGTTCCAGCCCGGGGGCGATGATATCGTCTTTACCGCTGACGTGATTGATCGGCCCACGCTGGCGCGCCTTGCCGCGCTGAAAATCCCGGTCAACGCAGGCTCGGTGGATATGCTGCACCAGCTCGGGCAGGTTTCACCGGGTCATTCCGTCTGGCTGCGCATCAATCCGGGCTTCGGTCACGGGCACAGTCAAAAAACCAATACCGGCGGTGAAAACAGCAAGCACGGCATCTGGCATAGCGATCTGGCACTGGCGCTTGAGGCGATTCAGCGCTATCAGCTGAAGCTGGTGGGGATCCATATGCATATTGGATCGGGCGTCGACTATGGTCATCTGGAACAGGTATGCGATGCCATGGTCAGCCAGGTTGTCGAATTCGGTCAGGATTTGCAGGCGATCTCAGCCGGAGGCGGCCTGTCCGTACCTTATCACTTTGGTGAAGAGGCGATTAATACTGACCACTATTTCGGCCTGTGGGATGCCGCTCGTCAGCGCGTTGCTGAGCACCTGGGGCATGCGGTTAAACTGGAGATTGAGCCGGGCCGTTTTCTGGTCGCCGAGTCGGGCGTCCTGGTCTCGCAGGTTCGCGCCGTCAAGCAGATGGGAAGCCGCCATTTTGTGCTGGTCGATGCCGGTTTTAATGACCTGATGCGTCCCGCCATGTACGGCAGCTATCATCATATTTCCGCCATTGCGGCCGATGGCCGTGACCTGCACGAAGAGAAGACCCTCGAGAGCGTGGTGGCCGGGCCGCTGTGTGAGTCTGGCGATGTGTTCACCCAGCAGGAAGGTGGCATGGTGGAAACCCGTGCGCTGCCTGAGGTTAAGGTGGGGGACTATCTGGTATTCCACGATACCGGTGCGTATGGCGCCTCAATGTCCTCTAACTACAACAGCCGCCCGCTGCTGCCAGAATTCCTGTTTGAGAACGGCCAGCCGCGGCAGATCCGCCGCGCGCAGACTATCCAGGAGCTGATTGCGCTGGAGCAGTAACTCAGAGGGGGCTGTTTCCCCCTCCCTTTGCCCGATGCATCTTTAGCCAGCAAGCCCGAATTTCCTATACTGCCACGCCTGCCAGCTCCTTTCTCAACAGTACCAGCTCCTCCGCCAAATCGCGGCACAGCATGGCATTCATCAGATGATCCTGCGCGTGAACGAGGATCAGCGTGACTGGCACCTTACCGCAGCCCTCATCGGCGCCAATCAGCTGGGTCTGGATATGGTGTGCCTGCTTCGACGCTGCCAGCGAAGCTGCCAGCGCGTCATCGGCCTGCGGCCAGTCGCGCTTGCGGGCGAACTGTATTGCGCTCATCGCATGGGATCGCGCCTCGCCCGCATTGATCAACAGCTCCATCATCGTCTGTTCGAAATCCATCACTGCCTCCGGTTATTGGTATGCCAAAAAGCGTGATTACATACTATCGGAATGCCAATAAGCGCTTCTGAGATGCCAGTCACAGAAACTTAAGGGCGTTTTGCTAGTTTTGGTATGCCACGAGAACGGAATTTCGTCAGTGAAAAAAATTGGGATGCCTGACCACTTACTTCTGAGGTACGACGCATGTCTTTACAGGATCGGCTTATCGACTCACTGGGGAGTTTCGCCACCCGTTTTAACAGCTATCGCTACATCATGGCGATCAAGGCCTCGTTTATCACCCTGATGCCCGTCATTATCGTTGGTGCATTTTCAGTGCTGATCTCCAATATGGTTCTGGATGGCAAAAATGGGCTGGCCAGCTTTCAGGCGCTGGCTTTTCTGGCCGATCTGAAACCGATAACGACCAGCATCAATTACGCCACGCTCAGCTTCCTGAACATTGGCGCGGTATTTCTGATCGGGATTGAGTTAGGCAAAATCAACGGCATCAAAACTCTTTTCCCCGGCCTGCTGGCGATTATCTGCTTTATTGCCGTCACGCCCACCACGCTATCCATGCTGGTTGAGGGGCAAATGCACGTGGTGACCGACGTGCTCGCCAAACAATTTTCGGACACCAAAAGCCTGTTCCTCGGCATGTTTATCGCCATCCTTTCCGTTGAAATCTATTGTCGACTGGAAAATATCGACCGGCTAAAGATAAAAATGCCGGATACCGTTCCCCCCAACGTGGCGGCCTCGTTTTCAGCCCTGATACCGGCCATTATCACCGTCTCCGCCGTGGCGACCTTTGGCTTTATCTTCCACTCGGTGACCGGCATGTATCTCTATGACGCCGTTTATAAGGTCGTGCAGGAGCCGCTGGAATCGGTGGTGCAAAGCCTGTGGGGCATTCTGCTGCTGATGTTTGTGGCTCAGCTGTTCTGGGTGATCGGCATTCACGGTAATCAGATGGTTAAGCCTATCCGTGAACCGCTGCTGCTGGGGGCTATTCTGGTCAATATGAATGCCTTTGAGCAGGGCAAAGAGGTGCCAAATATCATCACCATGCCGTTCTGGGATGTCTATATGAGCATCGGCGGATCCGGCCTGACCATCGGCCTGCTTAGCGCGGTGATGCTTGCCACCCGGCGAAAAGAGATGCGCGAAATCGCCAAGCTCTCATTTGGGCCAGGGCTGTTTAACATCAATGAGCCGGTCATCTTCGGTATGCCCATCATGCTGAATCCGATCCTCGCTATCCCTTTTATTATCACGCCGCTTATCACCGGCTCGATTGGCTACTTTGCGACGGCTTTGGGCTTTGCCGGGAAGGCGGTGGTGATGGTGCCCTGGACCACGCCGCCAATTATCAACGCCTGGCTCTCTACCGCCGGATCCATGGGCGCGGTGGTGACCCAGATACTCTGCATCGCCGTATCGGTACTGGTCTATCTGCCCTTTGTAAGAATCGCTGCGCGCCGCGCCGAAGCGGCGGAATCAGCGCTGATGTCGGCTGAACAGCGCTAACCTGAGGAGAAAAAATGAGCAACGTTATCGTCACGCTGCCGGACGACTTTATTCTGGGGGCCGCCGCCTCTGCCTGGCAGACCGAGGGCTGGAGTGGCAAAAAAGCCGGGCAGGATTCATACCTGGACGCCTGGTATAAAAATGACCGCCACGTCTGGCACAACGGCTACGGGCCAGCGGTCGCGACGGATTTCATCAACCGCTATAAAGAAGATGTCGCACTGATGAAGGCCGCCGGACTGACCCACTATCGTACCTCGATCAACTGGTCCCGCTTTCTCACCGATTATGAGAATGCCGTCGTCGATGAAGAGTATGCGGCATACTACGACAGCCTGATCAATGAAATGCAGGCGCAGGGGATTGAGGTCATGCTCTGCCTTGAGCATTACGAACTGCCCGCCGTGCTGATGGAAAAATATGGCGGCTGGGGAGCGAAGCAGGTGGTGGAGCTTTACCTGCGCTATGCCGGAAAGGTCTTTGAGCGCTATGCCGAAAAAGTTACGCGCTGGTTCACCTTTAATGAGCCGATTGTGGTGCAAACCCGCGTCTACCTTGATGCCATTCGCTGGCCCTACGAGCAAAACACCGCGAAATGGATGCAGTGGAATCACCATAAAAACCTGGCGACCGCCAAAGTGGTAAAGCTCTTCAGGGAAAAGGGCTATCGGGGCACGGTAGGCACTATCCTCAATCCGGAGGTGACCTACCCGCGCTCCAGCGCGCCACATGACGTCCTGGCGGCTGAACGCTACGATCTGTTTTATAACCGGGTATTCCTCGATCCGGCCATCCTGGGGGCGTATCCCGCCGAATTGATCGCGCTGCTGGCGAAACATCAGGTGCGCTGGGATTACACCCCGGCTGAGCTACAGCTGATCGCAGAAAACCGCGTCGATGAGGTGGGGATCAATCTCTACTATCCGCACCGCGTGAAAGCACCTTCGCGCGCCTGGCATCCTGAAACGCCGTTCCACCCGGCCTTTTACTACGAGCACTTCGAGCTGCCGGGCCGCCGCATGAATAAATCCCGCGGCTGGGAGATTCAGCCGCGCATCATTTATGACATGGCGATGAGGATAAAAAATGAGTACGGCAACATTCCCTGGTTCGTGGCCGAAAGCGGAATGGGCATAGAAAATGAAGTGCAGTTCAAAAATGCGGACGGCGAAATCCAGGATGATTACCGAATTGAATTTATCACCGAGCATCTTTACCAAACGCTAAAAGCGCGGGCAGAGGGGGCAAACTGCCAGGGCTATATGCTATGGGCGTTTACCGACAATGTTTCACCGATGAATGCCTTTAAAAATCGCTACGGCCTGATTGAGATTGATCTTGAGGATAATCGCGCTCGCCGGATGAAAAAATCGGCCCACTGGTATCGACGCCTGCGCGATTCACGCCAGCTGGTGGTCAACCTTGATGATGAAATGAAATAGGGGAGCTAAATGAAACGTATCCTACTGGCCTGCGCGGCAGGTATGTCCACCTCAATGGTGGTGACCCGGATGGAAAAAGAGGCGACGACGCGGGGGCTGGAATACCGCATCTATGCCATCCCTGAACAGAATTTGCGTGACGAACTGGAAAGCTGCGGCAGCGAGGTAGCGGTGGTACTGCTTGGCCCCCAGGTGCGCTTTAAGCTGGAAGAGAACCGCAAGCTCACCGACAGCTATCAAATCCCGATTGCGGTGATTGATTCCGTCGCCTACGGCACGCTTAACGGCGCAAAAGTACTCGATCAGGCGCTGGCTTTGGTAAACTAGTCCGATTAACTCGTCGATGGCGGGTCTTCTGTCCTCCGGTGGAGCACAGAAGACCCGCGCTGCGGAACTGGACGGCGGGATTACCATGATCGTTAATGCGTTAAGGGTGAATGAGTGGAAAAGGGCGTGCCGGGGCAAGAAAAGAAACAGTATCAGGAAATTGGGCAGCATCTGCGTCAGCAAATTATAGAGGGTGAGTATGCCGTCGGTTCCCGGCTGCCGCCTGAACGTCATATCGCAGAAACCTGGGGCGTCAGCCGCACCATCGTGCGCGAAGCGCTACTGATGCTGGAACTGGAAGGCACGGTGGATATTCGGCAAAGCTCGGGCGTGTATGTGATGCGTATTCCTTCGCAAAGCAGCGATGAAGAGGAAGCATTCTTCCGCAGTGACGTCGGGCCGTTTGAAATGCTCCAGGCGCGCCAGCTGCTTGAAAGTAATATTGCCGCCTTTGCGGCTAAGATGGCGACTAAAGCGGACATCGAAAATCTTAAACGCATTCTGGAGCAGGAGCAGAAGGCGATTGCGGTGAATGATACCAGTCAGGACAACGACAAGGTGTTTCACCTGTTGCTGGCGGGGGCGACGCAAAATCAGATGCTGCTGGATACCGTAACCAGTATCTGGCGCCATCATGAAAACAGCCCGCTGTGGTCACAGCTGCGCAGCCATATTGAAACGCGCAGCTACCGGCTGAAGTGGCTGGGTGACCACCAGACCATTCTGGCCGCGCTGCGGCGTCGCGACGTAATGGGGGCCTGGCAGGCCATGTGGCAGCACCTGGAAAACGTCAAACATTCCCTGCTGGAGCTCTCAGACGCGGATGCGCCAGACTTCGACGGCTATCTGTTTGAATCCGTGCCGATTTTCCAGGGAAAGCTGGTGTAGCTCCCGGGCGGCGGTAATATCGCTTGCTTCAGACGGGCGAGCCCACCGAATGGCGACGGACCAGCGTCGGGCTGAACATATTGGTGACCTCTGGCAGCGGCTGCTTGTTAGCCAGCGCTAACGCCAGCGCGGCCGCCTGCTGGGCCATGGTAACAATCGGATAGCGTACCGTGGTCAGGCGGGGCCGGACATAGCGGGAAACCAGCACGTCATCAAAGCCAATCAGGGACATCTCTTCCGGCACCCGCACGCTATTATCACTCAGCACCGCCAGCGCGCCCGCCGCCATCGAGTCGTTGTAGCAGGCCACGGCGGTAAAGGGCTTACCGCGCCCAAGCAGTTCGGTCATCGCCTGCTCGCCGCCAATCTCATCGGGTTCCCCCAGCGCGACCAGCCGATCGTTGCACGGAAGATTATGCTCTTTCAGCGCATCGTAATAGCCCTGCAGGCGGTCCTCCGAATCCGAGATAGGATGCGTAGAACAGAGATAGGCGATGTTCTGGTGCCCCTGCTGGATCAGATGGCGGGTCGCCAGCCAGGAGCCATAGCGGTCGTCCAGGGCAATACAGCGCTGTTCGAAGCCGGGCAGGGCGCGGTTAATCAGCACCATACCGGGAATTTGCTGCATCAGCGGGATCAGTTCATCGTCCGCAATCTTCTTGGCATGGACGACCAGTGCCCCGCAGCGGTGGCGGATTAGCTGTTCAATCGCCTGCCGCTCTTTCTGCTCATTATGGTAACCGTTACCAATCAGCAAAAAGTTGCCAGTATCGTAGGCGACTTCCTCTACCGCTTTTACCATCGCGCCGAAAAACGGGTCCGAGACATCCCCGACAACCAGCCCCATGGTTTCCGTCGACTGCTGAGCCAGCGCGCGCGCGTTGGCGTTGGGATGGTACTGGAGCTGAGCCATGGCGCTGTTGACCGCCTGGCGGGAGTGCTCACTGGCTTTAGGTGAATGGTTGATCACGCGGGAAACCGTAGCGACGGAAACGCCCGCAAGTCTGGCAACATCCTTTATGGTAGCCATAGGTTCTGGGCCTTCCTGGGTAAGCGGTTACATTGCCCTAAGTGTTGCGGAAATCCCCAGTAACTTCAAGCACACAGAATGCCAGCGCCGTCGCAAAGCAGAGTAAATTCTGCGGGTGGAGAGATCCGCTGGTCAGACAGTGAGATGCCATCGGGCAGGATTTACCCTTGTGATAAATTGTCCATCTCAAAAGCGCAATAGCGTGAAAAAATGCTACCCTGACTTTCCATAAAAAATGCCTGCCGGACCCGATATGACCCTAAAAAAAGTGCCGCACCTTGCCCACTGGGGCGCCTTTAACGCCGTCGTGGAGGCGGGGAAACTGCTGCGCTGCGAACCCTTTTTTGCTGATCAGGACCCGTCGCCCATGCTTAACAGCATTCCGGAACTGGTCTATTCCGATAAGCGGATTCGTCGGCCAATGGTGCGCCGTTCGTGGCTTCGCTCGCGTGAAAACAGTGACCGGACGCTGCGCGGGCGTGAAGACTTCGTTGAAGTTGACTGGGATACCGCGCTTGACCTGGTGGCGGAAGAGAACCGTCGGGTACGCGATCGCTACGGCGCAGAGGGCATCTTTACCGGATCTTACGGCTGGTCATCGGCAGGGCGGGTCAACCATGCCCGCACGCTGATCCGTCGCTTCTACTTCACCGGCGGCGGCGGTATTGATCAGCTCGGCAACTACAGCTGGGGCGCGGCGCAGTTCTTCCTGCCCTATGTGATCGGCACCTATATGCCGCTGACCGGGCGGGTTACCGACTGGCCGAGCGTTGTTGAACATTGTGAAATATTTATCGCCTTTGGTGGCCTGGCGCTGAAAAACGGCCAGGTCGCGTCCGGCGGGGCAGGGCAGCACAGCCTTAAACCCGCGCTGCTGGCGCTGGCGGCCAAAGGCACGACGGTTATCAATATCAGCCCGATGCGCGATGACTGCCCGGCGTTCGTCAACGCCGAATGGATCCCTATCCGCCCCAATACCGATGTGGCGCTGATGCTGGCTCTTGGCTTTGAAATCGAACGGCTCAACGCCGTGGATACGGCGTTCCTGCACTCCCACTGCGTGGGGTATCCGCAGCTACGCCGTTATCTGCTGGGGGAGAGCGACGGTACGCCGAAAACGCCGCAGTGGGCCAGTGAGATAACCGGGATCCCCGCAGAGCGAATTCAGCAGCTGGCTAAACAGCTCACAGGCAAACGCAGCTTTATCACCTGTTCCTATTCGGTTCAGCGTGCGCACCGCGGCGAACAGCCCTACTGGATGATGATCGCGCTCTCCTCCATGCTCGGCCAGCCTGGCCTGCCGGGAGCCGGTTTCTCATTTGGTCATGGCTCAATGAACAGCGTCGGTAACCCCCGTATAGAAGGACCCGCACCGCTGATGTCTACCGGGATTAACCCGGTCGCCGATCGGTCAATCCCCGTCGCGCGTATCAGCGATATGCTGCTGCATCCCGGTGAACCCTATCTGTTTCAGGGCGAAACGCACACCTATCCGGATATTCATCTGGTTCACTGGGCGGGCGGCAACCCTTTTCATCACCATCAGCAGCTAAACCGGCTGGTGGCTGGCTGGCAGCGGCCCGATACGGTCATCGTACAGGACATTGTCTGGACGCCGGCGGCCCGGATGGCGGATATTGTGCTGCCGGTTACCACCTCTCTCGAGCGTAACGATATCGGCGGTTCCTCCCGCGATCGCTTTGTGCTGGCGATGCACCAGGCCATTAAACCGCAGCATCAGGCCCGTAACGATTTTGATATTTTTGCCGATCTCGCCGAGCGGCTGGGCTATCGCGAGGCCTTTACCGAAAACCGCAATGAAGCGCAGTGGATAGCCCATCTTTACCAGCAATGTGCCGTCGCCCACCAGCGCAAAGGCGTTCACTGGCCGGAATTCCAGACCTTCTGGGAGCAGGGCTACGTCGAAGTACCCGCAGGGGAGAAGCCCTTCGTCTTTATGGAAGCGTTTCGTGATGACCCGGAGGCCAGCCCGATTAAAACCGCCAGCGGCAAAATTGAGTTGTTCAGCGAGACGATTGCCGGTTATCAGCTGGACGACTTTGCTCCGCATCCTGAATGGCGGCCGCCGGAAGAGTGGCTGGGTGCAGAGATCGGTCAGCGTTTCCCCCTGCATATGATCTCTGTTCAGCCTGCCGATCGTCTCCATAGCCAAATGGATGCCACGCCGTCGGTGCAGGCGAACAAAACGGCCGGGCATGAAACGCTGTGGATGCACCCTGAAGATGCTGCCGCGCGCGGCATCGTCGACGGCGACGTCATTGACGTGAGTAACGATCGCGGCAGAATGCTGGCGGGGGTCAGGCTGACTGAGGGCGTCAGCCGCAGCGTGGTGCTGATCGCGACCGGCGCCTGGTTTGATCCGGGTTTTGGCAAAGCCTGGCAGCCTTACGACCGGGCGGGAAATCCAAATGTCCTGACGCTGGACATCGGAACCTCATCCCTGACCCAGGGGCCTAATGCGATGAGCTGCCTGGTGGAGATCCGTCGGGCAAAAGATTGCAAAACAGCCTAAGAAACTCATGGCTGGTTACATTTTGCGGGTAACTGTTGCGAATGCTGGCTGGCGGCGGGCGCGGCCAGCTTGGTACAGTTTATATCCCAGAGGTATTGATGGGTGAACATCAAAGTTCTCATGCTTTTCTTTCACCAACCTGCGCAGATGCGCAGGTTTTTTTTCGCGCCAATCACGATCTGAAACACAGTTTCCCTGTTATCTCCCCTGCATTTTTTGTATAACTCCCAGCCAGTTGCCCAGCAGAAATCAGCAGATAATTCATGTCCCGCATAAAAAAAACACTGGCTAAAGATCTGGCTAAAACGCCGTTTCATCCTCTTCGCTTTCGTATAATTTGCCTTGGCGTGCTTGGCTGCCTGGTGCTGCTGCTGGCGTGGGTCGGTGATTTGCAGCTCATTAATCATCCGATGCTGGAAAAGCAGGCGGATGAACGCTCGCTGCGTACCGTTGCTATCCCCACCAACCGGGGGACGCTGCTGGATCGTAACGGCGAGGCGCTGGCGCTTAGCGTGCCTTCGCGCGATATCATTGCCGACCCGCAGCGCGTGCTGGAAGCGCATCCCGATTTCACCAGCGCCAAATGGGAATATCTCTCCAACGCGCTCGGTCAGCGGCCAGAACAGATAGCCCAGCAGATTAATGCCAATCCCAACCGGCGCTTTCTTTATCTGGGGCATAAAATTGAGCTGGGTATTGCCCGGGACATCGCGAAACTGCATCTGACCGGCATCTCTACCGTCTATAACGACAGCCGTTTTTATCCTATGAGCGATGCCACTGCACCGCTGCTTGGCATTGTTGGCGCGGACAACAGCGGGCTGACCGGACTGGAAAAAGGCTTTAATAAAGTGCTCCAGGGGACGGCGGGCAGCGAGAAATATCGTCAGGACGCCCACGGCAATATCGTGGCGATGATCAACTATGAGCCACCCCGCCAGCCACCAACGGTTCAGCTCAGCATTGATAAATTCGATCAGTACACGCTCTATACGCGTCTTCGCGACGGCGTGCTGCTTAATAAGGCGGATTCCGGGGCGGCGGTGCTAATCAAAGTGGACACCGGTGAAATCCTCGGGATGGCCTCCTATCCGTCATTCAACCCCAATAATTTTGTCGATGTGTCACCTAACCAGATGCGCAATACCGCCATCAATGACAGTTATGAACCCGGCTCGACCGTTAAGCCGCTGGTGGTGATGGAAGGGCTGATACGTAAGCTGGTCAGGCCCGATTCGGTGCTGGATACCACGCCTTATCGCGTTAACGGTCACCTGATACGTGACGTGGGGCACTGGCCGCGTCTTACCATGACCGGCATCCTGCAGAAATCGAGTGATATCGGCGTATCCCATATTGCTCTGGCAATGCCTGCTGAAGTGCTGGTTAACACCTTCAGCTCCTTTGGGCTGGGGAAACCAACGGATCTGGGGCTGACCGGGGAGAGCGTGGGCTATTTCCCACGGCACCGCGAACGCTGGGCGGATATTGAACGGGCAACCTTTTCATTCGGCTACGGCCTGCGCGTCACGCCGTTACAGATCGCCCGTGAGTACGCCACGCTCGGATCCTTTGGTATCTACCGGCCTCTTTCCATCACTAAAGTAACGCCGCCGGTAATGGGTACGCGCGTGGCCGACGAGGATACGGTGCGTTCGGTAGTGCATATGATGGAGAGTGATGCGCTGCCGGGCGGAAGCGGGGTACGTGCCGCCGTGCCGGGCTATCGTCTGGCAATCAAAACCGGTACGGCAGAGAAAATGGGGGCCAGCGGCAAATATGACGGCGGCTACATTAACTACACGGCGGGCGTGGCACCGGCCAGCAACCCCCAGGTGGCGCTGGTGATTATGATCAACCACCCAACAGCGGGCGATCACTTTGGTGGGTCGGTTGCTGCCCCGGTATTCGGCAATATTATCGGGCCGGTACTCAAGCATATGAACGTGGCACCGGATGCGCTTTACTCTACACATAGTGGTTAAGGTTCTGCGCCTGGCGACTAAATACCTGGTTAGCCAGAAGAGGTCCCAGACTTCTAACGGGAAGAATCAACCCGCCTGGGGAGGTTCTTTCCTTTTTGCGCAGAAGACTATGCCCAGAAAAAAAGGATCTCAGACAGATCCTTTTTTATTTTCAGAAATTGTTCTCGTTACCAGCGACCGTAAGGGTATTTTTTCCCTTTAATAAAATCAGGCGTATCGCCGTAATATTTGTATCCATCAGGGTGTTTAGTTATTCCTTTGCAGATATCTAATTTATCGCCGGATAACGTATACAGAACTGACGGCGTGACGCGATAATTAGGCTCAAAATTTATACCCTGTAGCCAGACGGCTATCTTTCCTTCCGGGGCCAGCCCGATTTGCACTCTGTCGTAATACGCTATATTCCCCTGATAATTCCTGGTCGCGCTTGGCCTGAGCATTTTTTCCAGAACGGGTTTAGGGATCGTCAGGTGGGTCTCATACACCTTTTTATCGATCACCGAGTCCCAGCAAAAAATAATATGCCGGGGAGGACGTTTAACGTGATTCCAGTGCCCTCCGGCAGCACGATCCCTGTCATTCCACTCGCCGATAACACCGGTTAGATCAGACGTTCGGTTCAGCGTGTTAAAGCGATAAATCGTACCGTCAGCGTCCTGAATAACGGCGAACGTTACCAGCGCGGGCAGCGCTTTAGGCGTGAAAAAATCAAAGGTCCACTCTTTTGGGGTATCGTTTTTAGCGGCTGTGGAACGGTTCCCGCCCACACTGTGACAGGCTGTCAGAATCAGCACCGAAAAAAATCCCACCTTGCGGATTATTTCCATATTTTATGTCCGTCCATATCGTAAACTGTTCGCTGCCAGCGCTCGTCAGGCCGGTTGGTAAAGGTCACCAGCTTCGCCGGTTTGACCGCCCCAGTGACCATTCCCAGACCGTCTCTGACCACACCGTTCCAGTTGGCTGAGCAATGAAGGTACTGCCCCGCCAGCATCTCGATTTCCGGGATAGTAAAGCCGGTCACTGGCTGACCGCTACGGGCGGCACGGCCCATAACGATTGCTTTTTCACACAGGCTGTTTATCTCTGATCGCAACGCAAAATCTGGAACGGTCTCATCGATAGGATCAAATACCACGCCCGCATCCTGCGCCGCATCGAGCATGACCCGCAGCACCACCTTTGACCAGTCGTTACGCGTCGGACGGTCAATAACCGCGGCCGCGCCGCTGCGTTTTTGTAGCGTGCCGTAACGGTCGGCGGGCATCCGTGCATCGTGCCAGGTGTCGATATTGATCTCCACCGCCTGCAACAGCGGGGCTATCGCCGGCCAGCTATCCATCATCCGGATCTGCTCACCCGCCTGCTGATAAATCCGCGTTTTCGTATCTGACGTGGAAAGAGGGACGGTTTCAAACTGAGGGCGGGTCAGAAAATAGGCTTCGTGCTCGTCGGGATTGTAGCCTCCGCCAATGTCGGAGTGCGCACCGGGCAGGGCCAGCTCCGGCCAGGCAGGTTTTACGCTGTTCAGCGCGAAGTTAAACCGGCATTCGTGCTGTGCGGTGATATGAAAAACCTTCTCCGCAACGCCCGGACGCAGCACGAGATCCACCTCACCGGTATCGGCGCTGTGCGGATTAAGGCCGTTCACCGGGCTGCCGATGGCCGCTACAGTATCAAATATCCCCAGAAAACGGGTTTTACCGCCGGGGGTACCTGAGAACTCAACGCCCTCCAGTCCGGCTTTAATAGCCGCAATGATAGCACTGTCCTGACTGAATACGCGGTTGGCAAAGTGCCGCGCCGCCGCCGCACCCCGACTGAACCCGAAAATATCAAACTGCAGTTCTTTGATGACGCAGGAACGGGCATCGGCATGTCTGCTAAAATATCCCTGAATACCGGCAGAGAGTGCCGCAACGGCCTTATCGGTTTTCCTTACCACGCCGGTGTCTCCCCGGCCGGTTGCCATCCCGTAACTGCTGTCGCCCGCTCCATCTTCCGTACCGATCCCCTCAATATAAATGGCGTACTGACCGGCTCCCGTATCGGGTCTTATTTCCGGGTTATACAGCGTATTGAGCCAGTGCACGTTGGTGTAATAGCCGAGATAACTCCCGGCGGCGGTGCCGCTAAATCCCCGGCTCAGCCGGATGCACTGCCCTAACGCAGACTCTGACTCCGCGTCGTTCATCCCAAAATGCTCAGCGGTACAGACGGCCTGACGGTCGCCGCTATTATTGGCATTGTTGCCGGTGCCATCGAAAAATACCCCGATGGTCAGCGTTATTTCACTTTTCTTTTTCTTTGCCACCTGCGCGTGCTGCTCAGGTTCGGCATTTGTCTCACCGTTCATTTGCGCCAGCACAATATGCGCCGGTTCATAAGGGTGCGGCGGCTTTCCAGGGCCGAGCCAGTCCCCGACGCGGGCGATCAGCTGGTTCGAACCGCGCGGGCAACCACAAATAATCAGTGCCTTATGAAACGCGACAGGAAGCCCGCCATAACTCATTCGGGGATTCCCTTCAGCAATTTTTCCGGGCTTGCCGCAGGCCGGGCAGGGGCCTACCCGGTCGCCCTGGCGCAATAAGGCGGGCATCCCGAACCAGTAGGTGTCCTGCATACTGGCATAGCAAATCGCGCCCGTTGTCGTTCTGTCTCCGTGATGCCCGAGGCCAATATCATCCAGTTCTTCCCGCCACATAAAACCACCTTTTCCTTAAGGGTTATTTTAGGGATGATACCTTAATCAGACGGGCGGATGAATAGCGGCCGATTAAACATAACATCCGTTCATTTGCTACACCGCGTCAGATGCCCTCGGCGCGTTTCGGAGGTGCAATTCATAGAAAGTAAGAGTTCCTCTTACACACTAAAAAATCGCTTAAACCCGCCTGATGAATTCTGAGGGTAGGAATCGCCATCAATTCGGCCCCTGATGGAAGACACGTATGAGGCTCTTGTTCGTCCAACAAATACGCCTATCCAGTACAATAAGCAGATTCACCTTACGGATCTAACCCTGGCCGTTAAGTGATGGTCCATGCTTCGGTATATTCCTCATTCCTGAATAATTCTTCCAGTCCTGAGAGCTGTTTCAGTCGTAGTATTTCATCCTGTTCCATGCCCAGTTCACTGGAAATCTTTTCATCATCCCACCCTTTATTGCTCAGGCTAACGACGATTTCTGTCATTCCCTGGACCGAGTTCAGCCCGCGAGCACGATTGTGTCGGATAGTGGCTGCCATTCTGTCCTGCAAATGAACGTCACTGATTTTAGCAACGGGGATATAGCCGTGAAGCGATTGCTGGAGTTCAGGCGTTTCCATCCCCAGCCTGAAACGATGTTCACCATCAATAACGATATATTTATTATTTTCCTCATGTACGATTACCGGCTGAGTATAGCCATTACGTAGCAGGCTAACGCGAAGGAGGGTGAATTCATAAGGAGAAATCTTATTAGGGTTGTAGTTATTTAATTCAATATCGCTCATTTTAACCCATTCTACAGAGTCGATCGGATGGTGCTGAAAAGGACTGTGTTGTGATAGCGTTTTCCTGATCTCATTTAAGCTATGAATCCGGTCTTCAAATGAGATGTTGGCGAAATATTTATTGATAAGAAAAGTGATTTTTTCAATATTCATAACAACCTCCAGTTGTCTCTTTTCGCTTTAATCCGTTTGCTGTATGTGGTGTAAGTTGACATTTTGGTCGGGCTGAATGACAGAGTGCGACACCAGTAGTCGTTTTTTAAAATACAGCTACAGATTCTTTTCCATGAGGGGATATCCTTCAGCCCAAGATCGTATTCCTGTTCTTCAGGGATGCTATTGGGAAAGCCTTTTTTTTGGTACCCGCTAAGGTAAAGGAATATTTTGTTGCGATAGTGCTCAGCGGTAGTAGGAGGAAGCGTTTTGATCAGCAGTAATGCAAACTCCTTCCAGCTCAGATTGGTGGGCTTTGCAAAATCTTTTTGCGCATAAAATGGCGAGCGTTTTCTGCCATATAATGCCCCAGTGCTGGCACCTTTTACTCGTTTGCTGGCTTTACCCCAGGTGGTGGCATCCACAACCGCGAATAGCCACAGGTTTTGCCGCTGAGCGCCTGCATAAGGCTCGGAAATGTGCATGTTTTTCGGTGAAATACCTGCCTTATACATATGCTCATAAACAGTATTGAAAGGTTTGTTCTCCCTGATGTAATAGAGCCAAATATCCTTTATTTTCCAGTCATATATGGGATAGGCGTAATAGCAGAAACCGAATTTTGAAGCTGTTGTCCACGGTTTATCATCCATGAACCGCATTTTCCTGCCCGAGGTGATAGTTCTGTAGCAGTTAAGCGAGTCTTCGGTACGGTTGCCGTCCAGTAGGGCCGCGGAGGCATTATTTGCAAACCATTTTCCGAACTTTGCCACGAACTCTTCGCAATCCATTCCATAATAATAAAAGGGAAAGAATTTCTCATCAGTAATGGCATCCTGGGGAGGGCACCTGACCCATTCGACAGTTTTATCCCAGGGTAGCCATAGCGGCTGATGTTGAGAAGTGCTATTCAGGGCTGTCATTGGCAGCGCTACCCAATAAAACTTTTCTATAACGTCGGAATAGCATGTTTTCATGCTGGAAACATGTGCGATGGTGTCCGAATACTGGACTTCCCAATCAATGAAAAGAACCGTGAACTTTCGCTTCAGGCGCCGGGCAATATCGGCTGTAAGGTGTAATAATACTGATGAACCCTTACCTCCTGAAAAAGAGAGGCATACTGTGGGAAAGGTATTAAATACCCAGTGTATTCTTTCCTCTGTGGCGTTAAAAACGCTCTTCCCTAATGGTATTTTTTTCATCATGTTCCCTGATGAACCGATTAATCAAGATTTATTCATTCTGTGGTGAGGTGTAACCAAATGGATGATGATAACAACCAGGCTGTTATATCAGAATGCGTTGGTTACGTATAGACAAAAATGGCCATGCATATAAAGAGTGGTGTGATTAATTACCTTTGATCATCAGTAACGCTTTAATACTCTTATTTAGGGCGTTATCGAAATAATACGTTAGCTAAGCACGTTACGCTTAGCTAAATTAAATATGGCACCGGGCCGTTTTGACGCGAGGGTCGAATGGTGTTATTGAGAGGTTACAATAGTGGGGTTAAACGAGAAATCTACTGTAATCTTAGCCGCCTCATCACTCTCTTTGAAAAGCCATTCAGGTTCACCGGGCGCTTGTGGAATTTTAGCAATCTCCGGAGTGTACGTTAAAGGAAGCACGACGCTCCCTTTTCCCGCACTAAGAGGAACAGTAAAAGGGATTTCTTTGCCAGGCGTAACGGCAGTTCCATTCAGGGAAATCAACAAGTTTGCCGTATCCAACTGTGAGGCAAACGCCCGATCGTCATTTTTGGCACTGCTTCCTGTTAATTTGATTGTACCCTGTAATGTTTTAGCCGCATTAACAATATTGCTCGACGTACTGGAACAGACAGCTTCGATGCGTGCCGTTCCATTATTCAGCTGTGTTGCATGATTCATGGCTTTCAGGGTATCAATTTTACCGAGCGTGAAACTGGTGCTTTTGAGCTCTTTTTTACAGGTTAGCGTGCCGGCTTTTTCCCATCCTCTAATATTAAGGTTGTAGTTTGAGTCTGGTGTGCCATTCAATCCTTTCACCCCATCAAGTTGGAAAAGCGTAACCCCCTTGGAGACCATAGAGGTGTCAATATCTCCTTCTTTTTTGAGATAGGCCTGAAAAGTCATTGTCGTGTGAGCGGTATTTTTATTAATTGTCCACTTGGTGTCTATTTTACCCGCTGCTGGTGTACTGCTTAGGTCAAATGTCCCCAGATCTTTACCGTTAAAAATTAAGCCCATTTTTACACCCTTTGGTAAGGTCTCCTGTCCTCTTTTAGGATAAGGGTAAACATAAACATTCTCTTTTATTTTACTGGTGCAGCTTATGTCTCTGGAAAATACCGGTGATTCCCAGACTTTTTCCCCATTCTTCGTTCCCGAAAGGAAGATTAAATTATTGAGTTCGACGGGTTCAGTGATTAGCGAGTTGTTATTGAGTTTACAGCTTAGAGCCTGTGCATGTTGAATGCTGAAAGTGGCTAAAATAAATACTGCTATCGTGACCGGGTTTACTATTTTCATTCGCACAATTCTACTCCCCTTTGTCGACCCCCTCTCGGGGATCGACATTAATTAATTTACCGTTACCAGTGGTTGTTATGCGTTCAAAAATTCATTAATTGATATTCATAACAAAATCAGCGCGGTAAAAACCAATGTTCACGGGATTGATCTCTCCAATTGCGACGCCATCCAGCCAGACTGTAATGACATCACGGCCGGGTTTAGCTGACGCAATCTGAACGGTGTAGACACCCTCCTTTTCAGAGACGTCGCTGAATGTAATGCTGTTCATATCCTTCGACTTGAATACGATTTTTTTCCCGGTAACCGCGTTGTTGTAGGTATCAAAGGCTTTTAAAACCAGGCTGATGGTGTCATTACCATTTCCGACCGTCACAGGGACTTCGCTATAGAAGGAGGACTTTTTACTTATCTCGCCGGCAATAAACGTCGCTTTGGTCTGGGCTACTGACTTGCCAAGTGTGGCGGTCACGTCCCAGGTTCCTGCGCTAGTACTGGTGGCGTTAAAGGGAGCCGTACCCTCTTCGTCGGTATAGACGATAAGGCCATCCGTCAGCCTGGTATCCGTCTCACGAGTGCGCTGAAGTGTCACTTTGCTGTCAGAAGAGAGAGTGACAGCCTGGCCCCCCACCGGGTTGCCATGGGCATCCCGCACGGTCACCACCAGGGTGTCGGTGGCTTTGTCGTTTGCCACGGCATTATCGCCGGTGACCACAAGTGAGCCGATCTGCGCAGTATTGCTGTCTGCGATAAAGGTTACCACTGCATCAACGGAGGATTCGCCCAGCGTGGCGCTGACCTTCTGCCCTGCTGCAAGGGTGCTGGTAGCAGTAAACGTAACGGTGCCGTCCTTACCTGTAGTGACGGTGGGCGTGCTAAGCGCCACGTTTTTATCACCGGTAAGGGTCACCGTCTGATCGGCCAGCAGGTTGCCGTTTTTATCTTTTACAGTGACCATCAGCGCGGCCATTGCTTTGCCGTCGGCCAGTACGTTATCGGTGGTGACCGTCAGAGCACTGACCTGTGCGGTACTGGCGTCGGCAATAAAGGTCACCGCCGCGTTTTTAAACGATTTCCCGAGGGTTGCTTTGACGGAGTAAATGGCCGCTGTGGTGCTGGTGGCGGTAAAGGCAACGGTACCGTCCTTCGCGGTGGTGACGCTGGCAGCGCTGAGGGTGACGCCTTTACCTTCGGCGCTGAGGGTCACCTCCTGATCGGCCAGTCGGTTACCGTTTTTATCTTCTACGGTGACCAGCAGTACGCCCATCGCCTTGCCGTCGGCCAGCGCGTTATCGGTGGTGACCGTCAGGGCGCTGACCTGGGCAGTGCTGGCATCAGCGATAAAGGTTACCGTGGCTTCGCCGAACGATTCACCGAGGGCGGCTCTGACCTTAAACGCAGCCGCCAGGGTGCTGGTGGCGCTAAAGGTGGCGGTGCCGTCCTTACCGGTGATAACGGTGTCAGTGCTGAGTGTGATGCCTTTATCTTTGGTGCTAAGTATTACCTTTTGATTTGGCACCAGGTTACCGTTTTTATCCTGAACTTTGACGCTAAGTGCGGCCATTGCTTTGCCGTTGGCCAGCACGTTATCGGTGGTAACCGTCAGGCTGCTGACCTGAGCGGTCGTGGCATCGGCAATAAAGGTTACCCTGGCGTTGCGGAACGATTCACCGAGAGTGGCTCTGACCTCATACGCGGCGGCGGTGGAGCTGGTGGCGGTAAAGGTGGCGGTGCCATCCTTAGCGGTAGTGACGGTGTCGGTACTGAGCACCACGTCACCAGCGCGAAGCGTCGCGCCTATACCGGCGGTAAGGCTCACCGTCTGATCCGCCAGCGGGTTGCTGTATTTGTCCTGCACGGTGACGCTGAGCTGCGCTTTGGCCTTACCGTTGGCCAGCGCATTATCGGTGATGACCGTCAGGGCGCTAACCCGGGCGGTGCTGACATCGGCGATAAAGGTCACCGTGGCATTTTTGGACGATTTACCGAGGGTGGCACCGACGTTATAAATCGTCGCGATGGTGCTGGTGGCGGTAAAGGTAGCGGTACCGTCCTTCGCGGTGGTGACGGTGTCCGCACTGAGCGTCAAACCCTGATCGTGAGTGAGGGTCACCTTCTGATCGGCCAGTGGATTACCATGCTCGTCCTGCACGGTGACGCGCAGATCGGCTTTCGCCTCGCCGTTAGCGACCACGTTATCGGTGGTGACGGTCAGGGCGCTGACCTGAGCGGTACTGGCATCGGCGATAAAGGTCACCGTCGCGGTTTTGGACGATTTACCGAGGGTCGCGCTGACCTTGTGGGCCACGGCAAGTATGCTGGTGGCGGTAAAGGTGGCGGTACCGTCCTTCGCGGTGGTGACGCTGGCAGCGCTGAGGGTGATGCCTTTGTCTTCGCCGCTGAGGGTGACTTTCTGACCGGCCAGCGGGTTGCCATGCTCATCCTGCACGGTGACGCGCAGTTCAGCTCTGGCCTTACCGTTGGCCAGGGCGTTATCGGTGGTGACCATCAGGGCGCTGACCTGAGCGGTACTGACATCCGCAATAAAGGTCACCGTCGCGGTTTTGGACGATTTACCGAGGGTCGCGCTGACGCTGTAGGCGGCCGCGGTGGTGCTGGTGGCCGTAAAGGTGGCGGTACCGTCCTTCGCGGTGGTGACGCTGGCAGCGCTCAGGGTGATGCCTTTATCAGCGGCGGTCAGGGTGACTTTCTGATCCGCCAGCGGGTTGCCGTGCTCATCCTGCACGGTGACGCGCAGGGCGGCTTTGGCCGTGCCGTTGGCGGCCACGTTATCGGCGGTGACCATCAGGGCGCTGACCTGAGCGGTCGTGACATCCCCGATAAAGGTTACGGTCGCATTTTTGGACGATTCCCCCAGACCTGCTCTGACGCTGTAAGCGGCCGCCGTGGTACTGGTGGCGGTAAAGGTGGCAGTGCCGTCCTTCGCGGTGGTGACGCTGGCAGCGCTGAGCGTGACGCCTTTATCAGCGGCGGTCAGCGTGACCTTCTGAGCGGCCAGCGGGTTGCCGTGCTCATCCTGCACGGTGACGCGCAGTTCAGCTTTGGCTGACCCGTTGGCCAGCGCGTTATCGGCGGTGACGGTCAGGGCGCTGACCTGAGCGGTACTGACATCGGCAATAAAGGTGACCGTCGTGGTTTTGGACGATTCCCCCAGACCTGCTCTGACGCTGTAAGCGGCCGCGGTGGTGCTGGTGGCCGTAAAGGTGGCGGTACCGTCCTTCGCGGTGGTGACGCTGGCAGCGCTGAGCGTGACGCCTTTATCAGCGGCGGTCAGGGTGACTTTCTGATCCGCCAGCGGGTTGCCGTGCTCATCCTGCACGGTGACGCGCAGATCGGCTTTCGCCTCGCCGTTAGCGACCACGTTATCGGTGGTGACGGTCAGGGCGCTGACCTGAGCGGTACTGGCATCGGCAATAAAAGTCACCGTCGTGGTTTTGGACGATTTACCAAGGGTCGCGCTGACCTTGTGGGCCACGGCAAGCATGCTGGTGGCGGTAAAGGTGGCGGTGCCGTCCTTCGCGGTGGTGACGCTGGCAGCGCTGAGCGTGATGCCTTTATCTTCGCCGCTGAGGGTGACTTTCTGATCCGCCAGCGGGTTGCCGTGCTCATCCTGAACGGTGACGCGCAGTTCAGCTCTGGCCTTACCGTTGGCCAGCGCATTATCGGCGGTGACGGTCAGGGCGCTGATCTGAGCGGTGCTGACATCGGCGATAAAGGTCACCGTCGCGGTTTTGGACGATTTACCAAGGGTCGCGCTGACGCTGTAGGCGGCTGCGGTGGTGCTGGTGGCCGTAAAGATGGCGGTACCGTCCCTGGCGGTGGTGACGCTGGCAGCGCTCAGGGTGATGCCTTTGTCTTCGCCGCTGAGGGTGACTTTCTGATCCGCCAGCGGGTTGCCGTGCTCATCCTGCACGGTGACGCGCAGTTCAGCTCTGGCCTTACCGTTGGCCAGCGCATTATCGCTGGTGACGGTCAGGGCGCTGACCTGGGCGGTAGTGGCATCGGCAATAAAGGTCACCGTCGCGATTTTGGACGATTTACCGAGGGTCGCGCTGACCTTGTGGGCCACGGCAAGCATGCTGGTGGCGGTAAAGGTGGCGGTACCGTCCGTCGCGGTGGTGACGCTGGCAGCGCTCAGGGTGATGCCTTTATCTTCGCCGCTGAGGGTGACTTTCTGATCCGCCAGCGGGTTGCCGTGCTGGTCCTGCACGGTGACGCGCAGGGCGGCTTTGGCCGTGCCGTTGGCCAGGGCGTTATCGGTGGTGACGGTCAGGGCGCTGACCTGAGCGGTCGTGACATCGCCGATAAAGGTCACCGTCGCGGTTTTGGACGATTTACCGAGGGTCGCGCTGATACTGTAGGCGGCCGCGGTGGTGCTGGTGGCGGTAAAGGCGACGGTACCGTCCTTCGCGGTGGTGATGCTGGCAGCGCTCAGGGTGATGCCTTTATCAGCGGCGGTCAGGGTGACTTTCTGATCCGCCAGCGGGTTGCCGTGCTCATCCTGCACGGTGACGCGCAGGGCTGCTTTGGCCGTGCCGTTGGCGGCCACGTTATCGGTGGTGACCGTCAGGTCGCTGACCTGAGCGGTCGTGACATCCCCGATAAAGGTCACGGTCGCATTTTTGGACGATTCTCCCAGACCTGCTCTGACGCTGTAAGCGGCCGCCGTGGTACTGGTGGCGGTAAAGGTGGCGGTACCGTCCTTCGCCGTGGTGACGCTGGCAGCGCTGAGCGTGACGCCTTTATCAGCGGCGGTCAGGGTGACCTTCTGAGCGGCCAGCGGGTTGCCGTGCTCATCCTGCACGGTGACGCGCAGGGCGGCTTTGGCCGTGCCGTTGGCGGCCACGTTATCGGTGGTGACGGTCAGGTCGCTGACCTGAGCGGTGCGGGCATCGGCGACAAAGGTCACCGTCGCGGTTTTGGACGATTTACCAAGGGTCGCGCTGACCTTGTGGGCCACGGCAAGCATGCTGGTGGCGGTAAAGGTGGCGGTACCGTCCCTGGCGGTGGTGACGCTGGCAGCGCTCAGGGTGATGCCTTTATCTTCGCCGCTGAGGGTGACTTTCTGATCCGCCAGCGGGTTGCCGTGCTGGTCCTGCACGGTGACGCGCAGTTCAGCTTTGGCCTTACCGTCGGCCAGCGCATTATCGCTGGTGACGGTCAGGGCACTGACCTGAGCGGTAGTGGCATCGGCGACAAAGGTCACCGTCGTGGTTTTGGACGAATTACCGAGGGTCGCGCTGACCTTGTGGTCCACGGCAAGCATGCTGGTGGCGGTAAAGGTGGCGGTACCGTCCCTGGCGGTGGTGACGCTGGCAGCGCTCAGGGTGATGCCGTTGTCTCCGGTGCTGAGGGTGACTTTCTGATCCGCCAGCGGGTTGCCGTGCTGGTCCTGCACGGTGACGCGCAGTTCAGCTTTGGCCGACCCGTTGGCCAGGGCGTTATCGGTGGTGACGGTCAGAGCGCTGACCTGAGCGGTACTGACATCGGCAATAAAGGTCACCGTCGTGGTTTTGGACGATTTACCGAGGGTCGCGCTGATGCTGTAGGCGGCCGCGGTGGTGCTGGTGGCGGTAAAGGCGACGGTGCCATCCTTAGCCGTGGTGACGCTGGCAGCGCTCAGGGTGATGCCTTTATCAGCGGCGCTGAGGGTGACTTTCTGATCCGCCAGCGGGTTGCCGTGCTGGTCCTGTACGGTGACGCGCAGTTCAGCTTTGGCCGACCCGTTGGCCAGGGCGTTATCGGTGGTGACGGTCAGGGCGCTGACCTGAGCGGTGCTGGCATCGGCGATAAAGGTCACCGTCGTGGTTTTGGACGATTTACCGAGGGTCGCGCTGATGCTGTAGGCGGCCGCGGTGGTGCTGGTGGCGGTAAAGGTGGCGGTGCCGTCCTTCGCGGTGGTGACGCTGGCAGCGCTCAGGGTGACGCCGCTGTCTTTGGCGCTGAGGGTAACTTTCTGATCCGCCAGCGGGTTGCCGTGCTGGTCCTGTACGGTGACGCGCAGGGCGGCTTTGGCCGTGCCGTTGGCGACCACGTTATCGGTGGTGACGGTCAGGGCACTGACCTGAGCGGTCGTGACATCGCCGATAAAGGTCACCGTCGCGGTTTTGGACGATTTAGCGAGGGTCGCGCTGACGCTGTAGGCGGCCGCGGTGGTGCTGGTGGCGGTAAAGGTGGCGGTGCCGTCCTTCGCGGTGGTGACGCTGACAGCGCTCAGGGTGACGCCTTTATCAGCAGCGGTCAGGGTGACTTTCTGATCCGCCAGCGGGTTGCCGTGCTGGTCCTGTACGGTGACGCGCAGGGCGGCTTTGGCCGCACCGTTAGCAGCCACGTTATCGGTGGTGACAGTCAGGGCACTGACCTGAGCGGTCATGGCATCGGCGATAAAGGTTACCGTGGCGGTTTTGGACGATTTACCGAGGGTCGCGCTGACGCTGTAGGTGGCCGCCGTGGTGCTGGTGGCGGTAAAGGCGACGGTCCCGTCCTTCGCAGTGGTGACGCTGGCCCTGCTGAGTGTGACGCCTTTATCAGCGGCGGTCAGGGTGACCTTCTGATCGGCCAGTGGATTGCCGTGCTGATCCCGAACGGTGACGCTCAGGGCCGCTTTGGCCGTGCCGTTGGCGACCACGTTATCGGTGGTGACCGTCAGGTCGCTGACCTGAGCGGTCGTGACATCGCCGATAAAGGTCACCGTGGCGGTTTTGGACGATTCCCCCAGCCCGGCGCTGATGCTGTAAGCGGCCGCCGTGGTGCTGGTGGCGGTAAAAGTGGCAGTGCCGTCCTTCGCGGTGGTGACGCTGGCGGCGCTGAGCGTGACGCCTTTATCAGCGGCGCTGAGGGCCACCTTCTGACCGGCCAGCAGGTTACCGTGCTGATCCTGTACGGTGACGCGCAGGGCCGCTTTGGCCGTGCCGTTAGCGACCACGTTATCGGTGGTAACGGTCAGGTCGCTGACCCGGGCGGTGCTGACGTCGGCGATAAAGGTCACCCTGGCGCTTTGTGACGAATCACCCAGCCCGGCGCTAACGCTGTAAACGGCCGCCGTGGTGCTGGTGGCGGTAAAGGTGGCGGTACCGTCCTTCGCGGTGGTGACGCTGGCAGCGCTGAGCGTGACGCCTTTATCAGCAGCGGTCAGGGCCACTTTCTGATCGGCCAGCAGGTTGCCGTGTTTGTCCTGCACGGTAACGCGCAGGGCGGCTTTGGCCGTGCCGTTGGCGACCACGTTATCGGTGGTGACCTTCAACGCGCTCACCTGGGCGGTTGTGATGTCCCCGATAAAGGACACGTTCGCGTTACGTACGGAATCACCGAGCGCGGCCCTGACAGGGAAGGTGGCTGCGGTAGTACTGGTGGCGGTGAAGGTAGCGTTGCCATCCTTCGCCGTGGTGATGCTGGCAGCGCTGAGCGTCAGCGCCTTATCGGCGCTCAGGCTGATCTTCTGACCGGCCAGCAGGTTGCCATTTTTATCCTGTACGGTGACTTTTAGGGCAGCCTTAGCCGCACCGTCAGCGACCACGTTATCGGTGGTGACCATCAGGGCTGTGATCTGGGCGGTCGTGACGTCCCCGATAAAGGTCACGGAGGCGTTGCGCACGGACTCACCCAGCGTGGCCCTGATGTTAGAGGTGGTCGCGGTAGTGCTGGTGGCGGTAAAAGTGGTCGTGCCGTCACTGCCAGTTATAACGGTAGCGGCGCTGAGTGTCAGGGTCTTATCGGCGTTCAGGCTGACTTTCTGACCGGCCAGCGGGTTACCATTTTTATCCTGGACGGTGACTTTTAGGGCAGCCTTAGCCGCACCGTTAGCGACCACATTGTCGGTGGTCACCGCTAGGGCGGTGATCTCGGCGGAGGTGGCATCGGCGATAAAGTTCACCCTGGCGCTAAGGTTTGATTCACCTACGCTGGCGGTCACGTTTAAGCCAGCAGCGACGGTGCTGGTGGCGGTAAAAGTGGCTGTACCGTCACTACCGGTTGTGATGCCCGATGCCTGCAGTACCAGCCCGGTTTCTGCGCTGAGTACGACAGACTGATTGGGGACCGGGTTGCCATTTTTATCCTGCACGGTAACGCGCAGTGCCGCTTTGGCCACGCCGTCAGCCACCACATTATCGGCGGTCACCGTCAGGGCAGTAACCCGGGCGGTACTGCTATCGGCGACAAAGTGAACTGTAGTCCTGGCATTTTCTGAGGATTCACCGAGGCTGGCGGTAATAGTGAAAGCCGACGCGATACGGCTGGTGGCGGTAAAGGTGGCTCCGCCGTCAACGTCGGTGGTAACCACACGGTTACTCAGGCTCACGCCGTTCTCCGCGGTTAGCTGCACTTTCATATTAGCGAGCGCGTTACCCTTCGCGTCGTTAACCCACACCTGTAAAGTATTGGTCGCCGTGCCGTTGGCGACAGCATTATCGGTGCTGACCGAGAGCTTACTGATCTTTGCAGTGCGCGTGTCGGCGATAAACGTGATCGACGCATTAGCGGTGGAATCAGCAAGTGAGGCGGTGATTTCATAGGTTGCCGCAGTCAAACTGGTAGCGGTGATGATGGCACTGCCCTCGCTGCCGGTAATGACGCTGTCAGCCCCCAGGGTCAGACGCTTATCACTGCGCAGGTCGACCTTCTGTCCGGCAAGTCTGTTACCGTTCGCGTCGTTGACGATGACGCGCAGCGCGTTGCGGATGTTACCGTCAGCGACTGAGTTATTGGTCAGCACTTCCAGTGAGTCTATTCGGGCCGTGCGGGCATCAGCAATAAAGTGAACGGTAGCCTGGGCCGATGTACCGCCGAGGCTGGCACTGACGTGCGAAGCGGCTGCCACCTGACTGGTAACGGAAAAGGTAGCCAGCCCGTCACTGCCTGTGATAACGCGGGTGGCGCTCAGGGTAAGATCGTTGACGGCGTCAGGCGTAACGACCTGATCGGCAAGGGCGTTGCCCCAGGCATCCGTCACGCTAACCTGGAGATCCACAGTGTCGAGACCATCAGCGATAGCATTGTCGTTGAGAACGGTCAGTGCGCTAACCTGGGCGGTGCTGCTGTCAGCCATAAAGGTCAGATCTGCGCTGGCCGACGATGCTCCGACGGAGGCGGTAACACTCATTGTGGTCGCGACACGGCTGGTGGCAGTGATGATAGCGCTGCCGTCGATGCCAGTAGTGACGCTGGCTGTCGTAAGTTTCAGGCCTTTTGCCGCCTGAAGCGCAACCTCCTGACCGGCAACTGAGTTGCCGTGGGCATCATGTACGATCACCCGCAGGGAGCCTGTGGCGAAGCCGTTGGCGAGGGCATTATTGTTAACGACCTGGAGCGTATTGATCTGTGCCGTACTGCGGTCCGCGATAAAGGTAAGAGTCGCATTCGCGGTCGAAGTACCAAGAGTGGCAGTAACGTCTGCGGAGGTGGCGGTAGTACTGGTGACGGCGATGTCAGCGGTACCTTCGCTACCGGTGGTAACGCTTTTGGCAGGCAGGACCAGCCTCATATCGGCTCTGAGAGCGACAGGTTGGTCAGCCAGTCGGTTGTTATAGGCATCCACAATGGTGACGCGCAGGATACCCGCAGCAACTCCATCGGCGACGGCATTATCTTTGACTACCGCCAGTGAGTCGATCTTCGCGGTAGTGACGTCGCCAATAAAACTGACCGTCTTACTGTCGCTGTTGCCGTTTTCCATTGCGGCCAGAAGCTGATAATTACCTGCTGTCGTGCTGCGAAAACGAACGGAGACTTCCCCTGCGCTATTGGAGCTAAGCGTGGCTTCGCAGGTCGCGGCGTCATTAATGATGCACTGTTTAGAAGGACCGGATAGGGTAAATTTCACCGTCATATTACTGAGTGGGGCGCCAGCTTTATCGGTTAATAATGCGGTCGCCTTTCCTTCATCAATACCGTTGGCGACAATACTTCCGGCGGGCATTTGGGTTAAATGAATAGTATTGCTGGAACGAATAACGTTTATCAGCGTTTCCTGCTGTGGGGCGGCATTGCCATGCGTATCGGTCGCGACAGCCGTGGCCCGCCAGCCGTTATTCCCTTCACCTGAATAGGCAGGAAGGGTAACGGAAAGTGACGTTGGCGAGGTTTTCTGAATTTTCCCACCTGCGCTGATTAATTCCGGCGCTTCCCAGTGAATATCTTTTAAACCGTATTTAGCTCTGACGCTGGCATCAATGGATAACGTCGTCATCGCTTCACCGGTCACCGACGCGGGAAGGGAGAGTGCAATAAGATCCTGTTTACGATATTGCATAACAATATTGTAATTACGATCTACAAAATCATAACGGCTGCCGGCAAGGCTACGCATGATCCCGACCGTTCTGGGATCGATCTGATCCCGCCATGACACGCCGGTTCTGTAACTGACCGCAATATTGGCGTAATTTTCTGAGATAGTGCCTGCCTTGTGACCCGCACTCAGCGTCAGCAGAGGGAAGGGGGTATAATTAATTTCCGTGGTCACGGCGGAGGGAGAATCTTTTAAAGCTGATACACTGGCCGAGTCATTGAGAATAACGCCTTTACCAAAGTATTTTTCATATTTCAGCGCGCCACCCAGCTGTGGGTAAGCGGGCAGCCATGCCTGAGCATTAACGTCGAATCCATTTGCCGGACGCTCATCATAATCCTCCATTACACCCAGGGGGGACTGATGCCATTGTGTCAGGCGAAAATAACCGTTAGCTGAAAGCTTAAGATAATCGGTCCATCCTTCGACGCCAAGGCCGAAGCGGGCATTATCGCCCGTCAGATCGTAATCCCAAAATCCATTAATACCCAGCATCCAGCCGTCGTCTATAAAATGACGCAGGCCGCTGCCGACATTATAGGTTGTTCTCTCACTGTTACGTCTGATACCTATTTGGCTGAATAACAGATTATTTGTACCCTCCCACAGTGGAAGCAGGATATCTGCACTGCCTGTCCCGTCACTGCTGAACTGAAATTTGCTGTTGCTGCTCTGGCCCAGCCAGTCACGCAGTGCATTATCCGCCAGGCCGCTGCCGATGCCGGATATCATATTAATACCCGCCTGCGCGCGACTGTCAGCGCCTAAAACCTGCCACAGGCTCCTGATGCCGGTCAGTGAGGGAGGCATTCTCGGGTCCTGTTCTGCCGTGGTGGCGTCAGGGGCAGAGGCGGCGGCTGGTTCAGCCGGTGTATCGGCCTGCGTTTCCCCTAAAGAAGGCAGCGAACTCACTATGCCTGACAGGGCGTTATCGACCGGGATCTTGCCTGAATGAGAAGGCTCAGCCGGGCTTTTTTTATCGGTTTTTGCTGGCAGGGCGAACTGTGGGGATAAAAACCAGTCATCACCTTTTTTTGCAGGCTCCGCCTCGGTTTCTGAATAAATTTTAACCGTTTTTCCAGTGGGCTGGGCAGAGGCATCTGCCTTTGCGTCAGGCAGGGCAGGCAGGGAAGGTGCCCCCTCGAGCGTAACGGAAGCGCTCCCGATATCGCCTTTTCTGAGTTCCAGAACCTGTTGGTCCAGAGAGTCAAATGCAGTGATGGCAGCATAAGCAGGCATGCCAGCAGTCAGCATGAGATGATTAAATATGACAAAATAAACTATCGGTCTGAAAAATCTGTTCATTTCCATATGACGGTTACTCATTCCATGAATAAGGCGTGACTTCTCACTGGACCAAATGACAACGGGATAACACCTGTTAGATAAAGTGTTATCCTGTCGTAAATTGTCTCAATAACTGGCGGTCAGATCTTACTTACCGCCAGCATCTTTTTTCTTATTTCAACAAACGTCTGGCTTTTAACGCGATCGCAAATAAGGTTAAGTTTGTCATTCAGCGTCAGCGTCATTAGCTCGCGTGGATCCTGCTCTAATAGATTTTCATTCTTTTTGTAATAGGAGTGTGAAGCATTGATGGCATCGAACTGTTTACGATACATCGTAAAGGCCTCATAGTTCAGGCTCTTAAGAAGATCGAAATTATCCACGCACTGCCTGCCCTCAATTTTTTCTGCTTTAATCACTTTATTGGTAGGTGAAAGCTCAGCTTTAACCGTATTGGGTTTTGTTTCTACGCTGCTACATGATGTGACTAAAACAGACGTAAGAAGTACAAATAATGCTTTCCTGGTTATCATTTCTCGTCATCCTGGTTGAAAGAAATTAATTAAAGTCGCTGCTATTATTACGACATTGCTGACATGTACGATTAAAGAGGGGTGTCTGTTTTTGATACTGTCATTCTACAGGGTGATACTCTGAGACTGGAAAGTGTTTGTTCTTATCGTTCATTACCTATAAGTACATTATTTCCTTTCAGGGGGGGAAGGGCTAAGATGCATTACATTCCCTGGAAATGTTGTATAATGAAAAGTTTTGCAAAATAAAGATGAAATGAAATCCGGCGGGCTGCTGCCAGTCAGCGTGCGGCGTCGCCGTTTACCCACTACGCTTAGTCACGCAGCGGCAAAGGGGGTAAACAGTGCATTGCCAGACTTCCTTACGAAATTCTTACCCGTTGAAGATAGAATTTATTCTAATGAATAACCCATAATGGCAGTGGGCCGGCCTGGCCTGCCTCTTATCGGCGGCGGCATGCAGCTGCCGTTAAATACCTTACTTTGGTTGACTCCACTGAGCCTCATGACCCAGACGACTATTAAAGCCTCATCATCCCGACGTAGAAAAATTATTTTTCTGATCCTGGTTGTTCTTATCGCACTGCTGGCCTGGCATTTCTGGCCCGGTGCCGGTTCGAAGGGGGGAGAAGCCCAGATGCAGGGACCGGGTGGTCCTGGTGGGCCAGGTATGCGGCGCGGGTTGACCACACCCGTTCATGCAGGTGACGTAACCACTGCGGATGTGCCCGTCTATCTGACCGCATTGGGCACGGTCGTCCCCAATGCGACAGTGACCGTGACCAGTCGGGTTGACGGACAGCTGATGCACGTGTTCTTTACCGAAGGGCAGAAAGTGGAGGCAGGGCAGCTGCTGGCGCAGATTGACCCGCGCAGCTACCAGGCGACGCTGGCCCAGTATCAGGGCGATCTTAATCAAAATCAGGCGCTGCTGAAAAGTGCAGAGCTGACGCTGGCCCGTTACCGTAAGCTGTTTGCGCAGGATTCACTCTCGCGTCAGGATCTGGACAGCCAGATAGCCACCGTTGGCCAGTACAGCGGTGCCATCAAGGCTGACCAGGCACAGATTGCGGCGGCAAAGCTGAATATTGATTTTGCACGCATCACCTCGCCCATCTCGGGGCGCGTGGGCCTGCGACTGGTGGATGCGGGTAATATGGTTCACAGCTCGGACACCACCGGCATTGTCACCGTTACCCAGACGCAGCCAGCCGCCGTTACCTTTAGCGTGCCGCAGAATAATATTCCGACGCTGTTAAAGGCGCTGCATAACGATAAGAGCCTTGCTGCCACCGCGTTCGATCAGGATGGCAGCACCGAGCTGGCGCAGGGAAACGTGCGTTTTATCAGCAATCAGATCGACACCAGCACCGGCAGCGTAGAGATGAAAGCGCTATTCGCGAATCAGGACGAGGCGCTCTACCCTAACCAGTTTGTTAATCTGCGATTACAGATCGGGACGCTTAAGCAGGCGGTGGTGATCCCGGCGCAGGCGCTACAGCTGAGCAGCGACGGCAGCTTTGTCTGGCTAATCAATAAAGACAACACCGTAACGAGAAAGGCGGTTAAAACCGGGCCCGCGCTGGGGGACACGCAGCAGGCGATCCTTAGCGGACTGGCGGCCGGTGATCGCGTCGTTACCGAAGGCATCGACCGCCTCAGCAGCGGCAGCAAGGTGTCGATTATCACCGCCGCTGGCGATGCGCCCGCCGCGGCCGTTGATAATATGAACGCTGCCGGTGGCAGCGCGACTCAGGCAGCGCCGGGCAAAAATACCCAGGCCGCCAGCGGGAGTGCGAAGGAGAAATGAATCCTTCACGCATCTTCATAGAACGTCCGGTTGCCACTATTCTGCTGATGGTGGGCGTGCTGGTCTCTGGCCTTTTTGCCTACCGTTATCTCTCTACCTCTGCGCTGCCGCAGGTGGATTATCCCACCATTCAGGTGACGACACTCTACCCCGGTGCCAGCCCGGACGTGATGGCGTCCTCGGTCACTGCGCCACTCGAACGTCAGCTGGGTGAGATGGCTGGCCTGAGCCAGATGGCCTCCAGCAGCGCCAGCGGTTCGTCGGTGATTACGCTAAAATTCTCTCTCGACCTCTCGCTGGACGTAGCCGAGCAGGAAGTGCAGGCGGCGATAAACGCGGCGAATAACCTGCTGCCCAGCGATCTGCCCAATCCGCCGACCTATAAAAAGGTTAACCCGGCGGATACCGCCGTCATTACCCTGGCGGCCACCTCTGACACGCTGCCGCTGATCAAAGTGCAGGATCTGGTCAATACGCGCATTGCCCTTAAGCTGTCGCAAATTTCAGGTGTGGGGATGGTCACGCTGGCGGGCGGGCATCAGCCTGCTATTCGGGTCAGGGTCGATCCCAACGCGCTGGCGGCGCACGGCCTGACGCTGGAAGACGTTAACACGCTGATCGGCAACAGCAACGTAAACGGTTCAAAAGGCGGCTTTGACGGCCAGTATCATTCGGTCACCATTGACGCTAACGATCAGCTCCGTACGGCAAAAGAGTATGGCAATCTGATCCTCACCTGGCAGAACGGTGCGGCGCTGAGGCTGCATGATATTGCACACATTGAAGAGGCACCGGAGAACACCTGGCAGTCTGCCTGGGCAAATAACCGTCCGGCCATTGTAATCAGCGTCCAGCGCCAGCCAGGAGCCAACGTTATCTCGGTGGTTGACGCCATCAAAGCGCAGCTGCCCGCGCTCCAGGCCGCCCTGCCGGACGGCGTCAAAGTCCAGGTACTTTCTGACCGCACGCAGACCATTCGCGCCTCAATCAGCGACGTGCAGTTTGAGCTGATGCTGTCGATTGCGCTGGTGGTGATGGTAACTTTCCTGTTTCTGCGCAACGTGGCGGCCACCCTTATCCCAAGCGTGGCGGTGCCGCTGTCGCTGGTCGGCACCTTTGGCGTAATGTATCTGGCCGACTTCAGCCTGAATAACCTTTCGCTGATGGCGCTGACCATCGCCACCGGCTTTGTTATTGATGATGCTATCGTGGTGGTTGAGAACATTTCCCGGCGGCTGGAGCAGGGTGAAACGCCGATGGAAGCGGCGCTGAAAGGTTCGGCGCAAATCGGTTTCACCATCATCTCGCTGACCTTTTCACTGATTGCCGTGCTGATCCCGCTGCTGTTTATGGGCGATGTGGTGGGGCGGCTGTTCCGGGAGTTTGCCATTACTCTCGCGGTCTCAATCCTGGTATCTATGGTCGTTTCGCTTACGCTTACGCCGATGCTTTGCGCCTTCCTGCTGCGCCACATCCCGGAGGAGCGTCAGAGCCGCTTTTATCGCAAGGGCGGACAACTCTTTGACCGTCTGATCGCCGGATACGATCGTCTGTTAACTATTGTGCTTAATCACCAGCGGCTCACTCTGCTGGTCGCACTGGCCACGCTGGTGTTTACCGCGCTGCTTTATCTTGTCATCCCGAAAGGCTTTTTTCCCTCGCAGGATACCGGCCTCATTCAGGGCGTGACTGTCGCCTCGCAGGATGTCTCATTTGGTGAAATGGCGAAACGTCAGCAGCAGCTGGCGGAAATCGTGCTGAAGAATCCGGCGGTAGACAGTCTGACCTCTACTATTGGCATTGACGGCACCAACACCAGCCTTAACAGCGGACGGCTACAGATCAACCTGAAGTCGTTTGATAACCGTGATGAACGCGCCGATAAGGTGATAGCCGAGCTGGCGCAGGCGACCCGCAGCGTGCCCGGTATCCAGCTGCATATGCAGGCCTCGCAGGACCTGACCGTTAACGATCAGGTCACGCCGGATCAGTATCAGTTCTCGCTGGATGATGCCGACAGTGAAAATCTGGTGAAGTGGTCACCGAAGCTGGTTGCCGCGCTACAGCAGCAGCCCGCGTTCAGCTCGGTGGTCAGCAATCTACAGGATCAGGGGCAGGTCGCGTACGTTGAACTGAATCGCGATGCCGCTGCACGCTTTGGCATTACCGCCGCCGACGTGGATACCGCGCTGTATAACGCTTTCGGTCAGCGGCTGGTTTCCACCATCTTTACCCAGTCGAATCAGTACCGTGTGGTGCTGGAAGTTGCGCCTAAGTTTCAGCAGTCCCCGGCCTCCCTTAACGATATCTGGCTGGCGACATCGAACAGCAGCACATCCTCTTCCAGCAGCAGCGCGTCGGGCAGCAGTTCGACCTCCACCTCATCAGACAGTACGACGTCATCCGGCAGCACCGATGGTATGGTCAGGCTGACCTCTGTCGCCACCATTCATCAGCGCACCGGGTCGCTGGTGCATATGCGGATCGATCAGTTTCCGGCGGTAACGATCTCCTTCAACCTCAATAAGGGCTACTCGCTGGAGGATGCGCAGAAAGCGATCGCTGAAACCACCCACAGCCTGGCGCTGCCGTCCAGCATAACGCTGCGCTATCAGGGCGAAACGGCGGCGTTTCAGAGCGCCACCAGTAACACGCTGTGGCTGATCCTTGCGGCGCTGATGACCATGTACGTGGTGCTCGGCATCCTTTATGAAAGCTTTATTCATCCGGTCACGATTCTGTCCACGCTGCCATCCGCTGCGGTGGGGGCGCTGCTGACGCTGCTGCTGGCGGGAACCGAATTCAGCCTGATTGCCCTTATCGGGGTGATTCTGCTGATCGGCATTGTGAAAAAGAATGCGATCATGATGATCGACTTTGCGCTGGACGCCGAGAAGCACCAGCACCTCAGCCCGCGCGAGGCGATCCATCAGGCCTGTCTGCTGCGCTTCCGCCCCATTCTGATGACCACCATGGCCGCGCTGCTCGGTGCGCTGCCGCTGATGCTGTCGTCGGGTTCCGGCGCTGAACTCCGTCAGCCGCTGGGGCTGGTGATCGTTGGCGGCCTGATCTTTAGCCAGGTCCTGACGCTGTTCTCCACGCCGGTTATCTATCTGTGGTTTGATCGCCTGGCCGAGCGGGGACGTCGGCGGATGCGCAAAGTGGTCGATCGCGGATGAACATCACCCGCCTGTTTATCTTCCGGCCGGTGGCGACGCTGCTGCTGACCCTGGCGTTGCTGCTGCTTGGCGCGCTGGGCTATCGCCTGCTGCCCGTCGCGCCGCTGCCGCAGGTGGATTTTCCCACCATTATGGTCAGTGCCAAACTGGCGGGGGCCAGCCCGGAGACGATGGCGGCCACCGTAGCCACGCCGCTGGAGCGCTCGCTGGGGCAAATCGCCGGGATCACCGAGATGACCTCCAGCAGTTCACAGGGCTCAAGCAACATTATTTTGCAGTTCGAGCTGTCGCGTGACATTAACGGCGCGGCGCGGGATGTCCAGGCGGCGATCAACGCCTCCCGCAGTCTGCTGCCCAGCAGTATGGCTTCGCTGCCGACCTATCGAAAGGCGAATCCCTCCGATGCGCCCATTGTGATGCTGGCATTAACCTCGTCTACCCGATCAAACGGGGAGCTGTACGATATTGCCGACAGCAAAATCGATCAGAAGATCGCCCAGGTGCAGGGCGTCGGTGACGTTTCCCTGATGGGCAGCGCGCTGCCCGCGGTGCGCATCGATCTTCAGCCGCAGCAGCTGACCCATTTTGGCCTGTCGCTGGATACGGTACGCAAAGCCATTGCCAACAGCACCACCAATCTCCCTAAGGGGATCCTGCAGGGCGACCGGCAGTCGTGGGTGGTCGACAGCAATGGTCAGCTCGATAAGGCCCGGCAGTACGCCAACCTGGTCATCAGCTATCAGGATGGCAGGGCGGTGCGACTGCGTGACGTGGCGACGGTGTACGATGCCGTCGAGGATAAGTACAACGTCGGCTACTTTAACCAGTCGCCATCGGTGATGATTGGGGTGACGCGCCAGGCCGGGGCGAATATGCTGGAAACCATTGATGCGATCAAAGCCCAGCTCCCGGCGCTGCAAAAGGATCTGCCTGCCGATGTGACGCTTAAAATTGTGCTGGATCGCGGGCCAAACGTTCGCGCCTCGCTCTATGACACCGAGGAGACGCTGCTGGTGGCGGTGCTGCTGGTGATCGGCGTGGTGTTTGTTTTCCTGCGTAACGTACAGGCGGTGCTGATCCCGGCGCTGGCGCTGCCGGTGTCGCTGATTGGCACCTGTGCGGTGATGTACCTGCTGGGCTACAGCCTGGATAACCTGTCGCTGATGGCGCTGATTATTGCCACCGGCTTTGTGGTTGATGATGCTATCGTGGTACTGGAGAACATTACCCGCTATATCGAAGAGGGGCTGAGCCCGGTTCGCGCCGCAATCAAGGGCGCGCATGAAGTGAGCTTTACGGTGCTGGCGATGACGCTGTCGCTGGTGGCGGTGTTTATTCCGATCCTGCTGATGGGCAGCATCGTGGGACGTCTGTTCCGTGAGTTTGCCGTCACGCTGACCGTTTCGCTGATTATCTCGATGCTGCTCTCGCTCAGCCTGACGCCGATGCTCTGCTCGCGGCTGCTGAAGAAAAAGCCAAAGGTTACCGTGCGCCCACATCCGCTGTTTCAGTGGATCGAGCGTGGCCTTAACCGGCTGCTGACCGCCTATGCCACCGCGCTGAACTGGGTGATGCGCCATCAGCGGCTCACCCTGTTTAGCCTGATCCTGACCGTTATTCTCAACCTGTTTCTCTACTCCGTGGTGCAGAAAGGCTTTTTCCCCAATCAGGATACCGGACTGCTGATGGGCATGCTGCGGGCCGATCAGAACGTCTCTTTCCAGGCGATGAAGCCAAAACTCCAGGCCTTCGCCAAACTGATCCAGCAGGATCCGGCGGTGGACGGGGTCATGTCTTCCATGGGCAGCGGGGCGTTTGGTTCGCGCAATACTGCCAACTTCTTCGTCCGCCTGAAGGATCTCGATAAGCGCAATGCTACGGCTACCGAGGTGGCGAACCGACTGAGCGGCAAAACCCGCAACATTCCCGGCGTGGAGCTATTTCTGATGGCCGCGCAGGATATCCATATTGGCGGTCGTAGCGCCAATGCCTCTTACCAGTACAGCCTGCAGGCAGACGATCTGGACACCCTGCGTATCTGGACGCCTAAGGTTAAAGCCGCGCTGGAGGCGATCCCCCAGCTCACCAGCGTGGATTCTGACTCCCAGACCGGCGGTCAGGAAGTGATGATCGCTATCGACCGCGATCGCGCCACGCGGCTGGGGGTTGATGTCAGCATGCTGGATACGCTGTTAAACAACGCTTTCTCTCAGCGTCAGGTCGCCACCCTGTATAAGACGCTCAATCAGTACCATGTGATTATGTCGTTGCAGGATGCCTACACGCGCGATCCGGATATGCTCAACAAACTGTACGTGGTGAATGATAAGGGCCAGCAGATCCCGCTCTCCGCCTTCGCCAGCTTTAGCGGGGCCAATGCGCCGCTGTCGGTAGCACATCAGGGGCAGTCGGCCACCAGCACCCTTGCCTTTAACCTTGCCGACGGCGTCTCTCTGGAGCAGGCCCAGGCGCTGATCAAAGCGGCGATGATTAATATCGCCCTGCCGGATAACATCCAGGCCGGTTTCCAGGGGACGGCGAAAGCCTTTGCCGACCTCTCGGCATCCATGCCCTGGCTGATACTCGCGGCGCTGGCAGCGGTCTATATCGTGCTGGGGATGCTGTATGAAAGCTATATCCACCCGCTGACCATTCTCTCAACGCTGCCCTCTGCGGGCGTGGGTGCCCTGCTGCTGCTGCTGTTGACCAACACGCAGCTGACGGTCATCGCGCTAATTGGCATTTTGCTGCTGATCGGCATTGTGAAAAAGAACGCCATTATGATGATCGACTTTGCGCTGGCCGCCGAGCGCAATCAGGGGATGTCGCCGCAGCAGGCGATCACTCAGGCCTGCCTGATGCGTTTCCGCCCGATTATGATGACCACCCTGGCGGCCTTTTTTGGCGCACTCCCGCTGGCGCTCGGCAGCGGCGGTGATGCCGATCTGCGCAGCCCGCTGGGGCTGGCTATTGCCGGTGGCCTGGCCCTGAGCCAGCTGTTAACCCTGTTCACCACCCCGGTGGTGTACCTTTACCTCGATCGCGCCAGCCGTGCCACTAAGCGACAGTGGGCACGTCTGCGCCCTGCGGAATAAATGTATTTATGAAACTCACTCCGGTAATAGTGGCGCTGCTGCTGAGCGGCTGCGCCGTGGGGCCTGATTATCACCGGCCCGCGGCGAATGTACCCAGCCAGTATAAAGAGGCGAAGGGCTGGAAAGAGGCCACGCCGCAGGACGCGCAAAGCAAGGGTGAATGGTGGTCGGTCTACCATGACCCGATCCTCTCCGGCCTGCTGCGCCAGGTATCCATCTCGAACCAGAACGTGGCGCAGTACGAAGCGCAGTATCGCCAGGCGAAAGCGCTGGTGTCTGAATCCCGTTCCGATCTCTTTCCCTCGGTGACCGGCACCGGCAGCTCAACGCGCAGCGCCAGCGCCAGCGGTGGGCAGCGCAGCGTCAGTAACAGTCACGCTCTGGAAGCCAGCGCCAGCTGGGAGCTGGATATCTGGGGCAAGCTGAGGCGCACGCTGGAAGAGAACAAGGCCAGTGCGCAGGCCAGCGCGGCGGAGCTGGCGAATATCACCCTCAGCGCCCAGTCAGAGCTGGCGCAGGACTATTTTCAGCTGCGGATTATGGACAGCCAGATTGCGCTTTATCAGCAGAGTATTGACGCTTACCAGCGCTACCTGACGGTCATCAACAATAAATACCAGGCGGGCACTGAATCACGGGCGACGCTGGCTCAGGCGCAAACCCAGCTTGAAAGCGCCCGGGCATCGGCGCTGGACCTGAGCTGGCAACGCGCCCAAACCGAACATGCCATCGCCATGCTTATCGGCACCACCCCGGCGGCGTTCAGCCTGCCGGCGGCACCGCTTACGGCGACGCTGCCCGCTATTCCCTCCGCCATCCCCTCGGAGCTGCTACAGCGACGTCCCGATATCGCCTATGCCGAACGCAACGTCGCGGCCGCGAACGCCGCGGTTGGCGTGGCAATCGCGGGCTACTATCCCGACCTGACCCTGAGCGCCAGCGGCGGCTTTTCCAGCAGCACCTTTCAGCATCTGCTGTCGCTGCCGAATCGCGTCTGGTCGCTGGGGCCGGAGCTGAGCGGTACGCTGCTGGACTTCGGCGCCACCTCCTCCCGGGTTGAACAGGCGAAAGCCGCCTGGGATGCGGATGTCGCCAGCTATCGCCAGGCGGTTTTACAGGGCTTCCAGGAGGTTGAAAACTATCTGGTTGAGCTGAATACGCTCCAGGACGAGGTGCAGGCGCAGCAGCGCGCCAGCGACGCGGCGAAGGAGTCTGCCCGGGTTACGCGCAATCAGTATCAGGCGGGCATGATCGATTATCTGGACGTTGCCACCACCGAAAACACCAGCCTCAGCCAGCAGCAGAGCCTGCTGTCGCTGCAAAGCACGCAGTGGGTAGCCAGCGTACAGCTGATTGCCGCGCTGGGCGGCGGCTGGCAGGGGACAAGCCCGTAGTGCCGGACGGTCTGAATGAAGAGGAGGAAGGTAAATCCTGACACAGGGCGTGAAGCGATCGTGCCTCAGCAAAATGGCAGTCCGGTTATTAATTGTTTTAAAACAATAATGCCCGACCACAAAAAGTATATAGACAAGTCAGCTATAAAGTTTATGTGCGCCGCCATAAAAACAGGCTGAGGAGCGAATATGCGTCAGAGAATCATTGTCTGCCCGATTATTGAGAATGAAGGGGAGTACCTGCTGTGCAGGATGGCCGCCGATCGGGGAGTCTTCCCGGGGCAGTGGGCCCTCTGTGGCGGGGGAATGGAGCCGGGTGAAACCATTGATGCTGCCCTCAGACGAGAGATCCGGGAAGAGCTGGGTGAAGCGCTGGAGATAACAGAGATGGATCTCAATGAGGCCACACGGGTTACCTTTACCCAGAAAGGGCTGATTTAGCGCAGCCTGTCGGGTTTACACTGCCTTACCAGGGGAAGGTGGCCTTTCTGTTCACAGCATTACTCGCAAAATTGCAGATTTCTCCTTAACCTGCATTGAGTTGTTCCGCTATATCCTGCATGGTTGTAGCCAACTTTTTTATGCTAAGGAGTTGGCATGTTGTTCACTTTTTTCCGCCTGCTGTTCAGACTCTGCTTCCGCACGCATTTAAGCGGCGATACGTCGGGTCTATATAAAGAAAAAGTTCTGATTGTTCCTAACCATATGTCTTTTCTGGATGGCATTCTGCTGGCTGTTTTTCTGCCGGTAAAACCCGTTTTTGCCGTCTACTCCTCGGTCAGCGAACAGTGGTATATGCGCGCGCTGCGTAAATTTATCGATTTCGTCCCGATGGATCCGACTAAGCCGATGTCGGTCAAACAGCTGGTGAAAACCATCAATCAGGGGCGGCCCGTGGTGATCTTCCCCGAAGGGCGCATCACGGTGACCGGCTCGCTGATGAAAATTTACGAGGGTGCGGGTTTTGTGGCCGCAAAAACCCAGGCGACCCTGGTCCCCCTGCGCATTGAAGGGGCCGAGTTCACTCCCTTTGGCCGCCTCGCGGGAGTCTTTAAGCGCCGTCTGTTCCCGCGCATCAGCCTGACGCTGCTACCGGCCACCCATATTCCGATGCCGGAGGCACCCAGGGCGCGAGATCGCCGCAAGCTGGCGGGCGAGCATCTCCAGCACATCATGATGGAAGCCCGCATGGCGGTCCGTCCGCGCGAGACGATGTATGAAGCCTTCCTTGCCGCCCGTACGCGATACGGTCTGTTTAAACCCTGCATTGAAGACGTTAACTTCACGCCAGACAGCTACACCGGGCTGCTGAAAAAGTCACTCGGCGTGGGGCGCATACTGGAGCGCTACAGCGCACCGGGAGAATATATCGGCCTGCTGCTCCCCAACGCGACGGTGGCGGCGGCGGCAATTTTAGGCGCGTCAATGCGCGGCCGCATACCGGCGATGCTGAACTATACCGCCGGTGTAAACGGGCTCAGCAGCGCCCTGAAAGCATCAGGGGTGAAAACCGTCTTCACTTCACGGCAGTTCCTTGATAAGGGCAAGCTGTGGCATCTGCCTGAACAGGTCACCCAGGCACGCTGGATCTTCCTGGAAGATCTGAAGGATACGGTCACCACCCAGGATAAGCTGTGGATCCTTGGACATCTGCTGATGCCACGCCTTGCCGCGGTTAAACAGCAGCCAGAGGACGCGGCGATGGTGCTGTTTACCTCCGGCTCCGAAGGCAATCCGAAAGGCGTGGTGCATTCGCATAAAAGCCTGCTGGCGAACGTCGAACAGATCCGTACCGTGGCAGATTTCACCCCGCGCGACAGGTTTATGTCGGCCCTGCCGCTGTTTCATGCCTTTGGCCTGACGGTAGGGTTATTCACGCCGCTGATGACCGGTGCGCAGGTCTTTCTTTACCCCAGTCCGCTACACTACCGAATCGTGCCGGAGCTGGTTTATGACCGGAACTGTACCGTCCTGTTCGGCACCTCAACCTTCCTTGGCAACTATGCCCGCTTCGCCAATCCCTACGATTTTGCGCGCCTGCGCTACGTGGTGGCCGGTGCTGAAAAATTGCAGGAGGCGACGCGTCAGACGTGGATGGACAAGTTTGGCATCCGCATTCTGGAGGGTTATGGCGTAACGGAATGTGCGCCGGTGGTTGCTATCAACGTGCCGATGGCCGCCAAAAATCACACCGTTGGCCGTATTCTGCCAGGGATGGACTCGCGCCTGATCGCCGTGCCGGGCATTGAGCAGGGCGGTCTGCTTCAGCTGCGCGGCCCGAACATTATGAAGGGCTATCTGCGGGTGGAGGCGCCCGGGGTACTGGAAGCACCGCAGGCCGATAACGGAGAAGGGAAGATGGAGCCAGGCTGGTATGACACCGGCGATATCGTCAGCTTTGACGATCATGGCTTTTGTCAGATCCAGGGCAGGGTTAAACGCTTTGCTAAAATCGCCGGGGAGATGGTTTCGCTGGAAATGGTTGAACAGATAGCGCTGAAAGCCTCGGCAGAAAAACAGCATGCCGCTTCGCTGCGACCGGATGGCAGCCGCGGTGAGGCACTGGTGCTGTTTACCACCGATGCGGAACTGAGCCGGGAGCAGCTGCAACGTGCGGCCCGCGAACTGGGCAGTCCTGAACTGGCGGTTCCTCGCGATATCCGCTACCTGAAGCAGCTGCCCGTGCTCGGCAGCGGCAAGCCGGATTTTGTCACGCTACGCGGCATGGCTGAACAGGTGGAGAGTCGCGATGAGTGACGGCACCCGCAGCGAGGGGCTGTTTTCCCGGGGAATGCTGGCAGTAATTGCCGCGCAGTTTCTGTCGGCATTCGGCGATAACGCCCTGCTGTTTGCCACCCTGGCGGTGCTTAAGCAGCAGGTCTATCCCGACTGGAGCCAGCCGGTATTACAGATGGTATTTGTGGCGACCTACATCCTCCTCGCGCCTTTTGTCGGGCAGGTGGCAGACAGCTTTGCCAAAGGGCGGGTAATGATGTTTGCCAACGCCCTCAAGCTGCTGGGCGCACTGGTTATCTGCTTCGGCTTTAACCCCTTTATCGGCTACAGCCTGGTTGGCGTGGGCGCGGCGGCCTACTCCCCAGCCAAGTACGGCATCCTGGGCGAGCTGACCAACGGCGAGACGCTGGTAAAAGCCAATGGCCTGATGGAGTCATCGACCATTGCCGCTATTCTGCTGGGTTCCATTGCCGGAGGCGTACTGGCGGACTGGCACCTGATTGCGGCGCTGCTGGCCTGCGTGGTGGCTTATGGACTGGCCGTGGCGGCCAACGTCATGATCCCCAAACTGGCGGTGGCGCGTCCGGGCCAGCCGTGGCATCCGGGTAAAATGTCTGCCTCCTTTTTCAGCGCCTGCCGGGCGCTGTGGCGCGACGGCGAAACCCGCTTCTCGCTGGTGGGCACCAGCCTGTTCTGGGGCGCGGGCGTTACGCTGCGCTTTCTGTTAGTGCTGTGGGTACCTGTGGCACTGGGCATCACCGACAATAAAACGCCTACGCTGCTGAACGCCATGGTGGCAATCGGGATTGTGTTTGGTGCCGCGGCGGCGGCAAAGCTGGTCACGCTGAAGACGGTAGGGCGCTGCATGCCGGCGGGCGTACTGATCGGCGTGGCGGTGGTGTTTTTCTCACTGCAGCATGCAGAGGTGGGAGCCTACCTGCTGCTGATCCTGATAGGCGTGCTGGGTGGGTTCTTTGTCGTGCCGCTTAACGCGCTGCTGCAAATGCGCGGCAAGGCCAGCGTGGGCGCAGGCAATGCGATTGCGGTGCAGAATCTCGGTGAAAACAGCGCCATGCTGCTTATGCTGGCGCTCTATACGCTGGCGATAAAGCTGGGTGCGCCGCCGGTTGCCACCGGCGTAGGTTTCGGTGCGCTGTTTGCTCTGTCGATGGCGGTGCTGTGGGGCTGGCATCTGGCGCAAAAAAAGGCCAGCACGCCTGACCTGTAATCTTATCGGGTGACGCGCCTGCGTCACCCGTCTCGCTTTGCCACCCGGGCCGGCTTACGGCGCCGGGTAGGTGTAACGACGGTGAATCGCTTCCAGCCCCTCTAATACTTCTTCATCCAGCGTCAGCGCATAGCTGTCAATATTGATCTGTAGCTGCTCCAGCGTGGTCGCGCCCAGCAGGGTACTGGCCACGAACGGCTGCTGGCGGACAAAAGCCAGCGCCATTTTAGCGGGATCCAGGCCATGTTTATTAGCCAGCGCGACATATTCTGCAATCGCCAGCTCTGCCTGCTCGCCACTGTAGCGCGTAAAACGGCTGAACAGGGTATTACGCGCGCCCGCGGGTTTCGCACCGTTGAGGTATTTTCCACTCAGCGTACCAAAGGCCAGGCTCGAGTAAGCCAGCAGCTCTACCCCTTCGTGCTGGCTGATTTCCGCCAGGCCCAGTTCAAAGCTGCGGTTTAGCAGGCTGTAGGGGTTCTGGATGCTGACAATGCGCGGCAGCTCGTGCTTTTCAGCCAGCTGCAAATAGCGCATCACGCCCCAGGGCGTTTCATTCGAGACGCCGATATAGCGAATTTTGCCTGCGCGGACCTGCTCATTGAGGGCTTCAAGCGTCTCAAGCAGCGTCACGGGCGCCGTATTATCACTGTATTCATAGTTCAGCTTGCCAAAGAAATTGGTCTGGCGCTGGGGCCAGTGCAGCTGATAAAGATCGAGATAATCGGTGTTGAGACGTTTGAGGCTGGCATCCAGCGCTTCGCGGATATTCTTACGATCCAGCGCCTGCTGTGGTCGGATAGAGGCATCGGCACCGCGAACCGGGCCGGCCACCTTGGAAGCCAGTACGATCCTGTCGCGGTTACCGCGCGCCTTCAGCCAGCTGCCAATATATTTTTCGGTTAATCCCTGAGTTTCAGGGCGCGGCGGCACCGGATACATCTCGGCGGTATCAATCAGGTTAATACCGGACTGTACGGCTAAATCGAGCTGCGCGTGCGCATCGGCTTCGCTATTTTGCTCACCAAACGTCATGGTGCCCAGCCCCAGAGAACTGACTTCCAGACTGCTGTGGGGGATACGGTGATAGTGCATTTGCCGGCTTCCTTTTTCATTATTAAAAGCTGAACCTGAACATCGCGCTGCGGATGCTGACACAACGCTGCGCGTTACGATCCGGCACCTGACTATAACCGTCGCGCGCAGCAGGGGGAAGGGGGGATTAGTCGGGAAATGTTTCTCGCGCCACCGGCGAAGGAATACAGGTGGCGGTAATAAACTTATCGCTCAACGATGGAGGAAACGTCGTCACCGTTGATTTGTAATTCGTGGCCGGATCGATCGGTATATTTCACCAGTCCGGTCTCTTTATCAATCTCAGGCTTACCCTGGGTCATAATCATCTTGCCATCCCTGGTTGCCATCACGTAATCGCTGCTGCACCCGCTAACCAGCAAGGCCAGCATCAGCGCCGCCGCGCCAAACATATATTTCATTCTCCGCTCCCGTAAGCCTGTGACTGGAGCAGTAGTAATAGCGCATAAAACGGTAAAAGGTAACCGTATCACTCTGAAAATGCGTAATGAGCACGGGCCGCCATTGACTTTTTGGCTAAAATCTCCGTGGCAGCCCGGCCTAACCCGTTGAATTCAGACTGTGCGCCGGTTAGCGCGCAGCAGGTTGAGGCACTCCACGACCATCGAGAAAAACATCGCGAAATAGATATAGCCTTTTGGCACATGCAGCTCAACGCTTTCGAGGATCAGGGTGAAGCCCACTAAAATAAGGAAGGCCAGCGCCAGGATTTTAATCGAAGGATACCGCTCAACAAATTCACCAATAGATTTCGCAGCAAACATCATCACGCCCACCGCAATAACCACCGCCGCCATCATTATAATCAGGTGATCCGACAATCCTACCGCCGTGATGACCGAGTCCAGGCTGAAAATAATATCCAGCAGCACGATCTGTACGATGGCACCCATAAAAGAGTTAACCTGGGTTTCATGCGTTTCGTCACTGCCTTGAATGGTGTCGTAGATCTCTTTACCGGATTTCCACAGCAAAAAGAGTCCACCCGAGAAGAGGATCAGATCGCGTGCGGAAAAAGGGTGTTCCACCAGGGTAAATAGCGGCGTCGTCAGGCGCGTAATCCAGGCGATGGAGGCGAGCAGGGCAAGGCGCATTAGCATTGCGCCCGCTAAACCGGTGCGGCGCGCGGCATTTTGTTGGTTTTTCGGAAGCTTAGCCACAACCAGGGTGAGGAAAATAATATTATCAATGCCGAGGACGATCTCCAGAATCGTCAGCGTACCCAGTGCCAGCCAGGCGTTCGGGTCTGCAATCCATTCAAACATACAGGCGTCTTATCCTAAACGAAAGTTAAACGAGGAGTATACGCATCAGTACGCTAAGCTAAAGCAAAAAATGGCGGGCCAGCAGAGAAGCCGTGAAGTTTTTCTTCAGATAAAAACCACGAGGCAGAGTCGCAATCGGTTGACCGTTTTCACCAATGCCTTCGGTAAGCGCCTTACTGTTGGCGGCCTTAGGGCGGATCTGCAATACCTCGCCGTGCCGGGCGGTAATCCGTTCAACCTGACCCAGTACAATCATATCCATCAGCTCTTCCCAGTCTCGCCGGAGCTGAGCTTCTTCTTCCCGGTCCGGGCTCCACAGCAGCGGTGCACCAACCCGGCGCTGCGCCAGCGGTATGGCGCGCTCGCCTTCGACCGGCACCCACAGCACTCTCGCCAGCTTATGACGCACATGGCTGGTTTGCCACACCACGCCGCTATTGCCGGTAAGGGGAGCGACACAAACAAACGTGGTCTCCAGCGGACGGCCCCGCGCATCAATGGGGATCGTTTTTAGCTCTACGCCAATCTCCGGAAAATCCTGCTGGGGTTTACTGCCCGCGCTGGCGCCCAGATAGATTTCCAGCAGCATCCCCACCCAGCCCTTATCTTTTTTCAAATTCTGCGGTATGGGAAGGCCGGCCCTTTGCGCCAGTTCACCCAGCGTATAGCCCGCCAGACTGCTGGCGCGCTCGAGGAGCAGGTCTTCATTTTCCGGCGGGGGCAGGGGGATGAAATCAGGGGACATGAATAACTCCCGGTTATTGTTCAAAAAAACAGCACTCTTTTCTGCCGCAGTAAAAGTTTGTTCCCGGGCTGCGGAAAACAATAATAATAGCATGATAAACCATGCTTTTTTATCTTTGCAAAAGGGGGGAACCTCAGCACGGCAGGATCTTATGCCCCGGTTGTCGGCCACAATGAACAGGATCTCACCCCCTGTTATCCACAGAAAAATGGGATAACTCATGATTTACCTTAACACTGTTTCGATTTACAGCCTTGACGGCGGCACTTTTGCCATATTTCAGTCAATTTATGCCTGGGATACCAGCATAACCTGTGGATAAAAACTCCAGTGCTCGATCTTTCACCAGCTAAGGATCTTTCTAAGCTGTGCGCAGTTTGATCCTCCCCGAAATCACCGTGACATGCAGATAAATCCTATGCACGATAAGGGGTTAATGTCATTTCAGCGAGACGACTGTAAAGGGCTTCAGAAAGTTTTCCCCAAACGGTAAATGAGTTCTGCACAAAGATATCCACAGAAAAGGTGAATAAGATCGGTCAAAATTGACGATTTCTGTTTATAACTTTGTTGAGCGGTCTGAGTTATCCCTTATCAGGCCGCTATTCAGGGTGTAAAGCAGTGGTTTACCGCCTGTAAGGAGTATGAAACAATCAGAACATCCGAGTTTTAGTTTGAGGTAGTCCAGTGATCGATGATGATGGCTACCGCCCGAATGTTGGTATCGTAATTTGTAACAGACAGGGACAGGTGCTGTGGGCCAGGCGTTATGGTCAGCACTCCTGGCAGTTCCCGCAGGGGGGGATCAACCCTGGCGAGACGGCGGAACAGGCCATGTACCGCGAACTCTTCGAGGAAGTTGGCCTTCATCGTAAGGATGTTCGTATTCTTGCCTCAACCCGAAACTGGTTACGATACAAATTGCCAAAACGTTTGGTGCGTTGGGACACAAAGCCGGTGTGTATCGGCCAGAAACAGAAATGGTTTCTACTGCAGCTTATGTGCAATGACGCGGACATCAACATGCAGACCAGCAGCACGCCGGAGTTCGACGGCTGGCGGTGGGTCAGCTTCTGGTATCCGGTTCGCCAGGTTGTCTCTTTTAAACGCGACGTCTACCGCCGGGTGATGAAGGAGTTTTCCGGCGTGGTCATGCCGTTACAGGAGATCCCCGTACAGCGAAATGCGCTCTATCGACGGAAGAGAGGTTAGGCCACCCGGATTATGCTCACACAGCTACGCGAAATAGTTGAAAAAGTTGCGGGCGCCCCACGGCTTACCGAGGCGCTCGATATTCTGGTCAACGAAATCTCTCTGGCGATGGATATCGAGGTCTGTTCGGTTTATCTTGCCGATCATGACCGCCGCTGCTATTACCTGATGGCTACCCGCGGGCTGAAAAAACCGCGTGGTCGTACGGTTGCGCTGGCCTTTGACGAAGGGATCGTCGGGCTGGTAGGACGGCTGGCCGAGCCGATTAACCTGGCAGATGCGCAGAGCCACCCCAGCTTTAAATATGTTCCTTCCGTAAAAGAAGAGCGCTTTCGCTCGTTTCTTGGCGTCCCCATCATCAGCCGTCGCCAGCTGCTCGGCGTGCTGGTGGTCCAGCAGCGTGAGCACCGACAGTTTGACGAGAGCGAAGAGTCGTTTCTGGTCACGCTCGCCACGCAGATGGCGGCGATTCTTTCGCAGTCGCAGCTTAACGCGCTGTTTGGGCAATACCGACAAACCCGCATAAAAGCGCTGGCCGCATCACCCGGCGTCGCCGTGGCCGAAGGGTGGGTGGACAGTACGCAGCCCTCGCTGGATAACATCTTTGCCGCCTCTACGCTGGATGCGCAACGCGAACGTGAGCGGCTGTCGCTGGCGATGGATGAGGCTTCAGCTGAATTCCGTCGCTACAGTAAACGCTTCACGGCGGGGGTGCACAAAGAGAGCGCGGCGATCTTTGATCTTTACTCACACCTGCTGAGCGATGCCCGCCTGAAAAAGGATCTCTTTGCTGAGATCGACGCTGGATCGGTGGCTGAATGGGCGGTCAAAAAGGTCATCGAAAAATTCGCTGCCCAGTTTGCCAGCCTGCAGGATAGCTATCTGCGCGAACGCGCGGGCGATCTGCGCGTGCTGGGGCAGCGGCTGGTCTTTCACCTTGATGATACCATTCAGGGCACCAATACCTGGCCTGAGCGCTTTGTGCTGGTGGCTGATGAGCTGACCGCGACCACGCTGGCCGAGCTGCCGCACGACAGGCTGTCTGGCGTAGTGGTCAGGGATGGCGCATCCAATTCCCACGCGGCCATTATGGTCCGCGCCATGGGCATCCCAACGGTGATGGGCGCTGATATCCAGCCTGAACTGCTGAATGGCAGGCTGCTGATCGTCGATGGCTATCGCGGCGAGCTGCTGGTGGATCCGGAACCGGTACTGGTGCAGGAATACCAGCGGCTTATCAGTGAAGAGAACGAGCTGAGCAAGCTGGCGGAAGACGTGGTTGAGCGGCCGGCCCTGCTAAAAAGTGGCGAACGGGTGAAGGTGATGCTTAATGCGGGCCTGAGTGCCGAGCATGAAAAGTCGCTTGGCAGCTGGGTGGATGGCGTCGGGCTGTACCGCACTGAAATTCCCTTTATGCTGCAAAACGGCTTCCCCTCGGAAGAGGAGCAGGTGGCACAGTACCAGGGCATGCTACAGCTGTTTCTGAGTAAGCCGGTAACGCTGCGCACCCTGGATATCGGAGCCGATAAGCAGCTCCCTTATATGCCGATCAGCGAAGAGAACCCCTGCCTGGGCTGGCGGGGGATCCGCCTGACGCTGGATCAGCCGGAAATTTTCCTCGTGCAGGTCCGGGCAATGCTGCGGGCCAACGTCGCCAGCGATAACCTCAGTATTCTGCTGCCGATGATCACCAGCATTGATGAAATCGACGAGGCCAGGCGACTGATCGACCGCGCCGCGCGTGAGGTGGAAGAGATGCTGGGATACGCTATCCCGGTGCCGCGTATTGGCGTGATGATTGAGGTTCCCTCAATGATCTTTATGATCGGGCATCTGGCGCAGCGCGTTGATTTTGTCTCGGTGGGGACCAACGATCTCACGCAGTATCTGCTGGCGGTCGATCGTAACAACACGCGGGTAGCCAGCCTGTATGACAGCCTGCACCCAGCGGTTTTACGGGCCTTACAGACTATCGCGACGGAGTGCGAACGGGCGGGGCTCGAGCTCTGCCTGTGTGGTGAAATGGCGGGCGACCCGATGAGCGTCACGCTGCTGGTGGGGCTGGGCTATCATCACCTCAGCATGAACGGCCGCAACGTGGCGCGGGTGAAATATCTGCTGAATCATATCGACCTGGAGCAGGCCCGCAGGCTGGCCGGGCAAAGCCTGAAGGCCACGACGACGGCTGATGTCCGTCACCTTGTCTCCGCTTTTATGGAGCGAGGCGGCCTTGGCGGCCTGATCCGTGGCGGTCGTTAGGGCGCTGTCCACCGGCAGCAGTAAAGCAGCGTAAACCCGTTGTGGTAAGGCGGGTACGAGCTGGCTCGCAGAAGTCTGCCTAAAAGTCCCGGCGACGTGCTTTGAGGCCAGCGGCTTACAAAGTTTACAGTTCCCACAAACCGCAATAATCACGGCTGTGCTATGATGCGCGCCTTAAAGCGCTGCGCGCACTGGTTGATTAATTCCGTCGCCTGCTGGTCAGGACAGACATTAACAATGGTGAAAGATGACTAACGGCTATCTGGCTTTCCCTCAATTTGATCCGGTAATTTTCTCTATCGGCCCGATTTCGCTGCACTGGTATGGTTTGATGTACCTGGTGGGCTTTATTTTTGCGATGTGGCTGGCGGTTCGCCGCGCGAACAAGCCCGGCAGCGGCTGGAAAAAAGAGGAAGTTGAAAACCTGCTCTATGCGGGTTTTCTCGGCGTATTCCTCGGCGGTCGCATCGGCTACGTTCTGTTCTACAACCTGCCGCTGTTCCTTGATAATCCGCTCTATCTGTTCAAAGTCTGGGACGGCGGCATGTCGTTCCACGGTGGCCTGATTGGGGTTATCTGCGTGATGCTGTGGTTTGCCCATCGCACCAAACGTAACTTCTTTCAGGTATCTGACTTTATTGCTCCGCTGATCCCCTTCGGCCTGGGGGCCGGTCGCCTGGGTAATTTTATCAACGGCGAACTGTGGGGACGGGTGGCACCGGATCTCTCCTGGGCGATGCTCTTCCCGGGTTCAAGAAGTGAAGACGTGGCGCTGGCCGCGACTCACCCCGAATGGCAGCCACTGCTGGCCACCTACGGCGTGCTGCCGCGTCACCCTTCGCAGCTTTATGAGCTGGCGCTGGAAGGCGTGGTCCTGTTCATTATTCTCAACCTGTTTATCCGTAAAAGCCGCCCGATGGGAGCCGTGTCCGGGCTTTTCCTGATTGGCTATGGCGCGTTCCGGATTATCGTCGAGTTCTTCCGTCAGCCGGATGCGCAGCTCGGCCTGTTTGATAACGCCATCAGCATGGGCCAGATACTCTCTCTGCCGATGATTCTGGCGGGTGTGATTATGATGGTATGGGCTTACCGTCGCCGTACACAGCAGCATGTGAGTGAGGGAAAATGAAACAGTATCTGGCGTTAATGCAAAAAGTGCTCGATGAGGGCACGCCGAAAAACGATCGCACCGGTACTGGTACGCTGTCGATATTTGGTCATCAGATGCGTTTCAATCTACAGGAAGGCTTTCCACTGGTGACCACCAAGAAGTGTCACCTGCGCTCAATTGTTCATGAGCTACTGTGGTTCCTTAACGGCGACACCAATACCGCCTATCTGCGGGAAAATAAGGTCACCATCTGGGATGAGTGGGCAGATGAAAACGGCGATCTCGGCCCGGTTTACGGTAAGCAGTGGCGCAGCTGGGGGGCGGCAGATGGCCGCCAGATCGATCAGCTCGAAAAGGTGCTGCAACAGCTGAAAACCGATCCGGATTCGCGTCGTATTATTGTGTCTGCCTGGAACGTGGGTGAGCTTGACGAGATGGCGCTGGCTCCCTGCCACGCCTTTTTCCAGTTCTACGTGGCTGACGGCAAACTCTCCTGCCAGCTTTATCAGCGCTCCTGCGATATCTTCCTCGGCCTGCCGTTTAATATCGCCAGCTATGCGCTGCTGGTGCATATGATGGCGCAGCAGTGCGACCTTGAGGTGGGCGACTTTGTCTGGACCGGCGGCGATACGCATCTGTACAGCAACCATCTGGAACAGACCCGCCTGCAGCTTACCCGCGAGCCACGCTCGCTGCCGAAGCTGAGCATCAGGCGTAAACCCGCTTCGCTGTTCGACTATCGCTTTGAAGATTTTGAGATTGAAGGCTACGACCCTCATCCGGGCATCAAGGCGCCTGTCGCTATCTGACCCCTGCCAGGAGCGGAAGCTTTCCGCTCCTGATTTTACCTCCGACATCCTGTACCAGAAACACCTTGAGTCTGGTACGTGCCGGATCCTCAATGTTCTGAAAATCCCCCTCCGATTCAGCCCTTTCTCTCTTCTCTGAGCACCCAGGTCAGTTCAGCGCTACGCTTATAGCCGGGACTAAACCACAGGGAATACCGATGAAAAACAGCTCACTCCTCACGCTTGCGATATTATGCGGATTTTCCGCTCTCTCCTCTGCCAGTGCCAGTGCCAGTGCCAGTGCCAGTGCCAGTGCCAGTGCCAGTGCCAGTGCCAGTGCCAGTGCCGGGCCCGGCGTTCACCCCGTACGCGCAGATGCGCCTGAGCAGACCATCAGCAATGGAAAAACGCAGCCTCCGGTGAAATTCGCCAGCGTATGGGCCGATAGCGAGGGCGCGACCCATATCGGTCACTGCCGCTTTGAAGGGTTAGAATACAAAAGCTATGCGCCCCCTTCTGCGCCACAGTGGATTGGCGTGTCACCCGACGAGGTGGAAAGTATTGCTTATGCCGTTCTGCCCCCCGGGTACGTCGGCAGCTGGCATCATGCTCCGGGTCCACAGTGGGTGATCACCCTTTCCGGGAAATGGTCCGTTGAAACCACGGACGGCACCACGCTGGTCCAGGGGCCGGGCGAGGTCCAGTTCAATGCGGACAGCAGTTCACATCCGCGGCCTGGCGATAACCGGGTGGGCCACATATCCCGTACGGTAGGGGATGAACCCAACGTGCAGCTGATTATTAAACTCAAACCCGGCGCGCAGAACACCGGTATCTGCACCCGCTGAGGGGATATTTCCCGGAATGCGCCTCGCAACAGTCAGGATTGATGCTGGTTAATGCCCGTTCATCGCGCCATTCTGCAGGAATGAAAAACGCATCCGGTTTTACCCTGCTGGAACTGCTGGTGGTGATGGTTATCGCCAGCGTGCTTGGCTTTGGCGCCGTCAGCGGCTGGCATCGCTGGCAGCAGCAGCGGCATCTGAATGACACGGCAGCGCAGATCCAGCATTTTCTGCTGCGTCTGCTCAGCGAGGCGAACTGGCACAACGATACCCGCCTGCTGTGGCATCTGCCCGGTCAGAAATGGTGCCTGGGGAGCGGGGCCGTTCAGCTGCGCTGTACCGGTAGAAGCCGCCATACGCTGCTTGCGCCCTGGCAGGAGGTCAGGCTGCTGTCGCTTACTGAGGGCGTGGGTTTCTATGGTCGTCGCAGCATGGCTAAACCCGGGCGGATTGTGATTTCCTGCGACGCAGGGGAGCGGCACATTATTGTCTCCTCCCGGGGCCGCATCAGGATTTGTCAGCCAGCGGAGGGACTATGTGGATGAGAAGTGCGGGCTTCAGCCTGCCTGAAATGCTGATCGCGCTGGCCATCAGCAGCATATTGATGCTGGGGGCCGCCCGTTTGCTGCCTGTGCTGCAAATGAATAATCTGCGCAGCCTGATGGCCTTTCAGCTACAGGAAGAGCTGCAGCAGATGATGGCCTCGCTGGAAAAAACGGTGCGCCGCGCGGGCTATTGCCCGGGCCAGTGCGAGGGGGAAGGGTTGAGTATCCACGGAGCATCGGGGAGCTGCCTGCTCATTCGCTGGGACGAAAACAGTAATGGTCGATGGGAGGCGGCAGGACGGGATGACAGCGATTATCACGGCTATCGCCTGCGCAGCGGCAATCTCGAAATGCAGCGCGGGGTAACCGACTGCGAGGGCGGTGGCTGGGAGAAGCTTAACGATCCGGCGGTAATAGCGATTGATAGGTTTCAGGTGACTCAGCGGGCGGGGCAGGTAAGGCTGCTGCTGGCGGGCTATGCACTTATCTGGCCGCAGCATCCGCTGACGATCGAGCGCTGGGTTACGGCGGTCAACCTGTGAACGCACAGCGAGGAAGCGGTTCGCTGTTAGCGGTCATTATTCTGCTTATGATGTCGGCTACCCTGCTGCATGCTACCCGCATACAGCTTGATGACGCACTCGGCCTGCTGGCAGATGAGCGCCAGTTTTATCTCCAGTACAGCCGCGCGGCTTCTGCGCTGGTCTGGGGAGGCGAGCAGAACTGGACAATCAACGCCGCGGGATGGGTCTGCAAAGCCGATCCCGTTTATGGCCGCGCCTGCCTGAGTATGCAGGGCGAAAATAGCCTGCTCCTGCGCGGAGATGCGGGCAGCGGAACCCTTGCGCACTACCGCTGGGTTGCCCCGACGGGCAGTGCGGGAAGGATTAGATCGGTGCCGCACGGCTGGATCGACTACTGCCCGTTGGCTTTACCCGCAGCGTGCCAGCCAGAATGAGTCGCCAGCTTGGGTTTAGCCTCCCTGAAACCCTGGTCGCTTTGCTGCTGCTTACCCTGAGCATCAGCACGTTAATGCGCTATCAGCTGGTGCTGGCGCAGGGATTTGTGCGCCAGACCGAGCAGCGGGAAGCCTGGCGGCAGGCTGCGTCAGGGTTTGAAGGCTATCAGGCACCCGGCTGGCAAACCGAGCTGACAGAGCAGGCGGGTCCCGGTGGCTGTCGGGTTAGGGTTTCAACGGCGACTGGCCCAACCGGCCGACGAGCGCAGCTAATGCTTTTGCAATGCTCCCAAACGGCAATTCATTCGTTTCCCGTGCATTTGCAACGGATGCAGGAAGGGTTACAGTGTCCGCGCAGAGCAAAATTATGCTTAAGGAGCAGAGATGTTTACGGTCTACCACTCAAATCAGCTGGATTTGCTGAAAACGCTGGCGGCATGGCAAATTGAAAATCAGCCGCTGCGCGATCCCTTCCAGTCTGAAGTGATCCTGGTACAAAGTCCCGGCATGGCGCAGTGGCTGCAAATGTCGCTGGCTGCGCAGTTCGGCATTGCCGCTAATATCGCCTTTCCTCTGCCCGCCACCTTTATCTGGGATATGTTTGTGCGCGTCCTGCCGGGGATCCCAAAAGAGAGCGCCTTTAACAAATCCAGTATGAGCTGGAAGCTGATGGCTATCCTTCCAGAGATGCTGACGCGCCCGGAATTCGCGATGTTAAGGCACTATCTGACCGACGATGAAAACAAGCGTAAGCTTTTTCAACTGGCCTCCCGCGTGGCTGACCTCTTTGACCAGTATCTGGTTTATCGGGCCGAGTGGCTTAACAGCTGGGAGAAAGGCCAGCTGATTGAGGGGCTGGACGATGCGCAGCAGTGGCAGGCGCCGCTCTGGACCGCTCTGGTGCAGTACACCCGCGAGCTTGGACAGCCCGAATGGCACCGGGCAAATCTTTATACGCGCTTTATTTCGGCTCTGGAAAATAGCCGTGAGCGCCCGGCAAATCTCCCCGATCGCGTTTTTATCTGCGGCATCTCTGCGCTCCCGCCGATCTATTTGCAGGCGCTCCAGGCGCTGGGCAGGCATATTGATATCCATCTGCTGTTCACTAATCCCTGTCGGCACTACTGGGGCGATATTCAGGACTACGCATTTCTGGCAAAGCTGCAAAACCGACGGCGACAGCACTTCGGGCAGCAGCGTGAAAGCGCCCTGTTTCGCGACGAGGATGCCTCCGGCCTGTTTAACGAGCAGGGGGAGCAGCAGCTCAGCAACCCGCTGCTGGCCTCCTGGGGCAAACTGGGGCGGGATAACCTCTATTTACTGGCGCAGATGGAGTGCCAGGAAATTGACGCCTTTGTCGATATAGAACCCGCCACACTGTTGCAAAGCCTTCAGCGCGATCTGCTGGAGCTGGAAGATAACGCAGTGATGGGTCTGAATCAGCAGGAGTGGCAAACCAGTCAGCGCAAACGCGTGCTGGATCCCGCCGATCGCTCTGTCAGCCTGCACCTGTGTCACAGTCCACAGCGTGAGGTAGAAGTGCTCCAGGATCGCTTATTAGAAATCATGGCCAGCGATCCTACCCTCTCCCCGCGCGATATTATTGTGATGGTCGCCGACATTGATGCTTATACGCCCTTTATTCAGGCGGTATTTGGCAATGCGCCCGGCGATCGCTACCTTCCCTTTGCCATTTCTGACCGCCGGGCCAGCCAGGCGCATCCGGCGTTACAGGCATTTATTTCACTGCTAAGCCTGCCGGACAGCCGCTTCGCCTCGGAGGAGGTGCTGGCACTGCTTGAAGTGCCGGCGGTTGCCAGCCGCTTTTCCATTGATGAAGAAGGGCTGAAGCGGCTGCGCCACTGGGTCGCAGAGTCGGGCATTCGCTGGGGGCTGGACGACGAAACGATCCGTGAGCTGGACCTTCCTGCCGGTGGGCAGCATACCTGGCAGTTCGGCCTGACGCGCATGCTGCTCGGCTACGCGATGCACAGCGAGGCCGGGGACTGGCAGGGGATCCTGCCCTATGACGAGTCCAGTGGCCTGATTGCGGAGCTGGCGGGTAATCTGGCTGAGCTGTTAATGCGGCTGCGCGACTGGCGCGATCTGCTAACGGCACCGCGCGCGCTCGAGAGCTGGCTGCCGCTGTGTCGCGCGCTACTGAACGATTTCTTCGCTGGCGATGCAGATACCGAAGCGGCGCTGGCGCTGATTGAGGAGCAGTGGCAGCAGGCGATCGGTTACGGTATACAGTCGGCTTATCAGCAGGCGATCCCGCTCTCGCTGCTGCGAGACGAGCTGGCATCCCGACTGGATCAGGAGCGCATCAGCCAGCGCTTTCTTGCCGGGCCGGTGAACTTCTGCACCCTGATGCCGATGCGATCCATCCCCTTTAAGGTGGTCTGCCTGCTGGGGATGAACGACGGCGTTTATCCCCGTACGCTGCCGCCGCTCGGTTTTGACCTGATGAGTCAGCAGCCGAAAAAGGGCGATCGCAGCCGTCGTGACGACGATCGCTACCTGTTCCTGGAAGCGCTGAGCTCTGCCCAGCAGCAGCTCTATATCAGCTATATCGGACGGACAATCCAGGATAACTCGGAGCGTTTCCCCTCGGTGTTGGTGAGCGAGCTGGTGGAGTACATCAGCCAGAGCTTCTGTCTACCAGAGCACCAGGACAGCGATGTGGACACCAGTGCAAAGGCGGTTGAGGCCCATCTGCAACATTTGCACAGCCGGATGCCGTTCGCCGCCGAAAACTTCTCGCCCCGGGCGGAGTTTCGCAGCTATGCATCAGAGTGGCTTCCGGCCGCAAATGCCAGCGGTGTCGCCCATCCACCCTTTATGCAGCCCCTGTCAGGACTGGAATTGACGGAGCTGAATGTCGAACAGCTGGTAAGGTTTTGGCGACATCCGGTACGCGCTTTCTTCAGCCAGCGCCTGGGCGTCAGCTTCCAGCTGGAGGAAACCGAACTGCCCGATACCGAACCTTTTACCCTGGATAATCTCAGCCGCTATCAGGTAAATGCGCTGCTGCTAAATACCCTGATTGAGGATCGCTCAGATGAGCCTCTCTATGCCAGGCAACGCGCGGCCGGGCATCTGCCCTATGGTGCCTATGGTGAACTGTTCTGGCAGGATCAGCTGGCAGATATGACCGAGCTGGCGAACCGGGTGCGTGAACAGCGCAGGGATGCCGTGAGCTGGGAAATAAACCTGACCGTGGGCGGCATTCAGCTGAACGGCTGGTTACCGCAGGTGCAGGAGGATGGACTGCTGCGCTGGCGTCCCGGCCACCTCAATTTTACCGATGGTCTGGCGCTGTGGCTGGAGCATCTTATCTACACCGTGCTGGGCGGCAAAGGAAGCAGCCGCATGTATGGCCGCAAGGAGAGCCAGTGGTGCTTCCCGCCGCTGGAGGTCACCACAGCGACTCGCTGGCTTGAACGCTATATTATCGGTTATCAGCAGGGGATGAGTGCGCCCCTGCTGCTGCTGCCTAAAACGGGCGGCGCCTGGCTTGAGGCGAGCTATGATGAAAAAGCCTCAGCGGTGCTCCATGATGAAGCCAGCCAGGCGAAGGCCAGAGTCAAACTGCTTCAGGCATGGCAGGGGAACTATCAGATTGAGGGTGAGAGCAGCGATCCCTATCTGGCACGTTTATTCCGAACCCTGGATGAAGAGACCCTGCAGGAGATTACGCGTAACGCTGAGGCGTGGCTGCTGCCGCTGTTGCAGATGAATGTTAACGCCGGGGAGGTCTGAAATACGGCGCGACCTGGCAGTGGGTTCGGAAGTTTAAGGACAGAGTGCAGGACATCCTGTAGTGTTATTTTATAACCATTGAACCGTTTTTTTACTCGTCTTCACCACCGGGGATGAAGGCGAAATACTCAGGGGAAGGATCTGCTGAACGGTTTTTCCTGTCAGCAGAAAATGAGATCGTCAAGGAGTTTGAATGGGTCGTTATGCAGTCTGGATCGGCACGCTGGTTGTGCTGGTTAATTTGTGGAGCCCGCTAAGCCAGGCACAGTCGGGATGGCAACCTATCCCGGAAACCATCCGCAAAAGTGAAAAAGACCCGCGACAGTATCAGGCGGTCAGGCTTGATAACGGCATGACGGTGCTGCTGGTCTCCGATCCTCAGGCGACGAAATCCCTCGCCGCGCTGACATTGCCGGTAGGATCGCTGGAGAATCCGCGTAATCAACAGGGACTGGCGCATTACCTTGAGCATATGCTGCTGATGGGGTCGAAGCGTTATCCACAGCCTGATAACCTGGCTGAGTTTTTAAAGAGGCACGGCGGCAGTCACAATGCCAGTACCGCTTCTTACCGCACGGCCTACTATCTGGAAGTCGAAAACGACGCGCTGCAGCCTGCCGTCGATCGTCTTGCTGATGCCATTGCTGAACCGCTGCTGGATCCGGTTAATGCCGATCGTGAACGCCATGCGGTTAATGCTGAACTGACGATGGCCCGCTCACGCGACGGTCTGCGGATGGCCCAGGTTGGTGCGGAGACGCTTAATCCTGCGCATCCCGGGTCGCTATTCTCCGGCGGTAATCTGGAAACCCTGAAGGATAAACCGGGCAGTAAACTGCATGATGCGCTGAAAGCGTTTTATCAGCGCTATTACTCGGCGAATCTGATGAAAGCGGTCATTTACAGCAATAAGCCTATGGATGAGCTGCAAAAAATAGCCGTCAGTACCTTTGGACGCGTAGAAAACCGAAATGCGACGGTGCCGGATATCACCGTGCCGGTGGTGACCGATAAGCAAAAGGGCATCATTATTCACTACGTTCCGGCCCAGCCGCGTAAGCTGCTGAAAATTGAATTTCGTATCGACAATAATAGCGATAAATTCCGCAGCAAAACCGATACGCTGATTGCCTATCTTATTGGTAATCGCAGTAAAAATACGCTCTCTGACTGGCTACAAAATCACGGCCTTGCCGATTCAATTGATGCGGGAGCGGATCCGGTTATTGATCGGAATGGCGGCGTTTTCTCTATCTCCGTATCGCTAACGGATACCGGCCTGGCTAACCGTGACCGGGTGATTGCTGCCGTATTCAGCTACCTGAATAAACTGCGCGCCGACGGCATTGATAAGCGCTATTTTGATGAGGTCGCCCACGTTCTGAATCTGGACTTCCGCTACCCCTCAATTACCCGCGATATGGATTACATCCAATGGCTGGTCGATACCATGCTGCGCGTACCCATTGAAGACACGCTTGATGCCTCTTATATTGCCGATCGCTACGATCCTGCGGCGATTAAGGCGCGGCTGGACGGCATGACGCCTCAGAATGCCCGCATCTGGTTTATCAGTCCCGATGAGCCGCATAACAAACTGGCCTACTTTGTCGATGCGCCCTATCAGGTGGATACGATTACACCGCAGCGATTTGCCGCGTGGCAGGCCGCCAGCGATAAAATCGATCTTTCCCTGCCGGTGCTTAACCCCTACATTCCGGACGACTTCAGCCTGATAAAGCCCGGGAAAAAACAGGCTCACCCGGAAGAGCTGGTTAATCAGCCCGGCCTGCGGATATTCTATATGCCGTCGCAGTTTTACGCCGACGATCCTAAAGCCAACATCACGCTGGCGCTGCGGAATAAAGCGGCCATGAGCACGGCGAAAAATCAGGTGCTGTTCGCTATCAACGACTACCTGGCGGGTCTGGCGCTCGATGAGCTAAATTCACAGGCCTCAGTGGCCGGCATCAGTTTTTCTACCAGTGAAAATGATGGCGTCACCTTTAACGCCAGCGGCTTCACCCAGCATCTTCCCGAGCTGATGAAGGCGCTACTTAAAGGGTATGCCAGCTATCAGCCCGATCGGCAGCAGCTGGAGCAGGCTAAATCCTGGTATCTGGAGCGTCTCTCCTCCGCTGAAAAAGGTAAGGCGTTCGAGCTGGCTATTCAGCCTGCGCAGATGCTGTCACAGCTGCCTTATACCCAGCGGAGTGAACGCCGCAGCCTGGTAGCCGGTATCACGCTTGAGGATCTCCAGGCCTACCGAAAAATGCTGCTACAGCAGTCCACCCCGGAACTGATGGTGGTGGGCAACATGACGGCGGCAGAGGCGACGGCGCTGGGCCAGGATCTCAAAACCCATCTGGACTGCGAAGGCGACAGCTGGTGGCACAGTCAGTATATCGCCATTGATAAAAAGACCTCGGCCAATCTCCAGCAGCAGGGGAGCAGTACCGATTCGGCGCTGGCCGCCCTGTATGTTCCGCTGGGCTATGAAGAGTATGAAAGTATCGCCAGCAGTGCCATGCTCAGCCAGATCGTTCAGCCGTGGTTTTATAATCAGCTGCGTACCGAGGAGCAGCTGGGCTATGCGGTATTTACCTTCCAGATGCCGGTAGGACGCCAGTGGGGCATTGGCTTCCTGTTGCAAAGTAACGTTAAACAGCCCGCCTGGCTGTTAACGCGCTTCCGTGCGTTCTATCCGGTGGCGGAAAAGAGGCTGCGTGAGATGAGCCACGAGGATTTCAGTCAGTATCAGCAGGCCATGATTAACGAACTTAAACAGCGTCCGCAAACGCTGGATGAAGAAGCAGGACGCTTTAGCAAAGATTTCGATCGCGAAAACACCCGTTTCGATACCCGAGAAAAAGTGATTGCCCGTATTCAGGCGCTGACGCCGCAAGGTCTGGCAGACTTTTTCCATAAGGCGGTGATTGAACCACAGGGGCTGACGCTGCTGTCACAGATTTCAGGTAGCCAGCATAAGCAAGCGGACTACGCTAAACCTGAAGGTTTTACCACCTGGCAGGAAGTGTCGAAGCTACAGCAGTCGTTTCCGGTGAAAAGTTAAGATATGAAGTCAGAAGCCCTGAGTCTTGATCCCCTCAAGCTCCCGCTTAAAGGGGAAAGGCTGATTGAAGCCTCGGCGGGAACCGGCAAAACCTTTACCATCGGGCTGCTTTACCTTCGTCTGCTGTTGGGGCTGGGGGGGGAAGCCGCCGCCAGCAGGCCGCTGTCGGTCGAAGAGATCCTGGTGGTGACCTTCACCGAGGCGGCAACGGCCGAGCTGCGTGGCCGTATTCGGGCCAATATCCACCAGCTACGCATTGCCTGCGTGCGCGGCTACGCCGCTGACACAATGCTGGCGGCGCTGTTAGCGCAGATTGAGGATCGCAATCAGGCGGCTTTGCGGCTGCTGGCGGCCGAGCGGCAGATGGATGACGCCGGGATATTTACCATCCACGGCTTCTGCCAGCGCATGTTAAATCTGAACGCGTTTGAATCCGGCATGCTGTTTGAGCAACAGCTGATCGAGGATGAGTTTCCGCTGCGCCGACAGGCTGCGGCGGATTTCTGGCGTCGCTACTGCTACCCGCTCTCGCTGCCGGTGGCCAGGGTAATGACGCAGATGTGGCAGGGGCCGGAGCAGCTCCTTGCCACGCTCTCACCCTGGCTGAATGGTGAAGCCCCCGCGCTGAAATATCCCGCCGATTTAGAGGAGTCGTTCACCGAACGCCATGAAAAAATCATTGGGCGGATCGATGCTCTGAAAACGGCGTGGCTGGCGGCAGGAAATCTGCACGACGTTATTGCCCAGTCGGGTGTGGACAAGCGAAGCTACAGCAGTAAGCACTTACCTAACTGGCTGGAGAAAATGGCCCAGTGGGCCGCAGAAGCCACTGAGGATTACGCGGTTCCTAAGGAGCTGGCGCGCTTTGGTCAGCGGGTACTGCTGGAAAAAACCAAAAAAGGCGAAGCGCCACAGCATCCGCTGTTTGACGAGGTGGATCGCTTCCTCGCGGAACCGCTATCGCTGCGTGACCTGGTTATCGCCCGCGCGCTGAGTGAGATCCGCTTCACCACGCAAAAAGAGAAAAGGCTTAACGCCCTGCTGGGGTTTGACGACCTGCTGGGACGGTTTGATGACGCCCTTCAGCAGCCGGGCGGAGAGGCGCTGGCGCAGGCCGTTCGCAGCCGGTATCCGGTCGCGCTGATTGATGAATTCCAGGATACCGACCCGCAGCAGTACCGCATCTTCCGCACGCTTTACCGGCATCAGCCCGAGTCTGCGCTACTGCTGATAGGCGACCCCAAACAGGCTATCTACGCCTTTCGGGGAGCCGATATTTTCACCTATATGAAAGCCCGTAGTGAAGTTAGCGCCCACTATACGCTTGATACCAACTGGCGCTCCTCGCCGGACATGGTGAACAGCGTCAACCAGCTCTTTTCCCGGCTGGAAAATCCTTTTTTGTTCCATGAAATTCCCTTTAAGGACGTCACTCCTGCCGGACCTAATGCCGGACTGGCGTTTAGCGTTGAGGGTAAACGCCAGCCCGCCCTGAGATTTTGGCTTCAGCCGGGCGAAGGAACAGGCGTAAGCGATTACCAGCAGTTTATGGCCCGGCAGTGCGCGGCAGATATCCGCCGCTGGCTGACGGCAGGTCAGCAGGGAACGGCGCTGCTCGGCAGAGACGACGATCGGCGTCCGGTGGCGGCATCGGACATTACCGTTCTGGTGCGCAGCCGCGGTGAAGCGTCCATCATGCGCGAAGCGCTGAATGGCCTGAATATTCCCTCGGTTTATCTCTCCAATCGCGACAGCGTGTTCACCACGCCGGAAGCGCGTGAAATGATCTGGCTGCTGCAGGCGGTGCTGGCTCCCGAACAGGAGCGAACGCTGCGCAGCGCCCTCGCCACCAGCATTTTTGGTCTGGATGCATTAACGCTTGATGCGCTAAGTAAGGATGAGCGCGCCTGGGACGCGCTGGTGGATGAATTTGACGGCTATCGTCAGCGCTGGCTGAAGCGCGGCGTGCTGCCGATGCTGCGTGAACTGATGGTTAAACGCCAGATTGCTGAAAATTTGCTGGCCTCCGAAAGCGGAGAGCGCAGGCTGACCGACCTGCTGCATCTGGGCGAGCTGCTACAGGAAGCCTCCGCGAGCCTGGACAGCGAACATGCGCTGGTTCGCTGGCTGGCGCAGGAGGTGGCCCAGCCTAATGGTCAGTCCGCCAGCCAGCAGCTACGCCTGGAGAGCGATCGCCATTTGGTGAAGATTGTGACTATCCATAAGTCAAAAGGGTTGCAGTATCCGCTGGTGTGGCTGCCGTTTGTTGCTAACTACCGCGAAGCGGGACAGGGAATTTATCATGACCGGCAAACCTTTCAGGCGCTGCTGGATCTGCGTGACGATGTCGAAAGCATTGAGCTGGCCGAACAGGAGCGGCTGGCCGAAGATCTCCGCCTGCTCTACGTCGCGCTGACGCGTTCAGTCTGGCACTGTAGCGTGGGCATTGCGCCGCTGGTAAAGGGTAACCGGAAAAAGGAAGGGAACAGCGACCTGCATCTCAGTGCGGTAGGTTACCTGCTGCAAAAAGGTGAGGCGGCAGATGCGGCCAGCCTGCGTCAGTCTTTACTGGAAATGGAAAATGAAGCCGTTGAGCTGGTTATTCCCGGTCATCCCGATGATGAGCCCTGGCGACCACAGCAGGCGGTGCCGGACGCGCTCAGCAGCCAGTCTGTTACCCGCCAGCTTCGCGATGAGTGGCGCATCACCAGCTATTCAGGCTTGCAGCAGCATGGGCACTCCGTCACCTTCGACCTGCTGCCCAGGCTGGATGTCGATGCCGCGGGCGAGGCACAGCCGCAGCTGGCTGTTCAGCTGACGCCGCATACCTTCCCGCGCGGCGCAGCACCGGGGACATTTCTTCACGGCCTGTTTGAAAATATTGATTTCACCCAGCCGGTTGAGGAGGCGTGGCTGGCTGAACAGCTCACCTCGCAGGGGCACGACGCGGCCTGGCTGCCGGTAGTGCAGCAGTGGCTGATGCGTATTCTGCAAACGCCGCTCAACGAGACCGGGGTGACGCTCAGTCAGCTGGCCCCTGACAAGCGTCAGGTAGAGCTGCAATTTTATCTGCCTATCCAGCGGTTAATGAGCGCGGAGAGTCTTGACCGGCTTATTCGCCACTACGATCCGCTCTCAGCGGCGTGTCCGCCGCTTAACTTCCAGCAGGTGCAGGGCATGCTGAAGGGCTTTATCGACCTGGTCTTCATCTGGCAGGGCAAATACTACCTGCTGGACTATAAATCTAACTGGCTGGGGGCATCCGGCGACGACTACACGCCCCAGGCAATGGCGCTGGCGATGCAGTCCCACCGCTACGATTTACAGTATCAGCTCTATACGCTGGCGCTGCACCGCTATCTGCGCCACCGACTGGCCGACTATGATTTTGAACAGCATTTTGGCGGCGTTATTTACCTGTTCCTGCGGGGCGTGGACGGAACGGCCAGTGACAATGGCCTTTATCGCACGCGGCCATCGGCTGAATTTGTTAACGCGCTGGACGCGTTATTTGCAGGGAAAGAGCGGGAGGGCGCATGGCTAAAATAGCGGAACTGCTGCTGGCTGCCAGTCAGCAGAAACTGCTGCGAGCGCTGGACGTGCAGTTTGCCAGAATGATTGCCAGCGAGGCCCAACCCGCGCTGATGCTGGCGGCAGCCTGGGTAAGCGCAGAGGCAGGAGAGGGGCATGTGTGCCTGCCGCTTACCACTTTTACCGAGCAGTCGCTGTTTGGCGGACGGCACCCGGAGCTGGCCCGCCTGATGTGGCAGGCCGCGGGTGACCCGGACTGGCTTACTCTTCTGCCCGACGAGGCGGCGGTGGGCGACGGTTCAACCGCCACGCCGCTGGTGCTTCATCAGCAGCGTCTCTACCTGCATCGGATGTGGCTTTCTGAAGGGCAGGTGGCCCGGTTTATTCTCGGTCAGGCTGCGGCTCACCGACTGGATGAACGCGCGCTGCGCGCTGCGCTGGACAGGCATTTCGGCCAGCAGGCCGATGACTGGCAGAAAATTGCCGCCGCCGTGGCGCTGACCCGTCAGATTTCGATTATTTCGGGTGGCCCGGGTACCGGTAAAACCACCACCGTCGCCAAATTACTGGCCACGCTTATCTCGCTAACGGATTCGCTGCGCATCCGGCTGGCGGCGCCGACCGGCAAGGCGGCGGCCCGGCTGACCGCATCCCTCGGGGCGACGCTACAGGGTCTGGATATTGATGAAGCGGAGAAGCAGCGGTTCCCCACTGAAGCGACGACCCTGCACCGACTGCTGGGCGCGGTGCCGGGCAGTCAGCGGATGCGCTATCATGCCGGTAACCCACTGCACCTGGATTTACTGGTGGTGGATGAAGCGTCAATGGTCGATCTGCCAATGATGGCAAATCTGATTGCAGCGCTGCCGCAGCAGGCAAAAGTGATTTTTCTGGGCGATCGCGATCAGCTGGCCTCGGTAGAAGCGGGGGCGGTGCTGGGGGATATCTGTCGCTGCGCGGAAGCAGGCTACAGCAGTGAGCGCGCGGCGGAACTTACCCGGCTGACGGGCTGTACCCTCGCGGGCGAGGAGAGTCCACATGCGCCTGCCGTGCGTGACAGCATTTGCCTGCTGCGCAAAAGCTACCGCTTTGATGCCTCTTCGGGTATTGGGCAGCTGGCGCTGGCCGTTAATGGCGGTGACACCCGTCGGATGGAAAAAGTCTTTGCCGCTGGATACAGTGATATTGAACGCTTCCCGCTGAGCAGCAGCGAGGAGTACCAGCATCTGCTCAGCGCCTGCGTGGAGGGCTATCGACCTTACCTGCGAAGTCTGTCTCAGGGCCACAGTCCTCTGGATGTGATTAACGAGTTTGGCCATTTTCAGCTGCTCTGTGCGCTGCGTGAGGGACCATTTGGCGTCACGGGGCTGAATGAGCGTATTGAAGCCTCTCTCCAGCTTAAGGGCCTGATCCGCCGCGCGCCTGGCGGCAGTAAGTGGTACGTCGGGCGGCCGGTCATGATTGCCCGCAATGATAGCGCCCTGGGCTTATTTAACGGCGATATTGGCATTGCGATGAATGACGAAGAGGGTGCGCTTAAGGTATTTTTCCCGCTACCTGATGGCAGCATTAAAGCCGTGCAGCCCAGCCGTCTGCCCCCGCATGAGACGGCTTTTGCCATGACGGTGCATAAGTCACAGGGCTCGGAATTCAATCATACGCTGCTGATACTCCCCAGCCAGTTCACGCCGGTGCTGACGCGTGAACTGATTTACACTGCCATCACCCGGGCGAAGCAGAAGCTGTCGCTTTATGCGGACAGTGGGGTACTCAACAGCGCGGTGCGCATGCAGACGCAGCGTCGCAGCGGGCTGGTCGATCGCCTGACGGAATAGGGTGTCTGGCGGCTGGCTGACCGGCGGACAGAAAAACTTCGCCTGGCGGCCTGGCTGACCGCCGGACATAATAATTACGCCTGGCGGGCATGACGCAGATCGGCCATCAGGACCTTTGAGCGGCGCTGGTAGTTATACATCTGCTTTTTACTCTCGGGCAGCTTGTCGATATCTACCGGCATAAAGCCGCGCTCCTGGAACCAGTGAATGCTGCGGGTGGTCAGCACAAACAGCTTTTTCAGCCCCATCTGCCGTGCCTGAAGGGCTACGCGCTCCAGCAGGGCCTCGCCTCGTGACGAGCTGCGGTAGTCAGGATGCACTGCAACGCAGGCCATCTCGCCAATCTCCTCTTCCGGGAAGGTATAGAGGGCTGCACAGCCAATGGTCAGGTTATCGCGCTCGATGATGGTAAATTTATCAATCTCCATCTCAAGCTGTTCGCGGGAACGGCGTACCAGAATTCCCTGCTGCTCAAGCGGGCGGATAAGCTCCAGAATTCCGCCGATATCATTGATGGTAGCGCGGCGGATCTGCTCGGCGCTTTCCATGACGATCTGGGTGCCAATCCCATCGCGTGAGAACAGCTCCTGAAGCAGGGCGCCATCTTCCTGATAGCTAATCAGATGGCTGCGGCGCACGCCGCTGCGGCAGGCTTTGACCGCACCGCGCAGAAAACGCACCGTCCCTGACAGGTAGTCATCTTCCTTTTCCAGCGCCTCAATGCGCTGCTGTGCGTCATTAGGGAAAAGCTCGGAGATAACGTTGCCTTCGCTGTCCGTGACGCCCTGACCGGAACAGAAGCCAATCATCTTCTCTGCCTTAAGCTTAATCGCGAGCTGCGTCGCCACCTCCTCTGAGGTGAGATTGAAGCTCTCCCCGGTGACGGAAACGGCCACCGGCCCCATCAGCACAATTGCGCCGCTGTCCAGCTGCCGGTGAATCGCCTCTTCATCAATACGGCGTATGCGCCCGCTATGACAATAATCCACGCCCTCATCCACCCCCAAAGGCTGCGCAATGATGAAGTTGCCGCTCACCACGTTGATATGAGCGCCCTGGAGAGGGGTGTTATTGAGACTCATCGACAGGCGGGCGGTGATATCAAGCTGCAGGCGTCCGGCTGCCTGCTTGACCAGCTCCAGCGACTGCGCATCGGTGACGCGGGTATACTTGTGGTAAAGGGGTTCAAGCTGGTGTTCGGCCAGGTTCGCATCAATCTGTGGGCGCGCACCGTAGACCACCACCAGACGAATGCCCAGGCTATGGAGCAGCCCAATATCATTAACGATGCCGGAAAAATTTTCATGCTCTATGGCTTCGCCGCCAAGCATGATGACGAAGGTTTTACCACGGTGGGCATTGATATAGGGGACAGTATGGCGAAAACCCTGAACCAGCTCGGTACTCCGTTCCTTCACGACAAACCCTTAATGAATTATTATTCGGTAAAACTGTATTTTTATTCTTTTTAGCCTGCAGAAGCAAGCGGCAATTGTTACCGACTTTCAATCAACGTGATTACACAGTTAACCAGAAGTGCCACCGGGCCTCGCAATTTAGAGATGACACTGGCAGCCTGTTTCGCTACAGTTTTCACCCTGCACGCTATCTGGCTGTTTTTACCTCATAGTAGACCAGACTGGATTTTTTAACCCATGGAACAGCACACTGGAATAGCATGACCGATTTACCTTCACCTGGCCGACGCCGCTGGCTTAAGTGCGCGGGAGCCGTCTGGCTGCTCAGCGTCAGCAAGATTGGCCTGGCAGCAACCCCGCTGGTGGCGATCCGCATCTGGCCTTCTTCCACCTATTCCCGTTTGACGCTGGAATCCACCTCTCCGCTTAAATACCGGCAGTTCGCACTCAGTAAACCCGAGCGGGTGGTGGTGGATATTGAAAATATGCATCTCAATGCCCTGCTGAAGGGCGTGGGAAATCTGGTTCGCAGCGACGATCCCTATATAAAGAGTGCGCGGGTGGGGCAGTTCAGCGCCAATACCGTCAGGCTGGTACTGGAGCTCAAGCAAAACGTTACGCCGAAAGTCTTTACGCTGGCTCCGGTCGCCGGGTTCAAAAACCGGCTGGTTCTGGATCTCTATCCGGCCAGTAATATGAGTCATCACCACGAGGACGACCCGCTGCTGGCCCTGCTGGACGAATATAATAAGGGGGATTTAGCGCAGCACACGCCTGCCAAAACGCCTCTACCGGGCAGGGCAGGTAAAGACCGGCCAATGATTATCATGCTCGATCCGGGCCACGGAGGCGAAGACTCCGGCGCGGTGGGCAAACACAAGACGCGCGAAAAAGACGTGGTGTTGAAAATTGCCCGCCGTCTGAAAAGCCTGATTGATAAACAGCCCAATATGCGCGCCCTAATGACGCGTAATGAGGACGTTTTTATTCCGCTACAGGTCAGGGTAGCAAAGGCGCGCAGGCAGCGTGCGGATCTGTTTATCTCCATTCATGCCGATGCCTTTACCAATCGCGCGGCACGCGGCTCCTCCGTTTTTGCGCTGTCGACGAAGGGGGCCACCAGCGCTGCGGCGCGTTTTTTGGCCCGCACGCAAAACGAATCCGATCTGATAGGCGGCGTCAGTATGAGCGGTGACCGCTATCTCGACCACACCCTGCTGGATATGGTGCAGCGTCTGACCATCAACGACGGCCTGAAGCTGGGTAAGGATGTGCTAAGGCATATGGGGAAAATCAACCACCTGCACAAGAAAACCATCGACCAGGCGGGTTTTGCGGTGCTGAAAGCCCCGGATATCCCCTCAATTCTGGTCGAGACGGCGTTTATCAGTCACCCCGAGGAGGAGAGAAAACTACGCACCGCCCATTTTCAGCAGCAGGTCGCCGAAGCCATTCTGGCGGGGATTAAAACGTGGATCGCCAGCAGCGCTGCCCATCACCGGGTAAAATAACAGAATCAGTAAGACAGCGTCCTTTTCCGTGGGGCGCGAGTGGGCATATGCGACGGCGTTAGCCCTGCGGGAGCGGATAAGAGTGGAATTAGCCTGGCGGGAGGGGATAAAAGAGGTTTGGCAAACGCCAGAAACAAAAAAACACCCGTTAAGGTGTTAAGTTGGTTGCGGGAGCCGGATTTGAACCGACGACCTTCGGGTTATGAGCCCGACGAGCTACCAGGCTGCTCCATCCCGCGTCCGTATACTACACCTGCCGCTTCCGTCACGACAGCTTTTCTTTTTACCGCTTCTCACAGGGAGAATTGGTTGCGGGAGCCGGATTTGAACCGACGACCTTCGGGTTATGAGCCCGACGAGCTACCAGGCTGCTCCATCCCGCGTCCGTATATTACACCTGTCGCTTCCATCACGACAGCTTTTCTTGCTTACTGCTTCTCACAGGGAGAATTGGTTGCGGGAGCCGGATTTGAACCGACGACCTTCGGGTTATGAGCCCGACGAGCTACCAGGCTGCTCCATCCCGCGTCCGTGGAAGCGCACTATACGCCGAGTGGCTTTTGATGCAACCCTATTTTGCAATAAAGTCATGAAAATAGCGCCTTCTGCTCACTTTATCAACGCTCTGCTCTATTGTTACACTATGGTGAGGGAACTTTTCCGTCGGCACGTTTAAATCTGGGGAGGGCTTTGCTATCTTCGGCCAGGAATTCCGCATAAAGGTAAGAGAACAATGAAAGGACGTTGGGCGAAGTATGCAGTAACCGGGGCGCTAATCGCCCTGCTGGCGGGATGTTCTTCAAAACCTACCGACCGTGGGCAGCAGTATAAGGATGGCAAACTGGACGCGCCTCTGGGACTGGTTAATCAGCCCAATGCAAAAGGCCGGCCGGTGAACGGGAGAGACTTTGCCGATCAGGTGACGGAAATCAAATACGCTTCGCCCGCCATGTTCTCGCGTAATACCAGTACCTTTAATGCTATACAGGGCTGGCTGATGGCGGGTGGCGATACGCGCCAGCTGCGTCAGTTTGGACTTGATGCTTACCAGATGGAAGGCATGGATAATTATGGCAACGTGCAGTTTACCGGTTACTACACGCCGGTTATTCAGGCGCGTTACACCCGTCAGGGTGAGTTCCAGTACCCGCTATACCGCATGCCCCCGCGCAGCCGGGGTAAAAAACTGCCTTCCCGGGCCGAGATATACAGCGGCGCGCTGGGCGATCGCTACGTTATCGGTTACAGCAACTCCCTGATGGATAACTTCATTATGGACGTGCAGGGAAGCGGCTACGTAAATTATGGCGACGGACGCCCGCTAACCTTCTTCGGCTACGGCGGTAAAAACGGCCACGCGTACCGCAGCATCGGTAAAGTGCTTATCGACAGGGGAGAGGTAAAGCGGGAGGATATGTCGATGCAGGCTATCCGCAAGTGGGGCGAGGAACACAGCCCGGCCGAGGTGCGGGAACTGCTGGAGCAGAATGCCTCATTCGTTTTCTTTAAGCCGGAGAACTTTACGCCGGTTCGCGGGGCCAGTGCGGTACCGCTGGTGGCAAAGGCCTCGGTCGCATCCGATCGTTCGCTCATCCCACCGGGTACTGCTCTGCTGGCGGAAGTCCCGCTACTGGACAACAAAGGTAAGTTTACCGGTAAGTATGAGATGCGCATGATGGTGTCGCTGGACGTGGGCGGCGCGATAAAAGGCCAGCATTTCGATATTTATCAGGGCATTGGCGATGAAGCCGGACACATGGCCGGGTGGTTTAACCACTATGGCCGCGTCTGGGTGCTGAAAGCCGCACCCGGTGCGGGTACGCCGGTCTTTTCAATGGCGCAAAATAGCAGCGGATCGTCACCCTTTAGCCAGTAACGCTTATCACGGGCTGGACCACCAGCCCGTCTGTGAATTCTGAGGTATAGCATGTCTTCTCTTTCTGACGCCTGGCGGCAACGCTTTGGCGGAACCGCCCGTTTGTACGGTGAGTCAGCGCTACAGCTGTTCGCTGATGCCCATATTTGCGTGGTGGGCATTGGCGGCGTCGGATCCTGGGCCGCCGAAGCGCTGGCGCGCACCGGCATCGGCGCAATTACGCTGATTGATATGGACGACGTCTGCGTCACCAATACTAACCGTCAGATCCATGCCCTGAAAGAGACGGTTGGTCAGGCCAAAACCGAGGTGATGGCGGCCCGCCTGCTGGCGATTAATCCGGAATGCAGAGTCACCTGCGTGGATGATTTTATTACGCCGGACAATACCGCCGAGCTGATGGGCGCAGGTTTTACCTGGGTTATTGACGCTATTGACAGCGTGCGGCCAAAAGCGGCGCTGCTGGCATGGTGCCGCCGCAATAAAATACCCCTGGTTACCACCGGTGGGGCAGGCGGGCAGATCGATCCGACGCAGATTCAGGTTGCCGACCTGGCGAAAACGATTCAGGATCCGCTGGCGGCTAAGCTGCGTGAGCGGCTGAAGCATGACTTTAATATTGTCAAAAACAGCAAGGGCAAGCTGGGAATCGACTGCGTTTTTTCCACCGAAGCGCTGATGTATCCCCAGGCGGACGGGTCGGTTTGCGCGTCACGCAGCACGGCGGAAGGGCCGAAGCGGATGGACTGCGCATCAGGATTTGGTGCGGCGACGATGGTCACCGCCACCTTTGGCTTCGTGGCGGTTTCACACGTTCTTAAAAAGATGATGGCGAAAGCCGCACGCGCCTGACGGAATAGCTAACAGGGTGAACGCTCTGCTGCATTAGCCTTGCGACAAAGGCTCGTTGGTGCCGCGCTGCTGATGCTGTTCGGCTGCTTTTAATACCGCCCCGGCCAGCGCGTCCAGCCCGGCACTACGCGACGCACTCAGCTGATTGCGCAGCCCCAGTGCGTCAAACAGCGCCAGCGGATCCTTTTCCAGTAGCGACTGAGGGTGCTGGCCCTCCACGGCGGTCAGTAGCACCGCGAGCAGCCCCCGAACAATGCGTCCTTCGCTGTCGCCATAAAAATGCAGACGGCCATCAGGCAAAGGCTGGCACCTCAGCCAGACGCGGTTTTCACAGCCGCTCAGCTCAATTTCTGCCACCCTGAGTGATTCTGGCAGCGCAGGTAGCTGTTTGCCGAGCAGAATCAGCTGGCGGTAACGATCCTCCCACTGATTCAGTGCAGAAAAAGTCTGCTCCAGACCAGCGGGGGTGATCTGTTCGCCAAAGGGATGCGGTGCGAGTAAAGAAATGGTCATAGTTTAATCTGCCAGAAGTTCCAGAGCGGTGGTGAGGCCAGTGACCAGCCTGTCGACGTCATCTGGCGTGTTATAGGGGGCGAACGACGCCCGAAGCGTACCGCTTACGCCCAATGCGCGCAGCAGCGGTTGGGCACAGTGCTGGCCCGCGCGCACGGCGATACCCATCTCTGCCAGCAGCGTGACGACGTCGCTGTGATGGATACCCTTGATATCGAACGCGAGCAGGCTTGACCGGCTGGCGCGAAAGCTGCGAAAGCCGGGCAGGGCAGAGAGTCGCTCTTCGGCCAGATCGGCCAGCTCACAGCTCCAGCGCTCTGCGGCGGCGAGATCAACGCCCTCCAGCCAGGTAAGCGCCGCGCTCAGCCCGATCACGCCCGCCACGTTTGGCGTACCTGCCTCAAAGCGCCACGGGACGGACTGTGGCGTGAAGCCGTCGAAGTCTACCGTACTAAGCATCTTCCCGCCGCCCTGCCAGGGCTGCATCTCTTCCAGCAGCGACGTTTTGCCGTAGAGTACCCCCGTTCCCATGGGGCCATAGAGCTTATGTGCGGAAAATGCATAGAAATCAATATCAAGTGCGGCGACGTCCGCTGGCGCATGTACCACCCCCTGCGCGCCGTCAATCATCACTTTGGCCCCCGCCCGATGTGCAATCGCAATCGCCTGATCCAAATCGGGACAGCCTCCGGTCACGTTGGACATCTGTCCCAGCGCCAGCACTTTGCACCTGGGCGTTATCAGCGCGGTAAGGCGGGCGACATCTGGCAGGTAATCCACGCCCAGCGGCCATCTCACCACCTTTGCCCCGGTCTGCGAGGCCAGCATCAGCCAGGGAACGAGGTTAGCGTGGTGTTCCGCCTCACTGACAAGGATCTCATCGCCTGGCCGCAGTCTGGGACGAAAATAGCCCTGCGCCACCAGATTAATGGATTCGGTCGTGCCCTTTGTCCAGACAATATCCGTCGCCTGCGGGGCGTTAAGCAGGCGGGCAACCTGACTTCTGGCATTTTCGTAGCGCCCGGTCAGTTCACGCGCCGCAACATACTGGCTGCGATGCACCGTACCAGCGCTCAGACTGTAAAACTGCCGCGTCGCCTCAATCACTGCCTTAGGCTTAAGTGCGGTCGCCGCGCTGTCCAGATAGGTGCCTGCATCGCTGAGTGCCGGAAACTGCTGGCGAAACCCGGCAGGGGTAAATGACGTCATATTCTCCTCGGCGTTGATGACGGAATGACCAGGACCAGACTGAATTTAATGCGGTTTTCTGGCAATGTCGGAAAAGCGCGTTATGCTGATTCATGCAAGGTTTAAACTATTATCCGCAATAAGAGCCTTTCGGGCAGGCAATTTATCTTTTTTTTTGCTCACCGGACGTGTTCTTCGGGTGGTTTATCGCATTTCTATCTGCAAGGAGATATAAAGATGAAAAAATTCGCTGCTATTATGGCCGCCTGCGCCATGACTTTTGCACTGGCTGCCTGTTCCAGTAACTATGTAATGCACACCAACGATGGCCGTACTATCGTCGCCTCTGGCAAACCTGTTGTCGACACGGATACCGGTATGATCAGCTACAAAGATGCCAATGGCAACAAGCAGCAGATTAACCGCTCAGATGTGAAAGAGATGGTTGAAATGGGGCAGTAAGCTTCAGTAAAAAAAAAGCACCGCAATTTGCGGTGCTACTAATCACTATGGACAGACAGGGTAAATCTACAGGAATAATAAGGTAGCCAGGCTACCAGATCTGAAAAGAGTCAGATCAAATGCAAACACAACATCACGACCACAAGCCAAAAGCCCCTCAAAACTCTGCGTAAACGCCTAAATTCCAATGTGCTTTTCGTTCCGGCTCAGGAAGTGCGGCAACTATAGGTATTTGCTGGTGCATCCTCAACGGACAAATTATAATGGCTCGGATAAAAAAAACTAATACGTAAATCTCCGTCAGGAGCGCTGCGTAATCCTTACGCAATCATCAATCCGGTAACCATGTCGAAACGTCTTCCCCCATTAAATGCGCTGCGTGTTTTTGATGCCGCCGCTCGTCATCTCAGCTTCACCAAAGCGGCTGAAGAGCTGTTCGTCACCCAGGCTGCCGTCAGCCACCAAATCAAGTCGCTGGAGGATTTCCTTGGCCTTAAGCTGTTCCGTCGCCGCAATCGATCGCTGCTGCTGACGGAAGAAGGGCAGAGCTACTATCTCGATATCAAAGAGATATTCAGCGCCATTAATGACGCCACCCGCAAGCTCCAGGCCCGAAGCGCGAAAGGGGCGCTCACCGTTAGCCTGCTGCCGAGCTTTGCTATTCAGTGGCTGGTGCCGCGCCTCTCCAGCTTTAACTCAGCTTATCCGGGAATTGATGTGCGTATCCAGGCGGTTGACCGTGAGGAAGAGAAGCTGGCCGACGATGTTGACGTGGCGATTTTTTACGGTCGAGGCAACTGGCCGGGGCTGCGTGTAGAAAAGCTGTATGCGGAATACCTGCTGCCGGTCTGTGCCCCCCAGCTCCTCACCGGTGAACATCCGGTAAAAACGCCCGAGGACCTTGCGTACCATACGCTGCTGCACGATGCCTCCCGTCGGGACTGGCAGGCCTATACCCGCCAGCTGGGGGTGGCGCATATCAACGTACAGCAGGGCCCTATTTTCAGCCACAGCGCCATGGTGCTCCAGGCGGCAATTCATGGCCAGGGGGTTGCGCTGGCCAATAATGTGATGGCGCAGACAGAAATGGAAGCGGGCCGACTGGTCTGTCCATTTAACGACGTTTTAGTCAGTAAAAATGCTTTTTATCTGGTTTGCCATGACAGCCAGGCAGAACTGGGTAAAATAGCCGCCTTTCGTCAGTGGATCCTGGCAAAAGCGGCCAGCGAGCAGGAAAACTTCCGCTTCCGCTACGAGAATTGATAGCTGATTTCGCTTCGCGTGGCTAAGGCGGCGCGATCACCAACCGAGGATTGACCGAATGTCGAGTCGTGCCATGCTGATTTTTACAGCCATCAGCGGATTCATTTACGTGATGCTGGGTGCTTTTGGCGCACATGTATTGAGCAAGTCGCTGGGATCAGTGGAAATGGCCTGGCTTAAAACCGGGCTGGAATATCAGGGGTTTCACACCCTTGCCATTCTGGGAATGGCGGCAGCGATGCAGCGCCGTGCCAATATCTGGTTTTACTGGAGCAGCGCATTCCTTGCGTTGGGTACGGTGCTATTCAGCGGGAGTCTTTACTGCCTGGCGCTCTCGCATCTTCGTCTGTGGGTCTATGTTACGCCAGTCGGGGGCACCTGCTTCCTGGCTGGATGGATATTAATGTTAGTTGGCGCACTGCGTCTTAAAGTAAGGGCAGAACGCCATGAATAAAATTTTACTCTATTGCCGTCAGGGCTTTGAGAAAGAGTGTGCAGCGGAAATCAGTGCTAAAGCGGCTGAACATGAGGTGTTCGGCTTTGCGCGAGTGAAGGAAGACTCAGGCTATGTATTGTATGAGTGCTACCAGGCTGAAGATGCCGAAAAGCTGATCAAAACCCTGCCTTTCAGCCAGCTCATTTTCTGCCGTCAGATGGTGGTGGTAGGCGAATTACTTCGCGATCTGCCGCCGGAAGATCGTGTCTCTCCGGTAACCGGAATGTTAACCGGTGTGGTAGAAAAAGCGGGAGAGCTGCGGGTCGAGGTGCCGGACACCAATGAGAGTAAAGAGCTGCTAAAGTTCTGTCGTAAATTCACCGTTCCGCTGCGTGCCAGCCTGCGTGCTGCCGGCGTGCTGTTAAATTATGAGAGTGCTAAACGGCCCGTGGTACACGTGTTTTTCATCGCGCCGGGCTGCTGTTATGTGGGTTACTCCCTGCCGGAGAACAATTCCACATTTTTTATGGGCATCCCGCGCCTGAAGTTTCCCTCCGATGCGCCAAGCCGCTCTACGCTAAAGCTGGAAGAGGCTTTTCACGTTTTCATCCCAGCCGATGAGTGGGAGGAGCGTCTGGGCAGTGGTCTTTACGCCGTCGATTTGGGTGCCTGTCCAGGGGGATGGACCTACCAGCTGGTGAAACGCAGCATGATGGTGCACGCCGTGGATAATGGTCCTATGGCGCCTTCTCTGATGGATACCGGGCAGGTTTTCCACCACCGTGAAGATGGCTTCCGATACCGTCCTACGCGTACCAATATTTACTGGCTGGTGTGCGATATGGTGGAAAAACCGGTTCGCGTGGCTAACCTGATGGCCGACTGGCTGGTGAACGGTTGGTGCCGGGAGGCTATTTTCAATCTTAAGCTGCCGATGAAGAAGCGTTATGAAGAGGTGTCGCAGAATCTGGCGATGATTGATGAAAAGCTGAAGGCAGGCGGTATTAATGCGCAGATTCAGGCACGTCAGCTTTATCACGATCGTGAAGAGGTGACGGTACATATTCGCCGCATCTGGAGCGCTACGCCGGGCCGCCGCGACGAAAGATAGTTCCTGAGGGCCCGCCGCCTGCGTTCAGGCATCTACTGCCGTCGCCGGGAGTGGGTGCAAAGCCCTGCGGGACAGCTTTTTTGCTGCAGGGAGATGGGGTAAAGCCCTGCGGTGTAGCTTTGTTGCTGCAGGGAGAGGGTGCAAAGCCCTGCTGTGCAGTTTTTTTTGTTGCAGGGAGAGGGTGCAAAGCCCTGCGGTGCAGCTTTGTTGCTGCAGGGAGATGGGGTAAAGCCCTGCGGTGTAGCTTTGTTGCTGCAGGGAGATGGGGTAAAGCCCTGCGGGGACCGTTGTCACGCGTACCCGCCGCAAGCACATCCGTGTGGGCTCGACTCGCGCATCCCTGCGCTCGACGGTCCGCTCAGCCAACGGTCCCCGCCTGGCCTCAGACCACGTTGTCGCTGCTAAAAACCCCTTCACGTCCAGCCCCGGTTTACAAAAATTTCGGCAGATAAGGTCGTCGTGATCGGATCAGGTTTTGATCTTAGCCACTGCCAGAGAATCCGCAGCCCACTCCTTAGCCAGAAGGCGGTGTTGCGGAGCAGATAAGCCGGGTCTCTGCCGCAGGGATGCGGCAGTGAAGCCCCCAGGGAGGGGTTTACGGCGTCCCGGCGTTCTGACCCGCAACATAGCCGTGTCACCGGAGCGGGTTTTGACCTGGCTGGCATCTGTAACGTTTGCTGTCCTTGCGGTAAATGGGTGCAAAGCCCTGCGGGGACCGTTGTCACGCGGACCCGCCGCAAGCACATCCGTGTGGGCTCGACTCGCGCATCCCTGCGCTCGACGGTCCGCTCAGTCAACGGTCCCCGCCTGGCCGCTGGCTATACAGTCGCTGCAAAGAAACCTCCCCATGTCCGGCTCGGGCCTACAAAATTTCGGCAGGTAAGGCTGTCGTAATCGGAGCAGGTTTTGACTTTAGCCACTGCCAGAGCACCCGCAGCCCACTCCGCAGCCAGAAGGCGGTGTTGCGGAGCAGATAAGCCGGGTCTCTGCCGCAGGGATGCGGCAGTGAAGCCCCCAGGGAGGGGTTTACGGCGTCCCGGCGTTCTGACCCGCAACATAGCCGTGTCACCGGAGCAGGTTTTGACATTCCTGCTAACAACATAGCCGCGTCATCGGAGCAGGTTTTGACCTTACGGATGACAGTGTGTGGGGAACTGGCACCTGTGACGTTTACTGTTGTTGCTGGTCGCTGGTGCAAAGTCCTGCAGGGACCGTTGTCACGCGTACCCGCCGCAAGCACATCCGTGTGGGCTCGACTCGCGCATCCCTGCGCTCGACGGTCCGCTCAGCCAACGGTCCCCTTGGCCTCAGACTACGTTGTCGCTGCTAAAAACCCCTTCACATCCAGCCCCGGTTTACTAAACTTTCGGCAGATAAGGTCGTCGTGATCGGATCAGGTTTTGATCTTAGCCACTGCCAGAGCACCCGCAGCCCACTCCGCAGCCAGAAGGCGGTGTTGCGGAGCAGATAAGCCGGGTCTCTGCCGCAGGGATGCGGCAGCGAAGCCCCCAGGGATGGGTTTACGGCGTCCCGGCGTTCTGACCCGCAACATAGCCCTGTCACCGGAGCGGGTTTTGACCTGGCTGGCATCTGTAACGTTTGCTGTCCTTGCGGTAAATGGGTGCAAAGCCCTGCGGGGACCGTTGTCACGCGGACCCGCCGCAAGCAGCACGTCCGTGTGGGCTCGACTCGCGCATCCCTGCGCTCGACGGTCCGCTCAGTCAACGGTCCCCGCCTGGCCTCAGGCAAATTAGTCGCTGCTAAAACATTTCCCGCACCCGGACTCAGGTAACATAGTTGCTGACAGATAATTGCCTCCCATCTGGAAGCGGGTTTTGGCTTCTGAACTGCAGCAGAGTCGCACAACCGAACAGATGCTGGCCCTGAGGGCCACAACAAAGCCAGTCCCTCTAAAGCAGATTATGACGTTAGTCTGTACCAGATTTTTACAGGCAACTCCTTAGCCAGAAGGCGGTGTTGCGGAGCAGATAAGCCGGGTCTCTGCCGCAGGGATGCGGCAGTGAAGCCCCCAGGGATGGGTTTACGGCGCCCCGGCGTTCTGACCCGCAACATAGCCCTGTCACCGGAGCGGGTTTTGACCTGGCTGGCATTTGTAACGTTTGCTGTCATTGCGATAATACGGTGCAAAGCCCTGCGGGGACCGTTGTCACGCGGACACGCCGCAAGCACGTCCGTGTGGGCTCGACTCGCGCATCCCTGCGCTCGACGGTCCGCTCAGCCAACGGTCCCCGCCTGGCCTCAGACTACGTTGTCGCTGCTAAAAACCCCTTCACGTCCAGCCCCGGCTTACTAAACTTTCGGCAGATAAAGTCGTAGTGATCGGATCAGGTTTTGAACTTAGCCACTGCCAGAGAACCCGCAGCCTACTCCTTAGCCAGAAGGCGGTGTTGCGGAGCAGATAAGCCGGGTCTCTGCCGCAGGGATGCGGCAGCGAAGCCCCTAGGGATGGGTTTACGGCGTCCCGGCGTTCTGACCCGCAACATAGCCCTGTCACCGGAGCGGCTTTTGACCTGCCTGCAAATAACATAGCCCTGTCACCGGGGCAGGTTTTGACCTTCCTGCTAACAACATAGCCCTGTCACCGGAGCAGGTTTTGACCTTCCTGCTAACAACATAGCCCTGTCACCGGAGCGGCTTTTGACCTGCCTGCAAATAACATAGCCCTGTCACCGGAGCGGCTTTTGACCTGCCTGCAAATAACATAGCCGTGTCACCGGGGCAGGTTTTGACCTTCCTGCTAACAACATAGCCTTGTCACTGGAGCAGGTTTTGAACTTAAATCCCGCAACACAGCCGATCCATCGGAGTGAGGTTGACCTTAGTGGATTATAACCTTCAGGCCGGTAACCTCAGCTCCTTCAGGTTTCCCTCAAGCACCAAATCAGTCTTCAACGTCGCGACCTCGCGGCAGATATGGGCTAGCACCTGATGCTGCTCAAGCTTCCTGCGCCACTTCTCCGGGACGGCCTCCAGATTCTGATAAATCGCATCCAGCGAGCCGAACGTCTGTAAAAGCTGGGCTGCACTCTTCGCACCAATCCCTGCCACGCCGGGGATTTTGCTGCTGGCAATGCCAGTCAGGCCCCAGTAATCAGTGAGCTGGGCCGGTGCCACGCCGAAGCTGGCTTCGATAAAAGGCATATCCAGCCAGCGCTTCTGAAAATAGTCACGAATAAGAATCTGCGGTGCAAGGAGCTGACAGTAACCTTTATCAGTCGAAACAATAGTTGCCTGATGACCACTTTCTGCCACTCTCGCTGCCAGCGTAGCAGCCAGATCGTCAGCCTCTTCGCCCACAGCCTGCCAACAGGCAACGCCGGCCTGCTGAAAAGCCTCGCGCAGTAAAGGCATCTCCTGCTGCAAGGCATCAGGCATTGGAGGGCGACCCGCCTTATAATCCGGTAGCAGCTGGAAGCGCCAGCCTTCATGACGCTCATCATCGTCAAAAACCGCGACGGCATGAGTAGGCCGGCTGTGCACGATAAGCTGCTGTAACGCATGAACGCAGGCTTCCTGACAGGGAGAGCCCTGAACAGCATGGATGCGGCGTATAAGGTTCAGGGCATCAACAATCAACAAATGAATAGTCATAATTTCGCACGTAGGGGAGCAGCACGTTCGCCGCTCCGGTTGCGGTTATTTGATGATTTCATAGCAGGGGATATAAGCGGTGCCTGGCAGCTTCATACGGTGCTGAGCAACAAATCCCTGTAGTAAATCGTCCATGCGGCGCATCAATTCCGGATCGCCATGTAGCTTGTAAGGCCCGTTCTCTTTAATCGCCTTAATGCCCATATCCTTCACGTTGCCCGCCACGATACCGGAAAATGCCCGCCTCAGTGCGGCGGCAAGCTGTTCGGCTGGCTGATTAGGATAGAGATTAAGGTTAGCCATATTTTCATGGGTGGGCATAAAGGGCACCTGCAGATCCGGCTCAATTCGGATAGCCCAGTTGAAGCTATACGCGTCTCCGGTTTCCCGACGATGCTCCTTCACTTTTGGCATCGCCTGTTTCATCAGCCGTGCTACCTCTGGCGCATCATCAATGATGATGGTGTAGTGCTTACGCGCCGCATGACCCAGCGTGCTGACGATAAACTCATCCATTACGCGGAAATAGTCGGCGCTCTCCTTCGGACCCGTCAGGATCAGCGGCAGCACCTGGTCATGGTTATGAGGATTCATCAGAATACCCAGCAGATACAGCAGCTCTTCCGCCGTCCCCACGCCGCCCGGGAAAATAACAATGCCGTGTGCAATACGGACAAACGCTTCCAGACGCTTCTCGATATCTGGCATGATAATCAGCTCATTGACCAGCGGGTTCGGTGGCTCAGCGGCGATGATTGAAGGCTCAGTCAGACCAATAAAGCGGCCCTCTTTATAACGCTGCTGTGCGTGACCTACGGCCGCTCCCTTCATTGGGGCTTCCATAACGCCGGGCCCGCAGCCGGTACAGATATTCAGCTCGCGCAGCCCCAGCTGGGCACCCACGGTGCGACAGTACTGATACTCTACGGCATTAATCGAGTGTCCGCCCCAGCAGACCACGGTATTGGGTTCTTCACCAATATGCAGCGCCCGGGCATTGCGTAAAATAGAGAACACCATGTTGGTGATATGAACGGGATCTTCATTTTGCTGGTGCTGGAAGCGCCCTGCCTTGTCGATTTGTCCGTTGACAAACAGGATGTCGCGCAGCACGGCAAAAAGGTTGGCTTGCAGTGAGCGAATGATCCGCCCGTCGACAAAGGCTTCTTCCGGTGGATTGATCAGCTCAAGCTTTACGCCGCGCTCGCGGCGAAGCACGTTGATATCGAAGCTTTCAAAACGGGCAAGCAGCTCATGGCTGCTATCGGTCTGACTACCGGAGTTAAGCACGGCAAGCGAACAGTTGCGGAACAGCTGGTAAAGGTCACTGCTGGCCGTCTGCTTCAGCATGTCAACTTCCAGCTGAGACAGCAGGTCCATAGAACCCAGTGGACTGATATGTGTGATCAAATTAACTCCTTTGCACCCCTCCGGGTGGCGTCACTCTCCAGACAACATTCTTACACCCCTGCGCACTGGGTGAAACATCGGAAAGTTGAGATATCCTGGGCGGGGACAATGTGAACGCCCAGGTTCAGATTAGCCTTGTCTGTCGGGAATTAACAATAGGGTAAATTAGACAACTGCGGCGTGCTGCGCAAAAACATCACCGGCTACTGCCGTACCAGACGCGAACGGCCAGGCTTATAAACCCCATTGCTGCGCCATGGATTGATGTCCAGGCCGCCGCGGCGAGTATAGCGCGCATAAACGCTCAGGCTTTCAGGCTGGCAGAAGCGGTGAATATCATTAAAAATGCGTTCAACGCACTGCTCGTGAAATTCATTATGCTGACGAAAAGAGACCAGGTAACGCAGCAGCGCTTCGCGCTGAATACGTGGGCCACGGTAGCTAATCTGCACCGAACCCCAGTCGGGCTGATTAGTGATCAGACAGTTAGACTTCAGCAGATGGCTGACCAGCTGCTCTTCCACAATTTCCGGCTGTGTGGCATTAAGCAGGTAATCCGTGCTAAACGCATAGTTATCGATCTCGATATCCTGCTCATCAATGCAATACCCGCTAAAGCTACCAATCGGCTGGCCTTCGACCTCATGCAGGCGGAATAGCGCGGCGCTGACCTCTCCTCCGGCACAGGCACTGAGATCGCGCTCAAGCGTAGCGCGAACCTCGCCCCAGTCGGCAAAACGGGTCTGGTTAAAACTGTTGAGGTAAAGCTTAAAGCTCTTGGATTCAATAAGATGAGTGCTATTGGCATTTAATACCACTTCACCCAGGGCGACCTGCGGTAAACCACGGGCGTTAAGCCATGACAGTTCATAAAGCGTCCAGATATCCGCACCGTGAAAGGGCAAATTATCCGGATAGAGTGCCAGCGGCTCACGGTTGAGGCTGCGAGGCACACCCTGGAGCAAACCAGGATCGTATTTATCGTGGTATTCTGTGGGCTTCCCCAGAGTCAGGCTTTTTAGCGTCTGGTGCGGATCCTGTAAAGACATAGATTTCCTTTATGACCTGCCTGAGCAGGGAGTGTGAAATTAATATGTTCGTTGCGGCCAGGACCGGAAACCATGGGATGACCGGCAGCCGAATCCCGGTTTGGCGTTAGCCTTATTGTAACTCAGGCAGCAGAGAGTGAAAAAAAGAATGATTGAAGAAACGGCCCGGGCACTGACCCACTTCACCCAGCGCTATTGCGAACTCTGGCAGCAGGAGTACGGCCATTTACCCGCCAGCAGTGAGCTGTACGGTATTCCTTCCCCCTGTATACAGAACAGCGCCGAGGATGTGGTCTACTGGTTACCGCAGCCTTTCACTCTGGCCGCCAATCTGGAAGCCGTCGAGCGTGCGCTGGATTTACGCATTCAGCCCTCGGTTGTCGGCTGGTATACCTCACAGTTTGCGGGCGACATGCACGCCGTGCTGGCAGGACAATCTGTTACGCTACTGCAAGCCTGGAGCGAGGAGGATTTCGTTCGGGTTCAGGAGAATTTAATCGGACACCTGGTGATGAAGAGACGGCTGAAACACTCTCCCACGCTGTTTATCGCGACGCTGGAATCGGAGCTTGAGGTCATCTCCGTATGTAACTTAAGCGGTGAGGTTATCCTTGAAAAGCTGGGTACAACTCAACGAACGGTGCTGGCGTCCGACCTCTCTGATTTCATTGACCGCCTCACCCCGCAGGGTAAAGTGTAAGAAAATTGCCGAATGAGTTTGTAGGAGATCTCTTACGCAGCCTGTAAGAGATCGCTTTAAAATCCTCAGACTAATATTAAGTCTTAAATCCTAATTCTTTTATATTCAGCAAGTTGTTTTAAGTTTTGGCCTGGCTGAGGTTAACATGGGTTATATGGAACCGTAAGGTCTATTGTTTAATGGCTAAATTAGGTCAAAATGTGTCGCATCGGAAAGGATGCTGTGACTTACGGATTGAGTCAGGACACATCGGGAAGATGATTCATGGAAAGGCCTCAGGATGAGGCAAGGACATCTCAGGAAGAGATTAATGGACACCTCCAGGATGGAGAATGAGAGCAGCCAGTATGGGTTGCGCGCCAGGATGCCAGGGACTTCACCAGTGATGGTGAAATTGTAAGGAATACGCAGGACATAGTTATCAGGGACGAGCAGGGAGCATTTACGTAGCGGGAAAGCTGCAAACGAACCGGGAGCACTGTTTTTACAGTGCTCCCTTTTTTTATGCATACTTTTCACTGACCCCGTGAGTGAATGTTATGCTTGCGGCTCTGACATTGACTGAATACAGGAGACCGCGAATGAGCCGGGAACAGCAGGTTCAGGATTGCCTGATAGCGATAACACAGGTCTTACAGGATGCAGGACTCTGGCAATCCTGTGCCCCAACGACGACCGCTTTTGAGAGCCAGGAACCTTTCTGCGTGGATACAATGACGCCGGAGCAGTGGCTGCAGTGGGTATTTTTACCCCGAATGCAGGCACTTCTTGATTCACAGAGCCCACTGCCGGAGAAGCTGGCCATCGCACCTTATTATGAGATGGCGCTGGAGGGGGCGGTCCCGGCGCGCGCAAAACTGCTGCATGCGCTGAACGAGCTGGACAGTCACTTTGAGCATAACGCCTGATGCTGGACATCATTTATCAGGATGAATGGCTGGTCGCGGTAAATAAACCTGCGGGCTGGCTGGTACACCGTAGCTGGCTGGACCGCCATGAAAAAGTGTTTGTCATGCAGACGGTCCGCGATCAGATTGGTCAGCACGTTTTTACCGTGCATCGCCTTGACCGTCCCACCTCTGGCGTTCTGCTGATGGGATTGTCCAGCGAGGTGGGTCGCCAGCTCTCCCAGCAGTTTGAACAGCATCAGCTGCAAAAAACCTACCATGCCGTGGTAAGAGGGTGGCTGGAAGGGGAAGAGACCCTGGATTATGCGCTGACCGAGGAGCTGGATAAGATAGCCGACAAATTCAGCCAGCCCGAAAAGGCCCCACAGCCTGCCACAACGCACTGGCGTTCCGTGGCAACGGCTGAGTTACCGGTTGCGGTTAGCCGCTATGACACCTCCCGCTATACGCTGATGGAGCTGAAGCCGAAAACCGGCCGCAAGCATCAGCTCAGGCGTCATATGACCCATCTTCGGCATCCGATTATTGGTGACAGCGCGCACGGTGATTTGCGACAGAACCGCAGCGCGGCGGCACATTTCGGTATGCAGCGGCTGATGCTGCACGCCAGTGAGCTCAGCCTGACGCACCCGGTAACCGGCGAGCCGCTGGTGCTGCGCGCCGGATTAGACGCTATCTGGCAGCGGATGATGGCGCAGTTCGGCTGGCAGGCCTGTCTCCCTGATATTCCCAGGGTTGAGTTTAACGCCGACACCCCTCAGGATAGTGAGTGATAACAGGTGCCGGTAAAGGAGAAATAAGATGGCTCAGGTTGGCATATTTGTAGGCACGATGTACGGGAACGCGCTGCTGGTTGCAGAGGAAGCAGAACCTGTGCTGGTGGATCAGGGGCATCAGGTGAAGATTTTTGAAGATCCTGACCTGAATGACTGGCAGCGCTTTGCCGGGACGGGCGTGGCGCTGATTATTACCTCAACAACGGGGCAGGGCGAGCTGCCGGACAGCATTGCGCCTCTTTTTCGTGATATTAAAGATAAACTCGGCCACCAGCCCGGCCTGCGCTACGGCGTGATCGTGCTGGGTGACAGCAGCTACGAGGTTTTTTGCGGCGGCGGTAAGCACTTTGATGCGCTGTTGCAGGAGCAGGGAGCCACCCGCATCGGCGACGTGCTGTTGGTTGATGCTGCCGAAACTCCGGAGCCGGAAGAGGTGACAACGCCGTGGGTTGAGCAGTGGGCGAAGCAGATTAGTTAGACTGGATTCGCTCCCGGGATAAGTTGATGAGTGAGCCCGGGTTAGTCCATGGGCTTACCCGAGCGCGACGCGCCCCTGTTTACTGCTGACAGGGGCGGCAGGTTATCAGGTTACCGGCGCTGGATTAAACACCGCCAGCGCATTATGGATCCCCCAGCGATCGGACCAGCTCTGCTTGCGTCCGCTGGCAATTTCAATAATCAGTTCAAACAGCCGCCAGCCAACCTGTTCAATACTCTCCTCCCCGGTCGCGATAGTCCCCGCGTTGATATCCATCAAATCGTACCAGCGTTCTGCCAGCGCGCTTCTGGTCGCCATTTTGATAACCGGAATCGCTGCCAGGCCGTAAGGCGTGCCGCGCCCGGTGGTGAAGACCTGTAAAGTAATGCCTGACGCCATCTGCTGCGTGCCGCAGATAAAATCACTTGCCGGGGTGGCAGCATAAATCAGTCCGCGACGGGTTGGGCGCTGACCGGGCGAAAGCACTTCAACAATGGCGCTGCTCCCGGACTTGGCAATCGATCCCAATGCCTTCTCCACCACGTTTGCCAGCCCGCCTTTTTTGTTGCCGGGTGAGGGATTGGCGCTGCGATCGGTTTGCCCGCTGTTCAGGTAATCATCATACCAGGCCATCTCCTCAAGCAGCCGCTGACCCGTCTGCTCGTCAATGACGCGTGGGGTCAGTAAATGCACCGCATCACGGACTTCCGTGACCTCGGAAAACATCACCGTCGCGCCGCAGCGTACCAGTAAATCAGAGGCAAACCCCACGGCAGGGTTTGCCGTCACGCCGGAAAAAGCATCGCTGCCGCCACACTGCATGCCGACCACCAGTTCCGAAGCAGGTACAGTTTCCCGGCGGCGCTGATTCAGTCGCTGAAGATGACGTTTCGCGACGCGTAAAATATCATTCACCATCGACTCAAATCCTACGTGCTGCTCATCCTGGAGGCGGACAATATCATCCTCATCCAGTGAAATCGGCTGCACATCGGGCGTGCCCTGTAGCAGCCTTTCGGGCTGGAGTTTTTCACACCCCAGCCCGACGACCATGACTTCACCGCCGAAATTGGGGTTAAGGGCAAGGTTATGCAACGTGCGAATGGGGATAATTGCCGCGGGCGCGTTGATCGCCACGCCGCAGCCGTAGAGATGATTCAGGGCCACCACGCCATCGACGTTTGGAAAGTCCGGCAGCAGCTGGCGCTCAATAATGCTTACCACATAATCAACTACGCCCGCCACGCAGTGGACGCTGGTGGTTATTGCCAGCAGGTTACGCGTTCCCACGCTGCCGTCACTGTTGCGATACCCTTCAAAGGTATACCCCTTAAGGGCGGGAAGGGCTGGCGGGATCGCCGTGGCAAGGGGCAGGCTGGCCAGATTGGGCGCAGTCGGCAGCCCCACCAGCGATTCATCAATCCAGCAGCCCTGAGCAATATCACGAAGCGCGTAACCAATCACTTCGCCGTAGCGCAGGATATCAGCGCCTTTGGCAATATTATTCAGCGCGACCTTATGCCCCTGGGGGATATGCTCTTTTAAAACCAGCCCACAAGGAAACACGCTGCCTGCCGTCAGACCATTATTATTAACCACAATGGCAACGTTATCTTTTTCATGCACCTTTATATAGAGAGGCACCTCTTTATTGATAATATTCATTGCTCGGTAAACCCTGACTGGAACGGTAACTGGAAACGCCCTTCTCGCGCGGAGGAGGCGTTTATTATTTTTATCCTGAAGCTATTCTGCTAATAAACAGTATAAAAGGTCTGCCGGGCAAAAACATTGTGCAAATGACTATAAAAAGAGGCCAGACGAGATCAGTTTCCAGTCAAATCCACAAAGGCAATCGAGAGGGCTCACAAAGCAGCGGGCATTTCACCAGTATGTGACGGCCTCCGCAGAACTTTAAGGAAGCGTGAGCCACCACGCAGGGGCATGTGCAACTGCCATAAAAACCGTAATTATAAGTCCCCTTTCCAGGGCTTTTTACCGATGTATTAGCCAGCACGCATTTATATAATTTTTCATACATCAGAACGATGAGGTATTTGTGCGTAGCGTAATGACTATTCTGCAAAATAATCGCTGTCTTTAACCCAATATCATTCTGATACCCAACGCGATGTGTATGCCGTACAGAGTGAACGTTGCCTGGTCGCTATATTTCGGGAGTAGATAATGAATTCAGTCAGCAGTGCCGCGAGCGCCGTACAAAAAAGAACAAACGCCCGCTACTGGATAGTGGTGATGCTATTTATCGTTACCTCTTTCAATTACGGAGACCGCTCGACAATTGCCATTGCCGGTTCCGCCATGTCGAAGGATATTGGCCTTGATCCTGTGGGGCTGGGCTATATCTTCTCAGCCTTTTCATGGGCCTATGTCATAGGCCAGATCCCAGGAGGCTGGCTACTGGACCGCTATGGCTCAAAGCGAGTTTACTTCTGGAGCATATTTCTCTGGTCGCTTTTCACGTTCCTACAGGGATTTGTCGACCTGTTTAGTGGTTTTACCATTATCGCCGTGCTGTTTGCGCTGCGATTTATGGTCGGGCTGGCGGAGGCACCCTCCTTCCCCGGCAACAGCCGCATCGTTGCTGCCTGGTTCCCCGCGCAGGAGCGTGGCACCGCCGTCGCCCTGTTCAATTCAGCGCAGTATTTTGCCACGGTCATTTTCGCACCAATCATGGGCTGGCTGACATCGACCGTAGGCTGGGCGCACGTCTTCTGGTTTATGGGCGGGCTCGGGATCGTTATCAGCTTTATCTGGCAGAAGGTTATTCACGATCCCAACGATCATCCCGGCGTCAATAAAGCCGAGCTGGAATATATGGAGCAGGGCGGGGCGCTGATCAATATGGATCAACGCAGTGCCGTAGTGCGCAGCATCGGCTGGGGTGAGCGGATACATCAGATTAAACAGCTGGTCAGCTCGCGGATGATGTTGGGGATTTACCTTGGACAATACTGCATCAACGCCCTGACCTACTTCTTTATTACCTGGTTCCCGGTCTATCTGGTGCAGGCGCGGGGTATGTCCATTCTCAAAGCCGGGATGGTGGCGGCCATCCCCGCCATATGTGGTTTTTTAGGCGGCGTGCTGGGCGGCATTATTTCAGACTGGCTGATGCGTAAAACCGGGTCGCTGAATATCGCCCGTAAGACGCCGATTGTGCTCGGTATGCTGCTCTCGGTGTCGATGGTGGTCTGTAATTACGTTGATACCGAATGGGTAGTGGTCTTCTTTATGTCGCTGGCGTTCTTTGGGAAGGGGATCGGCGCGCTGGGCTGGGCAGTTATGGCCGATACGGCGCCAAAGGAGATCAGCGGACTCAGCGGCGGCCTGTTCAATATGTTTGGCAACGCCTCGGGCATCATCACGCCTGTTGCTATCGGCTACATTATTGCGACCACCGGCTCCTATAACGGCGCGCTGGTCTATGTGGGCATCCACGCCTTTGTGGCCGTACTGAGCTATCTGGTGCTGGTCACTGACATTAAACGTATTGAACTGAACTCTCTGTAAGGACAGGTTATGAATATGCAAAGCAGTCCGGTTATAACCGATATGAAAGTGATCCCGGTGGCGGGCCATGACAGCATGCTGCTGAACATCGGCGGCGCACACGATCCCTTCTTCACCCGCAATATCGTGGTGCTCACCGACAGCGCGGGGCATACGGGCGTGGGTGAAGCACCCGGCGGTGAAACTATTTATCAAACGCTGATGGATGCCATTCCCCAGGTGCAGGGAAAGGAGATCGCGAGGATGAACCGGCTGGTGCAGAACGTCCATAAGGGCAGCCAGTCCGACGATTTTGACACCTTCGGCAAGGGGGCCTGGACCTTTGAGCTCAGGGTGAATGTCGTTGCCGCGCTGGAGGCGGCGCTGCTCGACCTGCTGGGACAGTGGCTGGGGGTGCCGGTGGCGGAACTCCTTGGGCCGGGTAAGCAGCGCGATGAGGTCAGGGTACTGGGTTACCTGTTTTACGTCGGCGACCGTGAAAAAACCGACCTTCCTTACCTCGAGGGCGAAACGCGCGGCCATGACTGGTATCACCTGCGGCATCAGCAGGCGATGGACAGCGCAGCGATCGTGCGGCTTGCCGAAGCCGCTCAGGACAGGTATGGCTTTAAGGATTTCAAACTGAAGGGGGGCGTACTGCCTGGCGAACAGGAGATTGAGGCTGTCAGGGCGATGAAGAAGCGCTTTCCTGATGCGCGAATAACCGTGGACCCCAACGGCGCCTGGTCTCTGAATGAAGCGATCGCCCTGTGCAAAGATATGAACGGTATTCTGACCTATGCCGAAGACCCCTGCGGTGCGGAGCAGGGCTATTCCGGACGTGAAGTAATGGCCGAATTCCGCCGGGCAACTGGCCTGCCGGTTGCCACCAATATGATAGCCACCAACTGGCGGGAAATGAACCATGCGGTGATGCTCAACGCCGTCGATATCCCGCTGGCGGATCCACATTTCTGGACGCTAAGCGGCGCAGTACGCGTCGCACAGCTCTGCGACGACTGGGGACTGACCTGGGGCTGCCACTCTAATAACCACTTTGATATTTCACTGGCGATGTTCACCCACGTCGGGGCGGCTGCGCCGGGTAAGCCTACGGCCATTGATACCCACTGGATCTGGCAGGAAGGCGAGCAGCGTCTGACCAAAGCACCCCTGCAAATCCGTAACGGCAGCATTACCTTGCCTGATGCGCCGGGGCTGGGCATTGAGCTGGACTGGGCGAGGGTAGAGCAGGCTCATGCCCTGCATCAAAGCCTGCCCGGCGGCGCACGTAACGACGCCCGGGCGATGCAGTATCTGCACCCCGGCTGGACCTTTGACCGCAAACGCCCCTGCCTTGTGCGCTAACTTTTTCAGGAGTCACTGATGAGCTATATAAGCAATCCAAACGGTTTTCGCCAGCGCCTGCTGGCGGGAGAAACGCTAATTGGCAGCTGGTGCGCACTGGCCAGCCCAATCTCTACCGAAGTGCTGGGGCTGGCCGGGTTCGACTGGCTGGTACTTGACGGCGAGCATGCGCCAAACGATATCACCACCTTCGTACCGCAGCTGATGGCGCTTAAAGGCAGCGTCAGCGCGCCGGTTGTTCGCCCACCATGCAACGAGCCGGTCATTATTAAGCGGCTGCTGGATATTGGTTTTTCCAACTTTCTGATCCCCTTTGTTGAAACGCAGGAGGAAGCCTTGCGGGCGGTGGCCTCAACGCGCTATCCGCCCCTTGGGATCCGCGGCGTTTCCGTTTCGCATCGCAGCAATATGTACGGCACCGTGCCGGAGTACAACAGCACGGTTAATGACAACATTACCGTGCTGGTGCAGATCGAAACGCAGCAGGCGGTGGATAACATTGATGCGATTGCAGCCGTCGAGGGCGTGGATGGCATTTTTGTCGGGCCTGGCGATCTCTCGGCCGCGCTGGGTTATCTCGGTCAGCCTGCACACCCCGAGGTGCTTAAGGTGATAAAGCATATTTTCGAGCGGGCAAAGGCTGCGGGTAAGCCGAGCGGCATACTGGCTCCGGTCGAGGCCGATGCGCGCCGTTACCTTTCATGGGGAGCGGGTTTTGTCGCGGTTGGCAGTGATGTGGGTGTCTTCCGTAGCGCCACGCAGGCCCTGTGCGATCGCTTTAAGCAATAATTCCCCTACAGGAGAAGCAAGATGAAAATTGGCTTTATTGGTCTGGGTATCATGGGTAAGCCCATGAGTAAAAATCTGCTGAAGGCAGGCTATTCGCTGGTGGTTCGCGATCATAATACAGAGAGCGAAGCCGAACTGGTCAGCGCAGGGGCCGTAGTGGCTAAAAGTGCGAAAGCGGTGGCGGAACAGTGCGAGGTGATAATTACCATGCTGCCTAACTCTCCGCACGTCAGGGAAGTGCTGCTGGGGGAAGAGAGCGTTATTCAGGGTGCCAGGCCCGGCACCATTGTGATCGATATGAGCTCCATTGCCCCGCTGGCCAGCCGGGAATTTCACCAGGCGCTGGCGCAGAAAGAGATAGCGCTGCTGGATGCACCGGTAAGCGGTGGAGAACCCAAAGCCATTGAGGGTACGCTGTCGGTCATGGTGGGCGGTGACAAGGCGCTGTTTGATAAGTGCTATGAGATCATGAAAGCGATGGCAGGTTCCGTGATCCACACCGGTGATATCGGCGCGGGTAACGTCACCAAGCTTGCCAATCAGGTGATTGTCGCGCTGAACATTGCAGCCATGTCAGAAGCGCTGACGCTGGCAACCAAAGCCGGGGTGGATCCGCAGCAGGTTTTTCAGGCGATTCGCGGCGGGCTGGCGGGCAGTACGGTTCTGGATGCGAAAGCGCCCATGGTGCTGGCGCGGGATTTCAAACCCGGCTTCCGTATTAACCTGCATATCAAGGATTTAGCCAATGCGCTTGATACCTCCCATGAAGTGGGCGCACAGCTGCCGCTGACGGCGGCGGTGATGGAGATGATGCAGATGCTGCGCGCCGACGGGCTGGGGGATGCCGACCATAGCGCGCTGGCTTGCTATTATGAGAAGTTAACCAACGTTGGAATTACTCATTAGCATCCTGTCCCGGCCTGCTGACAGGCCGGGACCTGACTCGCTGGCTAAGGCCGGTTCACAGCGCCCGGATAACGTATGAAAATAGTAATCGCACCGGATTCATATAAAGAGAGTTTGTCTGCCCAGCAGGTCGCCGTGCAGATTGAGCTGGGATTTCGTGAAATTTTTCCTGCTGCGGAGTATGTCAGGTTGCCGGTCGCAGATGGCGGCGAGGGTACGGTTGAGGCGATGGTCGCCGCAACGAACGGAACCTTCGTTACGCTCAGCGTGACCGGGCCGCTGGGCGAGCCCGTCGAGGCATTTTACGGGCTATCTGGCGATGGCAGCCGGGCTTTTATTGAAATGGCGGCGGCGAGCGGACTGGAAAAGGTGCCGGTCAGCCGCCGCGACCCGCTGATCACCACCTCATGGGGAACGGGAGAGCTGATCCGTAACGCGCTCGATCGGGGCGTAGAGCATTTCATTATTGGTATCGGCGGTAGCGCCACCAATGATGGCGGCGCAGGGATGTTACAGGCACTCGGTGCCCAGCTGCTGGACAGCCAGGGAAAACAGATTGGCTTCGGCGGCGGCCAGCTGGCGCAGCTGGCTGACATTGATCTGAGCAAATTCGATCCGCGTATTAAACAGCGTCGTTTTGAGGTCGCATGCGACGTGACGAACCCCCTGCTGGGCAAGGAGGGGGCTTCCGCCGTTTTTGGCCCGCAAAAGGGCGCCACGCCAGAACTGGTCAGCCAGCTTGATGCCGCGCTGGGCCACTATGCCGACGTGATCCAGCGCGAGCTGGATATCGATGTGCTGCAACTGCCGGGCGGCGGCGCGGCGGGGGGAATGGGCGTGGCGCTGCATGCGTTTTGCCATGCGGAGCTGCGGCGGGGTATTGAAATCGTTACCGAAGCGCTGGGTCTGGATGAACTGGTCAGGGATGCAACGCTGGTGATAACCGGTGAGGGGCGCATTGACAGCCAGACCATTCACGGCAAAGTGCCGATTGGCGTCGCGCAGGTCGCAAAACGCTACAACAAACCGGTTATCGGCATTGCAGGCAGCCTGACCGATGACGTGGCGGTGGTGCATCAGCATGGGTTAGATGCCGTATTCAGCGTGATCTACAGCATCTGTACCCTTGAGGAAGCGCTGGAGAACGCGGCGGAAAACGTGCGTATGACGGCGAGAAATATCGCCGCCTCACTGGCCATCGGTCAGCAGATGCCGCGCCCCTGAGGGAGCAAACGGCGGTCGGGCCGTTAAGGCAGGCCCTTACCGATCCAACCGCTCCCTGGCAAGTCGGGCCACATTTTCGATTTCATCAAGCAGCTCAAAAAGCTCAGGTTCGGTTCCCTCTATGTGAGGATTGTTCCGCAGACTACGATCCAGCTGCTGACAGAGCTGCTTCATACGCGGTACGCCACTGTAGCTGGCGCTCCCGTGCAGCTTATGAATGATATCGCGCAGTCCCGGCACGTTATCCTCAGCCATATAGCGCTCCACAAGCGCCCGCACTTCCGGCAGAAAATCGACCAGCATTTGTAACAGCTCACGCGCCAGATCGGGCTTATTCGCGGCCTGACGGAGCGCCAGCTGCCAGTCAAGCGAAGCGGAGACATCAGGGATTTTGACTAAAACCGGAGGCTTAACCGACGAGTAGCGTGCCAGCAGCTGGCTGAGACGCTCCTCGTCAATCGGTTTAGCCAGGTAGTCATTCATGCCCGCCTTTATAAATTGCTCTTTCTCACCGTCCAGCGTGTGCGCCGTAACGGCCACAATCGGGGTGGAGTAATGCTGAGGGAGCTGACGGATAATCTCACTGGCGCGGATGCCATCAATTTCGGGCATCTGAATATCCATAAGAATAATATCCAGTTCGCGATCCTTCGCCATGCGGATGGCATTCTTACCGCTGTCGCACAGAACAATATGCTCAACCTGTTCTTCCAGCAGGGCACCAATCAGCTTCAGATTGGCAGGATTATCATCCACCGCCATCACCGTAAGCGGCAATCGCTGACGCGGCACCGGGAAGGGAAGCACGCGGGAATGATGGTCGATCAGGACTGGCAGCAGGCGAGTCAGGGAAACGGGCTTAATCAGGCAGGCGCTGACGCCACGGGCCTTGAGTTCTTCCGCATAAACCTGCATCTGGCAGGGGAGCGCCATAATCACGTTGTCGGCCCGCTGCAGCGCCGGAAGCAGGTCCTCTGACTCAATCTCAGCCTCGTGGGTAACGGGAAGACCTAACAGCAACGCGTCATAATGGCTTTCTGCCAGGCCGTTGAGCGTGGCGCTGTAGCTGACGGTCATCTGCGTCGCCTCCAGCATCGTCAGGGTTGCCTGCGCGGCGGCCTCATTGGCTTCCACATAGGCCAGCCTTTTGCCCTGCAGGCACTCCATGGCGCGCGGGTCGCTTGCAGCATTAGGATTAAGCGCCAGATCAACATTGAACCAGAAGGTCGACCCCTGGTTTAGCCGACTGTGGAACGAAATTTCACCGCCCATTTCATTCACCAGCCGCTGCGTGATCACTAACCCCAGCCCGGTGCCACCGTGGCGGCGTGAAATACTGGCATCCGCCTGACGAAAAGCCTGAAACAGCTGGGACTGCTGTTTTTCAGAAATGCCGATGCCGGTATCATGGATCTGCACCTCAAGATCGACCCGATTATTGCTGAGGGAGCGTTTTTCCACGCGAATATCAATATTGCCGCGTTCGGTGAATTTGATGGCATTACCCAGCAGGTTGACCAGTATTTGCTGCAGGCGTAGCGGGTCGCCAATGGCATTATCCGGCACGTCATGCTGAATGCTCAGGGTGAGCTCCAGCCCCTTCTCATGCGCCGACTGAGCCAGCAGCACCACCACCTCATCCAGCGTTACGCGCAGCGGAAAGGGGATGGTTTCCAGTATCAGCTTCCCGGCTTCCAGCTTGGAAAAATCGAGTACGTCATTGATGATACTCAGCAGGTTATTGGCCGAGCGCTCGATGGTATGAAGATAGTCACGCTGGGTAACGTTAAGCGACGTTTTCAGCGTTTGTCGGGTGAAGCCAATCACCCCATTCAGCGGGGTGCGCAGTTCATGGGACATATTGGCAAGGAACTCGGATTTAATCCTGGCTGCCTCCTGGGCGCGCTTCTTCGCCAGATCCAGCTCGACGTTCTGGATCTCCATCTGCTCCAGCGTTTCACGCAGATCGGAGGTCGCCTGATCGATATTCTGCTGCATCTCCTCGTGGTAGGCGGTCAGGGACATCGCCATGGAGTTAATGCCGTTCTTCAGCATATCAAGCTCACCCAGCATAAAGCCGGAGACGCGGCTGTCCAGCTGGCCGCGACGGATGCGGTCAACGGTGCTGACCATATCGCGAATGGGCCCGGTGACATTACGCATCAGTCGGTAGGCAAACAGCATGGCAAGACAGAGGCAAAACAGCAGCATCAGCGTGGAGATGAACACCTCCTTGTACTGCTGAAGCCTGACGGACTGAAGATCAAGTTCGATGGCGACATAGCCCAGCGGGTTGCCGGTAGGCTTGGCATCGTCGCCGGGCGACTCATCAGGAAAGTAGCTTTCAGACACAATCGGCGTACGCAGGATCACCACGCTACCTTCGCGTTCATAGGTCAGGGTGGCCGGGAGCTTTTCTCCGTCGGGTACGCGCAGCCTGGACGGGCTGATATGAAAGTTCGAGGTGACGAACAGCTGGTTCTGCGCATCAAAGACGGTAATTGCGCGTACAATTTCCGAATGGCGACGGTGCAGCAGGCTGACCAGCTGGCGCACCGACTCGCGGCTGTGGAAGGTCATGCCATACTCACTGGCAACCGCCAGTGGTTCAATAATATTGGCACCGGCATCCACCAGCTGGCGATGAAGTTCGTTATAACGATGCACCACGAAGAAGGTGCTTAGCATCAGCCCAATCATCAGGGTGGGGGCCAGAATCAAGATCATCATGCGTGCCCGCAGGCTATATTTGGTCATAATCTTCCTGAAGCACGTAATAAACCAGCTGACGCGTCACGCGGGTCGAATTAATCCGATCGCTGGTGTAGGCTACGCACGTTTTTTCGCTCACTACTTTCGGAATGAAACTGAATAATGGCGCAATTCTACTCTGCAAAACGCCGCGTGACGACCCGCCAGATCGTGACGACGATGGTATATGAGCTGGACGGGGCAGGACAGGGCGTGGCCAGGCACAATGGCAAGGCGCTTTTCATCAATGGCGCGCTGCCGGGTGAACAGGTCGAGGTTGAAATTGTTGAAGATAAACGCGCCTGGGCCAGGGGGAACGCAAAACGTCTGCTCTCTACCAGCCCGGAGCGGGTGACGCCTGCCTGCCCACATTTCAGCCAGTGTGGCGGCTGTTCACAGCAGCATGCCTCCCCTGCACTGCAACAGCGCAGCAAAGCACAGTCGCTGGCAAGAATGCTGGGACAGGCGACCGGGCAGCCGGTGGAGGTAACGCAGATCATTGCCGGCGAGGCTTATGGCTATCGCCGCCGCGCACGACTGGGACTCTCCTGGCATCGGCGCAGTCAGACATTGCAGATGGGTTTCCGGCGGTCCTCTTCAGACGAGCTGGTCAATATTACCCAGTGCCCTGTTTTGAAGCCCGAGCTTGAAGCATTGATCAACCCCCTGCACCAGGTATTGAGCAGCCTGCAGGCGAGCGACCGGCTGGGCCACGTTGAACTGATTCAGGCGGATAACGGCACACAGCTGGTTTTACGTCATCTTGACCCGCTCGGCGAGGAGGATCGTCGCAAACTGGAACGCTTTTCGCATAATCATCAGATTGCATTATACCTGGCGCCGGACAGTGATACGCTTGAGCAGGTTAGCGGCGAAATGCCTTATTATCGGCTCGACGATCTGACGCTTACGTTTAGTCCACGCGGCTTTATTCAGGTCAACGCAGCGTTGAACCAGCAGATGGTGCACCAGGCGCTGGCATGGCTGGATCTGCATCCTCAGGATCGTGTACTGGACCTGTTCTGCGGCATGGGGAATTTTTCGCTTCCCATGGGAAATTATGCAGAAAGTGTTATCGGTGTGGAGGGGGTGACAGCGTTGGTGGAGAAGGGTGCGTATAATGCCGCACTGAATAATCTGAACCATGTCACCTTTTATCAGCATAATCTGGAAGAGGACGTGGCGCAGCAGCCGTGGGCTGCACAAGGGTTTAACAAGGTTTTACTGGATCCGGCACGGGCTGGCGCGGCAGGTGTAATGAATCACATTATTAAACTTGCGCCGGAACGGGTAGTTTATGTTTCCTGTAATCCGACTACACTTGCCCGGGATTGTCAGATTCTTCTGACAGCGGGCTACCAATTGGAACGGGTTACACTGCTTGATATGTTTCCACATACCGGGCACGTAGAGTCCATGGTGCTGTTTAGCCGAAAATAGATCCCCGGCAGGGGGGACGCCAGGAGAGGTTATGGTTGCGGTAAGAAGTGCACATTTGAATACGGCTGGCGAGTTTGCGCTCGACCAATGGATCACCAGTTTGGGGATCTCTAACCAGCAGTCATGTGAACGACTGGCCGATACCTGGCGCTACTGCGACGAGGCGACACGCAATCATCCGGATGCCGCGCTGCTGCTGTGGCGCGGCGTCGAGATGGTCGAAATTCTCTCCATGCTGAGTATGGATAACGAAAGTCTTCGCGCGGCGCTGCTGTTTCCTCTGGCCGATGCTAACGTTGTATCCGAAGCGGTGCTGGAAGAGGAGTTCGGTAAGGCCATTGTCTCGCTGGTGCACGGCGTGCGTGATATGGACGCCATCCGTCAGCTTAAGGCCACGCACAATGACTCCATGGCCTCCGAACAGGTCGATAACGTCCGGCGCATGCTGCTGGCAATGGTGGAGGACTTCCGCTGTGTGGTGATCAAGCTGGCGGAGCGAATTGCCCACCTGCGGGAGGTCAAAGACGCGCCGGAAGATGAGCGCGTGCTGGCGGCGAAAGAGTGTACAAACATCTATGCGCCACTGGCGAACCGTCTGGGGATTGGTCAGCTGAAGTGGGAGCTGGAAGATTTCTGCTTCCGCTATCTTCATCCGGACGAATACAAACACATCGCAAAACTCCTGCACGAAAGACGCATCGATCGCGAAGACTATATTGACACCTTCGTCGGATCCCTGCGCACTGAAATCGTGAAGGAGGGAGTAAAAGCCGAGGTTTATGGCCGTCCGAAGCATATCTACAGCATCTGGCGCAAAATGCAGAAAAAGGCGCTGACCTTTGATGAGCTGTTTGACGTGCGGGCAGTGCGCATTGTTGCCGAACGTCTTCAGGACTGCTACGGCGCGCTGGGCATTGTCCATACGCTCTATCGCCACCTGCCGAGCGAGTTTGACGATTACGTGGCTAACCCCAAGCCCAACGGCTATCAGTCGATTCATACCGTGGTGCTGGGGCCGCAGGGCAAAACGGTTGAAATACAGATCCGTACCCGGCAGATGCATGAAGACGCTGAACTCGGCGTAGCCGCTCACTGGAAGTATAAAGAGGGCGGCACCAGCGGCGGCAGCGCACGCGGGGCCTCAGGCCACGAAGAGCGTATTGCGTGGCTGCGTAAGCTGATCGCCTGGCAGGAGGAGATGGCCGACACCGGAGAGATGCTTGACGAGGTGCGCAGCCAGGTCTTTGACGACCGGGTCTATGTGTTTACGCCAAAAGGCGACGTGGTCGACCTGCCTGCGGGTTCGACACCGCTCGACTTTGCCTACCACATCCACAGCGACATCGGTCACCGCTGCATCGGGGCGAAAATTGGTGGGCGCATCGTGCCGTTCACCTACCAGCTGCAAATGGGCGATCAGATTGACATTATCACTCAGAAGCAGCCTAACCCGAGCCGTGACTGGCTTAACCCGAATCTTGGCTATGTCACCACCAGCCGCGGTCGCTCCAAAATCCACGCCTGGTTCCGTAAGCAGGATCGCGATAAGAACATCATTGCCGGTCGCCAAATCCTCGACAGCGAACTGGATCAGCTGGATATCAGCATTAAAGAGGCTGAGAAGCTGCTGCTGCCGCGCTATAACGTCAACTCCCTGGACGAACTGCTGGCATCGATTGGCGGCGGTGATATTCGCCTCAATCAGATGGTCAACTTCCTGCAATCGAAGCTGAATAAGCCGAGCGCAGAGGAGGAAGATCGCGAAGCACTTCGCCAGCTCACCCAGAAATCTGCCGCGCCACGCAGCAAGGAGAGCGGACGCGTGGTGGTTGAGGGCGTCGGCAACCTGATGCACCACATTGCTCGCTGCTGCCAGCCGATCCCCGGCGATGATATTGTCGGCTTTATTACCCAGGGGCGCGGCATTTCAATTCACCGCGCCGACTGTGACCAGCTGACGGAGCTGATGTCGCACGCACCCGAGCGCATCGTGGATGCCGTCTGGGGTGAAAGCTACTCAAGCGGCTATTCGCTGGTGGTGCGGGTGACGGCTAACGATCGCAGCGGGCTGCTGCGCGATATCACCACCATTCTGGCGAATGAGAAGGTCAACGTGCTGGGCGTCTCCAGTCGCAGCGACACCAAAAAACAGCTGGCTACCATTGATATGGACATTGAAATCTACAACCATCAGGTGCTGGGCCGCGTGCTGGCGCGGCTGAACCAGGTGCCGGACATTATCGACGCCAGACGACTGCATTAACCTCCCTGGCCTGGCCGCAACGATCGACCAGGCCGCTTCTGCCCTGAAAGAATTGGAAAACTGATGAACGCTCTCGATCGCCTGCTGGGCATCATGAAAACCCTCCGCGATCCGCAGCATGGCTGCCCGTGGGATCGCGAACAGACCTGGGCCTCAATCGCCCCCTATACCCTTGAAGAGACCTGGGAAGTGCTGGACGCTATCAGCCGTGAGGATTTTGACGATCTTCAGGGCGAACTGGGCGATTTGCTGTTCCAGATTGTGTTCTACGCCCAGATGGCGAATGAAGAGGGGCGCTTTAACTTCGACGACATCTGCAACACCATCAGCGACAAGCTGGAGCGTCGTCATCCGCACGTCTTCGGTGATGTGCAAGTCAGTGACAGCAAAGAGGTGCTGGCGAACTGGGAGCAGATTAAAACCGGCGAGCGGGCAGAGAAGGCCCGGCACTCCGCGCTTGATGATATTCCCCGCGCCATGCCCGCCCTGATGCGCGCGCACAAGATCCAGAAACGCTGCAGCAACGTCGGCTTTGACTGGCATACGCTGGGCCCGGTGGTGGACAAAGTGTATGAAGAGATCGACGAGGTGATGTTTGAGGCGAAACAGGCGGTGATCGACCCGCAAAAGCTGGAAGAGGAGATCGGCGATCTGCTGTTTGCGACGGTGAATCTTTCCCGCCACCTTGGCAGCAAAGCGGAAACGACCCTGCAAAAGGCAAACGATAAATTTGAACGCCGCTTTCGTCAGGTTGAGCAGATTATCGCCGGGCAGGGAATGCAGATGACTGAGGCGACGCTTGAGCAGATGGAGTCGGCCTGGCAGCAGGTGAAGTTGCAGGAGAAGGGTTCTGCCGATCCTGACGCAAAGTCAGGCGAAATCCCCAGCTGACTCGATTCAACAAAATGTGATTCAGGTCAAATCCGGCGCGGGCGTAATCGGGTACGATTCTGCGGTCAGTGCGATGGAAAGCGCATAACCAAAAACGATTAATTGTGGGGCGGAGGGGATTCCCGTATACTGTTTTCCCGTCTTGGTTATTCCATCGTCTTTAAACCTACTTTCTCAGGTTCAGCATGACAACGAACTATATTTTTGTGACCGGCGGGGTCGTATCCTCTCTGGGTAAAGGCATTGCCGCAGCCTCCCTGGCCGCTATTCTTGAAGCACGTGGCCTCAACGTCACCATCATGAAGCTGGACCCGTATATCAACGTGGATCCGGGTACCATGAGCCCCACTCAGCACGGTGAAGTCTACGTCACCGATGATGGTGCGGAAACCGATCTGGATCTCGGCCATTACGAGCGTTTTATTCGCACTAAAATGAGCCGCCGGAACAACTTCACCACCGGCCGTATCTACTCAGAAGTCCTGCGCAAAGAGCGCCGTGGGGACTATCTGGGGGCGACCATTCAGGTGATCCCACACATTACCAACGCCATTAAAGAACGCATCCTGGAAGGCGGCGAAGGTCACGACGTGGTGCTGGTGGAAATCGGCGGAACCGTTGGTGATATCGAATCGCTGCCGTTTCTTGAAGCCATTCGCCAGATGGCCGTTGACGTGGGCCGCGAGCACACCATGTATATGCACCTGACGCTGGTGCCCTACATGGCGGCGGCCGGTGAAGTCAAAACCAAACCGACTCAACATTCGGTTAAAGAGCTGCTCTCAATCGGTATTCAGCCTGACGTGCTGATCTGCCGTTCAGATCGCGCCGTCCCGGCTAACGAACGTGCAAAAATTGCGCTGTTCTGTAACGTGCCGGAAAAAGCGGTCATCTCACTGAAAGACGTTGATTCCATTTATAAGATTCCTGGTATGTTAAAATCCCAGGGACTGGACGATTATATCTGTAAACGCTTTAACCTGAACGCGCCGGAAGCCAACCTGTCCGAGTGGGAACAGGTTATCTACCAGGAAGCGAATCCGGGTGGCGAAGTGACCATCGGCATGATTGGCAAATATGTCGAACTGCCGGATGCCTATAAGTCGGTGATCGAGGCGCTGAAGCACGGCGGCCTGAAAAACCGCGTGACGGTTAACATCCGACTGATCGACTCACAGGATGTGGAAACGCGCGGTGTGGAATTGCTGAAGGATTTAGATGCGATTCTGATCCCGGGTGGCTTCGGCTATCGCGGCGTGGAAGGCAAGCTGATGACCGCGCGCTATGCCCGTGAGCACAACGTTCCCTACCTCGGCATTTGTTTGGGTATGCAGGTTGCGCTGATGGAGTTCGCCCGTAACGTGGCGGGAATGGAAGACGCAAACTCAACGGAATTTGTGCCAGACTGTAAATATCCGGTGGTGGCACTGATCACCGAATGGCGCGACGAAGAAGGCAACGTTGAGCTGCGTACTGAGCAGAGCGATCTTGGCGGCACCATGCGCCTGGGTAGCCAGCAGTGCCAGTTGGATCCGAACAGCCTGGTCCATGAACTGTACGGTTCAGACACCATCGTTGAACGTCATCGCCATCGCTATGAAGTCAACAATATGCTGTTGAAGCAGATCGAGGCGGCCGGTTTACGCGTTGCAGGTCGCTCCGGCGATGATCAGCTGGTGGAGATTATTGAAATCCCCGATCATCCGTGGTTCGTTGCGTGTCAGTTCCACCCGGAATTTACCTCAACTCCTCGTGACGGGCACCCGCTGTTTGCTGGCTTTGTTAAGGCCGCCAGCGAGTACCAAAAGCGTTTGGCAAAATAAGTGTTTTCATAGCGGCGTACTATCGCCACCCGTCAGACATCCCTCTGCGCCAGGCGCAGGGGATGAGACCTCAGAAGCCTTCGTTCGCGAGCGTTTGAGGGAAACAGGCAGTCAAAGTTGCTGCGGGAATAACGGGTGTTGTGCGCTGTTTGTCTGAGTTTAAGATAACTTGTACTAAGGAAAATCTAATGTCCAAAATCGTTAAAGTCATCGGTCGTGAAATCATCGACTCGCGCGGAAACCCTACCGTTGAAGCAGAAGTTCACCTTGAAGGCGGCTTCGTTGGCATGGCTGCGGCACCGTCAGGCGCCTCTACCGGCTCTCGCGAAGCGCTGGAATTGCGTGATGGCGACAAATCTCGCTTCCTCGGCAAAGGCGTCACCAAAGCCGTTGCTGCAGTCAATGGCCCTATCGCTGACGCGGTAACCGGCAAAGATGCTAAAGACCAGGCAAACATCGACAAGATCATGATCGATCTTGACGGTACTGAGAACAAATCCAAATTTGGCGCTAACGCCATCCTGGCCGTTTCTCTGGCCGCTGCGAAAGCTGCCGCTGCCGCTAAAGGCATGCCGCTGTACGAGCACATTGCTGAACTGAACGGTACGCCGGGCAAATATTCAATGCCACTGCCAATGATGAACATCATCAACGGCGGCGAACATGCCGACAACAACGTCGACATTCAGGAATTTATGATCCAGCCGGTTGGCGCGAAAAACCTGAAAGAAGCCGTGCGTATGGGTTCTGAGGTTTTCCACAACCTGGCAAAAGTGCTGAAGTCTAAGGGCATGAGCACGGCGGTAGGTGACGAAGGTGGCTATGCGCCAAACCTGGGTTCTAACGCCGAAGCGCTGGCGGTTATCGCTGAAGCGGTAAAAGCAGCGGGCTACGAGCTGGGTAAAGATATCACCCTGGCGATGGACTGCGCGGCCTCTGAGTTCTACAAAGATGGCAAATACGTGCTGGCTGGCGAAGGCAACAAAGCCTTCACCTCCGAAGAGTTCACGCATTTCCTGGAAGACCTGACCAAACAGTATCCTATCGTCTCCATCGAAGATGGCCTGGACGAGTCTGACTGGAACGGCTTTGCTTACCAGACTAAAGTGCTGGGCGACAAAATCCAGCTGGTGGGTGACGATCTGTTCGTAACCAACACCAAAATCCTGAAGGAAGGTATCGATAAAGGTATCGCTAACTCCATTCTGATCAAATTCAACCAGATCGGTTCACTGACCGAAACTCTGGCAGCGATCAAAATGGCGAAAGATGCAGGCTATACCGCGGTGATCTCTCACCGTTCAGGTGAAACTGAAGATGCGACCATCGCTGACCTGGCAGTGGGTACGGCAGCAGGCCAGATCAAAACCGGTTCTATGAGCCGTTCTGACCGCGTGGCTAAGTACAACCAGCTGATCCGTATCGAAGAAGCGCTGGGCAGCCGTGCGCCGTTCAACGGCCTGAAAGAAGTTAAAGGCCAGTAATCTCCGTAGCCTGTCTGCGTGAGCTGCGACGGGGCGCATCAATTGCTTCCCGCTCGCGACAAAAAAGCCAGGCCCATGGGGCCTGGCTTTTTTATTTGCATGACTGTTACCGCATCCGCCTACCCTGATGGCCGCGCTGTGGCTGGCATCTTCCCTCTGTAAAAGCGTCTCTTCCCCTCACTGAATCATGGCTTACTCGCAGCATCCTCGGCCTTAGCGCAGAGCAGGGTTTGCAGCAGCGTGACCAGATCCTGCTGCTGTGGCGCGTCGAGACGGGCAAGAAAAGCGGCATCCACGGCTGCGGCAACCGGACGTGCCTCCAGAAGCACGGCAGCCCCTTTGGGGGCCAGAGTAATCAAGCGACGACGCTTATCCGTTTCCCCCGCTGTGCGTACCACCAAACCTTTTTTTTCCATCCTCACCAGCAGCTCGGCCAGGGTGGCCTTGGTCATCAGTGCATCATCCATTAAATCCATCTGCTCAATGCCCGGTTTCTCTGCCACCGCACAGAGCACGGAATACTGCTGCTTTGTGAGATCGGGTAAGGACTTTTGCCACAGCGCGGTGTGCTCCTGGAGCAGCTGGCGCATCAGGTGAAAGGGAATATTGCCGAGTTTATTGATCATTATAGAGTCCCGAGGCCCGCATCTGAGAGCGCAAGAATACTCCATTCTGTAAACCATCACGAAAATTTCGCCTGCAACAGAGTGCGCTGAAATATTCGTATACGAACTTTATGCTCGCCTGATGTTGTCAGCAGTGCAAATCAGTATTAGGCTGAATTTATATGGTTCGTACACGAACATATTCAGAAGGCTAATATCGGCTTAAGGCGATTCTGCTGGCTGATACCGGTCAACTTAACTTTTAACAGGGTGAAGGCTGAAAGGTTGCGGTAGCCGCCAGCTGGATGACAGCGTCTGAGCAACGGTTCCTGCAAACGGAATGCATTCATAAGGTTAACCATGGCATTTGATGATTTACGCAGTTTTCTTCGGGCGCTGGATGAGCAGGGGCAACTGCTCCATATTGATGAAGAAGTCAACGCCGAGCCCGATATCGCCGCCGCGGCGAATGCGACTGGCCGCATTGGCGAAGGGGCGCCCGCCCTCTCTTTCACCCGGATTAAGGGTTTTAATCATGCCCACGTGGTCATGAATACGCTCGGTTCGTGGCAAAACCATGCCATTTCGCTCGGCCTGCCGCCCAATACGCCGGTGAAGCAGCAGGTGGATGAGTTTATTCGCCGCTGGGATAACTTCCCGGTGACGCCTGAGCGGCGGGAAAACCCCGGCTGGGCCGAAAATACCCGGGATGGCGACGACATCAACCTGTTCGATATCCTGCCGCTGTTCCGGCTTAACGATGGTGATGGCGGCTTCTATCTGGATAAGGCCTGCGTGGTCTCTCGCGACCCACTGGATCCGGAGCATTTTGGCAAGCAGAACGTCGGGATCTACCGTATGGAGGTAAAGGGCAAGCGCAAGCTTGGCCTGCAGCCGGTGCCGATGCATGACATTGCTCTGCACCTGCATAAAGCGGAGGAGCGGGGCGAGGATCTGCCGATTGCCATTACGCTTGGAAATGATCCCATCATCACGCTGATGGGCGCGACGCCGCTCAAATACGATCAGTCGGAATATGAGATGGCCGGTGCGCTGCGTGAAAGTCCCTGTCCCATCGCCACCGCTCCCCTTACCGGTTTTGACGTACCCTGGGGGTCAGAAGTGATCCTCGAAGGGGTGATAGAAGGGCGTAAGCGTGAAATTGAAGGGCCCTTTGGTGAGTTCACCGGGCACTATTCCGGCGGCCGCAACATGACGGTGGTGCGCATCGATAAGGTTTCGTACCGCACTAAGCCGATTTTTGAGTCGCTGTATCTCGGTATGCCCTGGACGGAAATAGATTATCTGATTGGCCCCGCTACCTGTGTTCCGCTCTATCAGCAGCTCAAAGCAGAGTTTCCTGAGGTGCAGGCGGTTAATGCCATGTACACCCACGGACTGCTGGCAATTATCTCTACCAAAAAACGCTACGGCGGCTTTGCGCGCGCGGTTGGCCTGCGGGCAATGACCACGCCTCACGGACTGGGTTACGTGAAGATGGTGATTATGGTGGATGAGGATGTCGATCCCTTCGATCTCCCCCAGGTGATGTGGGCGCTATCCTCGAAGGTGAACCCGGCTGGCGATCTGGTACAGCTGCCCAACATGTCGGTGCTGGAACTGGATCCCGGCTCGAGCCCGGCGGGTATCACCGACAAACTGATCATTGATGCCACCACGCCGGTTGCACCAGACGCTCGTGGGCACTACAGCCAACCGGTGAAAGATCTCCCCGAAACCGCGCAGTGGGTTGAGAAACTGACCGCCATGTTAGCCAGTCGTAAATAAGGAGCCGCAAATGATCTGTCCACGCTGTGCCGATAAGCGCATTGAAACGATGGCCACGTCGCCAGTTAAAGGCATCTGGACCCTTTACCAGTGCCAGCTCTGCCTGTACACCTGGCGCGATACGGAACCCGCCCGCCGCACGCAGCGCGAGCATTATCCCGAAGCCTTTCGCATGACGCAGAAAGACATTGATACCGCGCCGGAGGTGCCAACCATTCCACCGCTACTGTCCAACAACCGATAACCGGTTACGTCTTCACCGGGCCAGCCAGGGGCGACGCAGGGTGAGTCCGGGCTGGCGCATTGCCAAAGGTGATTATGGCGGCCCGTTAACAGATGGAAAGGTTTAACGCGGCCATGGTCCGTCGCTAATCCAGTAATAAGTGGACTGATTAGGGCTAAGGTTTATCTGAAAAAATAGCGGCTTTCGCCAGTAATTATTATTTTTATAATTATATATCAAGAAGTTAATTGCTTATCCTCTCCGTACAGAATGCTCCTATTTATTGTTAGTAAAGGCGAAATATCAGGTAATTTTATGTAATTTCCCGGTAACTAAATGTAATCAGGACCAGGCTAAAATGAAATACCGGGCGGATGTGGATGGATTACGCGCGCTGGCTGTACTGCCAGTCATTGCATATCACATGGGGATAGGAGGGATCCCCGGCGGTTTTACCGGGGTGGATATTTTCTTTGTGATATCAGGCTACCTCATCTGCGGCATTATTTACCAGGGTGGCATGACCAATACATTTTCTTATCTTGAATTCTATAAGCGCCGCTGTTTACGTATCCTGCCGCCGCTGTTCGTTGTGCTGCTCTCCACCCTGATATTTGGCTATTACCACCTGCTGCCCGCGCAGTTCAGCGATCTCAGCAACAGCTCTCTCGCCACGCTGCTCTTCTCATCGAATATTTTCTTCTGGAAAACCACCGGCTACTTTGCGGGCCCGGCGGAGCTGAAGCCGCTGCTGCATACCTGGTCGCTGGCCGTCGAGGAACAGTTCTACATTGTGATGCCGGTCGTGCTGCTGTTTGTGGTGCGGCGCTTTCGCCAGCATACCTCGCGGGTAATGCTGCTGATTATTGCCGCCTCGCTGCTGCTGAGCATCTATGCCGTCACGCGCAAGCCCACCTTTACCTTTTATTTGCTGCCGACGCGGGCATGGGAGCTGGCGCTGGGCGGGCTGATTGCCGTAGCAGGGCTGGAAGCGAAGCTGGCAAAGCTGTCGCAGGGAGTTAAGCATCTGATGAGTCTTACCGGGCTGGCGCTGATCCTGATCGGTTTTCTCTGGCTGACGACGGAAAAACCTTTTCCGGCATGGAATGCGCTCTGGCCCTGCCTCGGCAGTTTTTTGATCATCCTGGCGGGTGAGCGGGCGATGGTCTCCCGGCTGCTTTCCCTTAAGCCGGTGGTGTATATCGGGATGATTTCATACTGCCTCTACCTGTGGCACTGGCCGATCATTGTTTACAGCCGCATGTTCTTTAACCTTGCCCCGGGCATACGCGAACTGACGATTGTCGGGCTTACCCTTGGTCTGGCCGTGGCGTCACGCTACCTGATTGAAATCCCCTTCCGCTATCGGCTGTCGGGGTTCTCGCCCAGCAGGATCGTCACCGCCTCGGTAGTGGGGCTGGTGCTGATGGCTTCCGGCTCGCTGTATAAAGGGCATCTCAGTAATAATGCCGGGCAGTTCTCCAGCGAGGCGCTGATGCTGGCGCAGTACTCGCAGTATAAAGAGATGCCGGACTTTGACTATCAGTACCGTCCAGGCCGCTGCTTTGTCGATGGCAAGAGTCAAGAGGATAAACCTTTCGATCGTGACTACTGCCTGAAAACCTCGGCGACGGCGAAAAACTACGTCGTTATCGGTGACAGTCACGCGGCCCATCTGTGGCGGGCGCTCAGCCTTGCCGCGGGGGATGGGATCAACGTTATCCAGGCGACGTCGGCCGGCTGCAAACCGCTTTACAGGCAGAGCCTGCACAATCCCTGCACCGAGCTGGTGGACTATCTCTACGGTAACTGGATCCCTTCTCATCATATTGACGGAGTGATCATTTCTGCCCGCTGGCTACCGGAGGATATTGCCCCGCTGAAGGCGACGCTGGCGCAGCTGAAAAGCGTGTCGGATAACATTATCGTTCTGGGGCCGACTATCGAATACACCGAGGCGTTGCCGGATCTGCTGGCTTACCAGACCGATGGCCGTAAAGATCTGGTTGCGGCCTCCATCGACCACAGTATTAAAACTACCGATGTGGCAATGCAGCAGGCAGTGGCTACGGAGAAGATTCCCTATATTTCGATCTACTCCATTATCTGTCCGCACGATGTTTGCCGTGGGCTCGCCTCTGATGGGCATCCGCTTTCTAACGACTACGGGCACCTGACGCTCAGCGGCGCTAAAGACGTGGCAAAAGAGGCCGTCCAGGTCATGCGTCAGGACAAATTTATGCCTTAGCCCTTAAGCTCAACCTTAAGGTTTTTAGAACTGCTGCCGAGCGTGCTGTCATTGTCAGAAGGGATGACATATCCCTTATCTGCGGCCACGTGCTCACGGTAATATTTCACTACCGCCGGATCCTGCTGCTCGGCGGTAGTGGATTTTTTCAGCCCGTACACGTTACCGCCCGCATCTTTCGCCTTAATATCGTCCGGCGCACCGGATACCAGATCGTCAAGCGTACCCGAAACCCGTCCGTCCCCCTTCGTCGGACCAATCGTCATCGCCGCATTATTTCCTTCTATGTAGCTGACGTCATAGTAGGTCTGGCCGCTGCCGCCATCAAATTTCACTTCACCCAGCGTGGCGTTTGCCCCATCACCCGCCGTGCTGCGGAAATTGCCTGACCAGTTAGCATCGAACTTCTGCGTCTTCGTCTCCCCTGGCTGTAGGGTCAGATCGTCAGGTTTCGCGCTGCCGTCGGCGTTAGGGGTAAATGACAGCGTCATCGGCTTATCCCCCTTATTCTCAAACGTCATGCTGTTCTGGCTGGGATCGATATCAGCATCACTGCTGACTGCCGCCGCGCCGGAGGAAGATTCCGCTGCGTTAACCGCAGGCGCGTTGCCGTCTGCCGATCCCTCTGTTTTCGTCTCAGTCTCTGCTGCATGCGCCTTATTAACCTGCTGGACCAGCGAAGTTAATAATGAGCCTGCGGACTGCATCTGGCTGCTAATAAGCTGAATAAAATGATTCAGTGCGGAGGAGAGGCCGCCGCTACCCGCTGCACTCTCCTGCGTTTGTGGTGAAAGGTCCGGCAGGTTACTGCTGGCCGGCGAGCCAAAAAGAATGCTCTTTGACAGACTACTCTCCTGCCTCCCCGGGACCAGATCGGCCAGAGGATTTTTTTGAGTATTCAACGCACTGTCACTGAAATCCGGAGATGTACGATTTAATAAGCGTTCAGCAGCAATATTCATCGGCATGCCTTATAAGGGGGGGAGTCGATCTGAGTGGACAAACAGCCCCCCGGGTTCCAGCACAAAGCGATTTGGTTAAAATGCGCCGATCTGCCATAATCTGCGCCCTTAAATTCACAGCTGGTCGAGAAAGTCATGCAGTACCCGATAAATGAAATGTTCCAGACGTTGCAGGGCGAAGGTTTTTACACCGGCGTTCCGGCAATCTTTATCCGCCTGCAGGGATGCCCGGTGGGCTGCAGCTGGTGTGATACGAAACACACCTGGGATAAGCTGGCCGATCGGGAGACCTCGCTGGGCGACATCCTGCTGAAAACCATCGAAACCGATGCCTGGGGCGCGGCAGATGCAGCGATGCTGCTGGCAGTGATAGACAGACGCGGCTGGACCGCAAAGCATGTGGTGATCACCGGCGGCGAGCCCTGCATCCACGACCTGACGCCCCTGACCCAGGCGTTACAGGCGCAGGGTTTTAGCTGCCAGATTGAAACCAGCGGGACGCACGAGGTGCAATGCAGTCGCGAAACCTGGGTAACGGTCTCGCCCAAGGTAAATATGCGCGGCGGCTATGATGTGTTGAACCAGGCACTGGTGCGCGCGGATGAGGTTAAGCATCCGGTGGCGCGTCAGCGGGATATCGACGCGCTCGACGCACTGCTGGCTACGCTGAGTGATGAAAAACCACGCATTATTGCGCTACAGCCGATAAGCCAGAAAGAAGATGCGACCCGCCTGTGTATCGAAACCTGTATCGCCAGGAACTGGCGCTTATCAATGCAGACGCACAAATACCTGAATATCGCCTGATAGCCATCGGCAGGCCGGGAGCGGCCTGCGCGGTGATTTAGCCTTTATACACGCAGCCTGCGGTACAGGTTTCCTTGATCGTTACCGCACTGAGCAGCGGCAGCGTCGGCTTCATTCTGTCCCAAATCCACTTAGCCAGCACCTCGCTGGTGGGATTCTCCAGGCCGGGGATCTCGTTAAGGTAATAGTGATCCAGCTGGTTATAGAGGGGCCTGAAGGCCGCTTTCAGTTCGGAAAAGTCCATGATCCATCCGGTATGCGCATCCACTTCGCCGGTTATTTCGAGCCGTACCAAAAAGGAGTGCCCGTGCAGGCGGCCGCATTTGTGCCCGGCCGGAACGTTAGGCAGATGGTGAGCAGCCTCGAACATAAAATCTTTAAACAGCGTGGTAGCCATAGACAGTCTCATTCTTTAATCACTGAAAAAACCGGCGAAGTCTAACGGAAAAAGCCTTTTTCCGCACTTCTTTCCCCATCTATTCCTGTTTTAAACCGGGTCTGTTTCATGCGTGTTAAATAAATGCATGAATAATAAAAAATTAATCAACCTCTTTTGTAGCTAGATGTTATACAAAAAACCGCTTAGTCATTTTGGTTATTTAATATTACCAACCCTTATTTAAGGGTTATTATGCGAGTCGTTACCCTGTTCCGAACACGCTGTCTTTTTACGGCCCGGCCCCGATACTGGAATCTTCAACGCAATGACGACTCAGGCACCCCCAGGTTCACTGCTTCCCCTTCATCCGGAACAGCTCGCCCGTTTACAGGCGGCCACCGGCGATTTCTCCACCACCCAGCTTGCCTGGCTTTCAGGCTACTTCTGGGGAATGGTTAATCAGACGCCCGGCGCAACGATGAGTGCGCCGACCCCGACAGAAGCGCCCGCGATTACGCTGCTTTCCGCCTCGCAGACCGGTAACGCCCGTCGCCTGGCTGAGCAGCTCCGCGACGATCTCCTGGCGGCCAGCCTGAACGTTAATCTGGTTAACGCCGGCGACTACAAATTCAAGCAAATCGCGCAGGAAAAGCTGCTGATCGTGGTGACCTCCACGCAGGGCGAGGGTGATCCGCCGGAAGAAGCCGTGGCGCTGCACAAGTTTCTGATGTCCAAAAAAGCGCCAAAACTCGACCATACGGCATTCGCCGTCTTTGGTCTGGGCGATACGTCCTATGAATTCTTCAGCAAAGCCGGTAAGGATTTCGACGGCAGACTGGCAGAAATGGGCGGCGAGCGCCTGCTCGAGCGCGTTGACGCCGATGTAGAGTATGCCGCTGCTGCCGAGAAGTGGCGTGGGCAGATTGTCGATATTCTGAAGGCGCGGGTACCGGCAGAGTCGCCGTCACAGGCCGCTGCTACGGCGACGGGGGCGGTTAATGAAGTCTTCAGCAGCCCCTACAGCAAAGAGGAGCCGCTGACCGCCAGCTTTGCGCTGAACCAGAAGATTACCGGCCGCGATTCGGATAAAGACGTGCGGCATATCGAAATCGAACTGGGCGATGCCGGTCTGCGCTATCAGCCGGGCGATGCACTGGGCGTATGGTATGAAAACGACCCGGCGCTGGTCGCCGAGCTGCTGGCGCTACTCTGGCTGAAGGGTGATGAGCAGGTTGAGATAAACGGTCAGCCTTTGGCGCTCTCCGACGCGCTGCAAAAGCATCTGGAACTGACGGTCAACACGCCGCAGATCGTGGCGGAATACGGCAGGCTCTCGCGTGATGAGGCCCTGCTGACGCTGATTAATGAAAAACAGGCGCTACAGCACTATGCCCAGTCGACTCCGATAGTTGATATGGTCCGCCAGGCTCCGGTCGAGCTGAACGCTGAGCAGCTTATCTCGCTGCTGCGTCCGCTGACGCCGCGCCTGTACTCCATTGCCTCTTCGCAGGCCGAAAGTGAAAGCGAAGTGCATATCACCGTTGGCGTGGTGCGCTACGATATAGAGGGGCGTACCCGCACCGGCGGCGCCTCCGGTTTCCTGGCAGAGCGCCTGGAAGAGGATGCCGAAGTTCGGGTATTTATTGAGCATAACGATAACTTCCGCCTGCCGGCCAATCCGGATGCACCGGTGATTATGATCGGCCCCGGCACCGGGATTGCCCCTTTTCGCGCCTTTATGCAGCAGCGCGATAATGATGGCGCTACGGGTAAGAACTGGCTGTTCTTTGGCAACCCGCACTTTACCGAAGATTTTCTCTACCAGGTTGAATGGCAGCGCTACGTTAAAGACGGGCTGCTGACCCATATCGACCTGGCCTGGTCACGCGATCAGCAACATAAGGTCTATGTACAGGACAAAATACGCGCCAAAGGGGCCGAAGTGTGGCGCTGGATCGAGCAGGGTGCGCATATTTATGTGTGCGGCGATGCCAACAGAATGGCGAAGGATGTGGAGCAGGCGCTGCTGGACGTGGTGGCCGAGCATGGCGGTATGGATGTGGATACCGCCGACGAATTTTTAAGTGAGCTGCGCATAGCGCGCCGCTATCAGCGAGACGTTTACTAATGAGCAATGACAAACATCCCGGGCCGCTGGTGGTTGAAGGCAAACTGGCTGACGCCGAGCGCCTGAAAAAAGAGAGCAACTATCTGCGTGGCACCATCGCCGACGATCTTAATAACGGCCTGACCGGCGGTTTTACCGGCGATAACTTCCTGCTAATCCGCTTTCACGGCATGTACCAGCAGGACGACCGCGATATCCGCGCTGAGCGCGCCGGACAAAAGCTGGAACCGCGTCATGCGATGATGCTGCGCTGCCGGCTACCGGGTGGCATTATCACGCCAACTCAGTGGCTGGCTATCGACAAATTCGCCAGAGACAACACCATCTATGGCAGCATCCGCCTGACCAACCGGCAGACCTTCCAGTTTCACGGCATCCTGAAGGGCAACGTGAAGCCCGCGCACCAGATGCTGCATGAAGTGGGGCTGGATTCGCTGGCAACGGCTAACGATGTCAACCGCAACGTGCTGTGCAGCTCCAATCCGGTCGAGTCTGAGCTGCATCAGGAAGCTTATGAGTGGGCGAAAAAGCTCTCTGAGCACCTGCTGCCGCAGACCCGCGCCTATGCGGAGATCTGGCTGGATCGGGAGAAGGTTGCTACCACGGATAAAGAACCGATTCTCGGTGAAACCTACCTGCCGCGTAAGTTCAAAACGACCGTGGTGGTGCCGCCGCATAACGATGTCGACCTGCATGCCAACGATTTAAACTTTATCGCCATCGCGGAAAACGGCAGGCTGATTGGCTTTAACCTGCTGGTGGGCGGCGGACTGTCCATCGACCACGGCAATAAAGCGACCTGGGCGCGCACGGCGAGCGAATTCGGCTTCCTGCCGCTGGATAAAACGCTGGCGGTAGCGGAAGCGGTGGTGACCACCCAGCGCGACTGGGGGAATCGTACCGATCGTAAAAATGCCAAAACCAAATACACCCTGGAGCGGGTGGGCGTGGACGTCTTTAAGGCGGAAGTGGAACGCCGGGCCGGCATCACCTTTGAGCCGGTGCGCCCCTATACGTTTACCACCCGTGGCGACCGCTTCGGCTGGGTAAAAGGCATTGATAATAAATGGCATCTGACGCTGTTTATCGAGAATGGCCGCCTGCTGGACTACCCTGGCCGCGCGCTGAAAACCGGCGTGGCGGAGATTGCAAAAATCCACAAGGGCGACTTCCGCCTGACCGCCAACCAGAACCTGATTGTGGCGGGCGTAGCGGAGGCGGATAAACCGGCTATCGAAGCGCTGGCGCGTCAACATGCGCTGATGGAAAGCGTGACGGCGCAGCGTGAAAATTCGATGGCCTGCGTCTCATTTCCGACCTGCCCGCTGGCGATGGCGGAGGCGGAACGTTTTCTGCCCGAGTTTGTCACCCGCGTGGAGGATATCATGACCCGCCACGGCGTGGGTGATGAGCACATCGTGCTGCGCGTCACCGGCTGTCCGAACGGCTGTGGTCGTGCGCTGCTGGCTGAAGTTGGGCTGGTGGGCAAGGCACCGGGTCGCTACAACCTTCATCTGGGCGGCAACCGCATTGGTACGCGTATTCCGCGTATGTACCGGGAAAACATCAATGAAGATGAAATCCTGTCTACGCTTGAACAGCTGATAGGCCGCTGGTCGAAAGAGCGTGAGGCGGATGAAGGCTTCGGTGACTTTACCCTGCGCGCGGGCGTAGTGAAGCCGGTTCTCGACCCGGCACGTGATTTTTGGGAATGATGACGGAGGCGCGACATGTCTGTACTCGATCTCTCTGCACTAAATGACCTGCCGAAAGTTGAGCGCGTAATGGCGCTGGCCGAGGTGAATACCCAGCTTGAGGCGCTCTCCGCCCAGGAGCGCGTGCTGTGGGCGCTGGAGAACCTGCCCGGCGAGGCGGTGCTCTCCTCGAGCTTTGGTATTCAGGCGGCGGTCAGCCTGCATCTGGTAAGTCAGGCGAAGCCGGGCATCCCGGTGATACTGACCGATACCGGCTACCTGTTCCCGGAAACTTATCGCTTTATTGACGAGCTGACGGAGAAGCTGGATCTCAACCTTCAGGTGTTTCGCGCCGGGCAGAGTGCCGCCTGGCAGGAGGCGCGCTACGGCAAGCTCTGGGAACAGGGCGTGGAAGGGATAGAGCGCTACAACCAAATTAATAAGGTCGAACCGATGAGCCGCGCGCTGGAAACGCTGAACGGACGGACCTGGTTTGCTGGCCTGCGCCGCGATCAGTCCAGCAGCCGGGCGAATCTGCCAGTACTGGCGATTCAGCGCGGCGTGTTTAAGGTGTTACCGATTATCGACTGGGATAATCGCCAGGTTCATCAATATCTGAAAGCGCATGGCCTCGGTTACCATCCGCTGTGGGATGAGGGTTATCTCTCGGTAGGGGATACACATACCACGCGTAAATGGGAGCCGGGAATGGCGGAAGAAGAGACGCGTTTCTTTGGCCTGAAACGCGAGTGCGGGCTGCACGAATAAGCTGCCTTAGTAAAGCATCTTCACCACAGTAATGGGGTTTGATGGCTCCCAGCCCTGGGGAGCGACGAAAAGAGAGGGATGGCCAGTATCGCCCCCAGGCCAGATAGTCTGGAGGCGATTAGAACGTATTATTTTAATTTACTCGTCAAGTCGTCATAAATATCGTTCGCAATAATTTCATGTACAACGGTGCTGGGATGGATGTGATCCCAAAATACAAAGCGGCTGTTAGTTATACAGGCGGCAGAAGGTTTATATTGAAAGATAAAGTTAGCCTCCGCACTGTTGTTCAGATTCAGGCAGGTATCCTGGGTATTACTGATATTATATTTTTGCGGATTCGTTAAAACGTCGGTGAACGGCGTGTTGATATCAATCAGAATAATCTCTGCTTTACCTGCATAAGTGATATTCAGATCGGACACCATTTGTGCCAGCTGCCGGTTATACTCTTTCGTCTTCTGATCGACTATCCACGCAATCTGATGCGCAGCGGGCGCTTTAGAAATATCAGGAAGATTTATTACGGCTATCTGCTTAGCGCCATTAATTATCAGGTTTTGTACCCCCAGATAGATATCATTAACCACATAGGTGGGGTCTTTATCAGCATTAATGAAATCATTACCACCAAACAGCACGGTAAACAGCGTTTTCGCAATATCATAGCTGCCTGCGGATTTATAGTACTTCAGGAAAGAAGCGATTTGCTCACTGAATCCGGGCGTGAAAGGAACGGCCGACCCGGCATCGGAGGTTGCACCGCCTACCGCCCAACTGTACGAGGTAATATTCATTCTTTTAGCCAGATATTCGTGCCATACCAAACCGTTGGTAAAGTGGCCGTTGAACCATGTGTTCCTGTTAGGGGCCAGGAAATTGGTAGCCGTATACATGTTATTCACATCAGACAGGCTATCGCCAAAAACAACCATTCTTTCTATTTTTTTATCAACATCCTGAGGTTGCGTCGAACTCCAGGCGGTATGGTTGAATGATAAAATATTATTAGCCGCATAGGGCAGGATTTGCTGAGGAGTGAGATGCTTCTTCTCCAGAGTGAATTTGCAAATGCTCTGTAATTCACCCTGGTCAACATCGGTGTAAAACATGTTTGCCCAGGAGAATAACCCATCGCTTTGCCAGTGGCCATTAAGTTTATACCAGCTGTTATCCTGATTAATGGCCCACTCATAATTGCTTTCTGGATCAGTGTCATCCGCTGAGACTTTATAAATACATCTGACATAGGTATAAGTTGGCTTACCCTCTCCAACCTGACGGTTCCAGGAACTCAGGTCATAAGGCGATGGGCCAATCATCCGGTCATTTCTGATAGCGTCGTTTGAAGGCTGCGTAACCACATCATCTGCATAGCTGCTCTGCAGTGGTATTGAAGATAATAAAGCGATGAGAATGATAATATTTTTCATGGTTATCCTTGAATTTTTTAGCCGGAAAAAAAGGATGAAACTCACCGTAAATGCTAAATGGAAAAGCATAATTGAATTGTAAGGGGGATATTCCGTAACGAAGGGGAGATTTATTGCATTTTTTGATGGTAAGAAAAACAAAATAACCGCAGTGGAAATTTTTAATGCGGTTGGCTTTTCAATTTAACTTTGCTGTGTTTATTAAAAATAAAATCTGTTCTTTAGTGGCACAGACAAAAGTGCTGCGACCCTTGTTGCCAGCATCACGTGCCCTTGAGAATATCGAAATCGGCGGCGGTACGGGTAATATTCATTTTGATTACGCTATAGTCGGCCACTGCGACAAAGGGGTCTTCAGCAAGGATCGTATCCAGCTGTTTAGGGTCCACAGGCAGCACAGTCCGGCAGGCAGGAGGTCACCGGCATCATGCGATATGCAGCAGGTAACAGCCAGCAGGCTGTTGTCGGGATGGATAAATCTGCTAATAAAAATGCGCCAGGCAGCGTAGCGGGCGGGCAACCTGTGCGCGCTGAAACTCCCTGAATATCATCCGCTAAGCACATTTTATGCGAAGCTTTGCCGCTACCTTATTCCATTCAGTAACTACTCATTCCAATAAGTAATTTCATTCACCTCAAGCCGGGGCCGTATAGTCGCACTAACTCTCTGTGATTAACAACAAGGCCGACGTGGATTATCTCCCAATATTTGCTGACATCCGAAACAAACCGGTGCTGGTAGTGGGCGGCGGTGACGTTGCCGCACGCAAGATTGTTCTGCTGCGCCGGGCGGGTGCCCGGGTGCTGATTGCGGCGCTGGCGCTGTGCGAAGAACTGGCTCAGCTGGCCGACAGCGGCGACGTGGAATGGCTGGCAGACCGCTACCACAGTACGCAGCTGGAAGGCGTATTTCTGGTTATCGCGGCGACCGACGACGCCCGGCTGAACGCGCAGGTATTTGAAGACGCCAGCGCCCGCCACCTGCTGGCAAACGTGGTTGACGATCAGCCTAAATGCTCCTTCATCTTTCCCTCTATTGTCGATCGCTCTCCCCTGGTGGTGGCTATCTCCTCCAGCGGCACCGCGCCGGTTCTGGCGCGGCTGCTGCGTGAGAAGCTTGAGGCGCTGCTGCCCGCTAACCTTGGGCAGATGGCAGAAATCGCCGGTCAGTGGCGGGACAAGGTCAAACAGCGCTTTACCAAAATGTCTGAGCGGCGCCGCTACTGGGAAACGGCCTTTAACGGCCTGTTTGCCAGCCAGGTCGCCTCCGGGAACGTTGAGGGGGCAAGAGAAACGCTTGACCAGCAGCTGGCACACCCTGAGGCGAATCAGGGCGAAATTATTCTGGTGGGGGCGGGACCGGGCGATCCGGGGCTGCTCACGCTGCGCGGGCTACAGGTGATGCAGCAGGCCGATGTGGTGCTATATGACCATCTGGTCAGCGACGAGATCCTGGACCTGGTGCGCCGCGATGCAGATCGCATCTGCGTGGGCAAACGCGCCAGCGCGCATTCGGTACCGCAGGAAGAGACCAACCGCCTGTTGGTAGAACTTGCCAGAAAGGGCAGGCGCGTGGTGCGTCTTAAGGGCGGCGACCCCTTTATTTTTGGACGCGGCGGCGAAGAGCTACAGGCGGCGGTCGAGGCGGGGATCCCTTTTCAGGTGGTCCCCGGCGTCACTGCCGCAGCGGGTGCGACGGCCTATGCCGGCATTCCCCTTACCCACCGGGATCATGCCCAGAGCGTGCTGTTTATCACCGGCCACTGCCGCGCCGACGGTGAAGGCATGGACTGGCCTTCACTGGCCCGCGCCCGTCAGACCCTGGCTATCTATATGGGAACGGTCAAGGCGGCGGAAATCGCCGCACAGCTGATCGCCCACGGTCGTGACGCCGCGACGCCGGTTGCGGTCATCGGACGCGGCACGCGTCAGGATCAGCAGGTGCTGACCGGCACGCTGCAACAACTCGAAGAACTCGCGCAGCGCGCGCCAACGCCAGCGCTGCTGGTCATTGGCGAAGTGGTCAATCTGCATCAGCAGCTGGCGTGGTTTCAACATTCAGCGCAGCAGGCCGGACGTGAGTCCGCCGTTGTGAATTTGGCTTGAGGAAAAGTTATGGATCAAAAACGACTCACCCACCTGCGTCAACTGGAAGCGGAAAGTATCCATATCATCCGTGAAGTGGCGGCAGAATTCGGCAACCCGGTAATGATGTACTCAATCGGTAAAGACTCCTCGGTGATGCTGCATCTGGCGCGGAAGGCTTTCTATCCCGGCACGCTGCCTTTTCCGCTGCTCCACGTCGATACCGGCTGGAAGTTTCGTGAAATGTACGCGTTTCGCGATCGCATGGTGAAGGATATCGGCGCGGAGCTGCTGGTACACCGTAATCCGGAAGGCGTGGCGATGGGCATCAACCCCTTCGTACACGGCAGCGCCAGACATACGGACATCATGAAAACGGAAGGGCTGAAGCAGGCGCTGAACAAATATGGCTTTGATGCTGCCTTTGGCGGTGCGCGGCGCGACGAAGAAAAATCCCGCGCAAAAGAGCGTATCTACTCTTTCCGTGACCGCTTTCACCGCTGGGACCCGAAAAATCAGCGTCCTGAACTGTGGCACAACTACAACGGCCAGATAAACAAGGGTGAAAGCATTCGCGTATTCCCCCTCTCCAACTGGACCGAGCTGGATATCTGGCAGTACATCTTCCTGGAAAATATCGAAATTGTTCCGCTCTACCTGGCAGCCGAGCGTCCGGTGCTGGAACGCGACGGAATGCTGATGATGATTGATGACGACCGCATTGATCTCCAGCCCGGTGAAGTGATTAAGCAGCGGATGGTGCGCTTCCGTACCCTGGGCTGCTGGCCGCTGACCGGTGCGGTGGAGTCCGAAGCGCAGACGCTGCCGGAAATCATCGAGGAGATGCTGGTGTCCACCACCAGTGAACGTCAGGGGCGCGTTATCGATCGCGATCAGTCCGGCTCAATGGAGCTGAAGAAACGCCAGGGTTATTTCTAAGGAGCCGATATGAATACCGTCATTGCACAACAAATCGCCGATCAGGGCGGCGTCGAAGCCTGGCTGCATGCGCAGCAGCATAAAAGCCTGCTGCGCTTTCTGACCTGCGGCAGCGTAGACGATGGCAAAAGTACGCTGATAGGCCGTCTGCTGCACGATACCCGACAGATTTATGAGGATCAGCTCTCCTCCCTGCACACGGACAGCAAGCGCCACGGTACGCAGGGTGAGAAACTGGATCTGGCGCTGCTGGTCGATGGCCTGCAGGCAGAACGGGAGCAGGGCATCACCATTGACGTTGCCTATCGCTATTTCTCCACCGAGAAGCGCAAGTTTATTATTGCCGACACCCCCGGCCACGAGCAGTACACCCGTAATATGGCAACCGGCGCCTCCACCTGTGATTTAGCTATCCTGCTGATTGACGCGCGTAAAGGCGTCCTGGATCAGACCCGTCGCCACAGCTTTATCTCCACGCTGCTGGGCATTCGCCATCTGGTGGTGGCGATCAATAAAATGGACCTGGTGGACTACCGCGAAGAAACCTTTGAACAGATCCGCCAGGATTACCTGGATTTCGCGACTCAGCTGCCTGCCGATCTGGATATTCGTTTTGTACCGATGTCCGCGCTGGAGGGCGAGAATGTCGCCTCCCCGAGTGCGGCCATGAGCTGGTACAGCGGCCCGACGCTGCTGGACGTGCTGGAAACCGTTGAAATCAGGCGGGTGGTTGAACAGCAGCCGATGCGTTTCCCGGTGCAGTATGTTAACCGCCCCAACCTGGACTTCCGCGGCTATGCGGGCACCCTGGCTTCGGGTTCGCTCCAGGTCGGACAGCGCATCAAGGTGCTTCCGTCCGGCGTTGAGTCGACGGTTACCCGCCTGGTAACCTTTGACGGCGATTTAGAGCAGGCGCAGGCGGGCGAAGCGATAACCGTGGTGTTACAGGATGAAATTGATATCAGCCGTGGCGATCTGCTGGTAAATGCAGACGCAACGATAGCGCCCGTCCAGTCTGCCAGCGTTGACGTGGTATGGATGGCGGAACAGCCGCTGATGCCTGGCCAGAGCTTCGATATCAAAATCGCCGGTAAGAAAACCCGCGCGCGCGTGGATAACGTTCAGCATCAGGTTGAAATCAACAGCCTGACCCAGCGTGATGTGGATAGCCTGCCGCTCAACGGTATCGGCCTGGTGGATGTGACGTTTGAAGAGCCGATGGTGCTGGATAGCTATCAGCAGAACCCCGTAACCGGCGGCATGATCTTTATCGATCGGCTGACCAACGTCACGGTGGGCGCCGGGATGATCCGCGAGCCGCATGCGGATGCACCCCAGCATCAGGGCGACTTCAGTGCCTTTGAGCTGGAGCTGAACGCACTGGTACGCCGTCATTTCCCGCACTGGAACGCGCGCGATCTGCTGGGCGGACAGTAAGATGGCCGCCATTCATGACGAAAATGTTGTCTGGCACGATCACCCGATCACGCGCGACGCGCGTGAGCAGCAGCACGGCCATCGGGGCGTAGTACTGTGGTTCACCGGACTCTCGGGGTCCGGTAAGTCTACGGTGGCGGGCGCGGTTGAGCAGGCGCTGCACCGTCTTGGCGTCAGCACCTACCTGCTGGATGGCGACAACGTGCGTCATGGGCTCTGCCGCGATCTCGGCTTTAGCGACGATGACCGTAAAGAGAATATTCGTCGCGTGGGTGAAGTGGCCACGCTAATGGTGGATGCCGGGCTGGTGGTGCTCAGCGCCTTTATTTCGCCCCACCGTGCGGAACGTCAAATGGTGCGCGACATGCAAGGGGAAGGGCGCTTTATCGAAGTCTTTGTCGATACGCCGCTGGCCATCTGTGAGGCCCGTGATCCAAAGGGACTCTACAAAAAAGCCCGGGCGGGAGAGCTGCGGAATTTCACCGGTATTGATGCGGTTTACGAGGCACCCGAGCGGCCTGAAATCCACCTGGACGGGGAACAATTGGTAACAAAATTGCTGGTTCAAGTGTTAGATCTGCTGCGTGAGCACGATATTATCAACGCCTGAGATAGCCACGGCGAATCGCCTCAGAGCGGGCCGACTTACGCGTCAACAGGATACTTATGCAAAACGTAACGCCCATGCTGGCCCGCAAAGATGACCGAGACCCGGAAGAGACCTCCTGGTCTTTCCCCGGCGGAGTGGTGGGCTTCGCCGCTTACTGGTTCGCGCTGGCGATCCCGTTTCTGCTCTACGGCTCGAATACGCTGTTCTTTTTTCTCTACACGTGGCCATTCTTTCTCGCACTGCTGCCCGTTTCCGTTCTGACCGGCATTGCCACCAGCCTGCTGTTGCGGGGCCATCTGCTCTGGACGATAGTGGTCACCGTAGCGGCGGTGGTCTGCCTGTTCTGGCTGCTTTTCACGCTGCTCTCCGGGTGGTAGTCGACTGCCCGCCTTTCACCGCCTGCTTTTAGGGGCGGATATGATGTCTGAATCCCCACTGCGGTTACAAAATTTTGCCGGGTAGCCCGGATTCTCTTGCAACTATGCTCACCGAACCACCAATATGCTGCTATTTCACCGACAGAGTGGAGTCCGGCCAAAAGTTATGGGATGATTGGGCCGTTTTTCAGGGGGCGGGGATGGGAAAACTTACGCTGCTGTTACTTGTACTTCTCGGCTGGTTGCAGTATTCGCTCTGGCTGGGCAAGAACGGCATACATGATTATACGCGCGTCAATGAAGACGTAGCGGTACAACAAAGCAGTAATGCGAAGTTAAAAGCGCGAAACGATCAGCTGTTTGCAGAAATCGACGACCTTAACGGCGGTTCTGAAGCAATTGAGGAGCGCGCACGTAACGAGCTGGGGATGATTAAACCCGGTGAGACCTTCTATCGCCTTGTGCCGGATCAAAATAAACGAAACGCGCAGCAGGGGATCCCCAACGGTCAGCAGCGATAAGCCATGAACATCGCCGTCTCTTTTCCGCACGTCATCGCTATCGTACCCGCAGCGGGTATCGGTAGCCGCATGCAGTCAGAATGCCCGAAACAATATCTCGCCATTAACGGTAAAACCATACTGGAACATACGCTGGATAGCCTGCTGGCCCATCCGGCGATTAGGCGCATTATTGTCGCCATCAGCCCCAGCGATCGTTTTTTCTCCACGCTGCCTGTTGCGGACGACCCGCGGATTACGGTGGTAATGGGCGGTCAGGAGCGTGCCGATTCCGTGCTGGCCGGACTACAGGTGGCGTCCGATGCCGCCTGGGTGCTGGTGCATGACGCAGCACGTCCCTGTCTGCACCCTGACGATTTGACACGGCTGCTCAGGCTGACTGAAACCAGCCGGGTGGGCGGCATCCTCGCTGCGCCGGTTCGTGACACCATGAAGCGCGGTGAGCCGGGCAGGGAGACGATTGCGCATACCGTAGAACGTCAGGACCTCTGGCATGCGCTGACGCCGCAGCTCTTCCCGCAGGCGTTACTGCGCGACTGCCTGGTGCGGGCGCTGGGCGAGGGGGCGACCATCACCGATGAGGCCTCTGCGCTGGAATACTGTGGCTATCATCCTGAACTGATCCCCGGTCGCAGCGATAATATCAAGGTGACGCGGCCCGAGGATTTGGCGCTGGCGGCTTTTTACCTGACACAATCACATAATGAGGAGAGCGCATAATGCGTATCGGGCACGGTTTTGATGTACACGCATTTGGCGGCGAAGGCCCTCTGATTATCGGCGGCGTACGTATTCCTTATGATAAAGGGCTGCTGGCGCATTCCGATGGCGACGTGGCGCTGCATGCGCTGACCGATGCGCTGCTGGGTGCGGCGGCTCTCGGCGATATTGGCAAGCTGTTTCCTGATACCGATGCCGCTTACAAAGGCGCGGACAGCCGCGAGCTGCTGCGCGAAGCCTGGCGACAGATTGCTAAAAAGGGCTATACCCTGGGTAACGTAGACGTGACCCTGATTGCTCAGGCACCGAAAATGCTGCCCCATATTCCGCAGATGCGCATCAATATCGCCGAAGACCTGGGTATCCATATGGATGACGTCAACGTTAAGGCGACCACCACGGAAAAGCTGGGCTTTACCGGTCGCGGGGAAGGCATCGCCTGTGAAGCGGTGGCGCTGCTGATAAAGGCGGCCAGATAATGACCCTGAACGAGCTGAGCTGGCTGCATGGTAAACCCACGTCTGCGGGCGTGGTCAAAGCCAACCCGGAAGACTTTATTGTCATTGAAGATCTGGGCTATCAGCCAGACGGCGACGGCGAACAGCTGCTGGTCCGCGTGCGTAAAAATGGCTGTAACACCCGCTTTGTCGCAGAGGCGCTGGCTAAATTTGCCGGTGTACATCCACGGGACGTCAGCTTTGCCGGCATGAAAGATCGTCATGCCGTGACCGAACAGTGGTTTTGCCTGCGCATTCCCGGAAAAATTACGCCCGATTTCTCAGCCTTTCAGCTGGAAGGCTGCGAGGTGCTTGAAAGCGCGCGGCACCGGCGCAAACTGCGTACCGGTGCGCTACAGGGAAATGCATTCACCCTGATTTTGCGGCAGGTGACTGACCGCGAGGCGGTTGAGCAGCGGCTGGAGCAGATTAAAGTCGCTGGCGTCCCGAACTACTTCGGTGAACAGCGCTTTGGGCATCAGGGGAATAACCTGGTGATGGCACAGCGCTGGGCGTCGAATGAAATACGCGTTCGCGAACGCAGCAAGCGCAGCTTCCTGCTCTCTGCTGCCCGCAGCGCGCTGTTTAATCAGGTTGCCAGCGATCGCCTGGCGCAGCAGGGATCGCTTAAGCAGGTTATGGACGGTGACGCGCTGCAGCTCACCGGACGAGGCAGCTGGTTTGTGGCCGACGCGGCTGAGCTGGAGACGCTACAAGCCCGCGTCAGCCAGGATGAACTGCGCATCACCGCGCCGCTCCCCGGCAGCGGCGAGTGGGGAACCAAAGGCAGCGCGCTGGCATTTGAACAACAAAGTCTGGCAGCGGAAGCAGAATTGATTACACTGCTTGAGCGTGAGCGCGTGGAAGCGGCGCGTCGTGCGCTACTGGTGGTGCCGCGCGATCTGCTCTGGCGCTGGTGGGATGACGTGACCCTTGAGCTGAACTTCTGGCTTCCGGCAGGCAGCTTTGCCACCAGCGTGGTGCGGGAAATTGTCGAACAGGAAGGTAACGATGCGAATATTGCTGAGTAACGATGACGGTATTCATGCGCCTGGTATTCAGGTGCTGGCTACGGCACTGCGGGAATTCGCTGACGTGCAGGTTGTTGCTCCCGATCGCAATCGCAGCGGCGCTTCTAACTCACTGACGCTCGAAACGCCGCTTCGTACCTTTAGCTACCCCGGTGGCGATATCGCCGTGCAGATGGGCACGCCGACCGACTGCGTATACCTGGGCGTGAACCGGCTGATGCAGCCCGGACCCGATATTGTGGTGTCCGGCATCAATGCCGGGCCCAACCTCGGTGACGATGTGATCTACTCCGGTACCGTAGCCGCCGCGATGGAAGGGCGTCACCTTGGACTGCCCGCGCTGGCGGTCTCCCTTAACGGCCACCAGCACTACGAGACCGCGGCGGCGGTCACCTGCACGATCCTGCGCGCTTTGCAGCGTGAGCCGCTACGTACCGGGCGCATTCTCAATATCAACGTACCGGACCTCCCGCTCTCTGAAATCAAAGGTATACGCGTCACCCGCTGCGGTAGCCGCCATCCCAGCGATGGGGTGATCCCGCAGCAGGATCCGCGCGGCAATACCCTTTACTGGATCGGGCCGCCCGGCGAAAAACTGGATGCCGGGCCGGATACCGACTTTGCCGCCGTTGATGAGGGCTATGTCTCCGTCACCGCCCTGCATGTGGATTTAACGGCCCATGCCGCTCAGGCAGTGCTGGCAGACTGGCTGGATCAGGCTGGAGTGGACCGCCAATGGTGAGCAGACGTATTGATACCCTGCTGGCGCAGCTGCGCCAGCAGGGCATTGAGGATGAACGCCTGCTAAAAGCCATTGAGGAGGTGCCGCGTGAGCGCTTTGTCGATGAGGCCTTTGAGCATAAGGCCTGGGAAAATATGGCGCTGCCGATTGGTTCCGGCCAGACCATCTCTCAGCCCTATATGGTGGCGAAAATGACCTCGCTGCTGGCGCTGACGCCCGCGTCGCGCGTGCTGGAAATCGGTACCGGCTCAGGATATCAGACGGCGATCCTGGCGCATCTCGTTGAACACGTTTTTTCCGTTGAGCGGATTAAAGGCCTGCAGTGGCAGGCCAAACGGCGGTTGAAACAGCTGGATCTGCATAATGTCTCCACGCGCCATGGGGATGGCTGGCAGGGCTGGCCGTCACGCGGGCCATTTGACGCTATTATTGTCACCGCTGCGCCACCGGAAATTCCGCTTGAGCTGATGTCCCAACTGGATGAGGGAGGAGTTATGGTGTTGCCGGTAGGGGAAGAGCATCAGCAGCTGAAGCGGATCCGCCGTCGCGCCGATGAGTATATTGTCGACACCATCGAGCCGGTGCGTTTTGTTCCGCTGGTGAAGGGCGAACTGGCCTGATTGAGATCGTACGCAATTGCATACATCTGTGAATAGCGAGCGAATGACGATATTGTTACTATCTGAATAATTGAATTTTTATCAACACCGCTGTCCAGCCGATAGCAGGCCGGACAGCCGCCGCAGTTGTGCCGTAACGGGGGATTTAAATGAGCACGGGAAGCCCAGATTTCAAATTGCGCCGTATTGCGGCCGTTTCGCTGGTAGGTTTTTGGCTGGCTGGCTGCTCCAGCAGTAATACTCAGGCACCCATCAGTTCGGTGGGCAGTAATGCCGATTCGGGTATGACGTCCTCAGCCAGTGCGGACAGCGGCACAGGGGGTGGCCTGATTGCTCGCCCCACCTCCATCTCGACTAACGCATCACAGCCGGTCAGCCAGCCTGTGATGGCCAGTTCGGACAGTAATCAGAACGTTGTCACCCAAAATGGGCACATTGTTTACAATCGTGCGTATGGGAATATTCCTAAAGGTAGCTACAGCGGGCAGACCTACACGGTCAAGCATGGCGATACCCTGTTTTATATCGCATGGATTACTGGAAACGATTTCCGCGATCTCGCGCAAAGAAACAATATATCCGCGCCTTACAGTCTCAATGTTGGCCAGCAGTTACAGGTTAGCAATGGCTCCGGTGGCACGCTCACCGGTGGTAACGCTATCACCGCAGCCGACGCAACGGCGGGGGGGGTACCGACTCAGCCGACCACTCCACAAATTAAAGGCGGAACGGTTGCACAGCAGCCAGTAATTACGTACTCTGAGGATTCAGGTAAACCAAGTGAAGGCAAAATGCTGCCCTCATCCGGCACAAATACTGTTGCAACGACAACAGCGCCGGTTACCACCCCAACCGTCAGCAGCACAACCACCAGCACTACCCCTGTGGGTAGCTGGAGATGGCCGACCGACGGTAAGATCATTGATAACTTTTCTGCGTCCGAAGGAGGCAATAAAGGTATTGATATCGCGGGGACCCGCGGACAGCCCGTTGTTTCAACCGCCTCAGGGCGCGTTGTTTACGCCGGGAATGCGCTGCGCGGTTACGGTAATTTGATTATCATCAAACATAATGATGATTACCTGAGTGCATATGCCCATAACGACACGATGCTGGTCCGCGAGCAACAAGAAGTTAAAGCGGGTCAGAAGATTGCCACTATGGGTAGTACCGGCACGAGCTCGGTTAGATTGCATTTTGAAATTCGTTACAAGGGGAAATCCGTAAACCCGTTGCGTTATTTACCGCAGCGATAAACCGGCAGAACCCTGGTGTTCTGCCCTGGGATCACGGGTAGGAGCCGCTTATGAGCCAGAATACGCTGAAAGTTAATGAGTTAAATGAAGACGCGGAATTCGACGAAAACGGAGCTGAGGTTTTTGATGAGAAGGCTCTTGTCGGAAATGAACCTGCTGATAATGACTTAGCTGAAGAAGAGCTGCTGTCACAAGGCGCAACGCAACGCGTGCTGGATGCGACGCAGCTCTACCTGGGAGAAATTGGTTATTCTCCTCTATTAACGGCAGAGGAAGAGGTTTTCTTTGCCCGTCGTGCGCTACGTGGTGATGTTCCATCGCGCCGCCGCATGATTGAAAGTAATCTACGTCTGGTAGTTAAGATTGCCCGTCGTTACAGCAATCGCGGTCTGGCACTGCTGGACCTGATTGAAGAAGGTAACCTCGGTTTGATCCGTGCAGTAGAAAAGTTTGACCCGGAAAGAGGGTTCCGCTTCTCTACCTATGCTACCTGGTGGATTCGTCAGACGATTGAACGGGCTATCATGAACCAAACCCGTACCATTCGCCTGCCGATTCACATCGTAAAAGAGCTGAACGTCTATCTGCGTACCGCGCGCGAACTGGCCCACAAGCTGGATCACGAGCCAAGTGCCGAAGAGATAGCTGAACAGCTTGATAAGCCTGTTGATGACGTCAGCCGTATGCTGCGCCTCAACGAACGCATTACATCAGTTGACACACCTTTGGGTGGGGATTCTGAAAAAGCGCTGCTGGACATCCTGGCCGATGATAAAGACAACGGCCCGGAAGATACCACGCAGGACGATGATATGAAGCAGAGCATCGTCAAATGGTTGTTCGAACTGAACGCCAAGCAGCGTGAAGTACTGGCTCGTCGTTTCGGCCTGTTAGGCTATGAAGCGGCAACGTTGGAGGATGTAGGCCGGGAAATCGGTCTTACCCGCGAACGTGTTCGTCAGATCCAGGTTGAAGGTCTGCGTCGTCTGCGTGAAATTCTGCAGGCGCAGGGACTGAATATCGAAGCTCTGTTCCGCGAATAGAAGTCTGTATGAGTTAATGCGAAAAGCGGTGGCGAAAGCCACCGCTTTTTTATTGCCTGTACCCAGCCAGGATATCGGACAAAGGTCAGGCCGTCGAACAAGGGCAGGTCGTCGGACTAACGTGATGCCGTCGAACAAGGGCAGGTCGTCGGACTAAGGTGAGGTCGTCGGACAAGAGCAGGCCATAGGACAGAGGTCAGGCCGTCGTGCTACTGCCAGACCCGCGAAATGAGCGCGGGCCTGGGACCGAGCTACACCAGAGACTTCAGGCGGTAAATCCACTCCAGTGCCTGGCGTGGTGAAAGAGAATCAGGATCCAGTGCTTCCAGCGCTTCAACTGCGGGAGAGGTCTCCTCAACCAGCAGCGGAAGCTGGGGGCCATCTCCCGGAGTCGCTGCGGCGTTGCCAGACAGCGTTTCCAGCTCCTTCAGCTTTTGCCGGGCGCGTTTGATCACTTCCTTAGGCACGCCCGCCAGCGCGGCTACCGCAAGACCATAGCTTTTACTGGCAGCCCCCTCCTGCACGCTGTGCATAAAGGCGATGGTATCGCCGTGCTCTATAGCGTCCAGATGAACGTTGGCTACGCCTTCCATTTTTTCGGGAAGCGTGGTCAGCTCAAAGTAGTGGGTAGCAAACAACGTCATGGCTTTAATACGGCTCGCGAGGCTTTCAGCGCAGGCCCAGGCCAGCGACAGACCATCATAGGTCGAGGTACCACGACCTATCTCATCCATCAGTACCAGGCTGTGCTCGGTGGCATTGTGCAGAATATTGGCCGTTTCGGTCATTTCCACCATAAAGGTCGAGCGACCAGACGCCAAATCGTCCGCCGCGCCGACGCGGGTGAAAATACGGTCCACTGGTCCAATAAGTGCCTGTTCAGCAGGTACATAGCTGCCAATGTACGCCATCAGCGTAATCAGGGCGGCCTGACGCATATAGGTACTTTTACCGCCCATATTCGGACCGGTGATCACCAGCATACGGCGCTGCGGCGATAGCGAAAGTGGGTTAGCGATAAACGGCTCTTTCAGCACCTGCTCAACCACCGGATGTCGCGCACCAGTCAGTTTAATCCCCGGCTTGTCGCTCAGGGTCGGACAGGCGTAGTTCAGCGTCCATGCGCGCTCGGCAAGGTTGGCCAGCACGTCCAGCTCGGCAAGAGAGGCGGCACTGAGCTGGAGCGCTTCAAGATGAGGCAGCAGAAGATCGAACAGCTGCTCATACAGCGATTTTTCCAGCGCCAGCGCTTTGCCTTTCGACGTGAGGACTTTATCTTCGTACTCTTTCAGCTCGGGAATGATATAGCGTTCGGCATTCTTTAACGTCTGGCGGCGCACATAGTTAATGGGGACCAGGTGACTCTGACCGCGACTCACCTGGATATAGTAGCCGTGGACGCCGTTGAAGCCGACCTTGAGCGTATCCAGCCCCAGCTTCTCACGCTCGCGGATCTCCAGGCGATCCAGATAATCGGTCGCGCCATCCGCCAGCGCCCGCCACTCATCCAGTTCGGCATTGTAGCCCGGGGCAATCACGCCACCATCACGCACCAGTACCGGCGGCGTTTCCACGATAGCGTTTTCCAGTAGCGCCCGCAGCTCCTCAAACTGACCCATCTGCGTACGCAGCGTTTGCAGATGCGGTGTTTCACAATCTGCCAGCAGGGCATCCAGCTGCGGAAGCTGCTGGAAGGCATGGCGCATACGGGCAAGATCGCGAGGCCGAGCGGTACGGAGCGCCAACCTCGCCAGGATCCGCTCAAGATCGCCAACCTGGCGCAGCAGCGGTGAGAGTTCGGCAGAAAAATCCTGCAGTGCGCCAATGCTTTGCTGACGGTTAATGATAATCTGGCTGTCACGCACCGGCATATGCAGCCAGCGTTTTAGCATGCGGCTACCCATCGGCGTAACGGTTTTATCCAGCACCGAGGCCAGGGTGTTTTCACTGCCTCCGGCCAGATTCTGAGTAATCTCCAGATTACGCCGGGTGGCAGCATCCATGATGATGCCATCCTGCTGGCGCTCCATGGTCAGCGAGCGGATATGCGGCAGCGAGGTACGCTGCGTATCCTTTGCATACTGCAACAGGCAGCCCGCTGCCCGCAGCGCCAGCTCGGCCTGCTCGACGCCGAAGCCACTCAAATCGCGGGTGCCAAACTGCATATTCAGCTGCTGGCGGGCCGTTTCTACCTCAAATTCCCACAGCGGACGGCGACGCAGACCGCGACGGTTATCAATGAGTGACATGGCCGCAAAATCTTCTGAATAGAGGAGTTCAGCGGGATTCGTGCGCTGCAGCTCGGCAGCCATGGTTTCGTTATCGGTTGGCTCTGCAAGGCGAAAGCGCCCTGAGCTGATATCAAGCGTCGCGAAGCCAAAGCCGCGCGGGCCCTGCCAGATGGCTGCCAGCAGATTATCCTGCCGCTCCTGAAGCAGCGCTTCATCGCTAATGGTACCCGGCGTAACAATACGCACGACCTTGCGCTCAACCGGACCTTTGCTCGTTGCCGGGTCGCCAATCTGCTCACAGATAGCAACGGATTCACCCAGATGCACCAGCTTAGCCAGGTAGTTTTCCACGGCATGATAGGGTACACCGGCCATCGGAATGGGTTCACCGGCGGAGGCACCGCGTTTGGTCAGGGAAATTTCAAGCAGCTGTGATGCACGTTTGGCATCGTCATAAAACAGTTCATAGAAATCCCCCATGCGATAAAACAGCAGGATTTCCGGATGCTCAGCCTTGAGGCGCAGGTACTGCTGCATCATCGGAGTATGGGTGGAAAAGTCCTTGTCTATAGACTCTTTCATATTGAATTTACTCATTTTTATGGTTTTAGAAGTACTCAAGTGGCCCCATGTGAAACCCTGATAAACCCATCTAAATCCGAAAATTTGTATGCCAGATGTATTCTAGATACTATCCAGAATACAACATGTCACTTTGGTATACATGAGGCGAAAATCGTGAAGATGATTCTGAGTCAATCTATAGTAATCAACAAGTTGTCTATAGAGACAAAACCCGAGTTTGATTCAGATGGACGAATTATGTATGTGCCTAATGTATCTGGTAAGCCTTATCTTATCACTGACAGCCACCGTGATTCACCAGTTGGCTTTGGTGTTAAGATCAGTGCAACGAAGAAGACCTATATCATCCAGAGGAGAGTTTCGGGAGGGGACAGAAGTCCTTCAGAGGGAAAGTCACCTTCGCAGGTCATCAGAGCGACGATAGGTAATGTATCGGATTTTGCTTCGATTGATCAGGCTCGTGAAGTTGCGAGAACCTATGCACAATCGATGAAATCCACTAAAAGAAATCCAAATGCAGTTAAGCGAGATGCTGATATCGCTGAACTGACCCTAAGTGAGATTTTTGCCCAATATCGTCAGCACCTTCTAGGACGAAGCAAACCAGCAAAACCAAATTCAATCCGGGTGCTCGATAAAGCGGAACAGAAGCTTAAAGAGTGGGAGCGCTATAGAGTCCATGACCTCACAGGAAGCCTCATTCTTAAGAAGTTTGATGAGATAGCCTCAAAGACCAGAACGACGGCCGAGCAGACTTTCAGATGGGCAAATGTGGCAGTTCAACATTCTATCGATGTAGAAGCTATGAATGCACAAAGCCAGCAACGACTGCCTGTTCTCACTTACAACCCATTCACTGTGCTAAGAGTGCAAAAGAAATACCGCAGTCGCTCTGAACTGGAAGAAAGCTATCAGTCAAAAGGTGTGAGAAATCCGCTTTCCGCAAAAGATACATTGGGTAAATTTCTTGATGCTTTACACAACAAAAGAAGCTTCAATCGCCTTGGGTGCGATTACCTCCTGCTAACGGTGTTACTGGGAGCGAGAAAGGAAGAAACAGCTTCTCTATGCTGGAGAGAGGAGCTATCGGCAGAAGAAGCAAAGTCTACGAGCTATGTCGATTTGGCTGATAGGAAAATTTTCTTCTTCGATACTAAGAACAGGACGAATCATGAGCTTCCCATCTGTGATGCTGTCAGATGTTTGTTAGAGCAAAGAAGGGATATCGTTTTTGGTAAGGAAAAAAAGGCTAATCGTAGGAAATGGGTCTTCCCAGCACGATCACCAAGAAGCCAAGCTGGTCATTACAGCGACAGTAAAAGCCTCAGAGAGTATCTTTGTGCAGAGGCTGGAATCGTTAAGTTGGGAACTCATGACTTGAGGAGAACCTTTGGAAGGATCGCTGAAGAGATTGGCTCCTATGCTGTTGTAAAGAAACTCCTGAATCACCGTAACACAACCGATCCTACCGAGAGATATACTGAACCGGACAAAAACCGTGTGTTTGAGGCACTACAGCGGATTGAGCTACATATACTGATGACTGCGCCAGGGTTATATAATAATTTACTGGCTTCAGCAAAATACCCACCAATACCTGAATATTCTGGGAAGCAAGCATGAGTGCTATTGAAACCTTGAGAGAAATGTCAGAGGTCTGGAGTTTGTTTGGTGACATGCCAGATGATGCCACCATTGGGGTAGATTTAGCAGCACTGTATTTGGGAGTAAGTGTTAAAACTCTTGCTCGTTACCGTCAGAATGGTGATGGTCCACCGTATGTGCAGTATCAATCCTCTGAAAGCAAAGCTCGCAACCAACGGGTGAATTATTTGCTTGGCGATCTTAGGGCTTGGCGAAACAATCATAAAGTTAGTGGCACCATGCAGGCCGCTCAGGTTAGGGGATTGGCATTCGCATCCCTATCAGATTTTACTTGCCCGCAACCATTTTGGACCATAAGTAACGGGAGGGCGATTGTCGGTCATGCTCTCAGGGTTACAGATGACTATTTTAAAGGTTACCTGAAAGACAGTGATTATGTTTTGATATGGCTTTCGATTGAAGATGCACTACTCAAAGATTGGGCATGGGCTGATGAGAGAGAAATCTGGCATTCAACACTTGTTGAAGTCTTAAAGCGAATGATATTGAATTCTGTTACGATGCAAGAAAAGCACGAAATAAATAAATTTCTGAGAAATTCTTAGAAACGACGAAGGAATCTTAAGGATTAGGCTTTTCTTACATAATTTTGGCTTTTATAGGTGACACTCAGAATTCTTCGACTAATATCAATGAGTAAAATATTTGTAGCATTTCATAAATTTTAAAATGGGAAGGTTCGCAATGAGCGAAGAATTTAAAGTGTTTAGTAATATTCGGACTTTAAGAGCACAATCACGTGAAATCTCACTGGATATTCTCGAAGAAATTCTTGAAAAACTGACATCAATCGTTGAAGAAAAACGTCATGAAGAAGAGTCAGGCTTGAAAGAAAGAGAAAAGAGAAAAGAAAAACTTGAAGCTATCCGTGAGCAACTTCTTGCTGAGGGAATCGACCCACAGGAATTACTTAGTAACTATGGGTCAAGCTCAACATCAGCAAAACAAAAATCAAGTCGCATTCCTCGACCTGCAAAATATAAATATACGGACGAAAATGGCAACGAGAAAAGCTGGACGGGGCAGGGGCGTACACCTAAAGCTATAAAATATGCTCTCGACACTGGTAAAAAGCTTGATGATTTTATGATCTAGAAAATTTTTTAGCCAACCCATTTCGTTGGGTTGGCCTTTCTTTACTTTATTTTTAATGAAATTCTTTTTAGTGCTAAGTTAAACCCCTTCTATTGATATCCCATTATTTAAAATTGGTTTTTATTTTTATAACTACCATCCTCACCCACGATTTCATGTTAGTAAAATATCAACTTTAAAAACCTTTTAATTATATCCTTAATTCGGTAGTGGACAAATAGGATGGTATATTAAATTTGACTAAGTGTTTTTGGTGTGCTAATTAAATAATAATTCTGATTAGAATTAATTTAAAAATGCAAGATATAAAGGATTTATTCAGGGGAATATTGCAAAATACTTTACTGAAATTATTTGAAAGTGAGATATACCAAGGGATAAAATAGTGAATAGTTAGTATTAGGTAAATAGAATAAACCTTCTATCTACCTTATACATAAATGCAATAATTAATTTAGATCCACTTGATATTACTGATTTTTTTAAGTAAAAAACAATAATTTCTTTGCAAGATACTTATAGGTCATTTTCTATGTAGGTTATACATATACCTATTTTGCAAGATTTTTTAGACAAAACTGGAACTGAAAAAATGTAAATAAAATAAGGAGACATATGGATAGAATAGTAACTAATACAATAATAATGGATACAGGGGAGAGATGTTGCATAATCACTGATAAAGTTTCAAAAGTGCCACTTTATTATCCATGTTTATATATATCATCAGAATTAAGAAAGAAGAACGAATCTATTTCAACTATTGAGCTACATTCAGCGAGTATAGCTTTGTTTTACAGGTTTTTAAATTTTAAGAAGATAGATATAGAGGCAAGGATCAGAACAGCAGAGTTTCTTAATCTTCAAGAGATTGATGGACTAAAAGAATTTATAACTAAGAGAATGAAAAAAGAGAAGGTTGCAAGTCTTGATAGTGGGTGCAAGGTTAATAGTAATACTCAGTACTTCAGATTAACAGCAATTATTAAATATCTTGAATGGTTATGTGACTTTTTCACAGTGAGTTATAAAAGAGATCACAAGCTTATCGAAAAGTTCATTGCGAAATTGAAAAGTCATAGACCTAAGATCAGATTCAGGAACCAAGATTCAGCAAAAGATAGAAACCTCAATCAAAATCAAATTAATATTTTGTTTGAGATTTTGAAAATAGGTTCAGAAATGAATCCATTTAATTCTGATGTTCAAAGGCGAAATAGACTAATGATACAGATTCTTTATAACTTGGGATTGAGGGCAGGAGAGCTACTAAACATCAAAATCGAAGATATTGATATAGGTTCTCAGACAATTTTTATAAACAGAAGAGCTGATGATCCTCATGACTCAAGGATTAAACAACCGCTCGTTAAAACATTAAGTAGAAAGTTGTCTATATCTGATGACTTAAGTCAGGAAATTTCCAATTATATTAAAGTCGAAAGAAGAAAGCACAGAATGAAAAAGGATAATGGTTATCTTTTTATTTGTCATAAAAAGGGAAATACCTTTGGAGAACCATTATCTATTCAGGCATATCATAAAATCATTAATGCCCTAAGGATTTCTTGCCCGGAACTTTCCAGAATGACAGGGCATAAATTAAGACACACCTGGAATTATGAATTTTCTTCAAAGATGGACCGCATGGAGAGTCCACCAAATCAATATGAGCAAGAACAAATGAGGTCTTTACTCATGGGCTGGAAAGAGGGTTCGGGGACTGCTTCTACTTATAACAGAAGATTCACCGAAAACAAGGCCGCAGAGTTAGCTCTGAATATGCAGAAAGATATGATTAATAGAGGAGGTGTTTAATGTTAAAAGTAGATGTTGTTAGTGAAGATAATGAGAGCGCTTATGAAGCTAAAACGAAAGGTTATTACTTTTCTCTAAATGATGAGGCATGGAGGCTAAGCCGAAATGTGACGGTAAATATTAAAATGGTTAAGGATGTAATTGATAGAGAATTAATGGAAGGATACTTAAAGGTGCTTAAATATCTGGCTTGTGAGTTAAGTCCTGCTTCAGTTAAATTAATAAATAATAATTTCAGGAGGTTTATTGTAAAGGTAAAGCCAAAGCGAGTTGATGAGTTTTCCCTTGTGAGGTTTAGAGGATCTGATGGCAAGAACAATAATATTATGTCATCGGTAAGGATACTCATAAAAAAATGGTATGAATTGGGCTACTCTGGAATAGATGAAGATGCATATGATTTCTTGTGTAAATTGATAATCCCTGACAATAAAAAAGGAGAAGTCGTAAGAAGAAGAGATCAAGTTAAAGGCCCATTTACTGATATCGAATTACAATCTTTTCTTGAAGCTTGCTATAGAGCATATGATAAGGGAAACATAGATATTACTCAATTAGCAATGGCTTTGCTGATAAGCGCAACTGGAAGAAGGCCACTACAGATTTCACAGATGAAGGTATCTGATATAAGAAGATTAAAAGTAAATGAGAACAGCTATTCTTATGTTATTAGCATCCCAAGGATAAAGCAAGGCTTGGGATTCAGAGAAGCTTTTAGAAACTTTCAGGTGACAAAAGAATTGTACGATTTACTCCGTAAGCAGTGTGATTTGAGCATCGAAAAAACTCGTAGCACACTTAAAAGAGAGTTAACTGATAAAGAACTTGGAAATACACCGCTATTTATATCAATGCAAAAGTTAGAAAGCTTCAAAATCAATAACGAACTGAGAGAAATATTTGTATCGGATAAAGCTCACGAATACTCTGTGAAGATAAATAAGACACTTACTTTTATTGCTAAAACAGAAAATATTATTTCGGAAAGAACTTATGAAAGATTAAATGTAAACCCTCGACGATTTCGTTATACGGTTGGCACAAGAGCTGCGAGAGAAGGTGCCAGCGAATTAGTCATTGCAGAACTATTAGATCACTCCACAACTCAATATACGGGGGTGTACGTTGAGTTTAATGCTGATCATGTTGCAAGAATTGAAGAAGCAGTGGGAAACCAAATGCAAAAATATGCTGGTTTTTTCCAGGGTAAAATTCAGGGTGATAATTCAATAAAGAAAAATGAATTAGCAATAAGGGATTTATCAGGGGAGGTCACTGGAGCATGTGGTGGTTGTAAATCATGTCAGGCTAATGTTCCAGTCCCTTGTTATACCTGCCATCACTTTCGACCATTTATTGATGCACCACATATAGAACTACGAGATCATTTATTAAAACAAAGAGAAAGAATCATGACTGATACTAATGATGAAACAATGAGTAAAACATTAGACAGAACAATAATGGCTGTAGAAGAAGTAGTAAAAAAATGTGAGACTTTAAAATTACAAAGGAGCAATAGATATGAATGAAAGTGATATAATCAATTTTAGGAATAGAACAGAAATCTTAGCAGAGAAAAATCTTAACGAATTTATTCTAAATTGCAAAGAACAACTAAGTGGAAATCTATTTGATAACAAATGGGAGAGTAATCATTGGAAGAAAATATTTAAATTTTCTAAATTTAAGATAAAGAATGTTAAGTTGGACTCGTTCAGTAAGGCAGAAGATCTTGATTACTCTTACATTGGGTTTTGCAAATCATATGTAGCATATATTTTTTGCTCTAATCTTAGAGGATTCGATAAACTAACTTTTCCCATTGTGCTTAGGGTGATTGAAAAAAATCTTTTAGCCTTAACTGGGTCTGGTGACATAAAATCACTAAACCCAGTAATTCTCGATGAATGCTTGTCAGACATTAATGAAAACTACACTAAAGGAGTTGCATATAGTTGTGGTAAATTTATGGAGAGATTGGTTGCTTTCCTGAATGAGAAAGAAATCCTTAATTGTGGATTAATGAAGTGGAGTAGTTACATCAGACCACCTGAATCAAGGCTGTCGATCTCTGATAATGCAGACAATGCCAGATTAGCGAAACTGCCTAATGAAAAAGCATTACGAGCAATTGGTGAGATCTTTTCTATGCATGATTATGACCTTCACGAAAGAGACCTGTTTGTTACTTCAGTGTTTGCATTGCTGATGTGCGCACCCAGTCGTATAACTGAAATATTATCACTTAGAGCTGATTGTGAAATTGTTGAAAAGAATAGGGAAGGAAAAGAATGCTATGGTCTGAGATTCTATTCATTGAAAGGCTTTGGGGCGAACATTAAGTGGATACCTGAAATTATGGTTCCTACTGCCAAACTTGCAATTAAGAGATTGTTAAAGTTATCTGAAAATTCAAGAGCAAGAAGTAAGATACTTGAGGAAGAGATGAAAAAAGAAGGAGGCGGAGAAATCTGGTTTGATAAGGAAAAGGATGTTCGCTTCAGTAATGCTCTTTGTGCTCTATTCGATAATCAGCTCAGCATGAAACGTCAAACTGGTAATGATTTGTTTAAAATAACAAATACCTTCTTCTCTAAAGAGTTAGGCTATTCAAAAATCAGTAAGCATAAGAATCTTTTCGAAAGGCATGGTTATCACGATGAGGATAATAAACCATTATTTCTCAGAACTCATCAAGCAAGACATTTACTCAACACTCTCGCCCAGAGAGGAGGCCTCGGAGAACTGGACATAGCAAAGTGGTCAGGTAGAGTGTCCATTACCCAGAACAGAGTTTATAACCACATCACTGAAGATGAAATGATTGAAAAAGTGAAAGCTCTGGGGATTAATCAAAATAACATAATTCCCTGCGATAGTGATGTGAATGAGAACTTTGAAATTTCAACTATTCATGAATTAAAAAATAAGTTAGAGCATGGTGCTGTTCATACTACTGAGTATGGATATTGTGTACATGATTATACTTTTGCTCCCTGTAGCAAATACTTTGATTGTATCAACTGTAGTGAGCAGGTATGTGTCAAAGGGGAGAAGCAGAAATTCGAAAGGCTCAGGTCCTTACTTGATACGACCAAAGACCTCGTTGATAAGGCTAAAGAAGCTATCAGTGAAGAGGAACTTGGGGCTGACAAGTGGTATCAGCATCAAACCAAGACACTTGAAAGAGTGAAGGGGATTGTTGCATTGATGGAAAATCCCGAACTACCTGATGGTTCGCTTATAAGAACACATGGTGACGATTTTTCACACCTGTCTCGGATTTTAGAAATGAAGAAGGATGACAAGATAACAAACAAGGAGAAAATTAATGGCCAAACACCTAACCAATAAAGATCTACAAATAATTATAAATTGTATTGCAGGTTGGCAAGGTTCAAAGCAGGGTAAGTTTACCTGGGAAAACCTTTGTGACTCTGTTACAGAGCTTCTGGGTAAGAGACCGACAAGACAATCCCTTAGTCAGCATAAAGAGATAGTTAGGGCTTTTGAGCTTCAAAAGAAGAACATAAAATCTGGAGCATCTGAAGTCAAAAGACCTGCAAATCTCAACATTGCTTCACAGCAGATAAAAAATTTGCAGTTGAAAAATGAATCGCTCAAAGAAGAAGTCAGAGTTTTAAAACAACAGTTCATAATATGGCAGTTTAATGCTTACAAATATGGTATTAAAGAACATCAACTAAATGCCCCACTAATACCAGTTGATAGAGAGAAATCTCATAAAGAGTAATATTATTAAGGTGAGAAAAGTTGATTTTAAAATAGAATACGTTATAAATAATATGTCACGGATGACAAACTAGCAAGGATGCTTACTATGAATGGATTACAAAGATATTTGCCAGATCAAAGGTTTTTGATTTTACTTAATAGATTCATAATTAGATATGATGAGTCTCAGTGTAATAAACAAAAGATTGTGCAGGATGCCTACTTATTTTGTGTAGGATATTTTTTGAAGTATCAGCAAGACTATGAAAATCCTCATTTGAAAGGGCCGAGTAATATTATTGCTGTTCTCTCATCTGCATTGCTTAGCCCTAATTTTCATACAATACCTGATACAGTTAGTTTGGAAAGAGTTCTTTATTATTATAAATTCATTGTTGAATATATAATATGGAATGATCACGATGTTGAAAAAATATTTAAGCAACAGAAAGTTAGTTTCGAACAACACTCATTTTCGATGAAAGAAAAATCAACAAAAAGTAAACTAAGGCAAATTTAAATGTTAAGGACCGTAATTACAGAAATAAAATTACGATCCTTTTTTTAGGTTGGGTTATTCCACTGAATAATTTTACTTTTGTCGAAAACGAAACATAATTGCATCTTTTTATCGAGATTATTTAAGGTGTTCTCATCGAAATCCTTGTCGAATATTGAAAATTTTCTTGCTTCCTTATATGTCTTTTTTATATCGACTGGGCAAACCAAGCTTATGTTTTTGTATGAAAAAAAAGTAATGCCTTTGATAGTGTATTTGTTATTTGCTAAATTTTTTTGCATATTCCAATTTGGATAATCAAAAATTTCTATAGGATAATCATCAGACTTAATTGTATAGTTATGTTCTCTAAAGTCTGTTACTCCTGATAATTTCATTGAAATGTCTATTATCATTATGGGGATTGGTTTAATAACAAAAGCAACCAGAATTAATAAAATAAGAGATAATCCAATCGATAAACATGTTCTTTTAAACGATGAGGGTATGTCTTTTTTTCGAAGAAATAGTGTTGCTGGAACCTGCGATATAATTATAATAGTTAATGAAACAAGAGCTACACTTGCAAGACTTTCAGGAGTTGAGTCATCATTAATTTCAACTAAAGGGATAAATAAGGATAGGGCAGTCATAGGAGTTATAGCTATCACTACAATTAACAACGATGTGAATATCAAATACCATTTGTATCTATATAGAGCTACACTGGTATATAAAGCTCCTCCTTTCAGGAAACTTTTATTAAAGAAGTACAAACAAAAAATATTCACTAAAGTCGCTGTTGCGAATAAGGTCCATATGTTTTTTGAAGTTAGTTCAAATAATGAATAAAATGCTATGAAAAAAATTGCTGTTGTTGAGAGTATAGATGTTATTAATATCGCTTTACTCGAATATTCTATTGTTTCAGGATAACGTTCACTCTTGTAAAATTTGTTGTTGAAGAACAGAATCATTAATGCGGATGGATTATAAAATAAAAGCATGAATAATATTATCGACATGATCAAAAAGAAGGCGATGATATCAAATGTTTTTTCACTTTCTAAAACCAAAGAAAAGACATCAAGACGTCCTAATCTGTTTAGATATATCCAAAGACTTGATGCCCCTAAACAGTAAATGATCCCAGCCAAAGGAACTAAACTTAATAATTTCATTACTATAGGAGAATTGAATCTAAGGGTGGTTTCTTTGTTATCAAGCATTTTCTGACCTTTATTAGTTATTCATCTGTAGCACCCTAAAGAGTGCTTTGAAGATTACTAATTGAAAATTAGCTTTCTTTATTCTCTTTAATGTTCCATGCCGATTGGGACTCAGCTCCCTTACCACCAGTAGAGGACTGCTCCCAGTATTGTGTTTTGACCTTAGAAGCCTGGAACTGGTAAGTCATACCTACGAGATCCCTTTGTGAAGACCCATTAAAAATTGCATTAGTAATCAATACTTCTTCAAGGGTGATACGACAGTATTCGATCTGACTACCTCCTGCTTTGCAGACTGATAGTTCGACTTTAGCTATATGTTTTCCGTTAGATACATACCGCATGATAGCTGGAGTTGCCTTATCAATCGGTGCTTGTGCACTGAGGTCAAGATATCTCACTTTACCAGCTCCACCACCACCGCCAACGGACATGTTACCGGGCTGGCTTGCACCCCATGTGAATGAGTCAATGTTAATCCATCCAGCATGATTACTGTCTTTAGCCTCGCCAGTGATGCCATCGATTTTCAGGTAGATGTCCGTGTTCATTCGAGCTTCCTCTTTTCGTTTTCAACTGAATCTGTTTAAATATATTACTGGATCTATAATCGCACAGGGCAAATGCATGGACAACTACCTCGATAAAAACAGATTCCTAAATTACTTTTTAGTCATGGCAAATGCTGAGGCTAATCAGTTAATTAGCCAAGCAAATTTTATCTCAGCGATCCATCTTAAGGACGGTTTTGCCAGATTGCAGTTTCAAAATGAGATCCAAAAATTTATTGATAATCAGATTCATACAATACGTAATTCAAAATCTGAAAATGAGTGCCAGGAATGTGTTCAAAATCTAAAGATTGAGCAAGATTACTTGTCAATCCAGGACCGTATGCTCAGAAGCGGTGAAGCCGTAGTTCATGCTTCAGTAGAATTGGTCAAAGGTTACCAGAACGAACTGGGTTATATCATCAATGGTATAGGGGTGGTTACTGGAGCTTTTCAGGTTGTAACAGGTGTTGGAATCTTTGTCGCTTCCTTTGTCACCGGGAATGTTGTTGGTGCCGGAGCAGGGTTGTTCCTGGTTATGCACGGAGCCAACTCTGTCGAGGAAAGTGTATACTCACTAATAGGCGAGAAAGAACATACTGGATGGGTTAAAGAGGGTTACATCGCTTCGGCTGAATTCCTTGGTTTCGATGCAACTACAGGCAGGGAAGCTTACACAGCAATGGATGTAGGACTCTCAGCATACGGACTATTGAAGTTTACTGTTAAGCCTGATGCTTGGAGATTGTTCAGAAACATACCAAGCGATTATGCCCGTCACTTTAACAATATAAGCAAAGCTTCTCTTGCTCTAAAAATTGTCAGTAATGGGCCTAATTTGAAGCTGATGTATGACCTTCACACCGGAAGAAATGAAAATCATTAAAGAGAATTTTTCTTTGCCTTTAAATATTTCATTGCCTTGTAGCCAAATTGCATTGGGATCAAAAATAATACAGATGCATATAAAATAATAGAAACTACAACGACACCAATAAAATGCCCATTATCATAGTTGACGACCGATGCCAACAAAGCGATAGTCATTAAAGATATTAAAAGTACTCCAGCATAAAATCGTTTCTTCAGTTCTTCCAGAAGAGTTAGGAAAGGCTTGTTATCTTTGTCAGAGTATTCTTGTAATATATTTACTTGGTTATCCGTAAATCCATACTTTTTAAGTTCTTCTCTGGTAATCGTTTCTGTCATGGCTCATCTCCTTCATCGCTTGATCTGATTATAACCTATAAGAACCAGTGAAGGAATTCATCTTTTATAAAGGTTTTGTTTAATGCTGAAGAAGGAATTCATGAGGAATTAGCGGGATGTAATACCCCGCTTTTTATCATATGCGTTATAGCTTAGTAACATCACCAGCTAAATCAATTACAGTAGAAAAGCTCTGGCTTTCAGTATACTGCGACCAGTTACTTACACCTGAAAAACTGCTGATTTTTGCGGTAACAGTAATCAATTCGTCTTTTTTAAAGCTGGCAATATCACTCTCTAAACCATCATAGTATTGGATATGTAAAACTCCCATACATTTCTTTGAATCAGTTGTTCGAAATAAAATTCCGTATTCACCATGAGTATCAGCACCCAGTGTCTTGGCACTGTTAAACTCTGACACCCTAAGGATTTTAGCATTCTGAATTCTAACAACCTTACCTGTCCATTTCTTCTCTGATATTGTGGTGTTGCTATCATGATCGTAACAAATTTTACCTAAACCACTGACTGACTTTGCAGAAGATAATGCAATGTTCTGACCGCCGTCCTGGGTTTTGGTTTTTTTACTTGTGCTTAAATTTTCATTTAGCGATTTTATCGACGAATCAATGGTGTTTACACCAGACTCAATTTGTTGGCATCCACTTAAAAATATAGCAATCAAAGCAACTAACAATTTTTCTTTATTTAGCATTGGTTTAATCCAGATTTTAGTGGAGTAGTTTCTACACCTAATAGTTATTTATTAAACACTTGATCGAAGACTTGCATCCAACTCTTAAGCTGAAGTTCAAGATCTCTCACACCATCTTGAGTATTGATATGCCCGCTTTTTGGGAAAAATCGAATGTGCCATTCTGGTTGCTGAACATCATTTACAGTTACGAAGAAGCCAGATTCATACAGGTTTTTGTTAGTGTTAATATTATTTAGGGTCAGGCTATTTAAACCGCCTCCAACAATTTCGCCTCCGTGTGATAAATTATATCTCCACTCCTTTACATCTGAAAGGTTATAAGTTTTTTGTTTGTTCTCTTCTTTTAAGAAAACTTTTCCTTTATTGGTATCAATGATCATCAATGAACTGAAATATTCATGACTGTAGATACCATCATTTTTTTCATTAAAATAATCCCTGGTGCTGGCATTCCACTTCTTAACTTTGAACTTCTTATAGGCGAACATCAAAAGCATAATGCTTACGAAAACCCAAATCATCGCAAGCTGAACTAAGCCTTGCATACCCAAAAAGAAAAAAATTACGATTGGTAAAGCGATAGCAATCCATACTCGCTTCATCATCAGGAAATTAGGCTGCTTAACTTCAGTCATTGTTGTCATAGAACCATCCAGTATTGTTTCGTTGGATTCAGAGCGCACGCATCCATCAGCTTATTTTGCTGATAAATCAGTGAGCTATATCGCTTCATTTGAAGTTACATTACGGCCAGTAATGAGTGTCTAGCAAATCATTTGTACCGATCGATCAGATCTTTTTGATAGCCATAGACTATCATGATGGTAAAATTGATCTGTAAAAACGATCGATCGGTGTTTCCTATCAATATGATTATTAATAAGAATAGATAGCTCATTTGACTTAATGCGTCGTTTTAAATTACTGATAACTAGCAGGTTTAAGAGGCATCAAAAAGAAAATCTTTTTTTCCCAGTAGTGCTTTCTTTGATGATTGCGAGTAGTTCTTTATCGCCAAGGTTTTGGGTGGGGGTAACGAAGGGGAAAGGTTTCATCTTGATTGACGGCTTGAGAATGCTCAGACCCGTTGCTTTCAAGGCCTGGATAATCTGCTTCAGGTATGGCACCCATAGTAGCCAGCGAACCCTGCCATTCTGTTTGATATTCGGCTCCTCAATATGTGGAATAGCAGGGGAGTGGAACATTGGCTCGTCATATATGTTAGCCAGTCTTTCTATTGCTTCTGACTCCTCCTCAGGCAACCCTGCATCATCAATCACATGAGGCTCGACAGTAGCGGTGAGGGTAACCTTCTGGCTCAGACTCGACCATGAGTAGGCTTTACCTAACTGGGAGGCTTTGAAGGCGATTCCTGCATACTCAAATGAGAAACCATTCATTTTACCCGTGGAAGCAATGTTCGCTTTGGCTGTTATATTTTGCTTACCGAGTTCATAGATGAAATCGTCAATGGTGATGGTGCCATAGAAACTCAGCACAGCCTCAATTGCTTCCTGAATGATTTTCTTTGGTGCTTTGTTGCCTATCCTTGCTTCCATCATTTCTTCATTCCTGCCAGCTTTCCTGACTTTGGGTGCTGAAGGAGGAGATGGACCTTTGGTTCGTGTAAGCAGATGATCACGCTCAAGCTCATGAATGATCTTGGTGCTGATGAGGTTCTCATTTCTGCCGAGGTAGAGCTGGCCATCAGGTATACGGATGCGAGAAGCAATTATGTGTATGTGCTGGCCGGCCTCGTCATCATGGAGGACATAGCAACGGAGATGAGTATCACTGAAGCCCATTCGCTTCATATAGTCGTCAGCAACAAGCTTCCACTGCTCATTACTGATTGAATCTCCTACAGGAAGGCGAAGAGAGTTGTGCCAGACAGGTTTCTGCACATCTGGGCGGAGCTTCTGTGTTCGCATGAACTCAACAGTCACCTCATCGACAGATAAGCCAATCATGTTACCGCCGATTATTACAGGAGCTGTTTTGTGATGAGATGCTGGGGCAAGTGCATATGAGACAACACCTTTGAAGCACTTACCCCTGCGGATTTTTTGCATTCCTTTCACGAGCGGAAAATCACTTATCGAGTGAGAGCAGGGCATCTCTCACATGAGATAGCTTCAGCCTGAGAGTATCGACCTCATTACTTAAAGGCTGAGCATCCGATCCGCGACGAATAAGAAATGAAGTGAGGTCATTCAACTTTTGCAGAGAAGCCGTCAGTTGATGCCAGGCTTCTTTGTTCACTTCTGGAACTAAGGGAGGCAATTGCTTGAAAGCTGAAGATCTCAGCCAACAGCTCCTGCTTAGCTGTCCTCTTGAATGGTTTAGTTTGCTCAGCTCAACCTCATTTAATCTGACAGTCACAGAGTATCTGCGAAGACGATTAGGCGGTAGCTTCTTTGCCATAGGATCATTGGTAAATGAAGAAGGAAACTCATCATCGAAAATAATATTTATTTTTTCCATATCAACTCCTTTTGATATTTAGGTTTAATAACAAGTCCGTTTGCTATATGTAATAAATACCATAAAGATCAATAGTGTCAATGGGTTGGCTTATGCTTGTGGGGTGGCTTTTATCTTTCTTTTTCAACCGAAGGGCAGAAAAAGCAAGGCAACTGAGCATCGCTCAGTTAGCCCTTGCTTTATTTAAAAAATATGTTATTCAATAGAAAAGAGGAGATAAGTATGATTGTAAATATAAATAAAGAAATAAAAATAAGCTGGTGTTTTCAAGGTATAGTTAAAGAAATAAAAAAAGTAGAATTGAGAGCGCCGAGTGGCAGGTTGTCCGCAAGAGTAATTTTAACCGTAACATCAGATTTCAGAGAAGATCAAAATTTCATTTATTACGAAACTGATGATGTTAAAGACTACCTCAACAAAGAAGTAATCTTTATCGCCTCTAAGTCAGATTTGCTTGATATGAATGAAATACTTATTTTTTTATGATTGAAAATTTATATTGAGAATTTTGACTGTTTTTGCAACTGTTTTTTAATTATAGTGGTTAATTCGACAGGGTTTATTTTAATAGAGTTGTTGACATATACTTGCATGATTTTATTTTTATCAAAATCATAAGTATAAATGTTAATGGATATGTTCGTCGGGTGGTTTTGATATGTTAAGGTCGAGGCATCCTGCTCGTAAGCCCATGCCAACATGCCAAGAGCATCATTGAGACTATAACTTACGTCGTATATAATAGTTGAATTTCTTGAGTCAAATATAAAGTAAACAGGAGGGTTAGTATTATCTACATGATCATATACAACGATAATATGGAATATGTTCACTATTCACCTCATAAATAATTTATTGATAAGTGCTAGAAAAAAATAAAAACGTGATATTAAATGCTAATGTCAAATTGACAACGTTGTTTAGCATACATTTATAGGGCAAAATTGCAGTGTTTGCAAACACTTTAATGAAAATTTAATATGAAATAAAAACTTGCATTTATTTTTTCAATTATTATAAATTTTATTGTTACACTTATTGAAAAGTATATTAAATAATAGCTAACATTTGAAAACTAATTTAGGTTTCATGCCGTCTTGTAATCTACATCCTTGGCACCATGACTGGACGATTAATCTACCATCACCCATATTTCTCATACCAAAATCATCATATTTGTAGAAAACATGTATGCCTGCATTGCTGGAGCACGAAGGGCAACTTTTGAACACCTCGCCATTTCTCTCAATAACCACAGAATCATGCAGTGACTGTTGAAATGTGGAACAAACATTTTCTGCGGTTATCTCAGGCATTAGAGGGAGTCTCCATCATTACATTGAAATCAATAGCTTAGGTAAAAGTCCTTATTGGTCTAAATGCAATCAAATCATTAATTATAGTAATCATACTGACATGCATCATAAAACTTTTCAAAACAAATTTACATTTTGATCCATGATGATTATTATTGCAGAATAAGAATCTTCTGTAACTCAATAAAATAAAATGTAATAAAAACAAATGGTTGTTTGATATTGCTGTTTATGGTCATTTTTTTCGAGGTTTATTGCTTTCTTTGAAAGATAAACAAAAATTTTTGATTCCTTCCTTGATACTTTCTGGATGGTAATGTTATGCAAAAAAACATATCAAAAACAATGTATTCTGAATGGGTGCTTCGTAACAGCCTCTATTGGATGAGTGCTGTTACCCGCTGGAAGCTTGATGAAAACGATCAGAACTGGCTCGTTTCGTTCGAACTCTGGAACGACGAGGTTGAGTTCGAGTTTGAGCGATTGCTGAATGATTACAAGCTCAGGGAGAAGCTTCAGGCACATACAGGACAGGTCAGGGCTTCTATCATCGACAATGTTTTGAGGAGCATCGATACGAGACTCTCTCAATGAACACTATGCCATTCAACTTTGACCGCCTGAGCAATGGCAAAGTCTTCATCAGCAACCTTGCTGGCTTTCACAGCTTCGTCAATGACGAAGAGCTACATCTTCTTGCCGATAACAAATTTCCTTCTGAACAAACAACCTCCCGGCTACTTGAAAGCAGATTGTTCATTGCAGACGATGCGAATCAGGCAGTTTCAAAAGCCTCACTTAGTTCGGCCTTTGCCAAGCGACTGATGAACGAACTGGCCGTCAGACCAATCTTCATGATTGTGCCGACTCTCAGGTGCGATCACACATGCAAGTATTGTCAGGTCAGTAGAGCATCGGTTACCGCTGACGGCTATGACCTGAACCCCGGACTGATACCACAAATCGTCAGCACTATTAAGAAGCTGGGCACTTCACCTTACAAAATAGAAGTTCAGGGCGGAGAACCGCTTCTCAGGTTCGATATCGTCCAGTCAATTTACGAGGAGTGTGTGAGTTCGTTAGGTAGTGATGCTTTTGAAATGGTTATTGCCACGAGTCTCTCAATACTCGATGAAAGTATCCTCTCTTGGGTTGAAGACCGGAATATCACCTTTTCTGTGTCTCTTGATGGTAATGAAGCCGTCCATAATAAAAACCGTATCCTCACCGATTCTCAGGCTCACAACAAAGCCGTCACGGGCATTAGAAAAATCACAGAAGAGCTGGGAGCAAACCGGGTAGCTACGGTAACCACAGTTACTAAGGAGCTGACAAAAGAGCCAGCTTCCATAGTAGATGCTCATCTGTCTCTTGACCTAACCGACATGTTTATCAGGCCGGTAAGTCCTTATGGGTTTGCTCAGAAGCAGAGCTTCACTCTTTCAATGCCTGAATATTTTGATTTTTATAAAGAGTTGATGCAGGAAGTGTTGATTCAGAATCAGAAGGGCATACCTGTCGTTGAGCACTCAGCCTCAATCCATCTAAAGCGGATTTTCAATCCAGGCTTCAGTGGTTATGCAGATCTGAAATCACCAAGCGGAGTCGTGCTGAACTGCATCCTGTTCAACTATGATGGCAAGGTCTACGGTAGCGATGAAAGCCGTATGCTTCAGAAAGTAAACCCGGAAGCAGATTTCAGTGCAGGAGAGTTTGCCTCACTGTCATTCAGTAGCAACGAATATTACCGTTCCGCTCTCTCATCATCATTTAACTTTGCCATGCCGGGTTGTGACACGTGTGCATATCAGCCTTTCTGTGGAGCAGATCCTTGTCAGAACATCAGTGTTCATGGCGAGCCTGTTGGTGACAAGAGTCGGTCAACCTTCTGCCAGTATCACAAAGGGATGTTCCGCTTCCTGCTGAATGAAATCTCTCAGGATGGACCAATGACTGAGATGCTCAAAAGGTGGGCTTATGTCTGAGGTGCTGAGAAACGATATTTTTCGGTTTTCATCGGACTTGCCAGTTCATCAAGGCTTCTATCGCCTATGCAAAACCAAGCCCGAAAATCCTCAATTCTATCTGCCAAATTTGCTTGTCACTGCAACACAACTCGATTCCAGACTGCCTGTATATTTTGCAGACTCGATTGTGAGCCGGGAACTTTTCGATTCCATTGAAGATGGTGACATTGGGATCGTCAACAACGGCAACATGCTCCGGGTAATTCTGTCCCGTAGAGCAAACCATAACACTGTCCTGGTCACTGAAAGGTGCAACAACAGTTGCCTGTTTTGTTCTCAGCCTCCTAAAGCTGGAAACGATGACTGGCTTCTCAACCAGTCAGCTCTCGCTATCGCTTCCTTCTCTCTGAATGGAGTAGTGGGAGTGAGCGGGGGAGAGCCTTTGCTCTACGGCGAAGACTTACTGCACTTCCTCGATTTCATCATCGAGAACTCTCCTGATACAGCTCTGCATGTTCTAACCAACGGACGGAAGTTTGCTGATGTCAGCTTCACTCAGCAGATGAAAGAACGAAGCGAAAAGATCAAAATCACTTTTGGCATTCCTCTTTATTCTTCAAGAGCAACAGTTCATGACTATCTGGTAGGAAGCGAGGGTGCATTTGATGATACCGTCAGGGGGCTGATCAATGCTGGTAACTCAGGGATTAACATAGAACTGAGAGTCATCCCTACTCAGGCGAACTATACAGAGCTTGATGACATCGTTGAGTTTGCTGGCCGAGTGTTCTCTAACATTAACCAGATCTCCCTGATGGGGTTAGAGTCGATTGGATGGGCCCGTAAGAACTGGTCATCAATCTTCATAGAGCACGACAACTACAGCGAACAAATCCTTTCGGCTTTAGACACTGCACACAGGTCAGGTATCCCTCTTACCATCTTCAATTATCCATTATGTCACCTTCCTGAAAGGGCATGGGGCTTTGCTACACAGTCGATCTCTGACTGGAAAAATTACTATCCAAAAGAATGTGATGAATGCACTCAGAAGTCTTCCTGTGCTGGTTATTTCAGTTCATCAAAAGGCCGTTTTCATCAACCTCCGAGACCAATAATATGAAAAAATTTAATTTCGCTGCTCTGCTTCCTGGATTTTTGGCTCTTAATAACTCTGTTTGGGCAAGTGATTCATCTACTGGTGCCAGTGACTTACCTGGTATGACCCTGAATGAGCATGATTTGGTGATAGCCCCTCTCAATACCGAAGTGCCGTTCTACATTGCAGGACACAGAAGTCACAGTTCTCACCGTAGCCACAGCTCACACCGTTCTTCATCAGGCGGTGGCTACTATGGTGGAAGCACCCCTTACTATCCCAAAACATACAGCTCACCAAGCACCTCAGATTCATCCAGTTCAGGAACTCGTTCGTCATCGTCTTCCTCCTCCACTGTCCGTTCACTTCGCTCTAATGATACTGATAGCTCAACTACAACAAACTCACCAGGAACCACAGGTGCCAACCGTGCAAGTAGTGGGCTGACTTCGGATACAGAAAAACGTAAGCGGTTAATCATGAGAGTGCAATTCGCATTACTCGATAAAGGCTTCTATAACGGTAATATTGACGGAAGTATGGGGCCTGCAACACGAAATGCCATCAAGAATTATAGAGTAGCGAATGGATTGCCTACTCCAGCAAGAGAAACATTAGACACTGAGTTATTGAACTCATTAAATATACTTGCCCGATAAGATATTGGGAATAAAATAATGAAGATAAAACTTTCAATTTATAAAGCAAAGAGAATTACGGACGATATTGATCAAATTTTGAATTTGGAAAGGGTCCAAAAACCTATTGAATTTGAAATGAATGATGCAAGAGCATACCTTTATGCAAAGCAAATTTCAGACCCAGTGCTACCTGAGTGGACAACTTTATTTACAAGCCAAAAGGCGGACATAAAGCCCGATTTCTTCGGTATGAATAGTAGCACTGGAGCAGTTCTGGTTATAGAAGTTGATAACACGAGATATCTTATTCCGTTCGGAACCGGCCATCACTTAATCAATGATGACCGTATCGTCAAAGGTTTTGGTCTTAAAACAACATTAAACTGTATCGAGCATAAAAAAATCCGTAGCTTGGATAAAGGTAGTCATAACGAAACAAATATTCTAACTCGTAGTCAGAGCAGTAAGGAAGTTGATATATACAATCTCAAAATAGATTCTGAGATGGATATTCTAACAACCCTTACAGGCACTTCCACTGAAGACGTTTTAGGAAATAAAATAACGGGCAAAGATGCCTTTGTAATTGTTCCTGATGTTGACTTAAAATCAATACCTGAGTTATTAACGAAAATAGAATCTATTTATCAGTCACCTCTTCCTGAAGAATTTGAATGGGTTAATAATATCAAAGAAGCCGATGAGGCAGAAATTGAGATATTGGATTCTATTTTAATTGATTTAATAAAACAAAGAGACTTCAGTGACATATGGCTTGGTGAGCCAGAAATTGTGGATTGGGAAAATCAAATAGGATATTGTTTCGAGAGAAGACAAAGAAGTATTATTTATGAAAGCTTGTCAGTCGATCACATATGTGAATATTTTAATGGAAAAAATGCGGATGTTACTGTTGATGAACTTAAAAGAAGTTGCTTGCATGTTTTGAATGCCGATTATGAATCGATAAAGAAATGGTCTTTGTATAGATGCATTTATGCTGAAATAAAAGAAGGCGATCAAAACTATATCCTGCGAGACTCCATATGGTATGTGGCCGATAGAAAATTCGTAACAACAATTGATGATGAGATGAGAAAAATTCTACATTATGAGGAGTCTGATAAATTTCCGGTATACTCCTTTAAGAGAGAAGAAGACTACAATGAAAATGTGTGTCTTATTGACAAAACATTTACACATATGGATCAAAAATTTATTCATCACGGCGGGGGTAAAAGTAAAATTGAATTTTGCGACCTTATTAAAGATGCATCAGATTTTATCCATGTGAAATATTATAGTGGTTCACAAAGTATGAGCCATCTTTTCTCACAAGGATTTGTCGGTTCTGAACTTTTCATAAGCGATTCAGAGTTCCGAGGAAAACTAAATGAGAAACTCCCTGCCCATATAAAATTAGCTGATCATATGATACGGCCTGATGCTAAAAATTACAAATTAGTTTTCGCCATAGCTACCAATAAAAAACTCCCTGAAGATCTACCTTTGTTTTCAAAAATAAACTTGAAGAACTTTCACAAGAGCATCAGCAATTTTGGATACGAAGTCAGGATCTGCAAAATAGATGTAGATCCTAACATTTACAAAAGGAAGTTATGTAAACCCCAAAAGAACAAGCTTTAAGGTAACTTGTTAATGTCAGATATTTCAGTCAGTTCATTGAGATAATCGCTTTTGTTCCTTAGTAGCCAATGAAACACTTTTGGATTTTCAAGCAGTTTCTTTATATGAGAAATGATAATTGTCAGTTTTAAGCTATTGGAGCCGTATGTTTCTTTAATTTTTTGAGTGTCAAAATGAACTTGGGCCATTTCTTTTTCAAGTCTTTCTATTGCTTTTCTATTTGCAAGTCTTGAGTCTGATTTCTTTTTAGGTTGCTGGATTAAACACTCCGGGGAAGAGCTATGATAAAGAGAATCTGAAAAAAGTGTTGAAAAGTTTTCAAACTTTACCATCAAGTTCGCACATTCTATCTGTCTCAATGGAACCATTTTCTTTAAGGTTCTAAAGGTATTGAGCGGGATATCTTTATCGTTAAACAACTCTATCACTTCCGGGCAGATGCCTTTCAAAACTGATAGGTTAGATTTCAAAGACTCAACACTTATGTTCAATGCAGTGCAAAGCATTTCAACAGGAACTCCTACTCTTACTGCTTCTTTCAGCATTCGTTGAATCTGTATAATTGTTATCCGATTGACTTTTTTATTTGGAGTGTAGGTGTCGTATGTAGTCGAAATAAGGCAATTAACTTTATCTTCGCCTAAGTCTTTAAGAGCCTCAACCCTAAGGTGACCATCGAGAATTTTTACAGAGTTATCAGATTGATCAATGAAAACAAGTATTGGTTCGACTAAACCGATGGCTAAAATAGTGCTTTTTATTTGTGTGAATTTTTTACTGATTTGAAAGTTTGTAGGAAGCTTTTTTGTGTAAGTTAGATCAGTGAGTTTGAAACTTACCGATTTATCATTGAAGCAATATTTGATCATTTTACACCTCAATTAGCAGCGTTTTTAACTATGACTTTCACAACATCTTGTAAACTCTCTTCACTTACTATTTTAGAAAAACTCTCATTGCTGGTAAGTTCTTTGAATATCTGACCTGCAACGAGCAGTTTGATCTCTACATATTCAGCTTTATTTTTAATTTTTTTATGTTGGGAAATGTTGTCCTGATACAGTTGCTGTAATTCATCCGTGGTCATTTTCTTCCTTTTCTTGGCAACTCCAAAATTATTATTAATGAACCCCTTAAGACCTTCATTCCTTGAGTCGAGTATTTCACGAATTTTACCAACATCTTTATGTTTTATCAGACCTTCATCAAATGCCTTGATTAATAATTCCTGACCACCTTCGAAATCCACCCTTGCAATCTCGACAGCAAATGATATGGGTATGCATCCTGATTCAACCGCTGATAAAAGTTTGTTCTCACCTTTGTTAATAAGCATGGTTAAACTTGTAATCCAGTGCAAAGATAGCCCGGTAGAGTTCGATATCTCTTTATTAGTTAATCCTTGCTCAGTCATTTCTTTTATTCGTTGGAATTGTTCTCCCGCTCTTGGGATTACTCGGGTCATATTTTCGACTAAACTCATTATGTAAGCTTGGTTTTCGTCTATATCCAATATAAATGCGGGAACAAATTCCTCTCCCAGGGCTGTCAATGATTCAAGTCTGCCTTGACCGCAAATAAGTGCGAAATCGTATTTTTTATCAACAATTTTTCTAATGGTTATTGGTTTCCTAAGCCCACTTGCATCTATGCTTTCTGTTATTTCTGCATGTCGAAATTTGTTTCTTGACCGAGGAATTACCACCTTAATAGAAGATATTTTCACCATGTGTACATTTTGATCTTGCATTTACATTACATCCTTATCAGTTGATAACATATCAAAGAATGGCTTGATATCATTGAAACGATACATTTCGAATAAAAGGTTATTGTTGTCTTTGATTTTTAACTCATGTTCCAGAAATTCTATTGACGGTAAGATGTAATAATCAACAGGCTCAGTGTTGAGACTGTTCATTCTTGCAATGATGCTAATTTCTGGATTTAAACTCCTGTCCAATCGCACTACCCATCTATGTTTGTTTAAACCTGTTTTTTTACATCTTGAAAGCACAATAGAGAAACTTAAGGCTTTATTAACTGAAATCAGTTTATTTTCAAGTATCTTTACTTCACTGCTTATAATTTCATTTTGTATTTTGTTTACAATATCACTGTGCTTTTTTCTCAGGTAAGAGTTTATCTCTAAGTATTGATAATCTCGCTCAGGAGTATAGTCGATTAATTTATAGGCATTGAGAAGACCTCCAAAGCGGTTTGCAATTACACTGCTTGATGGAGTACTGTCCTCTTCATCTATAATAAATCCTGATATTTTTCCATGCTTGGAAAGAATTTTTTTCAAACAATCCAGGATCTTCTCATCGCTCATTTTTATAGAACGGTTATCGATAATTTCTTTAGCTAATCTGAATTTTTCTTCTGAAATAATAGGCTTAAAAAAAGAGTTATATTCAACCCAATCTTCTTCTGGGTTTTTAATCCTTTTTGTCTTTAATTTTTGTGAGGTCCGGTTGTATATGTATCTGCCAGTATATCTGCTATTGATAAGAACTGAGTGTATTCTACCTCGTGTCCATTCTGTTTTATCGCTGAATCTATACCCCTCCTGATTGAGTAGTGAGGCTATAAGATACTCATTTAATCCATCAAAAATGAACATATTGAAGATCTTTTTTATTAGCTCGATTTCTTTCTTGGTGCCAGGAACGAGGACTATTCTATCTGTTTGCAGGCTCTTTCTCTCACCATGAGCGAGTAGCATCTTCGGTTTGTTATTATTATCGAGTAACTTTCTTTTTAGCCCATATCCCGGTGTGCCACCTTGGTAATAGCCTCTCTTAACAAGATTCACATGCCCCGCAAAAACTTTTATTGAAAGATTTTTACTATATGCACCCGCCGCATACATAAGTGAAGACAGTATGAATGTTTCAGTTTCACTGTTTTCTGGTAGATTTTCGGCACAATAAATGACATCCACATTGTTCATTTTTAATAGGTATTTATAATAAATACCCTCCTGAGGATCTTTAAAACGACCGAAGCGACTAACATCGTATACAAGGACGGCATCGATATTTATTTCTTTCGTAAGAACATCGTTAACGAGTTTGTTAAAATCATGCCTTCCAGTTGTGGATACGCCACTTTTACCTGCATCATCATAAGTATGTAAGATTTCCATATTATGCTCATCAGCATATTTTTTGATGAATTGAGCTTGGTTATCTAACGAAAACTCCTGATGATTAGTAGACATCCGTAGATACTGGGCAACTCTAACCTTATGTATCTTATAGGTTTTATCAATCATTTTAGTGCCTTGATGAAACTACTTAAGAAATGAACTGGTTAAAAATTGATCATTTTTCAATCGCTTGCAACCTTTTTTTTCTTCTGCAAGGCTGATTTGGAGAATTGAAACCCACATTTCCTCAGAAAGAGCAAGCGATAAGAAGTTTTGAGGGAGCTGAAGCTAGAGGAAAGTTAGATTATTTCTTTGTGATGAGAGTTAGACATAACTTTTAGGTTATGGCATGACAAATTTTTCTTAAAAAGTATTCTATATGTAGACTAAAACAGATGTTTATAAAATATTTTCTGATAAAACATCATATTAATTGATATTATAGGTACTGCTGCATCATTGGGGTGTGGGTCGAGAGGTCCCTGTCTACAGACTCTTTCATATTGAATTTACTCATCTTTGGAATTCAGGTGAAACGCTGTTCGCCTCTCCGAATCCGCAATTTGTAAGCCAAAAGTATTCCGGCTACCGGCGAGAAAAAAATCCCGTACATGGGGCCTATCATATCACTGACAACCCGCAGGATTCATCCCTGAGATGACGGTGTTACCCGATACCAGGGAAAGCGGCCCTGGTAACAGTAGCGCTTATCGGGTCACTATTTTATTGAAGGTTATCAGGGCTGGAGTCGGAAAAATATCGGATAATGTTCGTTTCGAACAAGCATGCGAGAGCGTTCGCAACTCGGGGTGAAAATTTATTGAATAGTACCCTTTCTATACGGGAAACAGCCTGATTCATGGCATTATCAGGCCCGCTCCAATACTGGAATTGCAGACGTACAGAGGCCTGAAATCTAAACAGTACCTGTAAGCAGAACAAGAATTTGCAGTTGAAAAACGGATTACTCAAAGAAGAAGCCATAGTTCGGAAACAACAGTCTTTGATATGGTCGCATAATACCCATAATTTGGGATTTAAAGAGCATGATTTGATGCTCCCTGATTTCAATTGACAGATATAATACCGAGATGTGAGTCTTCTTTATCTAACTAACATAAGCCTTGACCGGGCCTCTATTTCTACAAGTTCATAGTTGAGTATATAATTTGGAATGAATATGAAGCTGAGAAAACGCTCAGAAACCAAAAGAAAATTTTTGAGCATAGACCTGAGTTTAAATATCAAGGGCGTAAATTAAAGCAATAAGACTGATTTTTTTAATAAATGAAGTATAACACTTTAGCCACATGATCTGTTCACTTCAACTAAATGGTGAGTGTTCTGTAAAAAGAACATATGGCGCCCGACCGATAAATCTTGTTATATTTACTGCATGAGAATTCAGCCGGGATTTTTGAAATGAACGATTACAAACAAAAGCTTCTTGGTAATGGTTTTTCCGCAAAGGACAATGGCAAACTCAAAAATATTATAAAGAGAGACGAATCTCGAACAGACTCACCTAAGAGCCTTATTTTAGATTTGAGTAAGAGATTTTGGGGAGGGGTTGTTTGCATCACTATCATTGCTTCTGTCTTTGCATACGGTCTTTACAAGGGGCACAATGAGAGCTTAGTCTCCTATGGTATTGTTCTTATAATAGGTTTAGTAATCGTTTACTTCGTCATACCGCTAAATCTTGCATGGAAAGCACACCGTTTTACAAGAAAGCAGAAAAATTAGTTGCTTTGATTTTTATCATTCATTTGATAGAGATTTACTCTTATTCCTGCACCTTTAACAGCCGCTCCTACCCCCTTAAGAGCGAGAGCAGGCTTACTCATTACCTGAATTTTACGGTAATAATCAGTTGGGAGATATTTGAATAATCGCCATGTTTCTGGCTTAAGTGTTAACTTGAATATACCGTAATAAGAAGTTGTCAGATCAACGACTTGATATGCAAGTAAACCAAGACGAGGATCAAAGCCGAAGAACTCTGCTGTATCTTCGTATGCCTTTTTCACTGAATTTGATGGATTAGCAATACCCCTGAGCTTGTCTATGCTTTCAACAGTGGAGCCTGCTCCGTTTGCGACCAAGGCTGAACCAGCCAGCATACCGAGGACATTTCCCGTGGCTAATGAGCCAGCAAACACTCCCACCCCAGCAACCATCTGAAGTGTTCCAAGCACAACACCTATGCCGTCAATCACATAACCGATGATTTTTTCATTATCGTGATAGAACTTGATTGATGAGGATATTGTAGCCTGTCCCGTCCTTAGCATCCTGTCCTGGATTGAAAGGTTGTGGGACTCTTTTTTGAGATTCTGTATGCATTCCTGATGTAGTTCCCCCTGAATTTAGTCTTACCGCGTAATGGAGTTCTCTGGTTAAAATACAACCAACGGAGGCTCATCATGTAGAAAGCACGTTTCACTGAAACTCAGATCCTGCGGGTTCTGAAAGAAGTTGAAGGGGGTCGGCATGTGAAGGATGTGTGTCGCGAAAACGGTGTGTCGATGGCCAGCTATTACAACTGGAAATCTGAATACGGCGGCATGGAGTCCTCTTATATCAAACGAATGAAAGAGCTGGAAGAAGAGAATCGCCGATTAAGGCACATGTACGCATCCCTGAGCTTAGATCATGAAATTCTTAAGGATGTTGTGTCAAAAAAACTTTAACGGTGCCTGAGAAGCGTGAACTGCTGCATTACGTTATGACGGAACATCAGGCCAGCGAACGACGCGGGTGCAGGATTATCGGTATCAGTCGAAGCCTGTTGCATTATTGCCCGAACACAGCACGGGACCTGCCTGTGATCGAGGCACTACAAAAACTGGCGCATCAGTATCCGGCCTATGGTTTTGGACTTATGTTCAAAAAGTTACGCCAGGCAGGATTACTGTGGAATGCAAAACGGGTTTACCGGATCTATCGATTGTTAAAACTTAACTTTCGGCGCAAAGGAAAAAAACGCTTACCGGGCAGGCATCCACAGCCGTTGGTTATTCCACATAAAATGAACCACTGTTGGTCAGTTGATTTTATGAGTGATCCCTTGAGCGACGGGCGGCGATTCAGGTTATTTAACGTCGTTGATGACTTTAACCGGGAAGCACTGGCAATCGAAGTTGACTTGAATATACCGGCTCATCGTGTTGTACGCATCCTGGAGCGATTAAGTGCAGAACGAGGCTGTCCGGCTTTTATCCGAAGTGATAATGGTCCAGAACTCACTGCCGCCGCCTTAGGTGAATGGGCAGAGATGCACGGCGTGATACTCGATTTTATTCAGCCCGGTAGGCCCATGCAGAACGGATTTATTGAGTGATTTAATAAAACACTACGAACAGAAATACTTGATATGTATCTGTTCAGAACGCTGTCAGAAGTCCGCGTGCTAACAGAAGAATGGCGCACAGAATATAACGAAGAACGCCCGCATAGCTCACTGGGTGATATACCACCTGTTATCTATGCGAGGGAAAAACTGGCCGGAGATCCTCATTGGCGGTGGTACTAAAAACCGGAGGGACTACAGATCAGGCCCGCGAGAGGACTCGCAACTCAGCACTTACTTGCAAAGGCATATGATGAGCACGGTATGACGTATATAACATAGAACAGATCGAATAGATGATAATCGTCGCCGGTGGTGATGGTTGATCTGTTCTCCCGTCAGGTTATTGGATGGTCAATAATGTTATCGATGGCGAAGGTTATCGGACAGTATGCGTTACCGATCAGGACCATGCAGCCGAAAACATTTTCCACTGCTTTAGAACAAGGAGATCGGAAAGTTTTTTGCACAATGGAAACGTTCACCCGGCGTAATCAAACGACAACACAAATATTTATATGCAGTAAAGGTCGTGATAATTACAGAAATGGAATGTCACACAATGATATTAATGACAGTACGCCGCATTACCAGCATCGTCTGAACAATCGATGGCGATTAAATAAGCAAAATATAGTGTATGACACGAAAGTTCATACTTACCCAAGTATGATAAAATTTATTGAATGATTTGATGTTGGTAGCTGGTTACTAAATAATCAATTGTAAGCATGCTAATGTCATAGGTACATTTAAAAAGTAAATGTAACAAAAAGGTGAATTAATAAAACTATATGATATATAACAATATTATTGTTTTTTTAATGAGGTGGGTTTGATTGTCCTTGAATAAAAATCCATATAAAAAGCATAAGCATAGTGCTAAAAGTTATTAAAATATAACTTTACAATACAGGGTTGTTAAATTATTTTAGCTAAAATTGACAATAAACGTATGGATTTAAAATGCCTAACTCTGCTGTTGTACGATTTTACTCATTATTAGTCCTTCTTTATTTCTCCGATATGGTTTTGCTCCTGAGTAATATTTGGAATTCTTTGAAAGTAACTTCATCACCCGTTTTTCTGGGAGTTACGCTGTCAGTGGGCGCGGCTCTGCCTTTTTTGCTTAGGAAAATAAATATAATCAAGGTAAGGAAGTTTATAAGTGTAAGTGAGCTTTATAAAAGAAGGGTGATTTTATATTCTGTTTTACTTGTAATTTCACTGTTACATTATTCAGATACCAAGTTCGGTTTTGTGATAACATCTTTAAGTATTGGTTACTTATCCCTCATAACCTTAAGTACGCTTGAGTCAGGAAACGCTAAACTCGTTCTTGATGGATATATTTCATCACAGCGAGCATCAAGAACCATGCAGACACTGGTTCAAATAGGCTCATTTTCAGGTGCGTTAATTAGCGGGTATTTTTTAACGAAAACAAGCTACAATAATCTGATTTCATACCTCTGTTTTTTTGATATTATTGTTAGCATCTTCGGAAATCTTCTCTACAAAGAAAAAAAATCAACTTCTGGATTTGTTAACGAAACTAAACAAGAAGATATTGCCTTATCTAATAAACTAAAATTTTTAAGCCTGGCTATTGGTCTTATCGGGTTACATATTTGTGCTTTTAATACATTAACGCCTATCCTTTTTCAAAATATAAAACATTTAAGTGTTTCTTATTACGGCGCGTGTAGTGGTGCCGCTGGTGCGGGTGCATTTTTAGCTGCTTTTATAGATATCAAGTGGTTTAAGTTTTTTTTACCATCGGCAATGTTAACACTGGCGGATGTAGTATTTACTCAGTCCAGCATTCCTATGGCATCAATAGCTATGTGTTTCCTGATAGGTTTTTCAATGAATACAATCAGGATCAATCTGCGTAAAGAAATAATTGACGAAACCCGAAACAAAGATGAGGCTAACGCAGTTGCCAAATATAGCGCCACTATATACACCTTTTCACAAGCCATTGGGCCTTTGATTTTCGGTTTATTAACGAGCAGCTTTGTGCTGGGGGTAAACGCTTCCGGTTATATATTTCCACTGGTTGGTGCAAGCATTTTTATTTTCATTATTTCAACACAGCAAGGGAAAAGAGTTAAATGTCAAAAGACACAGTAATAATCGTCGATCCGTTTTCAACGGGTGCCCTGATAGCGCCTGAATTAAAAAAAATTAATATTAAATGCTATGCAGTATTATCAAATCCCAGTATTCCAGGCAGAATAAAAGATTCCTACACTGGCGATGGGTTTACAGATGGATGTTTATACAGTGCTGATGAGATAAAGAATATAATTAGCCCTGATACAGTTCTTGCTGTTATTCCAGGAGCGGAAACGGGAGTTTATTGCGCTGAGGCATTATCATTCGCATATAATGTGGAACGTAATGATTATCTTACAACCGACTGGCGAAGAAAAAAAAGCGATATGCAGAAAAGGCTTTATGAGACAGGGCTAAGATCCATATCATCCAAGTTAATAAGCCAAAGCGAAGACAGAATCGACGATTTAAATAGTACCTCTGGATATGTAATCAAACCCGATAGTTCCTGTCTGACCGATGGGGTTGTGTTCGTCAAAAATAAAAAAGAAGCAATTGAATGGATCTCAAAAATAAACTGGAATAAAAAAAATATTATGGGAGTTAAAAATGGTTTCTATCTTGTTCAGGAGAAACTGGAGGGAGAGGAGTTTGTTGTCGATTTAGTGGTTGGACATAAAGGAATTAAAGTTTGTGCTTTATGTCGGTATAAAAAAGGATTACATAACGGTAGCCTGTTCGTATATGAGTCACTGGATGTCTTAGATATTAATGATCAAAGCTATGCTTCTATTATAGAATATGCAAAAAAAGCATCCTGTGCACTGGGTGTTGAATTTGGCCTTGCACACATTGAAATAATGAATACTGCAAATGGTCCAACAATGATTGAACTTGGGGCCAGACTTCATGGTGGAATTGCACCGCTTTTGTTTGAAGAGTGCTATTCACCTGGCCTTTTGAAAAGTTCAATTGAACTATTAATAAATGAATTCGATATAACCCCATCGATATTGATAAAAAAAGCAAGGATAGTATTCTTAGTTAACGAAAATGAGTCATTCTCTATACCCGACGCTCATGGATTAGAAAATAAATTGAATGATATTCACGGTGTTAACCATATCAAGTTATTCATAAAAAATAACGAAAATATTCCTTTAACAACCGATCTATCGAATTGTCCCGGAATTGTGTCAATAGTCGCTGACACCGATATAGAATTAGATTTTTTAGAGAGAGAAGTTAGATCTATTTTTCAAAATAATGAGGTTTGAATGTATACCGCAAGCGAAATAAATGATGGGGAAGTTAGTTTAAAAAAATGGGAGAAAGTTCTATTTTCAGATTTTGATGCTACTCTGAAGAATAAAGATAGACCCTTTCCATGTATATTTGGTGTAAACGGATATAAAAGAGATATGCTGCGTTTTTCTTTTTATGAAAACATCACTGCATTGAACCTTGCAAAGGATCTGGTGCATTACTGCGAGAACTATAAGTCGTATGGTAAACAGACGTCATTTGTCGTATTCGAACAGCCTAAAGAAATAAAAACTATCGAGGAATACAGAAATAAATTCTGGAATCTTCTGAATGATCTGAGTAAATTGGATAATAAACCATGGTCGAAGGTGCTACCTGAGAATCTGGATGATCCGGCGTGGGAGTTTTGCTTTCATGGAGAACCCATGTTTATAGTTTGCAATACTCCCGCTCACGTAAACAGATTGAGCAGACGTAGCCCAGGGTTTATGTTGACGATACAGCCCAGGTGGGTGTTCGATGATCTCTTAGATACAGAAATCAAAGCTAATAATGCATTCTCAACTGTTACTAAAAGGCTGGAACCTTATGATATAGCATCTAAGTCTCCGTTTTTGGGTAAATATGGGGACGCTCATAATCGGGAATACACACAGTATTTTCTTGATGATGGAGAGGATAAGAAACTTTCATGCCCATTCCATAAAATGGAGAGAGAGGAAAGTAACGTAAACTTAGAGCCTGAACATGAAAAGGTAATTTAAGATGAGTGTTAGATTTTCTTATGTCGATCTTTCTACGGAAAAAAATATTTATCATTTACTCCATAAAATGCTTCCTGAACAGGGTTGTATTGAGTTTCAACGGGATTCTGCTAATAAAGCTCATACATGGCATCAGCATGAAAATAGTGAAACATTATTGATAATAGAAGGAGGGTTAGAATTCTTCTATGAAGAGAAAACTCAAACTTGTAATCCTGGGGATATTATCTATCTTCCATCAATGATTAGGCATCAATCTATTGCTTCCGTTAAGGGATGTACTTATGCAATCGCAACACAACTAATTGATTTAGCCTAATCCATAACAACATTAATTTTCACATTAACGACAACTGATGATAATTATCTTGCTTCCAGACTCCTCCAGATAATTAGGTCTTTGCAGCGCAATTATGCAAACGGCCCTATGGCCGTTTGTAATATTATTTTTATCGATTTTAAAGGAGTTTATAATTTTATAAGTAAAGTCCTGTGCCAGAGGTGCGTTCAAGACTGTTTTTTCTTGTAAGTCTTTATCTTCAGTATCTTCAGTGTTAATTTTTTTATAGATACGTGATTTAAAGATAACGAACTGCAGCAAGTTGACCTTAATATTCGTTTCACATGGCTATTTACCTCTGGTTGTATTTTATCGCTCACAGTAGCTACTCCATGATATGCATAAAAATATGTATTCTGCCTAAATACATATTCCAGTAACCAGCAGGTTTTTCTGCGGATTGGGATGGAATCATTTACTACCCCTGCCCAAAAAGGGGATGTAAGGACTCGCATAATAAAGCCATTCATATTCAGAGAGGTTTCAGCATATTCATCTTGCCTATCGATAGACAAGATCCCGCACTGACCATTATTCTGCGACGACCCAGTGCAAAAGGGCGTCTTTGAATTGCCCCTCAAGTAATTTTTACCGCTCATCAGCCCAGAATTCAGATAACCCTATGCTTTTTCTAAATCCTTCCTCACGATGACGTTACCCTTCCAGGCGTCGAGCAAATGCGTCCTGGCCGTCTAAAGCAGCACAGACGGGATCCCCATCACAATTGTGAGCTGCTTAGCCAGATTGTCCATGCTTTGGGAGCGTTCGGCCTAATACCGCGAGGCGGCAGTTTTGTATGCTTTGCGGCTACAGATGCCTGAGAAGCGGAGCCTGAAGATGTCTCTTGTAAACGATGATGTGATTCCTGTAGACGATCGCAAACGTAAAGTACGGCGCATGAATGCTTTTATCTCCATATCGGCCGCTTTTGCCGGTCTGCTATTTGGTCTGGATATTGGCGTGATTTCCGGGGCGCTGCCTTTTATTACGCAACACTTCACGCTGGACAGCCACCAGCAGGAGTGGGTGGTAAGCAGTATGATGCTGGGTGCGGCTGTCGGCGCGCTTTGCAACGGTTGGGTTTCACACCGCCTGGGCAGGAAATACAGTCTGATGTCCGCTGCAGTATTATTTATTGTGGGGTCGCTGGGGTCTGCCTTTGCGGTCAATTTAGAAATTCTGCTGGTTTTTCGCGTATTGCTGGGGGTGGCTGTCGGGATTGCCTCCTACACCGCGCCGCTATACCTGTCTGAAATGGCTACCGAAAATATCCGTGGCAAAATGATCAGCATGTATCAGCTGATGATAACGGTGGGCATCGTACTGGCTTTCCTGTCCGATACCGCGCTGAGCTACAGCGGTAACTGGCGGGCGATGTTGGGTGTGCTGGCCATACCCGCCGTTATCCTTTTCATCCTGGTGATTTTCCTGCCTAACAGCCCGCGCTGGCTGGCGGCAAAAGGCATGCACATTGAAGCGGAAGAAGTGCTGCGCATGCTGAGGGATACCTCCGAGAAGGCCCGTCAGGAACTGAATGAGATCAGGGAAAGCCTGCGCATGAAGCAGGGTGGATTCTCGCTGTTCAGGCAGAACCGCAACGTAAGACGTGCCGTTTTCCTTGGCATGCTATTACAGGGAATGCAGCAGTTTACGGGCATGAATATCATCATGTATTACGCGCCGCAGATTTTTAAAATGGCGGGTTTCCAAAGTACCCAGGAGCAGATGATTGCCACGGTGGTCGTTGGGCTGACCTTTATGTTTGCGACCTTTATCGCGGTGTTCACCGTAGATAAGGCGGGCAGAAAGCCGATTCTGAAAATAGGGTTTTCGGTAATGGCATTTGCCACGCTGATCCTGGGATATTGTCTGCTTAAAGCGGGGGAAGGGGAGGTCTCTACCGGACTTTCATGGGTATCCGTCGGGATGACAATGCTCTGTATTGGTGGCTATGCCATGAGTGCCGCGCCGGTAGTATGGATACTTTGCTCGGAGATCCAGCCGCTGAAGTGTCGTGACTTTGGCATAACCTGTTCAACCACCACCAACTGGGTGGCAAATATGCTGATTGGCGCGACCTTCCTGACGCTGCTGGGCAGTATCGGCGCGGCGGGGACCTTCTGGCTGTATACCGGCTTTAATCTGGCGTTTATCGTTATCACCGTGTTCCTGGTGCCGGAGACGAAAAACAAAACGCTTGAGCATATTGAAAAGAATTTGATGGCAGGTAAAAAGCTGCGCGATCTAGGCCAGTAGCCAGACCAGTAGCGTACTGCAGATAAGCCGAGGGCGCGCCAGTGTTGGCGCGCCCTCGGCTTAATGCTTACTGCTTACGCTGCGTCGCATAGCCCGCCTGGGACGCAGAGCAGTGGCAGCCAGCTTACTTCACGCGCTGATCACAGAGCAGTGCTGGCAGCCAGCTTACTTCACGCGCTGATCACAGAGCAGTGCTGGCAGCCAGCTCACTTCACGCGCTGAGCATAGAGCAGTGCTGGCGTCCGGATTACTTCACGCACTGGGCGCACTGTTTGTGCTGGATTTGCGCGAAGAAGTCATTGCCCTTATCGTCCACCAGAATAAAGGCCGGGAAGTTCTCAACCTCAATCTTCCAGATAGCCTCCATTCCCAGTTCAGGATACTCCACGCACTCCAGGCTTTTAATACTCTGCTGCGCCAGTACCGCGGCCGGTCCGCCGATGCTGCCCAGGTAGAAGCCGCCGTGCTTGTGGCAGGCATCGGTTACCTGCTGGCTGCGGTTGCCCTTCGCCAGCATAATCTTACTGCCGCCGTTAGCCTGTAGCAGGTCAACGTAGGAATCCATACGCCCCGCCGTGGTTGGGCCGAGCGAGCCAGATGCATAGCCTTCAGGTGTTTTTGCCGGGCCCGCGTAGTAGATCGGATGATCCTTAACGTACTGCGGCAGCCCCTGACCGTTATCAATGCGCTCCTTCAGCTTCGCATGCGCGATGTCACGCGCCACAATGATGGTGCCGCTCAGCGAAAGGCGGGTAGAGACGGGATACTGCGACAGCTGGTCGAGGATCGCGGCCATCGGGCGGTTGAGATCAACCTGTACGACATCGCCTTCACCCTGCTGACGCAGCGCGGCAGGAATGTAGCGGCCCGGATTATCTTCCAGCTTTTCTATCCAGATGCCGTCGCGGTTGATTTTGGCCTTGATATTGCGGTCGGCGGAGCAGGAAACGCCCATGCCTACCGGGCAGGAGGCACCGTGGCGCGGCAGGCGAATGACGCGGATGTCATGGGCAAAATATTTGCCGCCAAACTGCGCGCCCAGCCCCAGCTTTTGTGCTTCCAGCAGCAGTTCCTGCTCAAGCTGCACGTCGCGGAACGCCTGGCCGTGCTCATTGCCTTCCAGCGGCAGGCCATCGTAGTAGTGAGTGGAGGCCAGCTTCACCGTTTTCAGCGTACTCTCCGCCGAGGTGCCGCCAATAACAAAGGCAATATGGTATGGCGGGCAGGCTGCGGTGCCCAGCGAGCGCATCTTCTCGGTCAGGTAGCTTTTCAGCTTTCCGGGACTAAGCAGCGCTTTGGTTTCCTGATAGAGATAGGTTTTATTCGCCGAGCCACCGCCTTTCGCGATGCACAGGAACTTGTATTCATCGCCATCGACGCTATAGAGGTCGATCTGAGCCGGCAGGTTAGTACCGGTATTGACCTCGTTATACATATCCAGCGCGGCGTTTTGCGAATAGCGCAGGTTGTCTTCGATATAGGTGTTATACACGCCGCGCGAAAGGGCGGCTTCATCCCCGCCGCCGGTCCAGACGCGCTGGCCTTTTTTACCCATAATGATCGCGGTGCCGGTATCCTGACAGGTGGGCAGGATACCCCTGGCGGCAATTTCCGAGTTTCTCAGAAACTGTAGCGCGACGTATTTATCGTTTTCGCTGGCCTCAGGGTCGTCGAGTATCGCCGCCACCTGGCGCTGGTGCGCGGGACGGAGCATAAAAGAGGCATCGTGGAAAGCCTGCTGGGCCAGCAGCGTTAGCGCCTGCGGATCAACTTTCAGTACTTCCTGTCCCTCGAAAGAGGTGACGGAAACATGGTCGCGGGTTAGCAGGTAGTAGTCGGTATCCTCGTGGGCAAGAGGGAAGGGGTTCTGATAGGTGAACGTTTTATTCGACATTGTTTTTCTCACTTAATGACGTGTTGCCCCTGGCGCAATCTGCTGGCAGGGACAGCATCACTGGCGACATTTTATTTTTATCCTGGCCCGTCAGCCGTAAGGGCTGACGGGCAGGTCTGGGGGATGGTTCGACAGCGCGAGGCAGAGTACATGCTTTAGCGCAGGCTACCGGATCAGAACATCATCACCATCCACGGATAGGCAATCAGCATCAGGGCACAGAGGAAAATGGCACCGAAGATGGTTCCTAACCGCCAGTAGTCTTTGGTTGGCAGATAACCACTGCCGTAGTAAATCGGGCTTGGGCCGGTGCCGTACGGGGTGATTATCCCCATCAGACCCAGAGACGTACACATCATCAGGCAGAATACCGGCATATTAATGCCCGGTATGGAAGCGGCAATGGTCAGCATGGCTGGCAGCAGCGCGGTGGTATGCGCGGTGGTACTGGCAAACAGGTAGTGCAGCAGGAAGAAGGCAATCAGCAGCACCACCGCAGAGACCTGTGGATCGTAGCCGTGCAGCAGGGTGGCGCCCTCTTTGCCCAGCCAGGCAATAAAGCCGACGCGGGCCAGACCATCCGCCAGCGCAACCAGGGTGGCAAACCAGGCGAAGGTGTTCCATGCCGCCTTGTTACTGGTGATATCGTTCCAGTTCAGTACGCCGGTCCACAGCATCAGCACAATCACCAGCAGGGCGGCCATAGCGGGCTCAATCCAGGCGGTGGCGAAAATCCACATCAGCAGGGCACAGACCACGAACCCCAGCAGCAGAATTTCATTACGGGTCAGCCTGCCCAGTTTTTCCAGTTCACGGCTGGCCCAGCGAGGGACTTCATCATTGAACTTCACTTCTGGCGGATAGAGCCAGTAGGCCAGCAGCGGCATGGTGAGGATCAGCAGCAGACCCAGCGGCAGGAAGGCCAGGAACCACATCCCCCAGGAGATATCGAAGCCGATAACGCTTTTCACCAGCGCCAGCGCCAGCAGGTTAGGGGCCAGAGCCGACAGGAACATTGAGCTGGTAATACAGGCCGCGGTGATGGCGACCCACATCAGGTAGGAGCCAATTTTACGCGCGCTGGGATCGTTAGGTTTGGAATCATACAGCGGCGGCAGGTTGGCAATAATGGGGTAGATAGTCCCGCCGCTGCGCGCGGTGTTAGACGGGGTAAAGGGAGCCAGCAGCAGGTCGGCAAAGGTAATGGCGTAGCCCAGCGTCAGGCTGCGACGCCCGAGGTATTTTACCAGAATCAGCGCCAGACGACGGCCAAACTGCGTTTTGTCATACCCGGCGGCAAACATAAAGGCCCCGAAGATGAGCCACACCGTGGAGTTGCCAAACCCGCTGACCGCCCATTTAAACGACTCACTCGCCATTTTAAATTTGGGACTGGCCATTTCCGCCGGGCTGAACAACACCCACTGACTGAAGAGGGCGATGACCACCACGCCGGTGAGGCCAATCACGGCACCCGGCAGGGGTTCAAAGATCAGGCCGACAATCACGCCTACGAAGATGGCAAAGAAGTGCCACGCGTAGGGTTCGAGGCCATCCGGGACCGGAACCAGTAGCAGCAGCACGGCCACCAGCACCGGCAGGAACAGCATGATCAGACGTTTTTTTTGCCCTGGAGAGGCAGGAACGGCTTTCGCCGATTCACTCATTGCGGATGTTTGTTTCATAGTAGTTTTCTGCAAGTTATTAAGAATGCGTTTTACGCCCCGGCCCAGATATTTGCTTTTTTTAGTTTAAAAACCTTTTTTTTAACGTTTGAGCCGTGACATCTAAATGGTGTTTTTCCCTTTTTGTTCACTTTTATCCGTCTTAATTAAGTGAATATGAATATAATGCGATTATTCGGAATATAAATTTTGATCTGGATCAATAAATATTTCAGCATCGCTTTATTTTTCAATAAACCCTAAGGTTAAAGGGGATTTAACCCCGTCGTAATTACCTGTTTGTGCACGGTTGTGACAACGGCAATCTCTTTTGATTTCATGTAAATACATCATAATTACCTGATTGATATGAACTTTATTTTTATTGTAAACGGAGTGTTGATTTTTATCAACGGATAATTAACAATTGGATTGACGGCTATTATCATTATTAATAAATAAAAAGCCTGAGTTTATTTAAAAGTTTTATAACTAAAATTAGATCTTTTTAAAGTAAAGAAATCGGTATATTAAAAGCATGACATCGGACCACTTAATTAAAACTAATGTAATGCGTCCGCGACAGAATTAAAGACTTTTAAATTTTGGAGTTGAACACCATGAATACACTCACCCCAATCCTGAATCCCCTGACTCTGCCAAACGGTGCCGTACTTAAAAACCGTCTGCTGATGGCGCCAATGACCACCTGCACCGGTTTTTATGATGGTACGGTCACCAGTGAGCTGGTGGAGTACTACCGCGATCGTGCCGGCAGCATCGGTACCGTCATTGTTGAATGCTGCTTTATTGACCCGAAAGGTCCTGCTTTCCCGGGCGCGATTGCCATCGACAGCGACAACAAAATCTCCGGCCTGAAGAAAATTGCGGATGCGATCAAGTCCAAAGGCTCTAAGGCGATTTTGCAGATTTATCACGGCGGCAGGATGGTTGAGCCGGAACTGATTGGCGGCAGAACGCCGGTCGCCCCCAGCGCCATTGCCGCTCCGCGCGAAGGCGCAACCACCCCGCAGGCGCTGAGCGGAGAAGAAGTTGAGGTGATGATCACCAAATTCGGTGATGCGGTAAACCGCGCCATTAAAGCCGGCTTCGACGGCGTGGAGATCCACGGCGCCAATACCTATCTGATTCAGCAGTTTTACTCACCAAACTCTAACCAGCGCGACGATAAATGGGGCGGAAGCCGGGATAACCGCGCGCGTTTCCCGCTTGAAGTCCTTGAGATTACGCACAAAATGGCGGAGCGGTTTGCTGACAGCGCTTTTATTATCGGCTATCGCTTCTCTCCCGAAGAGCTTGAAGTGCCCGGCATTCGCTTTGATGACACGATGTACCTGCTGGAAAAACTCGCTGCTCGCGGTCTGGACTACGTGCATTTCTCCGTCGGGCAGCTGCTGCGCTCCTCCATCGTGGACAGGGAGGATCCGACGCCGCTGATTGAAAAGTATCGCGCCATGCGCTCAGAGACGCTGGCGAGAATTCCGGTGATTGGCGTCGGTGGCGTGGTCAATAAGGCCGACGCCGAGCGCGGCCTGGAAATGGGTTTTGACCTGGTCGCGATTGGTAAGGCCTGCATTGCCTACCCCGACTGGGCTGACCGCATTATTAACAACGACCATCTTGAGCTGTTCATCGACAGCACCCGGCGTGAAGCGCTGAACATCCCTGAACCGCTGTGGCGCTTCTCGCTGGTGGACGCGATGATCCGCGATATGAGCACCGCCGGGCGCAAATATAAAGCCGGTGTCTATCAGGAGAAAGTTGAAGCCGAAGCCCTGAAGCTGAAAATTGACGTCATGCTGGATACCGACCGCATTACCGATATTATGCTGGTGCCGGACGACACGCTGGACGTTGATTTCACCACCACCTTTGAGAGCCTGCGTTCACGGATCCTGGTCGCCAACAGCCCCCATGTGGATGCCATTACCGGTGCGACCACGCAGAGTGAAGCGCTGAAAAAAGCCGTTTCCCGCGCGCTGGCCACCTCCAGTAAAGAACAGGTCATCGAAGAGGGCGGCAATCCTCAGGCACCGCAGAACTACGATGTGGTGGTGATCGGTAGCGGCGGCGCGGGCCTGGCGGCGGCTATTCAGGCCTGCGATGAAGGCGCCCGCGTAGCGATCATCGAAAAAATGCCGACGATTGGCGGTAACACGATTAAAGCCTCGGTCGGGATGAATGCGGCAGAAACCCGCTTCCAGAAGTTAAAAGGTATCGAAGACAGTAAAGAGCTGTTCTTTGAAGAGACGCTAAAAGGCGGGAAATGCAAAAACAACCCGGTGCTGCTGCGCGAACTGGTCGAGCTGGCACCTGAGGCGATTGAGTGGCTGGCCGCGAAGGATATCGTATTAAACGACATCACTATCACCGGCGGGATGAGCATTGACCGTACCCACCGCCCTGCGGATCGCTCTGCGGTAGGGGGCTTTTTGATCAGTGGCCTGGTGAAAAACATCAATAAGCGCAATATTGAGGTGCTGCTGGAAACGTCCGTCTCCGAAATCCTTGTGGAAAAAGGCGTCGTGACCGGCGTTAAGGTGGTGGACGAATACAATGACAGCCGCATCCTCAATGCGAAAAGCGTGATTGTGGCCACCGGCGGCTTTAGTGCCAATCGCGAGATGGTGGTGAAGTATCGCCCCGAGCTGGACGGCTTTGTAACCACTAACCATAAAGGTGCGACCGGCAGCGGTATCGCCATGTTGCAGCAGATCGGTGCCGATACCGTCGATATGGGCGAAATTCAGATCCACCCAACCGTCGAGCAAACCACCTCATATCTGGTGTCAGAAGCGATTCGCGGCGGCGGTGCTATTCTGGTCAGCCAGGCCGGTAAGCGCTTCTTTAATGAGATGGAAACCCGCGATAAAGTCTCAGCGGAAATCATTGCCCTGCCGGAAAAAAGTGCCTGGGTTATCTTTGATGAGCAGGTGCGGATGAACAATAAAGCCGCCGATGAGTATATCGCCAAAGGATTTGTGGTAAGCGCTCCATCACCCCATGCACTGGCGGTTAAGCTGAATATGGATCACCATGCCCTGCTGGCCACGCTGGAGCGCTACAACCTGTTCGCTGAGCAGCAGAATGACGAAGACTTTGGTCGTAAAACCGCGCTGCGCCATCCGCTCAATCAGGGACCTTTCTACGCTATCCGCATTGCCCCCGGCGTGCATCACACCATGGGCGGCGTGACCATCAATCGCGATACGGCGGTACTGAATACGCAGAAAGAGGTGATTGAAGGGGCCTGGGCAGCCGGTGAAGTCGTTGGCGGCATCCACGGTGCAAACCGGATCGGTGGCAACGCGATAGCCGATATTATTATCTTTGGCATACTGGCAGGGCGTAATGCAGCAGCACTGGCGCGCCGCTAAACAGCGGAGTGCTACAGATGGAGCCAGGTAAATAAGCAGACGTGGTAAGCAGCGCGGAACGGTATTACGCGCAGTGACGTCGTCCAACAGCGAGGAGAGAAATCATGTCAGCAGAGGATCGGGTTTACGGCTATTCCGCCGTGTTGATGGGTTCACCGATCCTGCTTAAGCTGTTTGAACATAACGAAGGCCGGGCCGCGCGCGTCTTTCGCCTGATTAAACAGCTGGAAACGCTGCTGACGGTAAATCGGGCGCATTCCGGGGTGATGACGATTAACCATGCGGCGGGCGATCACCCTGTGGTGGTTAGCCAGCCTGTATTTGATCTTATTGCCCGGGCAAAAGAAGTCAGCATGGTGCCCGGCAGCTGTTTTAATCTCGCCATTGGGCCGCTGGTAAAGCGCTGGAGAATTGGCTTTAACGGCGACAGCGTACCGCCTGCGGAGGAGATCCACGCTCTGCGGGCGCTGACTCAACCGCAGCAGGTGATCCTGGACCCGCAGTTACGTTCAGTCTTTCTGGAAAAACGCGGAATGGAGATAGACCTGGGCGCCATAGCTAAAGGGTATATCGCTGACCGGGTAAGGGATGTGCTGCGGCAGGAAGGGGTGGAAAACGCGTTAATCAATCTGGGTGGCAACGTTCAGACGCTGGGCGGTACTCCGGACGGTTCCCCCGGCAGCTGGGGGATTGGCCTGAAAAAACCCTTTGGCGCGCCGGATGAGCTGATTGGCGTGATTAACGTCACCGGTAAATCCGTGGTTACCTCAGGCGTTTATGAGCGTTACTTTGAAATTCAGGGGCAGCGCTACCACCATATCCTCGATCCCCACACCGGCTACCCGCTGGATAACGAACTGCTCAGCGTCACCGTCATTTCTGATGACTCGATCGATGGCGATATTTTTACCACGCTGCTGTACGGCATGGGCATGGAGAAAAGCCTTGCTTACCTTGCCGACATACCGGGTATTGAAGCCCTGTTTGTGACCCGCGATCGGCGGGTTGTCTTGTCGTCGCGGCGGCAGTTCTCCTTTACCCTGCTGGACGACAGCTATCGCCTGGCCTGACGTCAGAAGCGGATAATATTACTGGCAGAATTGCCTGAGCAGGGCCTGATGCTCGACCTGTAGTCGGTAGCGGTACACCGGCCTGCCCGTGGCACCGTAGTGAAGGTTGGTTGACAGAATATGCCGCTGAGCCAGCCAGATAAGGTATTTCCGGCAGGATACGCGGGAGATATTGACCGCAGCGGCCAGCTCATCGGTGGAAAACTCGGTGCCGGGGTGCGCATCAATCCACTGACAGAGGGTCCGTAGGGTTTGCGGCGTTAACCCTTTGGGAAGACGGTTCGTTTCGCCATTCTCCGCAGGATTACCGTGCAGCAGCACATCGACATCGGCCTGTTCGAAATATTGATGATTGTCCTTGAGCGATTTTTTATGCCGCCATCCGGTCAGCGACTCTTCAAAACGTGAAAACTGGAACGGCTTAATCAGGTAATCGACGACGCCATAGTGCAGTGACTGCTGGATGGTGTCGGCATCGGCGGCGGAAGAGATCACAATGACGTCAATGCTGCGCTTTGCGTGGCGCAGCTCCGGCAGCAGATCCAGACCGTTGTCCTGCTGCATATAGATATCCAGCAGGATCAGGTCTACCGGCAGGGTGCTGTCCAGCAGTATCTCTTTCGCCTGTTTCAGCGTGGAGGCAATGCCGCAGCAGGTGAAACCGGGGATCTGGCCGATGTAGCAGCGGTTTAGCTCTGCGACCATCGCATCATCATCAACGACTAACACATTTAGCATGCGCGTATGTTTCCTCCATCCCAGGGCAGTTGGACTAAAAATTGGGTGTAAACACCGGGTTCGGATTCTACGATAATTTCGCCTCCAATGCTCAGCGTCTGCTGTCGGGTAAGAAATAAGCCCATGCCGCGACGCTCTCCTTTGGCTGAAAAACCTTTCTCGAAAATCGCGTCCAGGTGCGCGGCCGGAATGCCCGGTCCATCATCGCTGACCTCACAGGCCAGCCAGCCATTGTGATAGTGCAGCAGAACGTTCACCTCGCCTTCGGGCTGTCCGCTCATCGCCTCAAAGGCATTTTCTATCAGGTTGCCCAACACGGTAATCAGCGTGGAAACCTGTTTTTCATTGCTGCTTTCGGGCAGAAAGCTGTCTTCATTCAGCGTGAGCTGGTGGCCGGTGTCCGATGCGTGGTTGATCTTGCTTAACAGGAAACCGGCCACCACCGGCGATTTGATCCGCAGCAGCAGTGAACCAATCTCCGTCTGGTAGTTATTGGCCGTTTTAAGAATGTAATCCTCAAGCTGCGTATAGCTCTTCATATGCAGCAGGCCCAGAATAACATGCAGCTTGTTCATAAACTCGTGAGAGTGCGCGCGCAGGTTATCGACGTAGTTCACCATGCCGCTCATCCGCTGCATCAGCTGGGTGACTTCAGTTTTATCACGGAAGGTACAAATTGCTCCCAGTACCGCACCATTGCTGCGTACCGGCACCGTATTGCTGAGCAGGATGCGACCATTAACGTGGATCTCTTCATCCTGCCGGGCAATATTGTTGCGTAACACGTCGCGCAGATTAGCGATAATATTGCCCGCGTCCGCGGCGGTTGAGCCCATACAGAGCTGCCGCGCCTCCTCGTTTATCAGCGTCACCTGGGCCTGGTCATCGACCGCGATAACTCCTTCCCGAATGGATTGCAGCATCGCCTGCCGCTGCTCAAACAGCGCGGAAATCTCGTAAGGCTCCAGCCCAAACAGCAGACGTTTTAACACCGTGACCAGACAAACCGCGCCCGTTGCGCCGACCAGCGTGCCGAACAGTACCGTCCAGAGAATATCCCAGCGGCTATGGTTAATCTGCTGCGTCACGCTGCTGAGGGAGATACCAATCGCCACCACGCCGATCTGCTGGCGCTGCCCATTATACACCGGCGTAAAAACCCGTAGCGCCTCATCCAGAATGCCCTTGTTTACGGCGATATTCTCATGCCCCTGGAGCGCCGCGTTGAGATCGTCACCGATAAAGTGCTGATTGATGGCCTGAGGATTAGGGTGGGAATATCGTCGCCCCTGCATATTGGTCACTACCACAAATAGCAGGCCGTTGTTTTTTTGCACGGCCATCGCGATGGGCTGAATAATGTTGCTGTCGGGGGGCAGGGTAAGCCCCCGCTGGATATCAGGTGACGCCGCCAGCGTCCGGGCAGCGGCCAGCGCCTTATCTTTTACCCCTTCACGGGTAACATTGCCGATCTGCACCACGTAAAGAAAGTGTACGCTCAGTAGTACCACCAGAATTACCGTGCCGAGCATCAGCGAGACGGTCGTGCTGAGTTTCATCGGGCGCTTGCGCAGCGGCCAGGGTTTTCGTGAATCATTCATGCTTATTGATGCCCACTTTGCAAAGCCCAGACGGCGGCTTCCACACGCGATTTTAAGCGCATTTTTTTCAGCAGATGTTTAACGTGAACTTTCACCGTGCTTTCCGTTATGCAGAGCCGTCGGGCGATCGCCTTGTTGGTCATTCCCTGGGCAATCAGCCGCAGAATGTCGCGTTCGCGGCGGGTAAGCTGGCTGATATCGCGCGCCTCCGGGCGGTTTTCCCGCAGACTGGTCACCAGCACGTTGGTGAGCGCGTCACTTAATACCATCTGCCCGGCAGCGGCCTGATGCAGCGACTTTAGCAGCTCCTCTGGCTCCATATCCTTCAGCAGGTAGCCATCGGCACCGCCGCGGATAGCGTTGACCACGTCATCTTCGTGATCGGACACGGTAAACACCACAATCCGGCCGGTAAGTTCCAGCGTGCGCAGCTGCACCAGCGTACTCAGCCCGTTCATGCCGGGCATATTCAGATCGAGCAGGATCAGATCGGGGTCGTGTAGCCCGGCCAGGGCCACGCCCTGTTCCCCGTTACTGGCTTCAGCGACTACCAGCAGGCGATCGTCCAGCCCAATCAGCTGCTTTACGCCATTGCGTAGCATGGGATGATCGTCAATCAGTAGCAGAGTGGCGGCTTTTTCTTTCACAGCATATATCCCATAAGCGCGTGGCCGGGCGTTCCGGCCACTAAAATCGGTCGTCGACGCTATTTTACCCATCGCTATTGTTATCCCTATACCACCAAAGAGGTAAGCATTAATTTCCATCGTGGGGAGGTGTCGGGAGGCATTACGAAAAAAAAGAGATTATTCCCATTAATATTCTGTGGTTATGTCGACATCAACAATACCCCTTAAGAGGTTAGCAGACCCTGATGAGAAAAATTTACCTGCCGGGCCGTTGATTTACATCAACCTGATAAGAGGGGGGGATCAGCAGGATGTGGGTCAATTTTATCTGCCAGCGAGAAACTGATGTCACAAGAACACTCCCTTATTCCGCCGCCGCGTGGTGCGGTGCTGCAGCAGTGGCAGCCGGAGGATCCTGCCTTCTGGCAGCAGTACGGCAGGCATATCGCCCGCCGTAATCTGTGGATCTCCGTCTTCTGCCTGATGCTCTCATTCTGCGTCTGGATGCTGTTCAGCGCCGTGGCGGTCAACCTGAACAAGGTCGGATTTCACTTTTCTACTGAACAGCTTTTTTTACTGACCGCGCTGCCCGCCGTCTCCGGCGCGCTGCTTCGCGTGCCGTACTCATTTGTCATCCCGCTGGTCGGCGGACGGCGATGGACCGCTTTCAGCACCGCGATTTTGTTGGTTCCCTGCCTGTGGCTGGGCTTTGCCGTACAGGATCCCCGCACCTCGTTTGCAACTTTCGTGCTGATTGCGCTGCTGTGCGGTTTTGCCGGGGCGAACTTTGCATCCAGCATGGGGAATATTAGCTTTTTCTTCCCTAAGGCAAAACAGGGGAGCGCCCTGGGTATTAACGGTGGACTGGGCAACCTTGGCGTCAGCGTGATGCAGTTCTTTGCGCCGCTGGCGATATCCGTCGCGATCTTTGGCCTGATGAGCGATGGCGTACAGGTTGACGGTGAATCGCTTTGGCTGGAAAACGCCGCGTGGATTTGGGTGCCGTTGCTGGCCGTAGCCACGCTGGCCGCCTGGTTTGGCATGAACGATCTTGCCGCGGCAAAATCCTCGCTGCGCGAGCAGTTAACGGTGCTGCGGCGGCCGCATCTGTGGATTATGGCGGTGCTTTATCTCGCCACTTTCGGCTCTTTTATCGGCTTTTCCGCGGGCTTTGCGATGCTGTCTCAAACGCAGTTTCCCGAGGTGGTGATCCTGCGCTACGCCTTCTTCGGTCCCTTCCTCGGCGCGCTGGCGCGTTCAGTGGGCGGCATGCTCTCCGACCGCTTTGGCGGCGTGCGCGTCACGCTACTTAACTTTATGGTTATGGCCCTGTTTACCGCACTGCTGTTCCTGACGCTGCCGGGGGAAGGACAAGGCTCCTTCATCGCTTTCTACGGCGTCTTTATGGTGTTGTTTATCAATGCCGGGCTGGGCAGCGGATCCACGTTCCAGATGATTGCGGCGATCTTTCGTCGGCAGACGTACGAGAGGATCAAAAGCGACGGCGGCAGCGACGAAAAAGCCCAGCGGGAGGCGGTGACGGAGACCTCCGCAGCGCTCGGTTTTATTTCGGCGATTGGCGCGCTGGGCGGTTTTTTTATTCCCCAGACCTTTGGCCTCTCGCTAAGCATGACCGGCACGCCCGCCGGGGCCATGCAGCTTTTTCTGGCGTTTTATCTGATCTGCGTGGCGATCACCTGGTGGGTGTATGGCCGTAAAAAAGCAGACTGACTGAGTCACCTTACCGCGCGTATGCGCTGTTTACGCAATGTCGTTTTGTGAAGCCTGTGATAACACCAGGCCTTCAGGAGAATACCGGATGAGCAAATTTCTGGACAGATTCCGCTACTTTAGACGGGCGGAACCGTTTTCTGGTAACCATGGCCAGACACTCGATGCCAATCGCGACTGGGAAGCGGGTTACCGCAGCCGCTGGCAGCATGACAAGGTGGTTCGCTCCACTCACGGGGTCAACTGCACCGGATCGTGCAGCTGGAAAATTTTTGTCAAAAATGGTCTGGTGACCTGGGAAACGCAGCAGACTGACTACCCGCGCACCCGGCCAGACTTACCTAACCATGAGCCGCGCGGCTGCCCGCGCGGCGCCAGCTACTCCTGGTATCTTTACAGCGCCAATCGCCTGAAGTATCCGCTGATGCGCAAAGCGCTGATTGCGCTATGGCGTGAAGCAAAAGCCCGGCACAGCGATCCGGTACTGGCCTGGGGCAGCATTGTCAGCGACCCTGAGAAAGCCCGAAGCTATAAAGCCGCGCGCGGGCGCGGCGGCTTTGTGCGTTCAGGCTGGCAGGAGGTGAATGAGCTGATCGCGGCGTCAAACGTCTATACGGCAAAAACTTTCGGGCCGGATCGCATTATGGGTTTTTCACCCATCCCGGCGATGTCGATGGTTTCCTATGCGGCCGGTTCGCGCTACCTCTCGCTGATTGGCGGCGTCTGCTTAAGCTTCTACGACTGGTATTGCGACCTGCCGCCCGCCTCGCCGATGACCTGGGGCGAACAGACCGATGTGCCGGAGTCGGCCGACTGGTACAACGCATCCTATATCATTGCCTGGGGCTCTAACGTGCCGCAAACCCGTACGCCCGATGCGCACTTTTTCACGGAAGTGCGCTACAAAGGCACGAAAACGGTGGCGGTGACGCCGGACTATGCCGAAGTCGCCAAGCTGTGCGATCAGTGGCTCAATCCGAAGCAGGGCACGGACAGCGCGATGGCGCTGGCGATGGGCCATGTCATGCTGAAAGAGTTCCACCTTGACCGTGAGGTAAGCTATTTCCGCGACTACGTCCGCCGCTATACCGATATGCCGATGCTGGTTCTGCTGGAGCCGCGCGAGGGTGGGCACTATGCGGCGGGGCGCCAGCTGCGCGCCAGCGACCTGGTGGATGGTCTGGGCCAGCAGAATAATCCCGAGTGGAAAACCATTGCTATCAATCAGCAGGATGGTGAGCTGGTGGTGCCTCAGGGTTCGATTGGTTTCCGCTGGGGTGAAAAGGGTAAATGGAACCTGGAGCCGCGAGAAGGGACCTGCCAGCAGGAGGTGGAACTCCAGCTCAGCCTGCTGGGCAGCCATGATGAGGTGGTGGAGGTCGGTTTCCCCTATTTCGGCGGCATCGTCAGCGAAAACTTCAACAGCGTGGCGCTGGAAACCATCCAGCTGCACAGGCTGCCGGTCAGGCGTATACGGCTGGCGGACGGCAGTGACGCGCGGGTAGCCAGCGTTTACGATCTGACCCTGGCGAACTACGGTCTGGATCGCGGTCTGGACGATGATAACTGCGCCCGCGACTACGATGACCTTAAGGCCTACACCCCGGCCTGGGCCGAGCAGGTGACCGGCGTGTCGCGGCAGAATATTATTCGCATCGCTCGCGAATTTGCCGACAATGCCGAAAAAACCCGTGGCCGCTCAATGGTAATCGTCGGGGCCGGAATGAACCACTGGTATCACATGGACATGAACTACCGTGGGCTGATCAATATGCTGATTTTCTGCGGCTGCGTGGGCCAGAGCGGCGGCGGCTGGGCGCACTATGTCGGTCAGGAAAAGCTGCGGCCGCAAACCGGCTGGACGCCGCTGGCCTTTGCGCTGGACTGGCAGCGCCCACCGCGCCATATGAACAGCACCTCGTTCTTTTATAACCACGCCAGCCAGTGGCGCTATGAGACGCTTTCTCCCGACGAACTCCTGTCGCCGCTGGCGGATAAATCCCGCTACAGCGGTAGCCTGATTGACTTCAACGTCCGTTCAGAGCGCATGGGCTGGCTACCATCCGCACCGCAGCTTAACGTTAACCCGCTGCATATTGCCGCCAGAGCAAAGGCGGCAGGACAGACGGCGGTGGACTACACCGTTGAGAGCCTGAAGCAGGGCAGCCTGCGCTTCGCCGCCGAGCAGCCGGATAATCCGCAGAACTTCCCGCGCAACCTGTTTGTCTGGCGTTCCAACCTGCTTGGCTCATCCGGCAAGGGGCATGAATACATGCTGAAATACCTGCTGGGCACCGAACATGGCATTCAGGGTAAGGATCTGGGTAAGCAGGGTGGGGTGAAGCCGGAAGAGGTCGAGTGGCAGGATACCGGCGGTGAAGGCAAGCTGGATCTGGTGGTGACGCTGGATTTCCGCATGTCCAGCACCTGCCTCTACTCCGATATCGTATTGCCCACCGCCACCTGGTATGAAAAAGACGATATGAACACCTCGGATATGCATCCGTTTATTCATCCACTTTCGGCGGCCGTTGACCCGGCGTGGGAATCGAAAAGCGACTGGGAGATCTATAAAGGTATCGCTAAGGCGTTCTCGGAAATCTGCGTCGGCCACCTGGGGCAGGAGACCGATATTGTTACGCTGCCGGTCCAGCACGATTCAGCGGCGGAGCTGGCGCAGCCGCTGGGCGTTAAAGAGTGGAAAAAGGGCGAATGTGATCTGATCCCCGGAAAGACCGCCCCGCATATTATTGCGGTCGAGCGCGACTATCCGGCGACGTACGCACGCTTTACCGCGCTCGGTCCGCTGCTGGACAAGCTGGGTAACGGTGGAAAGGGCATCAGCTGGAATACGCAGACGGAGGTCGACTTCCTTAAACAGCTCAACCACGTCAAAGCCGATGGCCCGGCGGCGGGCAGGCCGAATATCGACACTGCGATTGATGCCGCTGAAGTGATCCTCTCTCTGGCGCCGGAAACTAACGGCCAGGTGGCGGTGAAAGCCTGGCAGGCGCTCAGCAACATCACCGGACGCGATCATACGCATCTGGCGCTCAATAAAGAGGATGAGAAGATCCGCTTTCGCGATCTTCAGGCTCAGCCGCGCAAGATTATCTCCAGTCCGACCTGGTCAGGACTGGAGGATGAGCACGTCTCCTACAGCGCCTGTTATACCAACGTGCACGAGCTGATCCCCTGGCGCACCCTGAGCGGTCGCCAGCAGCTGTATCAGGATCACGAGTGGATGCGCGCCTTCGGCGAAAGCCTGCTGGTCTATCGCCCGCCCATTGATACCCGAGCGGCCGCGCCGCTGCTGAATAAGAAGCCAAACGGCAATCCTGAGCGGGCGCTTAACTTCCTGACGCCGCATCAGAAGTGGGGGATCCACTCTACCTACAGCGATAACCTGCTGATGCTGACCCTGTCGCGCGGCGGGCCGATTGTCTGGATCAGCGAAGAGGATGCGCAGGCATTGGGTATTGTCGACAACGACTGGATCGAAGCCTTTAACGCGAACGGCGCGCTGACCGCCCGGGCCGTGGTCAGTCAGCGTATACCGGCCGGAATGACCATGATGTACCACGCGCAGGAACGCATCGTAAATATTCCCGGATCCGAGATAACCCACCAGCGCGGCGGCATCCACAATTCGGTGACCCGCGCCTGTCCGAAACCGACCCATATGATCGGCGGTTACGCCCAGCAGTCCTACGGGTTCAACTATTACGGCACCGTGGGATCCAACCGCGATGAGTTTGTGGTGGTCAGAAAAATGAACAACGTGAACTGGCTGGACGGTGAGGGCAACGATCAATGTCAGGGCAGCCAGCAGGAGAAAAAAGCATGAAAATTCGCTCACAGGTCGGCATGGTGCTGAATCTGGACAAATGTATCGGCTGTCACACCTGCTCGGTCACCTGCAAAAACGTCTGGACCAGCCGGGAAGGGATGGAATACGCCTGGTTCAACAACGTTGAGAGCAAGCCGGGCCTGGGTTATCCCCACGCCTGGGAAGATCAGCAGAAGTGGAAGGGTGGCTGGATCCGCAAGATCGGCGGCAGGCTTGAGCCGCGTATGGGCAGCCGTGTCGGGGTGCTGGCAAAAATCTTTGCTAACCCCGATCTGCCCGGACTGGATGATTATTACGAACCCTTTGACTACGACTACCAGACGCTGCATAACGCCCCGGCGGGCAAACACCAGCCGATTGCGCGCCCGCGTTCGCTGATCACCGGGCAGCGAATGAAAAAAATTGAAAACGGGCCGAACTGGGAGGAGATCCTCGGGGGTGAGTTTTCCAAACGCTCGGCCGATAAAAACTTCGACAACATGGAGAAAGCGATTTACGGCCAGTTTGAGCACACCTTTATGATGTATCTGCCGCGCCTGTGCGAGCACTGCCTCAATCCCGCCTGCGTGGCAACCTGCCCGAGCGGGGCGATTTACAAGCGCGCAGAGGATGGCATCGTGCTTATCGATCAGGACAAATGCCGCGGCTGGCGTATGTGCCTGACCGGCTGCCCTTATAAAAAGATCTATTTCAACTGGAAGAGCGGCAAGTCGGAAAAGTGTATTTTCTGCTATCCCCGTATTGAAGCGGGACAGCCGACGGTCTGCTCCGAAACCTGCGTGGGGCGTATTCGCTATCTCGGCGTCCTGCTGTATGACGCCGATCGGATAGAGGAGGCGGCGTCGGTGGAGAACGACAAGGATCTCTATCAGCGCCAGCTGGATATCTTCCTCGATCCCAACGATCCCGAGGTCATCGCCGCCGCGTTAGAAGAGGGTATTCCGCAGAGCGTGATTGACGCCGCCCAGCGTTCGCCGGTGTATAAAATGGCGATGGAGTGGAAGCTGGCGCTGCCGCTGCATCCTGAATACCGCACGCTGCCGATGGTGTGGTACGTACCGCCGCTGTCGCCAATTCAGTCGGCAGCGGATGCCGGGGAGCTGGCGCACACGGGCGTGCTGCCGGATGTCGAAAGCCTGCGTATTCCCGTGCAGTATCTGGCTAATCTGCTCACGGCGGGCGATACCGCGCCGGTGCTGCTGGCGCTGAAGCGGCTGCTGGCAATGCGCCACTATAAACGTGCAGAAACGGTAGAGGGCACGCTGGATACCCGCGCGCTGGAGCAGGTGGGACTCACCCGGGCGCAGGCGGAGGAGATGTATCGCTACCTGGCGATTGCAAATTATGAAGATCGCTTTGTGGTGCCCTCCAGCCACCGGGAACTGGCGCGCGATGCGTTCGCAGAAAGTAAAGGCTGCGGCTTCAGCTTTGGCGACGGCTGCCACGGCAGCGAAGGGAAATTCAACCTGTTTAACACCCGCCGCATTGACGCCATCGACGTGACTCGCAGGAGCATGCCGCAGGGGGATGCCACCCGCGCCACTTCTGTTAACGCGGTAAGTGAGAATGCCACCTATGCCGCCAGACACACCCCCGGGGAGGATAGCCTGTGATACTGCTACGCATCATCTCACGCCTGCTGGATTATCCCGACCAGTCGCTATTTGACCACCAGCATAGCCTGGCTAAGGCACTCGATACGGCTTGCGACCTGACGCTTCCCGATGCTGCCGGGCTGGTGGCGTTTATCCACGACCTCTGCGCGCGCCCGCTGCTGGATGTGCAGGCTGACTACTGCGCGCTGTTTGACCGCGGCCGCGCGACGTCTCTGCTGCTGTTTGAGCACGTCCACGGAGAATCGCGTGACCGCGGACAGGCGATGGTCGATCTGCTGGCGCAGTACCGTGAGGACGGGCTGGAGCCTGATGCTAAAGAGCTGCCGGACTTCCTGCCGCTTTACCTGGAGTATCTGAGTCATGGTGATGCGCTTCGGGCGCGAAGTGGGCTACAGGACATCGCACCGATTCTGGCGCTGCTGGCGGCGCGACTGCAACAGCGCGAAAGCGGCTATGCGCGGCTGTTTGAGGCCCTGCTGATGCTATCCGAGAGCGATCTTGATGCCCGTTCGCTGCTGCCGGAGGTGATAAAAGAGGCCCGCGACGATACCCCCGCCGCGCTGGACGCCGTCTGGGAGGAGGAGCAGGTGAAATTCCTCGGGGAACGGGGCTGCGCATCGGCCCAGCAGGCCAGGCATCAGCAGCGCTTCGCTGGGGCGGTGGTACCAAAGTATCTGGAGGTGGCGCAGGCCACGGCGCGATCAACGGGAGGCCCATCGTGCAATTCTTAACGCATTTCTTCTTTGATATTTATCCCTGGCTGGCAGGAACGGTATTTCTGCTGGGCAGCTGGCTGCGCTACGACTACGGGCAGTACAGCTGGCGGGCAGGCTCCAGCCAGATGCTGGATAAAAAGGGCATGCGCCTGGCCTCAAACCTGTTCCATATTGGGATTATCGGCATCCTGCTGGGGCATTTTGTTGGCCTGCTTACGCCGCACTGGGTATACCAGGCATTTTTGCCGGTAGACGCTAAGCAAAAGCTGGCGATGGTGGCCGGCGGCGTCTGCGGTTTGCTGACGCTGGCAGGCGGCGCGCTGCTGCTTAAACGCCGACTGTTTAATCCCCGCATACGGGCTACCAGCAGCGTTGGTGATATTTTGATCCTGACGCTGCTGGTGGTGCAGGCGGCTCTGGGGCTGCTGACTATTCCCTTCTCCGCCCAGCATATGGACGGTAGCGAAATGATGAAGCTGGCGGCATGGGCGCAGGCGGTGGTGAGCTTTCACGGCGGCGCGTCGCAGCATTTACAGGGCGTGGCACCGATTTTCCGGCTGCATATGGTGCTGGGAATGACGCTGTTCCTGCTGTTTCCCTTCTGCCGTCTGGTGCACATCTGGAGCGCGCCGGTGGAATATCTCACCCGTCGCTACCAGCTGGTACGTAATCGTCGCTAAACGTCATGGCCACGTCGTGTAATGCCGGAAGCTGTCATCGTTAAGACGCGGCGTCCGCATTATCTTCACACCCAGGCTGCCCCCAGGGCAGCCTGCTATTCTACTGCCAGGGAAATGTGGGTTATCACGTAGCATCAGCACTCGCCCTGGAAACAGGGTTAACGTGCAACAGCGGGGGATAAATAACCTCACTATTATTTTCGCGTCCCATTTCATCATTAGGGCCAATGAACTAACCTGTTCACAACTCTTTTTCGCATCGACTCTGGACAGGGATATTTCATGCGTTATCTGCTTTCACTGCTGCCTGCACTGGTTTTACTCTCCGCCTGTAGTAGCCATAAACAGCCACAGGCCGTCGAGCCGCAGGGCAATCCCTTCGGCGGGGGATTCCGGCTGGACGCCAGCCACGACTATCATCCTCTGAGGGGCGATTTTGCCAATAACCCCGCCGCCGAACGCTTTGTGGATAAAATGGTGCGTGAGCATGGCTTTCAGCGTCAGCAGCTGCATGACGTGCTGGCGCAGGCGAAAAACCTCGACTGGGTGGTGCGGCTGATGGATCGTCAGGCCCCGATCTCTCAGGGACCGACCGGTCCGAATGGCGCATGGATCCGCTATCGCGCCAAATTTATAACACCGTCAAATGTGCAAAACGGCGTGGCCTTCTGGAATCAGTATCAGGATGCGCTACAGCGTGCGTATAAGGTGTATGGCGTGCCGCCGGAGATCATCGTTGGCATTATCGGCGTGGAAACGCGCTGGGGCCGCGTAATGGGTAAAACCCGAATTATTGATGCGCTCTCCACGCTGGCCTTTAACTATCCCCGCCGTGCAGACTTTTTCAGCGCCGAGCTGGAAACCTTTCTGCTGATGGCGAGGGAAGAGAATGACGATCCGCTGGATCTTCGTGGCTCCTACGCGGGTGCAATGGGCTACGGTCAGTTTATGCCCTCATCCTTCAAAAGCTACGCGGTAGATTTTAATGGCGACGGGCATATAAACCTGTGGGATCCGGTCGATGCGATTGGCAGCGTGGCGCACTATTTTAGCGAGCACGGCTGGCAGAAAAACGGCACGGTAGCCGTGCCGGCAACAGGTCCCTCCACCACCTGGGAAACCGGCTTTAAAACCCGCTACTCGGTGGCATCGCTTGCCGCTGGCGGCTTCCAGCCGCAGATCAAACTGGACGGCAATCAGCAGGTCAGCCTGCTGCGGTTTGATATGGGTAGCAGCTATCAGTACTGGTATGGGCTGCCAAACTTTTATGCCATTACCCGTTATAACCACAGCAACCACTACGCCATGGCGGTGTGGCAGCTGGGGCTGGCGGTGCGCGATGCCCGCTAACGGTTAATAATTGCGCTGAAAATGGCTGCTGACAAAGGCGCGACAGCGATCCGACAGCGGATCGCTGAAAACCTGTTCCGGCGGTCCTTCCTCTTCGATGACGCCCTGATGAAGAAAGATCGCCTTATTTGACACCTCTCTGGCAAAGCCCATCTCATGGGTGACGATAATCATGGTGCGTCCCTCATCGGCCAGGCTACGAATCACCTTCAGCACGTCTCCCACCCTTTCAGGGTCCAGCGCCGAGGTGGGCTCATCAAACAGGATGGCCTTAGGGTGCTGGGCCAGCGCACGGGCAATGGCGATACGCTGCTGCTGACCGCCGGAAAGATGGGCGGGCCAGGCATCCTTTTTGGCATACAGGCCAACTTTTTCCAGCAGCGCTTCCGCTTCTTCAATACACTCCCGGCGACTGCGCTTTTGCACATGCAACGGCGCTTCGATAATGTTCTGCAACACGGTACGGTGCGGCCAGAGATTGAAACTCTGAAAGACAAAGCCCAGCTGCTGGCGAATCCTTTTCACCGCTGCCTGCTGGGCGCGCGTCAGCGTACCCCCCGTTCCCGTCAGGGTGATTTTTTCGTCTGCCAGCTGGATCTCCCCGCCCTGGGGAACCTCAAGAAAGGGAATGCAGCGCAACAGGGTGCTTTTACCCGATCCGCTGGCACCGATCAGTGAAATGACATCGCCATCATTGGCGGTCAGGCTGACATCATGCAGCACCTCATGCTGGCCAAAACTCTTCTTTATATTACGCAGCGTCAGGGTGGGGCGCGTCATGCTCGTACTCCGAACTTATCGGGTGAAAGAAATTTCTCAAAAAGCGTCATCGCTTTGGTGACGATTAACGATATTGCCAGGTAAATCACCGCCGCGCTGATAAAAACCTCCAGTGCGCGGTAGGTCGAAGAGACTTCCGCATTGGCGATGCCGGTCACGTCCATCAGGCTGATGGTACTGACCAGCGAGGTTGATTTCGCCATAGAGATGACCTCGTTGCTGTAGGCGGGCAGGGCCTGACGCACGGCGATCGGCAGAGTGATGCGTCTGAGGATAGTAAAGGAGGACATGCCGCAAACGCGAGCGGCCTCAATTGCGCCCGACGGGACGGCACGAATGCCGCCGCGCAGGATCTCAGCGGTGTAGGCCGCATCGTTGAGGATCAGCGCCAGCAGGCCACACCACCAGGGATCGCGCAGAAAAGGCCAGAGGACGCTGTGGCGGATCGCGCTGATATTGCCCAGGCCGTAATAGATCATAAAAATCTGGATCAGCAGCGGCGTGCCGCGAAACAGGAAGATGTAGCTTTTGGCCACGTAGCTGCCTGTACGGCTGGTTCGCAGCAGATTAAGAAGCAGCGCCAGCACGCCGCCGCCCAAAAGCGACAGCACCGCCAGGTTGAGCGTGAGCGGCAGGCCGGCTAACAGCTTTACAAAGGTCTCTTGTATAAAAGTAAAATCCATAGCGCGCCTTAAAGCGGGTGAGAGTTCTGACCGCGCTGTGACCATTTTTCCGCCTGGCGAATGACCGCCTCAGAAACGGTGGTGATCAGCAGATAGATAACGGCACCAACGGCTAAGAAGAAGAAGGGCATCTGGGTTGAACCTGAGGCAACCTGCACCTGATTCATGGTTTCTACCAGGCCGGTGACCGAAACCAGTGCTGATTCCTTGATAGCCGACTGCCACTGGTTCCCTAACCCCGGAATGGCGCTGCTTAACGCCTGCGGGACAATAATCCTGCGGAACATTAATCCTTTACCCATACCGACCACCGTCGCCGCTTCCAGCGTCCCTTTCGGGATGGTGTAATACGCGCCGCGGAAAACCTCTGCCTGCCCGGCCCCGGAAATCAGCCCAATAGCCAGCGCGCCGGCGATAAAGCCGCTGATATCGAAAGGGCCCTGCATGCCCAGCGCCTGGCCGAAAAATGCCAGCGCCTGACGGCCGCCAAAGTAGAAGATATAGATAACGATCAAATCAGGTATACCGCGTAGCACCACGGTATAGCCCCCGGCCAGACGCTGGAGCCAGCGGTTGCCGGCAATTTTGGCCCAGGCGACCAGGCTGCCAATCACCGAGCCGAGCAGAAAGGCGCAGAGCGAAACGGACACCGTCACGCCTGCGGCTTTCAGCAGCACAGGTCCCCAACCTTCAGGGCCAAAACCCAGAAGCTGCCAGTCAATACCCATCAGAAACTCCGGTCAGGATTGTGGTGCCAGCTCGATACCAACCCATCCGATCAGGCTTTTGGCGCCAGGTCGATACCAAACCACTTGATAATCAGCGCCTTCATCGTGCCGTCTTTTACCATTGAATCAATGGCTGCGTTCATCTTCGCCTGGAGCGCGGTATCCTCTTTGCGCAGGCCAATTGCGGATCCTTCACCCAATATGCCGTTCTGGAAGGTATAGCCGGTTAAGAGCCCGTTACCGCCGCTGCGTTTCACATAGGCGGTAAGGTTTGGCACCGCGGCCATCACCATATCTACGCGACCCGCATCCAGGTCGAAGAAGGTATCCTTGCCGTTAGGATAGGTACGGATGGTGGCGATATCGCCAAAGTATTTCTTCAGAAAGTCGGCCTGGATAGTGGCAACCTGAACGCCGACGGTCTTGCCTTTCAGCACTTTGGCGAGGCTGTCGATAGCGGGCTGCGTAGCGGCGGCATCACTGAGGGACACTTTAACGCCGCTGCCCGGCAGGCTGGTGACGCTGCCATCTTTGGTGGTGACAAACCCGGAACCACCGTTGATGTAGGGATGGGTAAAGTTGATGGTTTCCTGACGCTTCGGGGTGATGGAGATGGCATCAAAAATCGCGTCGTACTTCTTGTCCAGCAGGCCGGCAATCATGCCACTCCAGTTCTGCGGCACAATTTTGTAGTCGAAGCCCGCGCGCTTAGCGATCTCTTTGATCATATCCGGCTCAAAGCCGACGATCTCACCGCTGGGGGTGGTCTGGTTATAGGGCGGGAAGCCGCCTTCGGTGGCGAAGGTTATTGAGGAAGGATCTTTCGCCTGTAACGGCGGCAGGATCAGCAGGCCAAGTGCGGCGATAGCACCGCTCAGGAAACGTTTACGTGTCGGATTCATTGACTACCCCGGTTAAAAATAATAATTAAGAAAGAATATCAAGCGCCAGGCGGGTCAGAGCGATTGCCCCTAAGCTAATGCAGCTTTCGTCCGGCTGGTAATCGGAATTGTGCAGATGGTCATGGCGACCGGGTTGCGCCGATCCAAAATGGATCTGGCAGGCAGGGATAAGCTCAGAGAAATAAGAGAAATCCTCGGCACCAAAGCTGCTGCCCTGCTGCACCTCAGGTTTTCTGCTGAACTGACGGGTAAGACTCTCTATCGCCCGATCGACCAGGCGATCGTCGTTAATCAACGGCGGGACGCCGCGCTGATAATCAATCTCCACCTGCACGTTGAAGGAGATCGCGGCACCTTCGCAGATACGACGGAACGACGCTTCAATGCGATCGCGCGAGGCGGCAGAGCGCGCCCGTACGGTTCCTCTGAACAGGCAGGCATCCGGGATAATATTATGGATGGCGCCGCCCTCAATATGACCAACGGTCAGCACGGCGGAGTGGGCGGGATCCATCTCGCGGGAAATAATGGTCTGTAGCTGGGTGATCAGCCATGCCGTCGCCACAATCGGATCAACGGTGGCGTGCGGTCGTGCCGCATGGCCCGATACCCCGATAACGCGCACGTCAAATTCGTCGCAGGAGGCGGTACTGGCTCCGCGCGTGAGCAGGATATTTCCCGCCGCCAGTTCGGGTCGGTTATGAAAGGTAATGGCCAGATCCTGACCTTCCGCCGCGCCATCGGCAATCATCGCCGCTGCACCGCTTTCGGTCGTCTCTTCGGCAGGCTGGAAGATCAGCCGCAGGGAACCTTTCAGCTCAGGTTGCAGCGCTTTTACCGCTGCGGCGACGCCCAGCAGGGTGGTGGTATGCAAATCGTGGCCGCAGGCATGCATTTTTCCAGGCCAGACGCTGGCGAAGGGCAGGCCGGTTTTCTCTTCTATCGGCAGCGCGTCCATATCGGCGCGCAACAGCAGGTTGGGACCGGCTTTTTCACCCCTGATATCGAGCACCACGCCCGTTTTACCGATACCGCGCACGGGCTTATAGCCCAGCCTTTCCAGCTCCTTAATGACCACCCCGGCGGTGCGATGGGTATCAAAACCCAGCTCAGGATGAGCGTGGATGTCCCGGCGGAGGGTCACCAGATGTGGCTCTAACTCTTTGACCACGGCGGCAATTTGCTGGTCAATATCCTCTGCTGCGGACGCGTTCATTACTACCCCTGTGTTTAATACCCATTGCCCGCCGCTTGCGGACGGAAATAATCAGAAAACAGCCGCTCTTTTACCGACGGCTAATTGTTACAAGTACTCGATAATGTCCAAATGATCGGCAGGAAACAAGCGGCGTCAGGTAAAACAGATCCACTTGTGTGCCGACGGGACGCTGGGCAGAGATTTCTCCCAAAACGCCAGCCCAGGGCAGATGAATACTTTGCCGTTGTCCGCAGGCATTCTAAAGTTATCAGATCGAAATACCGTTGATGAGGTTGATATGAACGACTGGAATCCCGATCTCTATCGTCAATTTGAAGCTGAACGTACCCGCCCGGCGAAGGAGTTGCTTGCCCGCATCGTCCACAATAACGTGCAGCAGGTGACCGATCTTGGCTGTGGTCCCGGCAACAGTACCGAACTGCTTTATCGTGCCTGGCCCACTGCCAATATCACCGGGCTGGACAGTTCGCAGGCCATGCTCGAGCAGGCCCGTCAGCGACTGCCGGAGTGTCAGTTTATTCAGGCCGATATTCAGCACTGGCGGGCCAGTCCGCTTCAGGATGTGATCTATGCGAATGCATCCTTACAGTGGCTGAGCGACCATCAACGGCTGCTGCCGCATCTGATTTCACAGCTGGCAGAGCGCGGCGTGCTGGCGGTACAGATGCCGGATAATCTCGACCAGCCGACACACAGCCTGATGCGCAAAGTGGCGGAGTCGCCCGACTGGCGGGGAAAAATTGGCGATGAAGCCGCCCGACGCAAGCGAATACTGCCTGTCGACGCCTGTTACGATCTGCTTAGCGCCGCCGGATGTCATGTGGATATCTGGCATACGACCTATTATCACATCATGCCTTCGCACGCGGCGATAATCGACTGGCTTCAGGCCACCGGCCTGCGGCCCTTCCTCGCGCCTCTGACGGAAGACGATCGTCGCGTCTTTCTCACGCAGTATCACCGTGAGCTGGAAGGGGCCTACGGGATACGCGAAGGGGGAAATATCCTGATGCCTTTCCCACGCCTGTTTATGGTGGCGCAGAAAGGGTAGGGGGATGCTTTACTGATTGTTGAGCATGCCACGGCGCCAGCAATGGAAAGCGTCTCGCAACCCGGGAATGGGCTGCGCGCCGGGGCGGTAAAAAGTGATAATGTGTCTCTCTTCACGGGTGAACGCACAGGGAGTAAAAATGAACGATAATGAATTACACCAGTTGAGCGCGGACATTGGTCAGCGGCTGCTTAGCCAGCGGGCGACGCTCACCACGGCTGAGTCCTGCACGGGCGGCTGGATAGCAAAGGTCCTCACCGATATTGCCGGCAGTTCACAGTGGTTTGAGCGGGGGTTCGTCACCTACAGTAATGACGCCAAGCAGGAGCTGGTGGGGGTGACGGCAGCCTCACTGTCGCGCTTTGGTGCCGTGAGTGAAGAGGTTGTACGGGAGATGGCCGAGGGAGCGCGTGATAAAGCCCATGCTCAGTACGCTATTTCCGTCAGCGGCATTGCCGGGCCGGACGGTGGCACTGGGGAAAAACCCGTCGGTACCGTATGGTTCGGTTTCGCGGCGGCGGGCAAAAAGACCGAGGCGAAACGGCAGGTTTTTTCCGGTGACCGCGAGGCCGTTCGCCGTCAGGCCACGGCCTGGGCGCTGCTCCGGCTACGTGAACAGTTTCTGGAAAAATAAACTTGATACTGTATGACTATACAGTATAATTGATTCCATATTGAAGATGATGCAAAGCCACATAAGTGTGCTTTACCCCGCGTGATTAGGAGTTGAAATGGCTATTGATGAAAACAAGCAAAAAGCACTGGCAGCAGCGCTGGGCCAGATTGAAAAGCAATTTGGTAAAGGCTCGATCATGCGCCTGGGTGAAGACCGCACTATGGATGTGGAAACCATCTCCACCGGCTCCCTGTCGCTGGACATCGCCCTGGGTGCAGGTGGTCTGCCGATGGGCCGTATCGTAGAAATCTATGGCCCGGAATCCTCAGGTAAAACGACGCTGACCCTACAGGTGATTGCCTCGGCCCAGCGTAAAGGTAAAACCTGCGCATTTATCGACGCCGAGCATGCTCTGGATCCCGTCTATGCGAAGAAGCTGGGCGTAGACATTGATAATCTGCTGTGCTCTCAGCCCGATACCGGTGAGCAGGCGCTGGAAATCTGTGACGCCCTGGCGCGCTCAGGTGCGGTAGATGTGATCATCGTTGACTCCGTGGCGGCGCTGACGCCGAAAGCGGAGATCGAAGGTGAAATTGGTGACTCTCATATGGGCCTTGCGGCACGTATGATGAGCCAGGCAATGCGTAAGCTGGCGGGTAACCTGAAAAACTCCAGTACGCTGCTGATCTTTATCAACCAGATCCGTATGAAAATCGGTGTTATGTTCGGTAACCCGGAAACGACTACCGGCGGTAACGCACTGAAGTTCTACGCTTCTGTTCGCCTGGATATCCGCCGTATCGGTGCCATCAAGGAAGGCGATGAGGTAGTGGGCAGTGAAACGCGGGTGAAAGTGGTGAAGAACAAAATCGCCGCCCCCTTTAAGCAGGCCGAATTCCAGATTATGTATGGCGAAGGTATTAATATCTTCGGTGAACTGGTGGATCTGGGCGTGAAGCATAAGCTGATCGAAAAAGCCGGCGCCTGGTATAGCTACAACGGTGATAAAATCGGTCAGGGTAAAGCCAATGCGGGCAACTTCCTGAAAGAGAACCCGGCGACAGCTAACGAGATCGACGCTAAGCTGCGCGCAATGCTGCTGAATAATCCAGATAGCAAGCCGGATTTCGTCCCGAGCGAAGCTGAAACTGACGAAGCCAGCGAAGCCAATTAAATGGCCTGATAGCCTGCCTGAGTGAAACGCGTGACTGTTTTCACTCAGGTGTTGGGTTAGCAAGCAAAAAAAAAGAGCGGTATTAAAGCCGCTCTTTTTTTATATCCGTCGCGCCAGCCTGCACCTCGCTTTTCCGCATTCGCAAATATTCTTTTACGCCTTTGTCTCTTTGACCGTTCCTCGCTACCCTTTACCTGAACCCACTCTAAAACTGACTTTTTTATGGAGAATGATGTCTGACGCCAGCGAACGTACCCAGTTTTCACGCCTGTTAGATCGGGCGATGCGCATTCTGGCAATGCGTGACCACAGCGAGGCCGAGTTTCGCCGTAAGCTCACGCTTTCAGCGGAGCGTGCCGCCCTGTTCGCTAAAACAAAGTCACAGGAGCCCGAAACCCTCTCGCCGGAGATGACAGATAAGGTGGTCGCCTGGTGTTTTGAAAACCGCTACCTGGACGATGCTCACTTCGCCGAACGCTTTGTTGCCAGCCGCAGTCGTAAAGGCTACGGCCCGCAACGTATCCGCATGGAACTGGGGCAGAAGGGCGTTGAAAAATCACTGACGGACCAGGCGCTGGCAGAGGCGGATATTGACTGGACAGGCCAGGCCTATGCCGCAGCCGAGCGCAAGTTTGGCCTGCCGCTGCCAACGGAATGGAAGGAAAAAGCGAAGGTCCAGCGCTATCTGATGACAAAAGGCTTCCTTTCTGACGATATTCGCGCGATTTTCTCAAATTATGACCAATGACCGTCAATGGGATTTTACTTCCCAGCGCAGAAATTTTATCTTATTCACCACTTTATGATCGTGCATTGTCGGTATCAGGACTTTCCTGTCGGCAGAGTAAAATCCACGAAACGTTTGTTAGCGTGATTTCAGGACAATTATGAGCAAGAGCACTGCAGAGATTCGCCAGGCGTTTCTCGATTTCTTTCATGGCAAGGGACACCAGGTTGTAGCCAGTAGCTCCCTCGTCCCGAACAATGACCCGACATTACTGTTTACCAATGCCGGTATGAACCAGTTCAAAGATGTTTTCCTCGGTGGGGACAAACGCAGCTATTCGCGCGCCACCACCTCGCAGCGCTGCGTTCGCGCTGGCGGCAAGCATAACGATCTGGAAAACGTCGGTTATACCGCGCGCCACCACACCTTCTTCGAAATGTTGGGCAACTTCAGCTTCGGCGACTACTTCAAGCATGATGCTATTAGCTATGCCTGGGAGTTGTTGACCGGCGCGGAGTGGTTCAATCTGCCAAAAGAAAAGCTCTGGGTGACCATTTACGAAACCGATGACGAGGCTTTTGATATCTGGGCCAACGATGTGGGCGTACCGCGTGAGCGAATTATCCGCATTGGCGACAACAAAGGCAGCGCCTACGCGTCGGACAACTTCTGGCAGATGGGCGATACTGGCCCATGCGGCCCCTGCACCGAAATTTTCTTTGATCACGGCGACCATATTTGGGGTGGCCCTCCGGGCAGCCCGGAAGAGGATGGCGATCGCTATATTGAGATCTGGAACATCGTCTTTATGCAGTTTAACCGTCAGTCGGACGGAACCATGCTGCCGCTGCCGAAACCCTCTGTCGATACCGGCATGGGGCTGGAACGTATTACCGCCGTACTGCAGCACGTCAACTCTAACTACGAGATCGACCTGTTCCAGAAGCTGATCAAGGCTGTCGCTGACGTAACCGGGGCTACCGATCTTAGCAATAAATCACTGCGCGTGATTGCCGACCATATTCGCTCCTGCGCCTTCCTGGTAACCGATGGCGTCGTCCCGTCAAACGAGAACCGTGGCTACGTTCTTCGCCGCATCATTCGTCGTGCCATCCGTCACGGCAATATGCTGGGCGCACAGGGCAGTTTCTTCTGGAAGCTGGTGGCACCGCTGATTGAGGTGATGGGCCCGGCGGCTCACGATCTGGCCGGGCAGCAGGCGCATGTTGAGCAGATTCTGCGTACTGAAGAAGAGCAGTTTGCGAAAACCCTTGAGCGTGGTCTGGCGCTGCTGGATGAGGAGCTGGATAAGCTTACTGGCGATACGCTTGATGGTGAGACCGTTTTCCGCCTGTATGACACTTTTGGCTTCCCGGTGGACCTCACGGCGGATGTGTGCCGTGAGCGTAACCTGAAAATTGATGAAGCCGGCTTTGAGCAGGCGATGGAGCAGCAGCGCCAGCGCGCCCGTGATGCCAGCGGTTTCGGCACCGATTACAACAATGTGATCCGCATTGATGAAGCTTCTTCTTTCAAGGGCTACGACCAGCTTGAACTGAACGCGACCATCACCGCTATCTTCGTGGACGGCAAGCCCGCCAGCGAGATTTCAGCCGGTCAGGAAGGGGTGATTGTCCTGGATGAGACGCCTTTTTATGGCGAATCGGGCGGTCAGGTTGGCGACACGGGCGAACTGAAGAGCAGTGCGGCCCGCTTTACCGTGACGGATACGCAGAAGTACGGCCAGGCGATTGGTCATATCGGCAGGCTTGAATCCGGCCATCTGCGCATCGGCGAACGGCTGGAAGCAGACGTCAACCCGGCGCGGCGCGCCCGCATCCGTCTGAACCACTCTGCGACGCACTTGCTGCATGCCGCGCTGCGCCAGGTATTAGGCCACCACGTTGCGCAGAAAGGCTCGCTGGTGAACGATAAGTACCTGCGCTTCGACTTCTCTCATACCGAAGCCATGAAGCCGCAGGAGATCCGTCAGGTCGAAGAGATCGTCAATGCGCAAATCCGTCGTAATCTGGCGGTTGAAACCAACATCATGGAGCTGGAAGCCGCGAAGGCGCACGGTGCGATGGCGCTGTTCGGCGAAAAATATGATGATCACGTGCGCGTGCTGACAATGGGTGATTTCTCTACTGAGCTCTGTGGTGGTACGCATGCCAGCCGTACGGGCGACATTGGTCTGTTCCGTATCCTTGCGGAATCCGGAACGGCAGCGGGCGTACGCCGCATCGAAGCCGTGACGGGTGAGCGCGCCCTGACGCAGATGTATGCGCAAAGTGAGCAGCTACAGGATATTGCACAGCTGATTAAAGCGAACAGCAGTAACCTGAATGAGAAAGTTCGCGCCATGATCGAAAACGTGCGTGGACTGGAAAGAGAGCTTCAGCAGCTGAAGGATCAGCAGGCAGCACAGGAAAGCGCTTCACTGAGCAGTCAGGCGATTGAAGTAAAAGGCACCCGGCTGCTGGTCAGCGAGTTGAAAAACGTTGACCCGAAAATGTTGCGTACGATGGTCGATGACCTGAAAAACCAGCTGAAGTCTGCCGTCATCGTGCTGGCAACGGTCGCTGATGGTAAGGTGTCTCTAATCGCTGGGGTGACCAAAGATCTTACTGACCGCGTTAAAGCGGGCGAACTGGTGGGTGAACTGGCCCAACAGGTCGGCGGAAAGGGCGGCGGGCGTCCGGACATGGCCCAGGCGGGCGGGACGGATGCTCAGGCGCTACCAGCCGCGCTGGCTGGCGTCGAGTCATGGATTGCAACAAAACTGTAAGTCTAATAAAAATGCATCTCAGAAGGCGCTGTAGGGGGATTCCCTCAGCGTTTTTCTGATTGGGTGCGGGCCAAAACACATAAAGTCAGGTTGACGGTGCCTATTTCGGCTAAACTAAGTATCAGCATAATGTATGGGTGTGGTGGTGCAGTTGTAATGTATTTGTCATAGTCTACATTTAGCGTTATACGATGGATAATGCCGGGCGACACTTGACCCGACTCTTTTAATCTTTCAAGGAGCAAAGAATGCTTATTCTAACTCGTCGAGTTGGTGAAACCCTCATGATCGGTGATGAGGTGACTGTAACGGTGCTGGGTGTCAAAGGGAACCAGGTTCGCATCGGTGTGAACGCCCCTAAAGAAGTATCGGTTCATCGCGAAGAAATCTATCAGCGTATTCAGGCCGAAAAAACTCAGCAAACGAGTTACTAACGGATCCAGCGCCTCGCTGCCTATAGCGAGGCGCTACCGGTTTGCTGTTTTTCCCTCCCGTTCACCCTCTTTGATCTCTTATTCCCCTCTGTAGTCGCCTTCGCAGCCTGCTTTTGATTGTTGGCCTGCGTCACTTTCGTTGTTGACCCGCCTCAGTTTCATTGTTGATAAATCACTCTTTTTGTCGTCAAAACACCCCAATCGCCTGCGAAATGTGCAATTAAACACGTAAGGGGAAAAATTGTTTGACTTATAAGTCCGCCAAAGTAATATGTGCGCCACGCAGTGCCGATGAGCAGAAACAACGTTCTGAAGCACAACTCGCAAGAGTGCGTATGGTGAGGTGGCCGAGAGGCTGAAGGCGCTCCCCTGCTAAGGGAGTATGCGGTCAAAAGCTGCATCCGGGGTTCGAATCCCCGCCTCACCGCCATTTGCATCCGTAGCTCAGCTGGATAGAGTACTCGGCTACGAACCGAGCGGTCGGAGGTTCGAATCCTCCCGGATGCACCATTACTGATTAAGGTGATGGCAGAAAATGTGTTGGGCGATACGGTGTTAGCAGCCTGTATCAACGGTGAGAGTATTACACCGGGTTTGAAGGTGAGCTGTCAGCACCCTGTTTTAAAGGTGAGTCGTTAGCACCCTGCGTTATACCAGAATTTGCAATGCATCCGTAGCTCAGCTGGATAGAGTACTCGGCTACGAACCGAGCGGTCGGAGGTTCGAATCCTCCCGGATGCACCATTCTAAAACGTCGCAAGACAGTGTAGAAATGGGTTATCAGCTTCTTCAGTATCTCCTCAGGTTTGTCGCGTTATCTCCCCCTTGTTTTTCCGATGCATCCGTAGCTCAGCTGGATAGAGTACTCGGCTACGAACCGAGCGGTCGGAGGTTCGAATCCTCCCGGATGCACCATTTTACCTTTGTCTGTACGTCATCGACCCTGTTCTACAGCGGTTCAAAATAGCCCGCATTCGCGAGCGTCGCATGACCTTTTCATTATCAAAAATAGCTTTAGTCAGGTCTCTCCCTGCGGTTAAGGTGACATCTGTATCCTGCCCCGGTTATACCCTATTGTTCACCCTGTTAGCCCCCTCAAATTTGACTCAATTACCCTTTAGCTAATGCTATGCCGCTGTTTTACCAGCCGTTTGCCTCTGAGCTTATTCTCACGCCATTATCTGATAATAAGAATCCCTAAGTATTTCAAGGCATTTGCTGAACCATGCCATCAGCGACAAAGTCCCTGCTTTGCGCTAAAGTAATCGTTCGCAGATTAAGGGTGTTACAGACAATGTATGATCGTTATGAAGGTCTGATATTCGATATGGATGGCACCATTCTGGATACCGAGGCGACGCATCGAAAAGCCTGGCAGTCGGTTCTTGCCCGACACGGCTTACCGTTCGACGAGCAGGCTCTGGTAGGACTCAATGGCGCACCTTCCTGGCGTATTGCCGAAGCGATTATTGCCAGCCATCATAGCGATGTCGATCCGCATTTGCTGGCAGGTGAAAAAACGACGGCATTAAAAGAGATGCTGTTTGATACCGTGCGTCCGCTGCCACTGATTGATGTGGTGAAAGCCTATAAAGGGCGTCGCCCGATGGCGGTGGGAACGGGAAGCGAGCATGCAATGGCGGAGGCTCTGCTTCAGCACGTTGGACTGCGGCACTACTTTGATATCATCGTGGGTGCTGACGACGTGACGCGACACAAGCCTGAGCCGGATACCTTTATTCGCTGTGCCGAGCTGATGAACGTGGTTCCCACGCGCTGCGTGGTTTTTGAGGATGCTGATTTTGGCATTCAGGCCGCAAAAGCGGCAGGCATGGACGTCGTAGATGTTCGCAACATACAGGGCAAATAGTGGCAGTGGTTCGCGAATCTTCGGCGCTGCGGTTAACATTATGCTAAACAATAATAAATTTTCTCCGAGCGGGAGGTCAATTTGATCCCGGACGTATCACAGGCGCTATCCTGGCTGGAAGCGCACCCTGACGCACTGAAAGGCATTGGTCGCGGTATCGAGCGTGAAACGCTGCGTGTCCGACCCGATGGCCATCTGGCCACTACCGGGCACCCTAAATCGCTGGGTTCGGCTTTAACGCACAAGTGGATCACCACCGACTTTGCTGAAACGCTGCTGGAATTTATTACGCCGGTTGATGACAACATCGATCATCTGCTGGCGTTTCTGCGTGATATTCATCGCCACGCCGCCAGTGAGTTGGGCGAAGAGCGTATGTGGCCGATGAGCATGCCCTGTATGATCGAGGACAGCGACCAGATCGAGCTGGCGCAGTACGGCAAGTCAAATATCGGGCAGATGAAAACCCTCTATCGTCAGGGTCTGAAGAATCGCTACGGCGCGCTGATGCAGGTTATCTCCGGCGTGCACTATAACTTCTCTCTGCCGCTCTCTTTCTGGCAGGCATGGGCTGATATCAAGGACGAGAAAAGCGGCCATGAGGCCATTTCTGATGGCTATCTGCGCCTGATCCGTAACTACTACCGTTTTGGCTGGCTGATCCCCTATCTGTTTGGTGCCTCACCGGCGATCTGCGACTCTTTCCTGCAGGGCAAAGAAACTAAGCTGCCGTTTGAGCGTACCGAAAAAGGGTTACTTTATCTGCCGTATGCGACCTCGCTGCGTCTGAGCGATCTGGGCTACACCAACAAGTCGCAAAGCGGGCTGGGTATTACCTTTAATGAGCTGCCCGGCTATGTGAAAGCGTTAAAAGCGGCGATTAAAACGCCTTCGGCAGAATACGCCCGTATGGGCACCAAAAATGCTGCGGGCAACTGGCTACAGCTCAACACGAATGTGTTGCAGATAGAGAACGAACTTTATGCGCCTGTACGCCCTAAGCGCGTGACGCGTCCGGGTGAGAACCCGTCTGATGCGCTGCTGCGCGGTGGGATTGAATATATCGAGGTGCGCTCCCTGGATATCAATCCGTTCTCCCCAACCGGCGTGGATGCGAATCAGGTTCGCTTCCTCGATCTGTTCCTGATCTGGTGTACGCTGGCCGAAGCGCCGGAAATGAGCAGCGATGAGCTACTCTGTACGCGTGAGAACTGGAATCGGGTGATTCTGGAAGGACGTAAGCCAGGACTGATGCTGGGCATAGGCTGCGGTGAAGCACAGATCTCGCTGGCCGAGGCCGGGAAGACCCTGTTCCGGGACCTTAGAAGGGTGGCAGAGACGCTGGACAGCCAGCAGGGCGATCGCCAGTACCAGGAGGTCTGTGACCGTCTGGTTGCCGCATTCGACGATCCGGAACTGACCTTCTCCGCGCGTATACTGGCCATAATGAAAGAGAACGGCATCAGCGGAACGGGACTGGCGCTGGCGGAAGAGTATCGGGAGCAGCTGGCGGAAGAGCCGCTTGAGGTGCTGAATGCATCACAGTTTGCGCAGGAAGCGGAATGCTCCAGCCGTAAGCAGCAGGAAATTGAAGAAAGTGATACGCTTAGCTTTGAAGATTTTTTGAAGAGTCGCAGCTGAAAAAGAAAATGGCCACATCACTGTGGCCAAAGTAACATCACTGATGTCAGGGATGATGATAACAAAATTGCGCGTCTTTCATATATTCAGACCGGGTGCGACAGAGAAAGTTTCATCGTTGTATAAATAAATTCATTTGTTGAGGTAACAATATGCCATTGCTGGATAGCTTTACCGTTGATCACACTATCATGGCAGCCCCTGCGGTTCGCGTTGCTAAGACCATGAACACTCCTCATGGCGATACCCTTACCGTCTTCGATCTGCGTTTCTGCAAGCCGAACAAAGAAGTGATGCCTGAGCGCGGTATCCATACGCTGGAGCATTTGTTTGCTGGCTTTATGCGCAACCACCTGAACGGTGATGGGGTTGAGATTATCGACATTTCACCTATGGGATGCCGCACAGGGTTCTATATGAGCCTGATTGGTACGCCAGACGAGCAGCGAGTGGCGAAAGCCTGGAAAGAGGCGATGCAGGATGTGCTGAAGGTTACTGACCAGCGCACTATCCCTGAGCTGAATGAGTATCAGTGCGGCACCTACCAGATGCACTCGCTGGATGAAGCGCAGGATATCGCACGGCATATCATCGACAACGACATTCGCGTGAATCACAACGACGAGCTGGCGCTGCCGAAAGAGAAGCTGAAGGAACTGCATATCTAGTTTGAAGGGGCCGGCAGTACCGGCCCTGAGAGCTATGTTCATCAGGGGAGACGATGCTCCCCTGAGTTATATCTGTGACCCTAACGATTCCATCCGTGTATTGTCTGCGACCTCACCGATACCATCTGCATGCTATCTACGATCCTACCGATTCCTTCAGTGATTTTTTGGGCGTGATTTTTACCTGCTTGATCATGTTTTCCTGCACGTCGAGAATATCTATCGCGTAGTGACCTATACGTATGGTGGTATTGGGCAGGGGGATGTCCTCCAGCGCTTCCAGTACCATACCGTTAATGGTGCGGGCTTCATCTTCCGGTAGCGTCCAGTTGAAAGCCTTGTTCAGTTCACGCACGTTAGCGCTGCCTTCAATCAGCACCGAACCATCATTTTGCGGCATCACCTCTTCGGCCAGCGTAGGAGACATTGAGGTGGTAAAGTCGCCCACAATCTCTTCCAGAATGTCTTCAATGGTGATCAGGCCTTTGATGTCGCCATACTCGTCCACCACCATGCCGACTTTTTCCTTATTACGCTGAAATTTCACCAGCTGAACGTTTAGCGGGGTGCCCTCAGGAATGTAATAGATTTCATCGGCCGCGCGCAGCATCACCTCTTTGGTGAACTCTTTCTTTTCGGTCATCAGGCGGTAGGCTTCGCGCACCCGCAGCATGCTGATGGTGTCATCCAGCGAATCGCGGTAGAGCACGATGCGACCGTGCGGCGAGTGGGTGAGCTGGCGGACAATGGATTTCCAGTCGTCATTGATATTGATGCCCACAATCTCGTTGCGCGGCACCATGATGTCATCAACGTTAACTTTTTCCAGATCCAGCACCGACAGCAGCATGTCCTGGTTACGGCGCGACATCAGCGAGCGGGACTCGTAGACGATGGTTCGCAGCTCTTCCTTGCTGAGCGCTGAATTAACGGCACCGTCGGTCTTCATGCCGACCAGGCGCATCAGGATGCGGGTGATGGTATTGAGCAACCAGACCACCGGCATCATTATCACCTGCAGCGGGCCGAGCAGAAGGCTGCTGGGAAGGGCCACTTTTTCAGGATAAAGCGCGGCGATTGTTTTTGGCAGAACCTCGGCAAACACCAGCACGCAGAAGGTCAGAATACCGGTGGCAATGGCCACGCCTTCATCGCCATGGAGACGCATGCCGACAATGGTGGCCAGCGCCGACGCCAGGATATTGACGAGGTTGTTGCCGATCAGCACCAGACTGAGTAAGCGGTCAGGACGGCGGAGGAGTTTTTCTACGCGACGTGCCGCGCGATTGCCGTTTTTGGCCTGATGGCGCAGCTTGTAGCGATTGAGCGTCATCATGCCGGTTTCGGAGCCGGCGAACCAGGCCGAGACCAGAATCATGATGACCAGCGTAACGATCAGTGTGGTGGTTGAAACGTGTTCCAACGAGGGAATTCCTTGTATTAAGCGATCAGGAGGTCAGGAAGTGTTGCAGCATCCGGCTACCAAAGTAGGCCATCGTCAGCAGCAATGCGCCGCCACAGTTGAACCAGGCTACGCGGCGTCCGCGCCAGCCCTCATGGTAGTGACCCCAGAGTAAAACGATATAAACAAACCAGGCGAGAATGGACAGAACGGCCTTGTCGATATTCTCGCGGCTGAATAAATCATGCATATAGAACAGGCCGGTGCACAGCACCAGCGTCAGCAGCACCACGCCCACCTGCGTGATATGAAACATCTTGCGTTCGATGGTCATCAGCGGGGGGATATCGCTACTGAATGCCAGCTTCTTATGCTTAAGAAGGTAGTCTATCCAGGCCAGCTGGAGGGCATAAAGTGCAGCAATAATTAGCGTGGAATAGGCGAATAGCGCAAAACCGATGTGCACCAGCATGACCGGTGTGGTTTCCAGATGCGTGATAAAGGCATTGGGCACAAAGGTCGCAAAGGCCAGGTTAATCAGCGCGAAGCTGTAAACGATGGGCAGCAGTATCCAGCCGCGATTGCGCGAGGCGACGATGGTCATAATCGCGCAGATAATCAGGCTAACCAGCGAAGCAATATTCAGCAGGCTCAGATTCTGGCCGCTGCCCATGGCAAAAATCCGCTGCTCCAGCGCTACGGCGTGGCAAAACAGCGCAATAAACGCTGAGATGACGGCCAGTCGACGCCAGCCGCTCTGTTTGCGCAGCAGGCTGGGGACAATCAGGGCAAGGCTGGAGGAGTAGGCGCACAGGGCGACAATCGAAAAAACGGCCATAAATAATGTTAGCTACCGGTAAGACAAAGAAAAAAGCAGTATAGCGCCAGCCGCTGCTGGCTCCAAACGATCTCCACAATGAAGGCGGAGATTCGCGGCCATCTTCCACGCTGGTAATGCGTACAATTGCGGGACACAGCCTGGTCGCTTCATGTTATAATCCGTCCCATTGTGTCGCCTGGCGACCTCTCATTACGTTGAGCGAGAGACGATGTTTGATAATTTAACCGACAGATTGTCGCAGACCCTGCGCAATATCAGTGGCCGCGGAAGGCTGACAGAAGACAACATCAAGGACACCCTGCGTGAAGTGCGTATGGCGCTGCTTGAGGCGGACGTTGCGCTGCCGGTGGTGCGGGACTTTATTGGCCGCGTAAAAGAGCGCGCAGTAGGCCAGGACGTCAATAAGAGCCTCACGCCCGGTCAGGAGTTCGTCAAGATAGTCCAGAACGAGCTGGTCGTGGCGATGGGGGCGGAAAATAATACCCTCAACCTCGCGGCTCAGCCCCCGGCGGTCGTCCTGATGGCGGGCCTGCAGGGTGCGGGTAAAACCACCAGCGTCGGTAAGCTGGGTAAATTCCTGCGCGAAAAGCACAAGAAAAAAGTGCTGGTGGTCTCGGCCGACGTATATCGCCCGGCGGCGATCAAACAGCTGGAGACGCTTGCTGAACAGGTTGGCGTGGATTTCTGCCCTTCCGATCTCAGCCAGAAGCCGGTCGACATTGTTAAAAACGCGCTTCAGCAGGCAAAGCTGAAATTCTACGACGTGCTGCTGGTGGATACCGCCGGCCGTCTGCACGTTGACGAAGCCATGATGGACGAAATCAAACAGGTTCATGCCGCGATTAATCCGGTTGAAACCCTGTTTGTGGTCGATGCGATGACCGGCCAGGACGCCGCCAATACGGCAAAAGCGTTTAATGAAGCGCTGCCGCTGACCGGTGTCGTGCTGACCAAGGTCGACGGTGATGCACGAGGTGGTGCGGCCCTCTCTATCCGTCATATCACCGGCAAACCGATCAAATTTATGGGCGTGGGTGAGAAAACCGACGCGCTGGAACCCTTCTACCCGGACCGTATTGCCTCGCGTATCTTAGGCATGGGCGACGTGCTGTCGCTGATCGAAGATATCGAAAGCAAAGTTGACCGTGCCCAGGCGGAGAAACTCGCCAGCAAGCTCAAAAAAGGCGATGGCTTCGATCTGAACGACTTTCTGGATCAGCTTAAGCAGATGCGTAACATGGGCGGCATGGCCAGCCTGATGGGTAAGCTGCCGGGTATGGGGCAACTGCCGGACAACGTGAAGTCACAGATGGACGATAAGGTGCTGGTGCGTATGGAGGCGATGATTAACTCCATGACGCGTAAAGAGCGTGAGAAGCCGGAAATTATCAAAGGCTCACGCAAGCGCCGTATTGCAACAGGTTCTGGCATGCAGGTGCAGGACGTTAACCGCTTGCTTAAGCAGTTTGACGACATGCAGCGCATGATGAAGAAGATGAAGAAGGGCGGTATGGCGAAGATGATGCGCGGCATGAAGGGTATGATGCCGCCGGGATTCCCAGGCCGATAAGTCAGCCGGAAAAGCGCTCAGGCGAATTAGATTGCTTTTTGCGCCAAAATGAGTAAAATTTTCGGGCTTTTTATATTGCATCCGGGCCCCGTTCCCTCAATGGGGCCCGGTTGTTTTATTAACTCAAGAGGATGTTATGGTAACAATTCGTTTGGCACGTCACGGCGCTAAAAAGCGTCCGTTTTATCAGGTAGTCGTCACTGACAGCCGCAATGCTCGCAACGGTCGTTTCATTGAGCGCGTTGGTTTCTTCAACCCAATCGCATCTGGTCAGGCTGAAGCACTGCGCCTGGACCTGGACCGCATTGAGCACTGGGTTGGCCAGGGCGCTACGCTGTCCGATCGCGTTGGTGCGCTGATCAAACAAGCTAAGAAAGCAGCTTAATCTGTCACGGTGGTCAACATGAGCAAGCAACTCGCCGCGCAGCCTCCCGCTAACCCGTTAGTATTAGGGAAAATGGGATCGGCCTATGGCATCCGTGGTTGGCTCAAAGTGTTTTCCTCCACCGAAGATGCCGAAAGCATTTTTGACTATCAGCCGTGGTTTATCCAGCGGGCGGGTCAATGGCAGCTAATCGAGCTGGAAGGCTGGAAGCGCCACAATCAGGACATGATCATCAAGGTCAAAGGCATTGAAGATCGTGATGCAGCAGGTCTGCTGACGAATTGCGAGATTATCGTTAATTCTGAACAGCTGCCTGTGCTGGACAGCGGTGACTATTACTGGAAAGACCTTATCGGTTGCCAGGTGGTCACAACTGAAGGCTACGAACTGGGTAAAGTCACGGAGTTGATGGAAACCGGTTCGAACGACGTTCTCGTCGTGAAAGCAAACCTGAAGGATGCATTTGGTGCGAAGGAGCGGCTGATTCCGTTCCTTGATGGACAGGTTATCAAGAATGTCGATCTCTCTACCGGCAGTATCGAAGTAGATTGGGATCCTGGTTTTTGAGCTCCGGACAACGTGGTAACACGCCAGCGCCGTCGCTGTGGATAGGCATAATCAGCCTGTTCCCGGAGATGTTTAGCGCGGTTACCGACTACGGAGTAACCGGCCGGGCAGTAAAAAATGGCCTGCTCAGCATTCAGAGCTGGAGTCCTCGTGACTTCGCTCATGACCGGCACCGTACCGTGGACGAACGTCCTTACGGTGGCGGACCGGGGATGCTAATGATGGTTCAACCCTTACGGGATGCCATCCACGCAGCAAAAGCAGCGGCAGGAGAAGGTGCAAAGGTGATTTATCTTTCACCTCAGGGGCGCAAACTCGATCAAAACGGCGTTTGCGAACTGGCGACAAGCGAGAAGTTAATTCTGGTTTGCGGTCGCTATGAAGGGATTGATGAGCGCGTAATCAAAACCGAGATCGACGAAGAATGGTCGATTGGCGATTACGTTCTCAGCGGTGGTGAGCTACCCGCAATGACGCTGATTGACTCTGTCGCCCGGTTTATACCTGGCGTACTGGGCAAGCAGGCGTCGGCCGAAGAAGATTCGTTTTCTGATGGTCTGCTGGATTGCCCCCACTATACCCGACCTGAGGTATTAGAAGGGATGGAGGTTCCGCCAGTTCTGCTGTCGGGCAACCATGCTGAAATTCGCCGTTGGCGCCTGAAGCAGTCGCTGGGCCGTACCTGGCTAAGAAGACCTGAACTTCTGGAAAACCTGGCTCTGACTGAAGAGCAAGCAACGTTGCTAACCGAATTCCAGCGGGAGTTCAACCAGCAACATAACGATGATGGGCAGTCCCGGCAGTAGCCGCGATGCCTGAATATCAGTTTACCCAGGATAAGAGATTTAACTATGAGCAACATTATCAAGCAAATTGAACAAGAGCAGATGAAGCAGGACGTACCTTCATTCCGTCCGGGTGATTCCGTGGAAGTGAAAGTATGGGTCGTTGAAGGCTCCAAAAAACGTCTGCAGGCATTCGAGGGCGTGGTTATCGCTATTCGTAACCGCGGTCTGCACTCTGCATTCACTGTTCGTAAAATTTCTAACGGCGAAGGTGTTGAGCGTGTATTCCAGACTCACTCACCGGTAATTGACAGCATTGCTGTTAAACGTCGTGGCGCCGTGCGTAAGGCCAAACTGTACTACCTGCGTGAGCGTACTGGTAAGTCAGCTCGTATCAAAGAGCGTCTTAACTAAGGACTCGCTAACGCGACATCTGAAAGTTAATATGAAACAAGGGGTTGGCGTGATGCCAGCCCCTTTTTTTATTGTCTTGTCCACGGATTGGCTACGCAGATTTATTTTGTAGTCAAATGTAGGCATTAAAAAACCCGCCGAAGCGGGTTAGAGCCAGAGTTGGCCTTGGGATGTTTTGGAGCCTCCACGGGCAGGGCAGGGTGGGGCGGTACGGGATTTACTCTGCCTGGACACATGATTATATCGGTTACAGTTTCTAAGGATTTGAAAGTACATCCGCAGTTGATGTTCTGGCATTGATTGTATCGTTCTTTTGTGTTCTCAGAGAGCACAACACTGCTGCGTGTGTGTGCAGCGTGAGAGCACTTTGGACAATTCATCATTTAGGATTCGCCCTGTTGAATATCTAACTTGATCATCCAAAAGGATAATAAATATTACTATTGCACGTTTGAGTCCTCGATTTTAACTTCAAGTTCGATACTGGTCGTATATCCGCTGTCAGCGCTCAGGCTGTGCGTCAGCGTTGTGATGATCCATTCCCCCGCATCAATCTGCTGCTTGAAGCCGCTTACCTTCACCGGCATTTCCGTGTAAAGCTCTGCGCGCCCCTTCGCCAGCTGGATTGAGAATGTTGCAACACCACGCTGCAGGCGCTCCCACTGCATTTTTGCCGCCCGTTCGGCGTTGCCCCGGTTCGCGTAAGTGCGGCTCAGTACGAGCACGTTCTCGTCCGTGCCGATAAGGTAATCCCCTTGCTTCGCCTCCGGTTCCTTCTTTTTCTTCACCGTGGTTTTACGGCGTCTGCGCTTCACCTTCGCCACTGGCTTCTTTGCCGGTTCGCGGGTGTGCAGCCAGCTGGCAATCACGCCGGTGTAGGCGTCCCGGTCCGCCAGGGTGAAGCGGTGGCTGTCTCCGTCCCTGCGCTGAAGGGTGATAACCGGCAGCGCTCTGCCGCTTGCCGTTTTACCCTGACCCTGGCGGATAAACAGCAGATTACCGTCCTTGACGCAGGCCACCGCACCGCACTGTTTAGCTAGGCGCATCAGAAAGCTGGCGTCTGATTCATTGGTCTGATCAAGATGGTCTATTTCTGTTGCTGCCATGTCCTCACCCATCGCAGCCTTCAGTTTGTGCCGCCCGGCGATATCCTGGACAATTTCCCCCGCAGTGGTTTTGTGCCAGGACTTTTCCCGCTTCGTGTTCAGCGTCTGCCGGAAGTCCGCGCTGCGCGCCCGCAGCGTCAGGCGGTCAGGTGTGCCGCTGTGCTCGATCTCGTCAACCGTATAGCTGCCTTTCGGAAACAGCGCCTCACCCTGCCAGCCCAGCGAAAGCGACAGCACAATGCCCCGGCGCGGCAGCTGCAGCTGGCCGTCCGCGTCGTCCAGCTCAATGTCCAACTGGTCCGCCTCAAAGCCCCGGTTGTCAGTGAGCGTCAGGCTCAGCAGGCGCTTTTCCAGCTTCTGCGTGATATCTGCACCGTCCATCGTCAGCCGGAAAGCGGGGGAGTTCTGCTGACCGTTAATCCACGGGCTGGTCATCATGAAAATAATCCTCCTGCTGCCGCGCTCACCTTCCCGGCGGCGGTAACTGCTGCGCCCTGCATGGCAGACAGCTGATCGCTGAGGCTGCCGAACATTTCCCCCAGAGATTCATCGGTGCGCTTCAGCGTCAGCGTGAATTCAATGCGGCGGCACACGCCGCTGCTGAAGAACTCCGCTTTGGTCTGACTCAGGCTTTCAATCACGAACATGCCGTAAATCGTCCCGCTGCCCTCAATGAGCGGCCATGCGCGGCCCAGCTCCGCAATCTGCTCAAGCGCAAACAGCGACAGCCTGCCGCCGGTAATCTCCGGCAGCAGCACGCCGGAAAGCGTCAGCGTGTCGTTGTCCGGGCCTAAAAACTGCAGCGACGGCCTCGCGCCCACGCGGCTGTTTGACGGTAAACGCCAGCTGCGCTGATACTGCAGTTCCTGATACGGCACCGTTTTCAGCATGAAAACAAATAAGCCCAGCGTCATCATCATTCCTCAAATCCTCCCCTGTCGCGGTAACTGCTGCGGGCGCGGGCCTGCGCCTGCCGCTCTTTTGCCTCCAGCCTGCGCATCACCTCATCAACCAGATCCTGCTGATTCTGCCCCGGCTGCTGCACGATGGTGAAGGAGGCATGAATCAGCGGCGCAGCTCCCTGTGTAGCACTGCCACTCATGCGCGGTGCTTCCTGCCGGTACGCCTGAACAGGCAGGCTCAGCGGGTGCAGGGGGTTTGTCTCCGCCGTCGCTGCGCCGCCCAGCGTCAGCGCCGCCAGTGCCGCCAGCCGTGCGGTGCTCCGGCGGCTGGTCACGTTCGCCGGACCGCTGACCAGCTCCGGTCCGTTCTCACCGGCCACACCAAACTGACCGGACGGGATAAAGCCGCCGCTGTCGTACATGCCCGCAAACGCCGGAAAACCTCCCGGCGGCAGGGATACACCGCCCCCCGTTTTTGCCTGCGCCGCGCGCGGCAGCTGCGGCCCGCCGGACTTATCGCCGCCCGGTTTCAGAAAGTCCGGCAGGTAGTCGGTCAGTGACGACAGCTTGTTTTTGATGGCGTCCCACTTCTGACTGATGCCCGCCATCAGGCCGTCAATCATCTGTGAACCGGCCTCCTGAAACCGCGCGGGCAGCACCTTCGCGTCGGCTACAATCTCACCCCACTTTGTGCTGATGTAGGTGCGGATCGCGGTCCAGACGCTGCTGACCTTTGTGCTGATGCCGTCCCACAGCGCGGCAAGTTTTGGCCCCAGCGTGTCCCAGTTCTGCCAGATAAGCAGCGCCCCGGCGGCAATCAGCCCGATAACGGCCAGAATCGGGTTTGCGAACATCAGCCGCCCCAGCCACAGCACGCCGTTCCCCACGATGCCGATGGCGCTTTTAATTAGTCCGAAGGCGCTGAATGCTTTGATACCTAACACGTTGAAGCTGAGCCGCAGCAGCGCAAGCGGTCCCAGCATTGCTGCCAGGCCGATCATGAACGTGCCCAGCATCAGCACCACCGCCGATATGACCGCCGCTGCTTTTACCAGCGTGCCCGCCAGCTCCTTGTTGTTTTCCACCCAGCGGCGGGTTGCACCGGTAACTTTTTTCACCATGTTCATGATGTCCATCAGCGGCGTGCGCAGCGAATCGCCCAGGTCGCTCATGGTGTTGGAAACGCCGGTTTTGGTCAGCATCCACTGTGCCGAAAGCGAGTCCTTGTTGATGTCAGATTCCTTCTGCATCGAACCCTTTGCAGCATCCCCCTGTGTCAGTGCCAGCTGTCGGCGCAGCTCCGGCATGTTATTGACAAGTTTTGCCGCTGCAGGCCCAAATTCTTTGCCAAAGAGCATCGTCAGCGCGGGCACTCTCTTGCTGTCCGGCAGTTTTTTAACCTTTTCCAGAACGCGCATGATGGTGCCCATCGCATCAGTGGTCATCTGCTTTTCAATCTTTGCCGGGTCCAGTTTCAGCAGGTCCATGCCGTCCATAAACCGGTTACTCTGCATCGTGGCTATAGACAGCTCGCGCACCATGGCATTAGCGGAACTGGCTGCAATCTCAGAGGTGGCACCCAGCGTCAGGAATGTTGAACCCAGCGCCGCCACCTGACGGAAGTTCATCCTGTCGGCCACGCCACCCATACGCTGCAGCACATCAATGATGTCCGCCCCTTTGGACATGGCGTTATCGTCCAGGTAGTTCAGTGCATCGCCCAGCTGTTCAATGTTTCGCGTGGGGATTTTGTACAGCTGCGCAATCTTGCCCAGCCCTTCGGCCAGCTCAAACGCAGTGGACGCCTTCGCCGCTGTGGTGGCAAAGGCCAGCAGGTCCCGCTTCTGGTCTTCATAAGAATCGTTCTGGTTAGTCACGCCCATGCGCGCGCCACCCTCAACCAGGGCGGCGTAGTCAATCGCGCCGTTTTCCATAGGCAGTTGCTCACTGGCGGCCTTGATGGCGGCCTGCATGTCATAGAACTGCTTCGTGCGGTTGCCGCTGTCGTCGCGCAGCCCGTTAACCTGCTTTGCCACGCCTTTCATGGCGTCTTCCATTGCCGCTGAAGATTGCACGGAGGCCAGCACCGGCGCGCCCATTGCCAGCCCGGCAGCAGACGTTGCCGCACCGGCACCGGCCACGTGGTCGCGCACCTCAAGCGATCGGGAATATCGCTCACGTACCGCGCGCATTTTTGCCTGCCGATCTCCCAGCTTTTTAAGCGCCTGCTGCTGCCGGTCAATGGCGGCGCGCGCCTCGTCCGACTGACTTTTCAGCTCGCGCTGTGCCTGGCTCAGTTTCTTCGTATCGACACCGGCAGCACCCAGCGCCTCACGCTGCCGCTGCACCGACAGGCGCAGCCCGTTGTAAGTCTGCTGCAGCTGGCTGGCGCGGTTCTTTGCCTGCTCCAGCACGCGGGCCTGCGCGGCGGTAGGCTTGTTTGTTTCCGTAAACTGCACGGCCATCCGCGCGGCTTCTTCGCGGGCGGCTTTGAGGTTATGGGCGGTCACGGCAAGCTGTGAGCGGGTTTTACGGAAGCCGTCAATGCGTCCGGCCTGAGCGTCCAGCGCCTTGAGGGTGTTGCGCGTGTCGCGCAGTGTGCCAGCCAGCTCGCGCGTGCTGTCGCGGGCGCTGCGGAAGGGGGGCGTCAGCTTATCGACCGCGCCCAGCACGACCTGTAAACGCAGATTTTTATCACTCATCGCTGGCCCTGTGTCGCAGGATTGCTTTGTGCCGCCACTCCAGAACTTCGGTCAGCGTCATGGACTCGGTAACGGAGGGCGGCCAGTGAAAGACGGTGGCGATGTCCGCCACCAGATCGTCTACCGTCAGGCCGTCGCTAAATCCGACAGGACCGACTTCTTCAGCAAAAAAGTGACCACCTCCACTGACAGGCTGACCAGATCGGCGGGGTCCATTTCGTTAATTTCCGCCGTGGTCAGCGCCGGGGTGGTAATGCGCGGCAGCACGGTGATCAGTGCGTTCACGTCCATGTCCAGCAGCGCCTGCAGGCGGGTGCCACGCAGCGCACCGGACTGTGGCTTGCGCACGGTGATGTGTGTGATTTCGCTTTTGCCGCGCAGGATCGGGGTGTCCAGCTCAACGATTTTTTCATTTGTGGTGATTTTGTCAGTCATGATGCAGCTCCGTTAAAAAGAGAAATAAGCGGCAGGCGCAGCGCCTGCCGGGGTGATTACAGGCCCAGCGCGTTGCGGTGCGCTTCCATCAGGTCGGTGCCGCCCACGATTTCGATCATGTTCACCAGATCGCACTCATAGAGCACTTCGCCGTTGATGGTCAGCTTTGCGTAACTGTTGGTGCCGGACACTTTGGTGGTGCTGGATTCGCCGGTTTTCCATTCGCCGGAGTCCAGCTCCTTATAGCGTCCGCGCGTGACCAGCTCGACCGCTTGCACTTCGCCGGTGTCGTCGCGCTGAATGGAGCCGGTAAAGCGCAGCTGAATGCCGTCCACAGTGGTGGTGCCCATCTGCTTAATCAGCAGCGCTTCAGTGCCGCCAATGGTGAATTCCGTATCCAGCGCGCCATCGTCCAGGCCCATGTCAATGTCCACAGCACCGGCCATGCCACCGCCGCGATACTTCTCAAACTTGCGGGTGAATTTCGGCAGCGTCACGGACTCAACCAGCCCCTGCCAGTTGTTGCCTGCGTTGAACAGGTTCAGATGCTTGAGTTTGCGGGGTAATGCCATCTTTCCGTCTCCTTATGCGCTGACGCGGCTGCTGAAGTCGACCAGATACTGGTCAGTGATGCGCTGGCGCAGAAGCAGGTTTTCCAGTGGCGCCACCGGCGTGTAGTCGTAATCGATCATCAGCTTGCCCGCCTTGAGCGTGTCCTTGTCGTTCACGCTCTCGTCCAGCCAGCAGTCCGCGCCAATCAGATAGCCCTGATTCACCAGGCTGCGCAGCTTCGCGCGGATGCTTTCGATGATGTCGCGGGCCAGCGACGGGTTCAGCGCGCCGTCAACGGACCACATCTGCGCTTCTGCCATCGTGTCCATGAGCACCTGCGCTGTGCGGGTGTAACACTCAAACTGAAACAGCGCGTCATCACTGAGGCAGCGGGAACCCCAGAAGCGGAAGCCGTCTTTACGGATCAGCGTGGTGACGTCGTTCTGGTTCAGCAGGCCCGCATCAGTGGCCGGATCCTGCAGGTCCCAGAAAACGTCTTTTGAAATGCCGGTGACGCCGTTCACGCCAACGTTTGACAGGGACTTGTGCCAGCCGGTCTGCTCGTCGATTTTGGCGCGCAGGCCCAGCGCGCGGGCGGTGGCGTAGGCCGTCGCGTCCGCCTTCAGCACGGTGTCAAAGTTGATGAAGTCAGGCCAGATCAGCATCCCTTCGCGCTGGCTGAAATTGCTGCGGTAGGCAATCGCCTCTTCAACACTCCTGCAGCCGTAGGCTGACAGGTAGGCAAAGCCGCGCAGGCTCTGCGCTACGCTCAGAAGCTCGGTTGAGACAGCTTTGGTGTCATGGCCCGGCACGCCCAGAATGCGGGGCTTTACGCCGCAGACAGACTGCGCGGCCAGCAAAGCCTTCATGCCGGTGCGCTGGCCGTCGGTCACGCCGCCGATAATGTTGGCAGTGGTTTCCGCTTCGGTTTCGCCCTGCGGCACGCGCACGACGACGGTGACGGGTTTCGACTGATCAGCGATGGCGTCCAGTGAGCGGGCCAGCGTGCCTGATTCCCCGGCCTTACCGCTGGCGGTGAGTACGTCGGTTAACAGCACCGGGCGGTTAAGCGGGAAGATTGCCGCGTCAGCGTCGTCGCCGGTGCAGACCAGCCCGACAATCGCGGTGCTGACGGTGGTGATGGTTCGGGTGCCCTCGTTGATTTCCTCAACGCGCACGCCGTGGTGATAATCCTGTGCCATGTGGCGGTTCTCCTATGAAGGGGTTCCGCTATGGTCCTTTTATCTTACGTTTCAATCATGCAAATATCGTTGTATCGTAAATGGCACAAGATTTTAAATGGAAGGAGCCAAGATGTATTTCAGCGATATGACGATTTTTACTTTTCAGGTTACAGCTGCATTGATGATGGGATGGGACTATCTGATGCCTGCTAGATGGAGAGAAAAAATGAATAACAAATTAAAAAATCGATTTTTAACTATTCAGAGTAATGTTGATACTAAGATGATGGGTTTCATTAAAGAGATTACATCAGATTATAAAGCAATAATAGTATCAGTATTCATGATAACCTTAGGATTGGTTATGATTAACAATATCAACGTACTGATGAAAATTGGATATCCTTCTGTAGCTTTTGTTATATCTTTGATTGGTACCATAAGTTTAGCCTTAGGTGGATATTTTCTTTTAAACTTAGTGAGCAGTATAATATTGCACTTTTTTATTGGTGGAGTTATGCCTAGAATTTTACTTACATTTCTGATAATGACCGAAAAAGGCCCATTCGCGGGAATGGGTTTTATCGTTCTATTAATTTCTTTCTTCATGAGGTATCAGAACATAATTCATCAACCAATTAAGTAGTTATTAAACGTCCGGGCGAGGCGGCCAGCTAATTTTAGAATTGTGGGATATGTCGATATTTTGTAAGGCCTGAATATATTTCATCCATGAGATGAGCGAAGCCTTATCCTTATCGGTGATCATGTCCAGGCGCAGTTGCGTTTGCCATGCCTGAGTAATGCTGTTCGCTTCGGCAATCAGCAGGGCCTGCCGTTCTCTGGCTTCTTTGACAGCTGCCGCTTTCTCTTTAGCTGAATTAGTCACCCATTTTTCACCATCCCATTTATCCCAGGCGGTTGCAGGTTTAAGTGGTGTAGTGTCTGCCGGATAATCACCCGGTGCGTTAATCATCACTACTGCGCCGTCAGTGACTGAGTAAACCGTTTTTCCGCGATGATCGGCTACAGCCGTCCAGGCTCCATCCTGATAAATCGCTACGAGTCCGGCTTCAATAACGGGCGGTGCGGTGATGCAGGCATTAGCGGGAAGGCCTACACCCTGCGCCAGATACTCATCATTTGAGCCAGTGAACTCGCCGCTTATCGCATCAAAATTATAAATCGTCAGTGTGCCGGCCGATTTTGCCAGGCCGTTTTTATCAAGTGTTACCTTAGCCATTATGCGGCCCTCACAATGTAGTTAAATGCCACGTTACGCGGGCGTGCTGTAATCCATACAGCAAAACCCGGAATGCCTGCCTGCAATTGAGTGGCCTGGATTGAGTTGTCACTTAGCACTGATCCTAACGTCCCATTGTCCGGGGTTTTCGCATCTGAAGGCTGAATTTTTGAAACTGAATCTGGCTGGTTAAACGCAGTGCCTACCGTAGCCCCGGTAGTCGTTGCATCAATGCCGGGATAATCCACAGCAGCCGTTCTCAAGCCAGTGGCTGCCTGTGGGGTAATCAATGCACGTCCGGTATCAACGCCGCGACCATCATCCCAGCCACGGATAAACTCACCACGAAGATCAGCCAGCTTAAGCGCCGGATAAGCCAGCGCCAGCTTCGGGTATAGCGTGCCGCTGAAGCTTGCACCGTTACTTTTCAGAAAGACCATGCCAGCCATTGAGGGAAAGAGTTCATCAGGCATTTTTGTGTGAGGCCAGGGGAATGGCGAACCGATAACGGGCGCGCCTTCGCCTAAACCGAGGTTTTTGAGAAGCTCAGCAATCAGACCGGCGTCTTTGATTTCTGCCAGCGCATTCGCTGTCTGCAGGTACTGGTCATGCGGGTTTTCAGCCGCAAGATGATCCGCCAGTAACTTATCGGCGTAGTGGCGTACCGTCAGGATACTGTCATCCACATACTTCCGCGTTGCCAGCACCACCGACGGGTCAATCTTCAGGGTAATGGCGTCGGTGCTGTTAATGATCAGAATCATGCGCACGGTCTGCGTGCGGCCGCTGCCTTCCTGCAGCGCGGGCTTGTAGGTTTCGGGCGTGTTACAGACCGCAATCAGCGTGCCGTCCGCGTCAAACAGCCCCATTTCCCGGATCCAGAATCCGCCCTCCGTTTCAGGGATCACCTGCTCAGCAATCACCTGGCTGGCATTGGCCGCATCAATGCTCAGTGAATTAATGGCGGCGCGGCGCACCTCGTTAATTAGCTTAGTCTGGCTGGCGTTCGGTGTCGGCAGCGTGCCGCCGCCATCCCCCACGGCCATCTGTGAGATGTTCAGTTTTGTGCCGAGCGCGGCAGCGTTGGCAATCTTCGCCGCGCCCAGGTTGGTTACGATTGCATAGTATTTTTGTGTCATGGTCCCACTTCCATCAGGTCAATAACTTGTACCGCCGCGCCGCCATAAGCCGCGCCGCTGACGGAGATAATTTCCGGGGTGTACGGGTAAACGGTCAGGTCATCACCGTCATAGCTGACTGCTGCCATGCGTGTTTCGCCGCTGACCTGCAGGTTAATGGACATTCCCAGCAGGTGACGGCTGCAGGGTTTTGCATCGCTGATCAGCCGCTCAAGCTCCTGATAGGTTTCTTCAGTAATGCCCTGGTCCTGCACGCCAATATCCAGCCGGAACGTGCCGGGCGGCTCATTGGTTTTCCACCACTCAATTACCCGGATCAGGAAGCCGAACGGCTCCACTACGCGGCGGATGGCGCTGATAGTGCCTTTGTGCTGATGAATATAAAACGCATCGCTCACCACCTGCCGTTTGACGCTCTCAGCCCAGCTTTCGTCCCAGCGGTCCACCGAGAAGGCCCAAGCCAGATAAGGCAGAAAGCTCACCGGGCAGGTGGCCGGGTTCCACAGGTCGCGCAGCGGCACGTTCAGCCCGGAAATCCCGCTGCACGCCCGTACCAGGCGGCGCTCCAGCGCAGATGAACCGGGCGGCATCAGGCTGCTGTTGCTCATGTCACCCCCAGATCGCCCGCCACGGAAATGTCCGTACCGGTGCAGTAACCCGCCTGTGTGCGGTCCATAATGATGTCCTCCGCCGGTTCGGTGATTTCCACCCAGTCCACACCGGCCACGCGCATCACCGCTCCGTAGGACTCACGCCGCACGCTGCGCCCCAGCTTTTTCTGTTCGGTAAGGTAAGCAGCCAGATTAGCGTTTGCCGCCTCAAGGCATGGACCGGCGGCCACACCATCGAACAGGTGTAGCCTAGCCTTAACGCTGTAGTTGCGAATGGTCGTCCCCTGAACCGTCACACGGTCGGCAACCGGTCGCACGCTGTCGGCGCTTAGAGCGGTATTCACTGTAGTCAGCAAATCAGGTGCCGCCGTGCCATCGTCTTCGCGGCTCAGGACAGTGATCAGTACTGTCGCCGGTGACGGGCTGATGGCGGACACGTCCTGCACCCGGCCATCGGCGCTTTTAGCGTGAAACTCATATGCGCCCGTCGGTCCGGCCACGCTCAGCCCCTCAAACGCCTCCGGCACGCGGACGCGCAGCGCATCGTCCGATTCCATTACCGCATCCACCGGCGGCACCGCATCGGGATTCGCAGGTGTAATGATCAGGCGCTTCACGTTATTGCGCGCGGCCTGCTGGTCCAGATCGCTGCCGATGGCGTAGGCCACCATCACCGCCTGCGCCGCCTCGTTAATGCGCTGGCGCAGCAGGATTTCGCGGTAGGTGTTTTCCTGCAGGCTTTTCACAATCGGCTCAGACTCCAGCGCCAGCACGCGGCGCATGGCGGCCTGTTGATCCGTCGGATAAAGTGCAATCAGCGCCTCTTTGCGCTCAGCCAGCAGCGATTCAAAGTCCGGCACCCCAATAATCTGCGGTGCGGGCAGTTGGGAAAGGTCAATTACTGCCACTGTTCACCCCCGTTGGTACAGACATAGCAACCGGCGAACCGTCATCCCGCTGGGCGGTCAGCTCAACCACCATAGAGCCGTCAAAGTCGCTGGTAAGGTTTACGGTGCTCAGCCTCACGCGAGGTTCCCAGCGGCTGATGGCAACATACACCGCCGCCATTACCTGCAGGCGGATCACGTCGTTCTGCGGCTGGTCAATCAGTACCGACAGCAGCGAACCGTAATCACGCCGGGCGATTCGGCTGCTTTCAGGGGTGATCAGGATGTCGCGCACGCTCTGCCGGATGTGATCGATGTCGGTGATAGCTTCGCCGATGTCGCGGTTCATGCCGAGGTACATCATTGCGGGCCTCCTGACGAATCGCTGCCACACTTAACTTTGTTGTGTAAGTGCTTATCAGCAATCACGCCGTTAGAACTCATTGAGCCGCCGCCGTGGGTCACATCGCCGTTCATCGTGGTGTCACCGTTAATCCGTGTCTGGCTGGCCTCTATTCCCAGCGCATCGGTAATCAGCTGAATGCCGTCTGCCGCTTCAATGCGCACGCTTCTGATGTCCTTTATCAGCAACTGGCCGGTTTCCGGCTCGTACTGAAACCAGCCGCCGTCCTTAAACACGGTAGTGGTGCCGTCTTCTGAATAGTCAGGCGGCGGGAAGGCTTCGGAATAAATGGCGGGCAGCGCAAAAGCGGTTTCAAGATTGCCGTCCAGGCTCAGCAGCACGACCTGTTCCCCGACGGTGGGCTTCCACCATGTGCGTGTATTACCGGCGCGCAGGGTGAGCCACTTAATCCAGTTAGTTTCGAGGTCGCCCGTTTTCACCCGGCACAGCCAGTTCACCGGGTCCACTTCGGACACAATGCCGGTGCGGATCAGGTTGGTGATAAGGCGCATGATTTCGGTTAATTGAATGCTCATGTGCCATATATTGCCAGCAAAGGGGGTTGCATAACATTCTGACTAATTGTGTGAAGTTCTACACAAAAACAGTAAAACTACCAAATTTAGTAACAGCTTAAATTACAAGTGGACAATTCCTAATAAATTACTGCATAGTGCGCTATTGATTAGAGAAATTTATCTATGGAGGTGTATAAATTGAACACATCGAATCGTTCCAAACTATTGAGTCTGACAGTCAGAAATATCGGCTGTATAGGAGAGAAACCGGTAAAAATATCACTTGATAGAGTTGTTTGTCTTGTAGGAAAAAACAATGCTGGCAAAACAACTGTACTAAGAGCATATGAGCTAGCTCGCGGAGACGAACCCTTCATAGCTTCACGAGATAGGTCTTTACTGGCAAAAAGTGATTCTCCCTCTGAAATAATATTAGATATACATATCCCTGAAAATATTGCCAATATCAATAGCGAATGGAAAATTATTGACGGAGATCTTAAAATTGTTCGTAGTAGATGGCAATGGTTACCACCCGATTATAAGGCTGTTAGGACAACCTGGCACCCTAAAGGTGGTGAGAACGGGAATGGAGGTTGGTCCGAGGATAAAAAGGCGGGAGGGCTTGATAATGTTTTTAAATCAAGACTCCCTAGAGCAATAAGAGTTGGCTCACTCGACGATGCAGAAAAAACCGAGAAAACATTATTATCGTTAGCTCTGCAACCTTTAATAGATAAACTCAACTTAGAAAAGTCAGAAGCAGAATCAAAATTAACGAATGCTATAAAATCCATTTCAGAACATATAAATCAAGCCACACAATCTCATCAGGACGGCTTTAATAATATATCTCAACAAGTTACTGATGGATTTAAAAGTGTTTTTCCTGAGTTAAGTGTTTCTTTAAACATTCAATCAGGCCCAATGATCATTGATACTGAAAAGTTAGTGAAAACTGGCTCAGGAATAACGATCCAAGATGGAGATTTAAATACAACCCTTAGTCAGCAAGGCACAGGGGCAAGAAGGGCTCTTTTCTGGGCTATGTTACAGGTACACAACCAACTTGAGCGTGAATCCGAGATTAGAGTGAGTTACAGGAAAAAATTGTGTGATGAATTAGCTGCATTGGAAAAAGAAAAAGTTAAAAAAAGCATTAAGGCTGAAAGAATCCATGAAATCTCTGCTCGAGAAAATGTCCTATCAGCTCTAACAAAGCAACATGATGAAGGTTCAGCTATACCAGTTGATGAGGAGGATCCAGCTCTGCCTGGCTACTTACTATTAATTGACGAGCCTGAAAATGCTTTACATCCTCTTGCAGCAAAGGCAGCACAAAGACATCTTTATAATCTTGCTGAAAATCCGGATTGGCAAGTTATTATGACTACACATTCTCCATATTTCATAAATCCATTTGAAGACCACACAACCATTATTCGTCTTGAGAAAAGTCAAGGTAAAGAAAAAGATGTTACTGTTAGAACTTACCAGTCAGAAAATGTCACTTTTGTTGGAGATGAAAAATCAAGGTTACATGCCTTACAACAAATTGACCCTAGCTTGTCTGAAATATTTTTTGGCTCATTCCCAATCATAGTTGAGGGTGATACAGAGCATGCTGCATTTATAGCAGCAATTATTGATGAAAAGCATGATATATTAGATAAAGTAACAATCATAAGAGCGCGAGGGAAATCCATTCTAACGCCTTTGATTAAGGTTATGAATCACTTTAAAATTCATTTCAGTATGATACACGACTGTGACTCGCCGTTTAATAAAAAAGGAAACAAAAATGGCATGTGGACTGAAAATGAAAAGATAAGAAATGCAATTCTTGATTCTAGGAAAAATGGTTTAATCGTTAGGCACCGTGTCAGCATTCCTGATTTTGAGCGCTTTCTTGATGGTGATGAAGAAAGTAAGGACAAACCATTAAATGCGTTTACAAAAATAAAAACAGATCCGGAATTAAAGTTGAAAGTTCAAAAGCTTTTAAGGGACTTAATTGAAGGTGATGATCATGATTGTATTGATTCCTCGTTATTTATTGAGGAATCCGATTACCTTGAAGCTCTGCAAGATCACGTTTGCAATTGGGCTAAAGATAAGGGGCTTCATGATGAAATTAGGTACTTTGGAAAAGTTGAATAATTAGCTGATATTTAAAGCTGGCTCAAGAATTGAGCCAGCTTAACAGTAGAGCATGAATTGATAACATAGTGTCTTCACCAAACCCAAGTAAAGAACGCTCAGCATATTTCACCATCGGTCCGCGACGGCTTACCCGGTCGCGCAGGCCGTAGTGGTGAACGCGGGCCAGCCGCTGCACTCCCGGAACAAAGGCAACATCAGCAGCGTCTGCATTCGCCTGCGCCTTCAGATACTTTGCCGTTTTCAGCTTTGCGAACATGCCGCGACGGATGCGCCCCTTTTTGCTGCGGGCGCTGACGCGGCGCGGCTCCCATGTGGTGCCGTCCGGGGAACGCTGCGCGGTGATGTTTGCCTGCTGAATGCTGCGCACGTCGTGTGCCACCTCGCGCAGCATCTTTTTCCGGGCTGCCGGTTCCAGCTGTGAGAGAAGCGCAGCCAGCCAGGCATCCACTTCATGCAGTTCAGCCATGCTTCACCGTCCAGAATTCCTCCGGCGCGTCCGGCTCCGGTACCGCTTCGATATGTGCCTTGCCGTTCTCAACCGTCGCTATCACGCGCTCGGTCAGCTTCAGGTCCATGCTGATGTCACAGCGGTCATTTGCCAGAATATCGACCTCAAACGAAAACAGCTTTTCTCGCGCCTCGCTGTTCTGCAGCGCGTCGGGCTGGTTTTCCCGCAGCCACAAAAGCACCGGGGCCATCAGTAGATTCTGGTCGCCGGTGAAGTCGGTGATCACCACGTTCAGCGTGTAGCGATACTCCCACAACAGGGACGCGGCGGACGTGGCGACCAGCTGGCCGCTGTCCACGAACAGGTGCAGGCAGTCCGGGTTTTCGGCAACGTAGGGGACCGACTTATTCAGTGCGCTGCGTAAGGGCTGCGGCTTGTTCATCGTCTTTTTACTGACAGCTGATGATGGTATCGACCTTACCGGCACATGCCGCCCAGGCGGCCTCCGTTTCGTCCAGCAGGGCCAGAAGGTCGCCGTTAGTGCGCGGCGCTGCCGGGTCCAGCTGGCAGCGGGTGATTTTCGGACAGCCACTGACGGTAAGATTCACCTCCTGAGAGGGCCGGTCGCTGGTGCAGCCGGACAACAGGATCAGGCAGAGTGGTATCACTCCAGCGGCGCAGGTCTTCATTTTCACGTTTCAGCTCCTCAATCTTTCGCTGCCGGTCACGCAGCAGCTGACCGTTGCGTTCGGCGGCGGCGTAAAGCTGCGTCTGCGCCTGGCTGCTGGTCTGCGTAAGGATATTCAGGGCAATCAGCTGGCTGTTTTTCTGGCTCAGCTTTTTGCCCTGGCCCGCAATGGTGGTCTGCTGCGCATTGATTCTGCCGTGGGCGCTGCTCAGCCGGTAAGACTGCACGCCGGTGATGACCATGAGGATCAGCACGATGGCGATCAGTACCCGAATCATGCTGCCGCCCGTTCAAGTTCAGACCTGATCATCCGGCGATAAAAAACCGCATGAATACCGGCAAATGCCGCCAGCTTCCAGCCCGTGTCCCACATCACCACCGCAATAAATACGCGGTGATACCATCTGAGCGACACGCGGTCAGCCAGCTGCGCAAACCTCAGCAGCCATGCAAACACCAGCTTACGTTCGCCGCCGGTCAGGGCGCAGGCGTACAGGCCGGAAAACCCGATAACGGCCCAGGCGAAGAAGTCAGCCCACAGCAGCGCCGCCAGCGGATAGCCCGCGAAGCTGCCGTGACTGATGCTGACCAGCGTCAGCAGGACGGTGAGTAACGCCGTAAACCACCATTTTTTAACCATCTGCATTTCAGACTCCTTTAAGGCACCAGGCCAGTTCATGCCCGCGCCGGTTATCCAGCCCCTGATTGAATACGCCCTTTACGTACACCCATCGCGGCAGCTGGTAACACGCCTCGCGCCACTGGCCCTTTTTCAGCAGCGCCACCATCGTGGAGCCGCACACGTTGCCGGTGCCAACGTTGAACGCCAGCGACACCAGCGCGTCATAAACCTGCTGCGGCATGGAGACCGCCACGCAGCGCGCCAGTGCCGCCTCAGTGCGTAACACGTTGGTGATGAAATTCCCCGCCGCCTGCCGTTCCGTGATGGACTTACCCGGCACAACGCCGGAGGTGTTGCCGATCCCGTCGGTCCACTTTCCCGCGCTGCACTGGTACGGCTGCAGGCGGCAGCCCTCATAGTCGGCAATCAGCCGCAGCCCCTCCACGGAGGTATGCAGCTGCTGAAAACCGGGCATCGTGGCGGCCAGCGCCAGCACCACACCCACGGCGCAGCGTTTAACGGTTTGCAGATTCATATTCACTCCGCGTAATGCGCCCGCTAGCCAGAAGCTGATAGGTTTTGCGTTTGTAGTACCAGCTGATAAGCGCCATCAGCTGGCCGATGAATACCCCGGCCACGGTGGACATGTCTTTCAGGTCCATGCCACCCAGCCACGCCATCACTATTGCCATGCACCACGTGATAAAGGTGCTGATTTTTTCCCACATGATTCAGTCCCAAAGCTGGACGGCCTGCACGGTGGCCGTCGCTGTCACGTCCGGCAGCTCCACTTCCAGCCCGTGCGGTAAGAGGGGACCGTGCTCCGCCAGCCCCGGATTTGCCTGCAGCACCTGTTCCGTCATGCCCTGCGTGCGCCCGTAGTGACGCCAGCAGAGTGCGTCCACCGTGTCATACTGCTGCGCACGCACTTTCATCAGATAAGCTCCACGGTGCAGTGCGGCATGCCCTGCACGCGGCTGATGGCCCAGCGCGCATCGCGCCAGAGATCGCCGCTGGCATCACTCAGTTCTTCGCCGCGCTTCACGGCGGAGGCGGTGGCGTCAAAGTCCTGATAGCGCTCGTTCAGCACCGCGCGCGTCCAGCACCAAACCGCATTCATGTAGTGATGCAGGCGCACGCTCTCACCGGCCAGCTTCTCCGCCGGAACGTCTGCCAGGCCGTTATGACCGGCAAGCTCCTGCTGCTCACGCCACGGATAAAGCTCCGCGTTAACCTCCGCCATTGCGGTCAGCACCACCTGACGCAGACGCTCCGGCGTCACGGTGCCGTCAACGCGCATGACGCTGCGGAACTTCGCCAGATCGACATCCGGCCAGAATGAGTTATTGGGGATGATGTCCGGCGCTGCCGTCGCCTTCTGTGGCGCGATAAATTCCATTGCTCTGTTACTCCTGAATAGGTGGGCGGTGGACGGGGTTTTGATGCGGCGCTGCCTGTCGCCACCCCGTGCCGCCCCGCGCGTGGGCACGTCCGGTTATCAGCTGGCGTTACGGATTTTCCGCTCCAGCTGCTCAATGTCTTTTTTAACGCCGCATTTTTCGTCCAGCTGCAGGGCGCGCTTAAGATGGTTCAGCGCGGATGCAGGGCTGCTTTCCGTCAGCACCCAGCCGACAGACTTGTGCAGACGGGCGCGTGACTGATCGGGCATGTCGTGTGCGTCGACCACCTCCAGCGCCTCCAGCAGCAGGGCCGGATCAAAAGGCGTCTTTGCGAGGATGGCAGCCTTTGCCGCGTCGGCAATTTCTTCGGCCAGCACCGTCGCCGTGGTGCGGCTTCCCAGCGGCATCGCCCAGCCGTGTTTCAGCGCGTGGCGGCCAATCGCGAGCGCACCGGCATAGTCACCGGCGTCAACGCGCCACAGCATCACGTACATCAGCACGTCGTCCTGCTGCGCGCCGTCCGCGCTCAGCACGCCCTCAGCCCAGGCGGCGTACTTCGGCAGCACCTCCACCTTGATTTCGGCCTTTCGGACGTTGGACTGAATGCCCTTGAGGCGGCGGCGGTCTTCGTTCAGCTGCAGCAGCATCAGGTCATAGCCCTTTGTACTGCGGCCACTGCCGCCCGACCGGGCGGCCTCCTGTGCCTGAATAAACCGCGTATGAGCGCGGAAAGGATTGGTCACGGGTTACGCTCCGGCGTTCTGGTCAGCGCCAGCGCTGCCGGTTGAGTCACCCGCGCCGCTCATGGACTTCACCACGCTGGCCGCCACGGCGGCGATGCGTGCGATTTCCGCTTCGCTCATTTCGCCCGGCTCTTTCTCCGGCTCCTGCTCCAGCAGCTCGATGTTTTCCACCAGGCAGGTGCAGTCGTAGTCCTCAACCACGTAAGCCTCGTTAACCGACTCAAGGTTTTCGATGCGGTCACGTTTCGGGTTGTCGATGATCGATCGGCGGCGGGTTTCTTCCTGCCAGTAGATGGACAGGTTATCCAGGCGGGTGATCAGCAGCGCATTCGCCGGAAAGTACGGGGCGCGGACCGCCTGCAGGCCGCCGATGCGCTTCTGGCTGATGATCAGATCAGCGGCCAGCGCTTCGGTGTTGGGCTGGCTCTGGTTGACCAGCGGGAAATACTTATCAGCCAACAGCTGGCGTCCGCAGATAACCACCAGTTCGGTGTCGTCCTGATACTGCACGCCGATTTTTTCCGACACCGCACCCATCACCACGGCGTCAAGGTTACGGAACAGGCCGTTTTTACCCACGGTGATTTTGTCCGACACCACTTTGCCGTCGTCACCGATGTGCTGACCCAGCACCTGCGCCGGTTTTTCCTGGCGGATTTTTTCCAGCCAGCCGATATTCACGTCCTGCAGCAGCGGGTTCTGCACGCGGTTGGAGGTTTTCTCACGCTTCAGGCCGTTGAAGCCGATCATGATGCGGTCCAGCGCCTGACGCTTCACGATGGCGTCACGGATGCGCACCTGGAAATCGCTGAACTTCGCCCACATGTCCAGCTTTGAATAAGGCAGCGCCGTGTCAAAGTTGGTCTGCGTACATTTGTAGCCGTCGCCGTCGATGTAGGTCGGATCGGTCGGCTCGCGCTCTTTCTGGGTGGTATCGGTGGTGCCTGCAATAGTGGTGCCGATCCCCAGCCCCAGCCGTTCGCCGCTCTGCTCACTGACCGGCATGATGTTGATGGCCTGCAGGAACGCGGACGACTCCTGAATTTTGCTTTCCAGCGTCTGCGACACGGATGGCTCAATGGTGAATTTGCTGTTCAGCGCGGACAGATCAATCTTGTTGATTTCTGCCAGCACCGACATGTAAGCATTCAGCTTAAAACGGGTAGTATTTTTCATCGCTTCGCTTTCTCAGTTCGTTAATAAGGTTTGCCGCCGCTGTATCAGCAGTCGGTGCGCACTTCGCCGCCGCTACCGTTACCCTGCGTGCGCGGGCGGACCTGCTGGCGGCCATCTTCCCGACTCAGCTGCTGCTGCAGTTCGGTGAAGTCCGCCTGCAACTGTTCGCGCTTAAGCACTTCCTCACCCAGCGCACTGCTGAAATGCGATTTCAGGCTGTCGGCCTGTTCGCTCAGTGCCGTTTCAATGCGCGCGCTCAGGTCCTGCTGCTCGGTGGCAATCAGCTCAACCGCCTGATGCACGTCGCTGAAGCGCGCCGCGTCGGTCTGCTGCTGCCTGCTGAACATCGCTTTGATGCGGGTAAACAGGGCGGGCTTTTCGTCGGCTACGTCCTCAAACTCGATCAGGGTTTCTTCAGCGGCAGAGAAAACGTTGTCAGGATGCTGCTTGCGGTTTGCCAGCGGGTTCGCCCCGGCGCTGGCGCTGAACTGCAGCATTTCCGTGCCGAGGCTGGCCGGATCGTCGGTAACGGCCAGGCCAATCAGATAGGCCGCGCCGGTGTCCGCGAATTCCGGGCGGATTTCCATAGAGGTAAAGATTTTCTGCATGGTACCGGTAAGCGTGACCAGCTCGTCAGTCGGGTTGATCAGGGCATACAGCGCCAGCTTGCCCTTCAGCGGGCCGTGGCTGATTTCTTCAGCGCCCAGCGCTTCCACTACGCCAAAGCGACGAAACGGACTGTCTGGCGTGTAGCCCTTGATGTGCTCCATGTTGATCACAGCGGTGTACAGCTCAGGGCTGTAATTTGCCGCCATCTGTTCAAGCCAGCTGCGCTCGATGGTGCGCCCGTCCGTGGTGGCACCTTCCACCCCGATACGAAAACGCTTTGCTTTCTTTGCCATTGTCCAGGCTCCGGTCAGTAAAACTCTGTGAGGCTCTATGGTTGCGGCGGCAGGGGTATCGAAACAACGCGCGGACGTTGTGCGGGAAACCACACAATGAGGGATGGCGGAAAAGGAAGCGGCGGGGCCGTATTTTGGCTGCATGAACATGACACCCGCCCCCGACGACCTCGATCCCCGCAGGTAGGCTTTACTGCTGTACTTTCAGGGATACCGCATCGCCCGCATTGCTGAAATGCTGGGAGAGAAACCCGCAACCGTTCACAGCTGGAAAAAGCGCGATAAGTGGGGCGACTATGGCCCGCTGGATCAGATGCAGCTGACCACCGTCGCACGCTACTGCCAGCTCATCATGAAGGAGCAGAAGGAAGGGAAGGACTTTAAGGAAATCGACCTGCTGGCGCGCCAGTCCGAGCGCCACGCCCGGATCGGTAAATTCAGCAACGGCGGCAATGAAGCGGACCTGAATCCGAACGTGGAGAACCGGAACAAAGGCCCGCGTAAGCCCCCGGAAAAGAACCTGTTCAGCGACGAACAGATTGAGAAGCTGCAGGAGGTTTTCCACGGCTCAATGTTCGGCTACCAGCGCCAGTGGTGGGAAGCCGGGAATAAGTATGCTGTACGCAATCTGCTGAAGTCGCGCCAGATCGGCGCGACCTTCTTTTTTGCCCGCGAGGCGCTGATCGATGCGCTGACCAGCGGGCGCAATCAGATTTTCCTGTCAGCCAGTAAGGCGCAGGCGCACGTCTTCAAGCAGTACATTATTGAGTTTGCCCGTGAGGTGGACGTAGACCTGAAGGGCGACCCGATGACGCTTAGTAACGGCGCGTGCCTGTATTTCTTAGGCACCAACGCCCGCACCGCGCAGAGCTATCACGGCAATCTGTACCTGGATGAATATTTCTGGATACCAAAGTTTCAGGAACTGCAGAAAGTGGCGTCCGGCATGGCGCTGCACAAGAAGTGGCGGGAAACCTACTTTTCCACCCCGTCCAGCCTCACACACAGCGCCTATCCGTTCTGGTCCGGCGCGCAGTTCAACAAGGGCAGGGCTAAAGCGGACAGGGTTGATATCGACCTCAGCCATCAGTCACTGGCCGCCGGCCGCCTATGCGAAGACGGCCAGTTTCGCCAGATCGTCACCGTTGAAGATGCGGTGCGCGGCGGCTGTGACCTGTTTGACCTGGAGCAGCTGCGCACGCGCTACAGCCCGGAGGATTACCAGAACCTGCTGATGTGCGTCTTCATGGACGATCTGGCGTCGGTGTTCCAGCAGGCCATGCTGCAGAAGTGCATGGCAGGACAGCTGGGAAGTCTGGACCGACTTTGAAGCGCTGGCGCTGCGCCCGTTCGGCTGGAAAGAAGTCTGGATCGGTTACGACCCCGCGAAGGGAACGCAGAACGGCGACAGCGCCGGGTGCGTTGTCATGGCACCGCCTGCCGTGCCGGGCGGTAAGTTCCGCATCCTTGAGCGACATCAGTGGCGCGGAATGGACTTCCGGGCACAGGCTGACGCCATCAGGACGCTGACGCAGCAGTATAACGTGACCTATATCGGCATCGACTCCACCGGCGTCGGGCTGGGTGTATACGAGAACGTCAAAGCCTTCTTCCCGCAGGTGAAAGAATTTGTCTATAACCCGAACGTGAAAAACGCCCTGGTGCAGAAGGCTTACGACACCATGGCCAGCGGGCGGCTGGAGTTTGACGCCAGCCACCTCGACATCGCGCAGTCATTCATGTCTATCCGCAAAGCCACCACGGCCAGCGGCAACCGTCCGACCTATGAAACCAGCCGCAGCGAAGAAGTCAGCCATGGCGATTTAGCCTGGGCGACCATGCACGCGCTGGCAAACGAGCCGCTGCAGGGACAGGCGGCACACACGCAGAACATTGTGGAGATTTATTGATGAGCAAACGCAGGAACCGCACCCGCACGCAGCCCGTGCCGCAGCCGGATAACATGACCAGCGGGGCAGCGTCGGAGGCGTTTACCTTTGGCGACCCGATCCCGGTGCTGGACCGCCGCGAACTGCTGGACTACGTGGAGTGCGTTATCAATGATCGCTGGTATGAACCGCCCGTAAGCGTTGACGGGCTGGCGCGCACGTTCCGCGCCGCCGTGCATCACAGCTCACCCATCAGCGTAAAGTGCAACATTCTGGCGAGTACCTTTATCCCTCACCGCCTGCTGAGTCAGCAGGCTTTTACCCGTTTTGCGATGGATTACCTGGTCTTTGCCAACGCCTATCTTGAAAAACGTACCAGCCGCCTCGGTAACGTGCTGAAGCTGGAGCCGTCGCTGGCGAAATTCACCCGGCGCGGCCTCGACCTCGATACGTACTGGTATGCAAACTATGGGATTAGCACGGAACCCTATGAGTTCGAGAAGGGCAGCGTGTTTCACCTGATGGAGCCGGATATCAATCAGGAGATTTACGGCGTGCCGGGCTATCTGTCGGCCATCCCGTCGGCGCTACTGAACGAGTCGGCTACGCTGTTCCGCCGCAAGTATTACCTCAACGGCAGCCATGCGGGCTTCATCATGTACATGACGGACCCGGCGCAGAGCCAGCAGGACGTGGACAATATCCGCGGTGCAATGAAAAGCGCGAAGGGTCCTGGCAACTTCCGCAACTTGTTTATGTACAGCCCGAACAGGAAAAAGGACGGTATTCAGATCATCCCGCTGTCAGAGGTACCGGCAAAGGATGAGTTTCTCAACATCAAGAATGTGAGCCGCGACGACATGTTGGCAGTGCATCGCGTGCCGCCGCAGCTGATGGGGATAATGCCGAATAATGTCGGTGGATTTGGAGATATTGAGAAAGCCAGCAAAGTTTTTGTTCGGAATGAACTGATGCCACTGCAAAAGCGGTTCGTAGAACTCAACACATGGCTGGGTGATGAAGTAGTTAGATTTTCTTCATATGATTTAGCTTAAGATTTTTAATTAGACTTATCTCCATATGCCTCAGGTGCATAAAAATTAAGAGCTCCTGAAGCCTCTAATTCTTCTTTAAAATCACCTACAAGAGTATACTCTTGCAAAAGAGAATATTTTTCAATATATGCTCTAGATCTACCACCTATGGTTGATAAGCCGTTAAGCATAAGTGCTCCAGACTCAACTGATGAAAGTTGTGCGCGAACTAACTTAGCGTATTTGACCTTTTCTTTCGAGGTTAAAAAAGACGAGCCATCGATATGTTTAAAAATATGATACAAATTCCTAAAATAATGACCAGCACTTGAAAAGAAAATGTCATTTTTATAGAATTCATCAATTGATGATACTAATCTTACCTGAGGCGGCTGTTCATCATCACTTATCAATCGGAAATTAAATTTTACCTCAGTCACACACCAACTTAACGCATCAGTTCCATAATAAGTCACATCATTATATTTCACCTTTACATTTTGGAGGTGCTCTTTATGAAACCTTATCAATTCAAAAAGAACTGATTCAAATGACTGAATAGAGGATTGTCGAGACGTGGTATAAAGGGTATAGCAAACGAGAACTATAGAAATAAAACTCAACCCAGGATTAAGAACGCCGCCGATATAGTCGCCAAATTGCCCCCACTTTTCAACCGAACCACTGATTGGACGATTACCGAAATGATCGTAATAAAAATACAAAGCGGCACCAACTAATGAGGATGAAATAATAAATCCAGCTAATACAATACTTAACCTTCTAATTTTTTCCATAATTCCATTAATCACAAGCTCACCTTAAAATAAGTTAGACTCGACATCTACTACATAAATTCCTTTCTTAGCCTTGCATATTGCAGGGTTGCTAATTTTTCTAACGTTTTCGATGCGCCATTCAAAATAACCAGGCTTCCATGTCCTACCTAACGTTAACAGAGGGCTGGTTTTTGATGCTTTCTGCTCAGTCCATGGCGAGAATTCAATAAAATCTACAATAGCCATACATATGCCATCTTCCTCATCTTCCTCAGACGTGAGATAGCGATCGTTCTGAACCAGCAATATATTTTTTAGGGGCATTTCTGCAGGGAGCCATGACCTAATCTCACTGGTTTTATCACCATTTACTATTAAATTCACAGCAGGTTTAAGGATTGAAAGAGCTTGATATTTCATAGGTCCCCCCGTATTTTTACTTATAATGATTCTATCACAGAACTAAGGCTTGAGAGGTATTACATGTTGATTTTTATAGCAGGTGTTCATGGTGTTGGTAAGGGGTACCTTTGTGAGAAATATACTAGTAAAAACAATGTAATACATAAGAGTGCTAGCCAGTTAATACGTGAGCATGGCTCAATTACATTACCTACTGATAAGTTGGTCACTGATGCAGATCGCAATCAGCTAATTTTGGCTTCCGCTTTAAATGCTCTTGCAAAAGAGCAAAAAACTATTCTCCTCGATGGTCATTTCTGCTTAGCCCTGAAAGGTGGTGGAATAAAGAAATTAGATTTAAATGTTATCAACTCTCTTAATGTAGATGCAGTAGTACTAATTGAAAACACGAGCGATATCATTAAAAAAAGAATATTTGAAAGAGACGGTAAGTACCCATCCTATGATTTAGAGAATTTGAAAGAACTAGAGCAGGAGAACGCCTTTTACATTTGTGACGAACTTAACATACAAATAAAAAAGTTGACGGCGCCTACATTAAAAGAGTTTACATCTGTAATAAATAATTTTGAGCGCGATTTTTTAATTAGCGCCCAAAAAAATTAAACATATCGAAAGGATTGTGGTGCTTTCGCCCCAGGGGATATATCGTCTAAATCTAATGGTGATGCATATCTTTTCGGGTTTTCTACCGAGATAGCAAACCCTTTATCTCTGCAATGAAAATAATCTTTAAAAAACTTATGACTTATACCTGCATAGTTTTTTGTTTTATCCCATAGTTCAGATGGGGAAAGCACAAGTATATCACCCACTTTAAATTCACCTATGACTTTACCAACTGGCATAGTGGCATAAATTATGACAGTGTCAACATTTCTATTCTTAAATATTGTTTTCCTGAATTCAAATTTTTTCTCACCTGACAATATGCGCTCGGCATACTCTGGTTTAATTGACAATATAACCTTCATTAACACCCCCATCTAAAATTATCCGTTTAAAATGCAAGTCATCAAGAGGCAAAAAACCCCAATAATCTGCATCAGTGTATCCAGTTATAGTCATTATATCATCTCTAACAATTTTCTTTTCTAGAGGAAAGTTATAAGTAAAGCGTATTATCGTAGGGTAATTCTTTTTATTGTAGAGAAGCATAAGTTCATCTTCAGAGAAGACGCTATAAGGACCACAATATTGCTTGAATTCAGTATAGTTTTCAAATTCACGTATATCCTTTGTATCGAGAACTACGCATACTGAAGTTGCAACAGATCTGTAACGTGCAGGCCCTTTGCCATCGCTGGTCCTATAAATAAGAAGGTTGTCACCGGCACGAAGTTTAAGAGTGTCTCTCATTCCAGTAAGGTATACTTTTTCGATACTATTAGTATGAGAAATATCTCTAATTAAGCTACCATCTTCATTTTTGAGCTTTGATTCTGGGAACAGTCGTGTATGCCAAGTAGGGTAAATACTCAAAAGAAAATTTCGATTATTTAGCTTTACCAAAGGATAATTATCATAGCTCATTCAATCTCTCCACTCTAAACTTTTGAAATAGACACCTTCATGACCATTGATAGTCGGCTTTATTTTCCTTGCTCTTAATTCAAAGCCGTAACGATTTAAAAGAGTAATGAGTCCTGCATGCTTATCAAATATAGTAACATAAATCTCTTTTAAGCTATTGTTCATCGCAAACTGAAAAACCAGTCTAACAAATCTTTCACCTAACTTAGTACCATGCGCATTTATTTTAAATATACCTAGCTTAAGTCTTTGTTTTGCAGGGAAGTTTGGATTGGTGTCATTGATTGGTTCATTCTCAATTTTAAGATATAAAAAACCATCCATCTCTCCTGCTTCATTATAAGACACATAAGCTTTACTTTCTGACTTTAAGATAAACCATTCGTCAAAACCTTCGTAGTCTGCCCTTAAAGAATTAAAAAAATCGCAATTTAAGTTAATGTTATGAAAATACTTTTCTTCAATAGACATCCAAGTCTCCAACTTTAAATGTTAGGTTTTCAAGTTGATATCATCAATATCTGATATTCCTCTTTAGAGGAGCTAAACCACTTTGTCTTATCGAGTCTATCAACATCTTCTAAAATTGTCCTTAATTTCAGAATTTCTGATTTCAAACATTCCGGCGCGCGCTCGTAGCCCCGCCACGCCTGCCCGCTTTATGTAGTGGTTTTCATGCAGGTGCAACAAAAGCCCGGCAGTACTGGCGGGCCGGAGGGTAAACGATCCTTTTGGGATCATGCGGATTTATGCAGCATAGACATGCACTCACTGACCCGCTCCCCGTATGTGATCCATTCATAATCAGGAATAACCGGCTTCATGTTGGTTGCGTATTCTGGCAACCGGCAGATTTTTCGGCAAATTCAGAGGGAGTCATCCAGCCCAGTGCAGAATGGGGACGACTCTGGTTATAGTGTATGCGCCAGGCCTCGATTTTGCACCGTGCATCCTCCAGAGACATGAACCAGTTCTCGTTCAGGCATTCCTGCCGCAACCTGCCGTTGAAGGACTCGACCGTGGCGTTGTCCGTCGGTGTTCCCGGCCGTGAGAAGTCGATCCTGATCCCTCTTTCATAGACCCACCTATCCAGCATTTTTCCTGCAAATTCAGATCCATTATCGGTTTTCAGCAACTGCGGTAAGGGACGCCTGAGCGCTATGCTGTTCAGCATTTCTGCCACTTCTGTTGAACGCAGATTCTGCCCTACGCAGATCCCCAGGCATTCGCGGGTGTAAAGGTCGATAACCGTCAGCAGGCGCAGTCGTCGCCCGTTAAACAGCGCGTCCGAGACAAAATCCATGCCCCAGACGTGATTCGGATACAGACCCTGAGGCTGCGGTTGTCGGCGCTGGGCCGATTTATTGCGGCGTGGCCGTTTGAGGCGCAGCGACAGACCCTGCTCACAGTAGAGGCGGTAGATTCTTTTGTGATTATCGCGCCAGCCTTCCCGCCTGAGCATCACGTGTACCCGGCGGTACCCGTAATGAACCCGGGTTTCGGTTATCTCACGGATGCGTAGCCGCAGTGCGCTGTCGTCGGCGGCCACAGAACGATATCGAAACGAGCTGCGGCTGACCCGCAGCGCAAAACAGACCTGTCTCTCACTGGCACCGTAGCGGGCTTGCAAATCCCTGACCCATTCGCGCAGGCGTGCCAGCGTCAGCTCTTTTTTGCCAGCACGTCCTGCAGCATCGCCTTGTCGAGGCTCAGATCGGCAACCAGCCTCTTCAGCCGCAGATTTTCCTCTTCCAGTTGCCGCATATGCTTCAGCTCCGAAGGAGAAATGCCGCCGTATTTTTTACGCCACGTATAGAAAGTGGCATCCGAAATGCCCAGCTTGCGACAGACGTCCGGCACTGACGTACCCAGTTCAGCCTGCTTGAGGGCAAAAACAATCTGCTCTTCGGTGAATCGTGACTTTTTCATCGGCACAGCCTCCGTTCAGGGGAGTGTTTATCATGCCGGAATTCTGTTTCTGAATGGAGCAGGATTTTGGGTCAGGGTCACGTGAGCAGCAATATCTTGATGCTGTCTTTAATGAACTACGTAGGCTGGGTGAATGGAAGTTACCCAACCCCATCGAAGGTGTTAGCATCTTTAAAGAGAAAGAAAAGGAAATGTCCTGGTTGACTGATAGCCAGATAAAGATATTACTGAGCGCCTGCAAGCCTTACGGCAAGCTCAATTTGACACGGATCATTAAGGTGTGTCTTGCAACAGGCGCAAGATGGGATGAAGCGGAGAGGCTTAATCGTTCTCAGTTATCTCCTTACAAGTTGACCTTTACCCAAACTAAAGGCGGCAACAATCGCACCGTTCTGATCCCGCGCTGGCTTTATGACGAACTACCGCCGTTACTGGGGAAGATGTTCCGCCCCTGCTATCAGGAGTTTAAAAAGATGCTGGCCTTAACCGACAATGAACTGGCAGAAGGGCAAAATACACATGTACTGCGCCATACCTTTGCAAGTTACTTTATGATGAATGACGGTAACATTTTGGTACTGCAGCGTATATTCGGTCACGCCAATATTCGTGAAACTATGCGTTATGCTTACTTTGCACCAGGCCACTTAGAAGAGGCTGCAAATCTAAACTCAATAGCTAATATAGGATGATCCCATGCAAGGAAATAATAATTTAGAATATTACAAGTATATAGCATATTTTGTTGCTTTCATTTTGGCCACTATCAGAGTGGGCGGCGTACACTTTATACTGGTTTTTTTTATAAAATTATTAAGACTAGATTTTATTAATCAAAACTTAAAATCATTGAATAATGAGCTTTATGATATCAGGTTATTTAGGTTTTTTACTGGCATAAAAGCTAGAACTCTGAGTGATGTTGTGTTTATACAGGAATGTATAAATAAAAACCTCATATCTTCTATTTCATTTATGTTCTCCGGTTTTTTTGGATTTGCAGGTAGTAAAAAACCAAATAAATACGATAAGGTGGCTATTGGGTGTCTTGCTATTTTTTGTGTCTGTATGGGGTTAGTGACTGGGGAGGCGGCAACCGAGTTTAAATCAGGTTATGCTATCTATAAATTTCAAAACGGGCAAAGGTTTTATATAAATGACGTTGAGATACTAGATTTTGATTCTCGGAAAGAAATTGACTGCTCGGCTCAACAAATTAAAAATAATGACTACACCTTGCTTTGTCAGCATTTACAAGAAGAAAAGAAAAGAAAGGTCGTTCAAAATGAGGTTGATTTAGAAAATAAAGTTATTCTAGCTTACAAATTAACTACAACCTTTTTTATTTTATCTTTCGCAATCTTAGTCATTGGTTTTATCAATTTCATAAACTCTTCTGCAAAGCTAAGAAAGCTGAAGCTCCAAAGCATCCAGACACTCAGGCGCACCAGAATTTGAATGGCAGCAAAGTGGCAACATAACTTCCATGACACTGCAACTTAGTGCATTAAATATTAGTTTAACTAATTTTTTTATTAATGAGTGCATGATTTTTATGGCGGCTTAATAAAAGCGTCTTAACTAAGGACCCGTTAACACGACATCTTAAAGTTAATAGCAAACAAGGGGTTAGCTATCGGCTAACCCCTTGTTTATTGGTACTGTACGCAAAATGACAGCACCGGCGTGTTTAAGGGAAGCAGTATCAGTAAAGCCAGCGGCCAGCTTCAGCCAATTCAATAAGCATATGAATGGTTAACGGTTCGGGTTTGTGATTATCACTACGCATATATTTTGGCAGAATTTCAATTGGAAAAAACCGGACAGCCTCATTTGGGAAGTGTATTCTGAAGTCGAAATCAGCCATATCAACGTGAAGAGATCCAGCTTACTCTTTAAAGAAATCATTAGCTTCTTCAGGAGTAATGCCATTTTTACTCGTACTTAGAGATGCGCCATCTGGCATATCCAAAAAACACATGGTAATCAGGCGGCGAACGCTTTCAGCTTTATTTATCCCTGCCTTACCCTTTGACACCCATGATTAATTTATAGCGATGAATGACGTTAAGGGTAATGATGGAAAGATCATAAGCAGTTATCTAGGCTCCAATCCAGGGAACCCAGTGACCTACATATGCTTCGACGCTTGTTGTATATTCCCAATGTATTTTTGATGGTACCCCGATTATTTACCCGCCGGACTACCTTGTCAGAAAAGAGGAGACGCTGACCATGCGTTTATCTGATGTCACGACCAGGCTATATTTGCTCAAAAACAGATGGGGCAGATGGCGACAATATTCGCCATAGAAAAGTAAGGCACCCGGATCGCAATCCTATCTGATAGCCATTTTGTGAAGTCGCCGTCTGGCTTTGGAAAACCCCCTTTCAAATGAAAAGGGGGTTAGGGCAGGGGTAATGAGATATTAAGCGTCTATCAGGCTAATAAACTACTCCAGAACGCGCAATCGGGTACGTAACACTCTGGAGCGATAGTGCGCGCCTTATTTAGAAGCTTTCCCAGCTTCCTTCGCCTGCCGTGCTTAACGCAGGACTCCCTTTGATGATTGGCGCTGGACGTTTAACCACGTGCGGACTACGTCTTCTCTCAGTCGTTGAGGCAACTTTGAAAGACGAGACCAGGGCGCTCAGGTTTTCTGCCTGCTCCTGGAGCGAGCGTGAAGCCGAAGATGCCTCCTCTACCAACGCGGCATTTTGCTGGGTAACTTCATCCATCTGCCCAATGGCCTGATGCACCTGTTCAATCCCCTGGCTCTGCCCGGTAGTGGCCGCGGCGATCTCATTGACGATATCCGCTACCTGCTGAATCGCGATACGCACTTTCTCCGAGTTGTCGCCCACGTTGGCCGCCTGGCTGGCACCACTTTCAACCTGCTGGGAAGAAGCCGTGATCAGCTCCTTAATTTCCCGGGCAGCAGACGATGAGCGCTGCGCAAGATTGCGAACTTCTGACGCGACCACGGCGAAGCCTCGCCCATGTTCCCCGGCTCTGGCGGCTTCGACGGCGGCGTTCAGCGCCAGAATATTGGTCTGGAAGGCAATGCCTTCGATCAGGCCGGTGATCTCTGAAATTCTTCCCGAGCTGTTTTTAATATCATCCATCGTTGTGAGCATGGTTTTAACGGAGTCACCATTTTGCACCGACATTTTGTTGGCCGTACCGGCAAGAATATTTGCCTGATTAGCACTTTCGGCGTTTTGTTTCACCGTATCGCTTAATGCCGCCATACTTGCTGAGGTTTGTTCAAGAGAAGCGGCCTGCTGTTCGGTACGTGAGGATAAATCTTCGTTGCCCGCCGCGATTTGAGAAGACGCTGTACTGACCGAGTAGGATGAGTCATTAACCGATGAGAGCGTTGTGCCAACCCGCTCAAGCAGATTATTGAAGGCCGCTGCTGTTTTACCAATTTCATCCTTACGGCGGTCATCGGCTCGTTGAGTCAGGTCAAGGTTGATACTGACCTCACTCATGACGGATTCCATCCCAAAAAGGCTTCTCTTTATGCTGAGTATCGTCCTGATGGCAAAGAATCCCAGTATCAGAATAGTCAGCGCAGCACCGATGGATAATACCCAGATAAGTCTGGAATAAATCCGCTGGTTATCTTCTCTCAGGCCGTTACCGATAGTGATATTTAATTCGATCTGCTTCTTGAGGTCGCTGGTAAGCTTTCTTCCTGCGCTGCCGACGCCGGTATCACTCTGCATGAGCGAAAGCGTCAGGGCATCATTATGGGCACGTGATGCAGCGAAGAAGGCGGGGAGAGCCTGACGTACCGCGTCAATATTTTGATAAGCGAGGTTGGTTAACTGCCCATCCTCATCACTTGATATATCATTTTTCTTATAATAGTCGGTAAACGACGTCAGCTGATCCAGTATCTGATAGATGTCTTTTTCGGCCGCAGGCAATTTAGTTTCGTCCGTGATGACTTTATAACGATACAGAGCAATACCAAAATTACTGGAGGCGCTTATCGACTTGTCGAGATCTGTAATGCTGGGAATGGTGTTGTACTGAACAAATTCAAACCTTGACTGGAATCCCGATATGGCTGATAACGCTACGATTACCAGAGCAACTATTGCAATAGCAAGGAGAGAGAAAGTGATTGATAAGCGCTGTGTGATAGACATGGTGACCTCTGAAATTCGTTAAAACCATAAGAATGTTCATCAGGTCAGAAAAGGCCCTGAGATAAACCTTATCGGCTTTTTTTCTGAGGACTTTATGGATTTGTACATTATGTATTATTAAATTTAGTCAGATTAAAATAAACACGCCTGTCGGGTAAAGCCATTATTAATTTAAGGTTAATTTATATTAATTATTCCTTCCTTAATAAGCACGCTATATATTTTTATAATGGCGCACGGCTTTTTAGCGTGCTGCGGCTCTTAGCAGCGAGACGACCAGTGGAGAAAGTGCATTTCGCAGGGCGGCCCGTTCAGACTGGAAAAGCGTTGCCACGAAAAAACGGTGTGTCGGCAGCTCTATACCGCGCACGCCACCTTCACGATCCCATGCCGTAACACGCAGCGGATAGCTCTCCAGTTCGGCAATAAAGCCCGGATCCACTCCGAAACGACAGTGGTAGCCTTCGTGTGTTTTAAGCTTTCCATACGCCTGAGCAATCACCGACCCCTCTTCAATAATGATGTCATCTGTCTCTTCTATTAGCGCGCAGCTCAGCGGTACGATAACCATTCGCCCTTCAGTATCCGTCTCCTTATGAGCAGCATCCTGCCAGCCAATCACATTGCGGGCATACTCGATAAGGGCATACTGGAATCCGCCGCATGAACCCAGAAACGGGACGTCGTTTACCCGCGCCCAGGTGATGGCCATCATCGCGCCCTGATCGTTTTGATATGGGCTACCGGGTACCACCCAAATCGCATCATAAGGCTCCAATACTGACGTATCCGTTATTGATGCAGTGGGAAGCCATTCGGCAGAAATATTGAGGTTAAGGTGATCGGCGGCAAGCTGAATGGCGGGGGGGATGGCCTGATGAGCAACGGCGGTGGAGCGAAAATCTCCAACAAGCGCGATACGAAAAGAAAGCGTCATGATCATTTCCTTTGTCGGAAAGATAGGATATTACCTGATATTTAACATAGCGACAACATTGTTACGGGAGGAGCCACCAGTCATTTCACCGTTTAGCGATCTGATTCATAACTCTGGCATAACCTGCAGTTTATCGCTGGGAAAAACGCGCTGCGCTTCGTATTCTGACTTATCGATTATTGAAGGAAGATGACCGTGTCCCAGAGATTCAACGAATTCGATCAGCCGATTGGCCCGGCATTACCCGACTGGCTGCCCGCCAGAATGCCTGAGCGTCAGACGCTCAAGGGGAGCTATTGCCGCCTGGAGCCGCTGGACGTCGCCAAACACAGTGGCGATCTCTATGCCGCCTATGCATTTGCCGCCGACGGGCGCGACTGGACTTACCTTACCGATGAGCGCCCTTCAACGCCGGAGGCATTTCGTCACTGGCTGGCACAGCGTGCAGCAGAAAAAAATGTGATCACCTTTACTATTCTTTGTGCCAAACGTAACAGGGCGATGGGCCTGGCCTCGTATATGCGCATTGATCGGGATAACGGATCGATAGAGCTGGGCGGCCTGACCTGGTCACCGCTGATGAAACGGACCATCATTGGCACAGAAGCACTTTATCTGATGCTGAAATACACCTTTGAGCTAGGTTATCGCCGCTGCGAATGGAAATGTGATGCATTGAATGCCCCCTCGCGGGCGTCGGCTGAACGGCTTGGGTTTCAGTATGAGGGTACCTTCCGGCAGATGATGACCCGCAAAGGGCGTTCAAGAGATACGCAGTGGTTCTCCATCCTTGATAGCGAGTGGCCGGCGATAAATCATGCCATAACCCGCTGGCTGGACAGGGAAAACTTTGATGCTCAGGGGCAGCAGATCCAGCGTTTGCAGACTCTTTCAGGGGCGGCGAAACTGGTAGACGGCGGTGTTGACCGGTCCGCTGTCTAATACGATCAGCCCATAGGCGATCCCCATGAACCTGGCCCCGCAGCGCGTGGCGACCCGTCTGCTGGCGACGTTATCCTCCACGGCAAGAATTTCCACTATCTCCCTTTCCGGACGCTGCCAGGCCAGTTCAACCAGATAGCGAACGGCCTGGCTGGCAATGCCCTGGCGCTGGTCGCTGCTGCGTACCCAGTAGCCTATTGAGCAGTGATGAGTTTGCTCAGAGGAATAGCGCAGTCCGGCACCGCCCAGTAACCGGCCCTCCTGGCTGAATATACCCAGCTCATCAGCCCTGCTGTTTTCGCGCATAAGCTGCGTCACCGCAAACCAGCGGCGCGCCTCTTCTGATTTAAATTCCGGGTGCGCCCACAGCAGCCAGGGCAGCAGCGTGTTCAGCGAGTCATTGACGGCTTCGGCAAAGGCGGGCGCATCTTCATCGCACCAGGGTCTGAGTAGAATATCCATGGCGTTCCTGTCGGTTTCAGGTGGTGTGAGCGTTAACCCTACAAATGGTTTACCGCATTATTCTAAACCTGTCGTGTTCTGAAAATCTAAAAGTGGCTTACGCAAACTCCTTTTGTTCTCCTCGCAGTGCAACCTTACATTTCCCTCAGTGCAACGCCAATCCCTTCACTGGCACGGTCCAGAGTCATTTGATTAAGTCCGGCGGTAGTTTCTGTCATAAGAATATATGTAAAGTAAACATTACACCATGGTGGTGCTGGTTGAGCGTTATAATTTATTTAATATGCTGTTTTTATTGATATTTAATCAGTGCTTGTGCCGATTTCATGTACATGGTAAGAAAAATGTACAGACAGAGGTTGAGGTTTGTACACTATCTGATACATTGATAGTCATCACGCCGGGGGTCCCTCTGAGCAAAACGATTACGACAGGAATATGAGCATGCAAAAAGACGCGCTGAATAACGTACATATTGCTAATGAACAGGTTTTAATCACGCCTGAAGAGCTGAAAAAACAGTTTCCGCTTAGTGCGACTCAGGCAGAGAAAATTGCTTCATCACGCAAGGTCATTTCTGACATCATTAGCGGTAAGGATCCCCGTCTGCTGGTGGTGTGTGGGCCCTGTTCAATCCACGATACTGAAGCTGCGCTCGACTATGCCCGCCACCTTAAAGCGCTTTCCGACAGGCTTCAGGATCAGCTGTTTATCGTTATGCGCGTTTACTTTGAAAAACCCCGTACGACCGTTGGCTGGAAGGGGCTAATTAACGATCCTTTTATGGATAACTCTTTTGATATGCAGGCCGGTCTGCACATTGCGCGTCGCCTGCTGTTGGACCTGGTTGAAATGGGGCTGCCGCTGGCAACGGAAGCGCTGGATCCCAACAGCCCACAGTACCTTGGTGACCTTTTTAGCTGGTCGGCTATCGGTGCCCGCACGACAGAATCTCAGACGCATCGTGAAATGGCCTCGGGCCTCTCAATGCCGGTGGGATTCAAAAATGGTACGGATGGCAGTCTGGGTACGGCTATCAATGCCATGCGCGCAGCTTCAATGCCGCATCGTTTTGTCGGTATCAATCAGGCAGGGCAGGTCTGCCTGCTGCAAACGCAGGGGAATCCGGATGGACATGTGATCCTGCGTGGCGGGAAAAAACCCAACTACGGCCCGGAGGATGTGGCGCAGTGTGAAAAAGAGATGCGCCAGGCGGGACTCCGTCCCTCCTTGATGATAGATTGCAGCCATGGCAATTCTGATAAAGATTTTCGCCGCCAGTCTGGCGTCGCTGAATCTGCCGTAGCGCAGATCAAAGACGGCAACCGTTCAATTATGGGACTGATGCTGGAAAGCCATCTTAACGAGGGGAGTCAGTCTTCCGAGCAGCCGCGCAGTGAGATGCGCTACGGCGTTTCCGTCACCGATGCCTGCATCAGCTGGGATACGACCGAGCAGCTGCTAAGTGAAATCCATAAGTCTTTGAGTGGCGTACTGGCGGCGCGTCTGTCGCAAGAGGATTAATTATGGTGGCTGAACTGACCGCGCTTCGCGATCAAATTGATGAAGTAGATAAAGCCCTGCTGGATCTGATGGCAAAACGGCTAAGCCTGGTTGCCGAAGTGGGTGAGGTCAAAAGCCGTTATGGCCTGCCGATTTACGTCCCGGAACGCGAAGCGGCGATGCTGGCCTCGCGGCGTAATGAAGCCGCGCTGCTGGGAGTGCCGCCGGATCTGATTGAAGACGTTTTGCGCAGGCTGATGCGCGAGTCCTATTCAAGTGAAAACGATAAAGGCTTTAAAACGCTCTGTCCCACGCTGCGTCCGGTAGTGATTGTCGGTGGTAAGGGCCAGATGGGCCGCATGTTTGAGAAAATGCTTACTCTGTCCGGATATCAGGTAGAAATCCTTGATAAAGAGGACTGGGATCGGGCTGATACTCTGCTCTCCACCGCCGGTATGGTGATAATCAGCGTTCCCATCCATCTGACGGAAGAGGTGATTGCCCGACTGCCCGCGCTACCGGAAGACTGTATTCTTGTCGATCTTGCTTCGATCAAGAACCGCCCGCTTCAGGCGATGCTGGCTGCGCATCCTGGCCCGGTGCTGGGTCTGCATCCGATGTTCGGCCCGGACAGTGGGAGCCTGGCGAAGCAGGTTGTCGTATGGTGTGATGGCCGCCAGCCGGAAGCCTACCAGTGGTTTCTGGAACAAATTCAGGTATGGGGCGCACGGCTGCATCGCATTAGCGCGGTTGAGCATGACCAGAATATGGCGTTTATCCAGGCGCTGCGCCACTTTGCCACTTTTGCCTATGGCCTGCATCTGGCGGAGGAGAATGTACAGCTTGAACAGCTATTAGCGCTATCTTCACCCATCTACCGGCTGGAGCTGGCGATGGTTGGCCGACTGTTTGCTCAGGATCCCCAGCTCTATGCGGATATCATCATGTCGTCAGAGAGCAACCTGGCGCTAATTAAGCGCTACTATCATCGCTTCGGTGAAGCCATTACGCTGCTGGAGAAGGGCGATAAGCAGGCCTTCATTCGCAGCTTTAATCAGGTCAGGCACTGGTTTGGCGACTATTCCGACCACTTTATGCAGGAAAGTCGTACGCTGCTGCGTCAGGCTAATGACCGTAAGTAATGATTAAAGGCCAGCGATGGCCTTTTTTATGTGGTGTGGTCAGCGGTTCGCGACCTGAGCCGGTTAAGTCATTATCTGACTTAACCGGCTGGTAAAGACCCCGACGTAAGGTGATTATTCCGGCATCACCGGGATAATATTTTCGCTGGGATAGCAGCCCAACACCTTCAGCGAACGCGTAATGGGAGCCAGTTCACGCAGCGCCTGCTGTACCTCTTCCGCACGCAGGTTCCCCTGAAAATCGATGTAAAACATCTCTTCCCACGGATTACCATTAATGGGGCGCGATTCCAGCTTGCTCATGACCAGATTATGCTGACGCAGCACCAGCAGGGCTTCTACCAGCGCGCCAGCCTGCTGACCGGTAGCCATAATCAGGGTGGTTTTAGCCGGTACCTGTAGCGTGACCTCAATGGGCTTACGGGCAAGAATAATAAAGCGGGTAATATTCTGCTGTTGGTTCGCCAGGTTACGTTCCAGAACCTGCAATCCATAGAGTTCTCCACCCGCCTCGCTGCCCAGAGCCGCAGCTTTAGGTGAGTTGAGAGAGGCCACTTTCTCCATTGCGGCGGCGGTACTTTCCGTGTACTCAATTTTCCAGTGAGGGTAGCGGTTAATGAACTGGCTACACTGCTGGAAGGGCTGAGGATGACTGTAGACCGTCTCGATTTGCTGTAAATCAGTGCTGCCGGTGACCAGCACACAGTGGTCAATGGGTAACGTCATTTCACCGACGATCGACAAACTGGTTTGCTGCAACAGGTCATAGACGTCATTAATCGAACCTGAACTGGTGTTCTCGATGGGAAGCACGGCATAATCTGCCTGGCCCGTTTCCACCTGACTGAAAATGTCCTGAAATTTCAGGCATCCACTCTCAATGACGTTTTCAAAATGACGGGTGGCGTAATGGCGTGCCGCCAGGTGCGAATAAGAGCCTTTAGGCCCCAGGAACGCGATGCGCGCAGACTGAGCATGAGTCTTATTAAGATGTTGTTGTAACAGCGCCTGCTGCGTCAGGACGGAGTCCTCAATAATAAGCTGAAACAAACGCGTGATGTAATGAGCATCCAGCTTATGGTTTTTACCCAGTGCTATCAGATGCTCAAGCAGGTCGCGTTCGCGATCAATATCCCGGATCGGCCGGTGGGTAGCCATTTTGGCTTTTGCCACGTCAGTTGCCAGCGCCCGGCGACGGGCGAGCAGGGTTAATAATTCTTCGTCCAGCGCGCTGATTTTATCGCGCAGGCCCAGCAGTGGATTCTCAGTGGTCATAGTTCTACCTGTCAGGTGCCCATAAAAAAAAAGCCTCCCACCGGGGAGGCTTGATAGTTCGTCTTCGCATTATTTCCTGAACGACGAATGGCCTCCCTGTCAGTGGAGGCTAAAAAAGAATGCGAAGAAGAACGACTGTTTTATCATCATGGTGTCCGGTTGCGGGATGCCTTTAAAGTAACCGCAGTAATTTCTCTCTGTCAATAAAAAACGCGCCCGCGGGCGCGTCAGAAACCGTTATTCCTCATCAACCTCGACAACGCTAAGATCCTTAACGCTGGCGTTTGCGCGGCGCGCTTCGCCTTTGTGCTGGACCTTATTAAGCTGGCGTTCAAGCTTAGCGATCAGCTCATTGATGGCCGTATACATATCGTCATGCTTAGCGCTGGCGACAAGCGGGCCATTCGGCGTGTTGATCGTAGCATCCGCCACGAACTCTTTCGGCTCTTTCGAGAGCACAATATGCGGGTTTATCAGATGAGTTTGCCACTTTTCAAGTTTGGCAAGACGGTCTTCGACATGCTGGCGGATAGCTGGAGTGATTTCCATGTGCTTGCTGGTAATGTTAAGTACCATAGTGCTTACCTCTCTGTCATTTCCGTCGAATGTAGATCCAGCATACCCTGAAAAATTGATGCATGTGTGATTCGGATCACGTTTTTTTGTCACTTTTTGTCAAGACTTAAAAATTTGCGAGTGGGCCTGAGAATTGGTCATCAGGAGGTTGCGTGAACGGGCATGAGAGGGCAATATCGATAAGTTAACTAAAAGATAAACCTGCAGAAATGACGGTTTTATGAACAGAAGAATGGCAGCCATCGGCTGCCATTTTGCTTTCTGAAGATTAGGCCTGATTAGCGGCGATCAGCTTCGCAACTTTATCTGCTTCTGCGTTCAGCTGCAGATGACGGTAAGCATTTTCCATCAGCGGCAGGGCGGTACGGGTAGCCTGAGTATCCGGATAGTCCTTCATCATTTGCTCAACCCGGTTAACGACAGCGACATAGGCCTCGCGCTTAGTGTAGAATTGGGCAACGGATAACTCATACTTCGCCAGCCGATCCTTCAGGAACACCAGACGCTTTCTTGCGTCAGTGGCATACTGACTGTTCGGATAACCGCGCAGCAGCTGAGAGAAGTCATGGAAAGCATCACGCGCATGCGTCGGATCGCGGTCTGAGCGATCGATGCCGAAAAAGCCCTGCAGCGCACTGTCATCAAGCGCCATATCCGTCAGACCACGCATATAAATCACGTAATCAATATTCGGGTGGGTAGGATTAAGGCGCATAAAGCGGTCAATCGCGGCCTGTGCCAGCGGTAAATCGGCATTTTTATAGTAGGCGTAGATAAGATCCAGCTGAACTTGCTGGGAGTAGGGACCGAACGGGTAGCGGTTATCAAGCGCTTCCAGTTGCGTTATTGCTCCTTTAAAGTTACCGTCCTGCAGTTTTTGCTGGGCTGTGGCATAGATTTCAGAAGGTGGGTTGTCAGGCACCGTGTCCTTCGAGCCGGAACAACCAGCTAATGCCAGGCTCAACGTGGCTGCAGCCACCAGATATTTCATACGCGTCATGACGATTTGATTATCCTCAGAGTGTTATTCAGGAAGCTGTCCATTTAGCCCCCGATAGTGACCAGGTACAATAGCACATTATATTAAACGGCATCGCCGTGAAAACCCAACGTTAACGAAGAAGCTGGTTATGGCACAACAAGTAAAACTCAACGCAACGGTCTCCGAATCGCAACTCGGACAACGCTTAGATCAGGCTTTGGCCGAATTGTTCCCTGATTATTCTCGATCTCGCATAAAAGAGTGGATTCTCGACCGTCGTATTAGTGTCAATGGCGTAATCATCGACAAACCGAAGGAAAAAGTGCTCGGTGGCGAACAAATAACTATCAACGCCGAAATCGAAGAAGAAGCGCGCTGGGAAGCGCAGGCGATACCGCTGAATATCGTTTATGAAGACGATGATATCCTGGTTGTCAACAAACCACGCGATCTGGTGGTGCACCCGGGCGCGGGCAACCCCGATGGCACCGTGCTGAATGCACTCCTGCATCACTTCCCGGCTATTGCCGATGTGCCGCGCGCAGGCATCGTACACCGTCTTGATAAAGACACCACCGGTTTGATGGTGGTCGCGAAGACCGTTCCGGCACAGACTCATCTGGTGGAATCTCTGCAGCTCAGAGAATTTACCCGTGAATATGAAGCGGTAGCGATTGGCAGAATGACCGCGGGGGGAACAGTCAATGAACCCATCAGCCGCCACTCCACCAAGCGTACGCATATGGCCGTTCATCCAATGGGTAAGCCTGCTACCACGCACTACCGCATCATGGAGCATTTCCGTGCCCATACCCGGCTGCGTTTACGGCTGGAAACCGGACGTACCCATCAGATCCGCGTACATATGTCGCATATAAATCATCCGCTGGTTGGCGATCCGCTTTATGGCGGTCGTCCTCGCCCACCGAAAGGGGCATCGGAAGCCTTTATTTCCACCCTGCGTCAGTTCGACAGGCAGGCTCTGCATGCCACTATGCTGCGTCTTTATCATCCGCTTACCGGTATCGAAATGGAGTGGCATGCGCCGTTGCCTCAGGATATGGTCGACCTGATCGATGCGCTGAAAGCGGATACGCAGGCGTTCAAAGAGCAGATGGACTGGTAATGAGCCTGATTTACCCGCAGTGGTCTGCGCCCGCTGGCGTGTCTGCCTGCTCAACCACGCGTACGGGCGGCGTCAGCGCTGCGCCCTGGGACTCCTTCAATCTCGGGGATCACGTTGGGGATGCGTCAGACCGCGTTCAGGCTAACCGTGAGCGACTGGTCATGCAGGCGGCGATGCCCGCCATGCCGGTCTGGCTGGAGCAGGTTCACGGTTCACGGGTGATTGAGCTTACGGGCGAGCAGCCTTCATGTCGTCGTGCCGATGCGGCATGGACCTGCAAACCTGGCGTGGTGTGTGCGGTGATGACGGCAGATTGCCTGCCGGTGCTGTTCACCTCCGTATCGGGAAAGCAAGTCGCGGCGGCCCATGCGGGCTGGCGAGGGCTTTGCGGCGGTATTTTAGAGGCGACCGTTGCGGCTTTTCGCTGTCCACCGGAAGAGGTGATTGCCTGGCTGGGGCCGGCAATAGGTCCAGGCGCATTTGAAGTGGGTCCGGAAGTCAGAACGGCCTTTATTGCTCAGAATATGAGCGATGAAGGCGCTTTCCGCCCGGCGGGTGAAAAATATTATGCTGATATCTGGCAGCTTGCGCGAGGGCATCTGAAGCGCATGGGAGTGCGCCACATCTCGGGTGGCGGCCTTTGCACCCATTCTGCCGGCGAGCAATTTTTCTCTTTCCGGCGCGATGGCGTCACTGGCCGTATGGCAAGTTTGATCTGGCTGATATAACCTAGCGCCATAAGACGGTCCAGATTGATGTATTTTTCACCAAAATATTTGGGTCATTAAACTTGAAAATTTGAGGGATGACCTCATTTTAATCTCCAGTAGCAATTTGACCTGAATAGGGGGAATTATGCGTCTGGATCGTCTTACTAACAAATTCCAACTTGCGCTCTCCGATGCGCAGTCTTTAGCGCTTGGGCGCGACAATCAATTTATCGAACCTCTTCACCTGATCAGTGCCTTACTTAATCAGGAGGGCGGCTCCGTGCGTCCTTTACTCACCACCGCCGGTGTGGATGTTGCTGCACTGCGTAGCGGTGTGGAGCAGGCAATCAGCCGTCTGCCCCAGGTGGAAGGCGCAGGCGGCGACGTGCAGCCTTCTGCGGATCTCATTCGCGTTCTGAACCTCTGCGATAAGCTGGCCCAGAAGCGCGCCGACAACTTTATCTCATCCGAACTTTTCGTTCTGGCCGCGCTGGACTCGCGCGGCTCACTGGCAGATCTCCTTAAATCTGCCGGAGCGACGAGTGAAAAGCTCACCAAAGCCATCGATCAAATGCGTGGGGGAGAAACCGTGAACGACCAGGGAGCTGAAGATCAGCGTCAGGCTTTAAAAAAATACACTATCGATCTGACTGAACGTGCCGAGCAGGGCAAGCTCGATCCGGTTATTGGGCGCGATGAAGAGATCCGCCGGACAATTCAGGTGCTGCAACGTCGAACAAAAAATAACCCGGTACTGATTGGTGAACCCGGCGTCGGTAAGACGGCCATCGTTGAGGGGCTGGCTCAGCGTATTATTAACGGGGAAGTCCCGGAAGGCCTGAAGGGGCGCAGGGTACTGGCTCTGGACATGGGGGCGCTGGTGGCGGGTGCAAAATACCGCGGTGAGTTTGAAGAACGCCTGAAAGGCGTGCTCAGCGATCTGTCAAAGCAGGAGGGGAATGTCATCCTGTTTATTGATGAGCTACACACGATGGTGGGGGCGGGCAAAGCCGACGGTGCCATGGATGCGGGCAATATGCTCAAACCGGCGCTGGCTCGCGGTGAACTTCACTGCGTGGGGGCGACAACCCTTGATGAGTATCGCCAGTATATTGAAAAAGATGCCGCGCTTGAGCGCCGTTTCCAGAAAGTCTTTGTCGCGGAACCCAGCGTTGAGGATACCATTGCTATCCTTCGTGGACTAAAAGAGCGCTACGAACTGCACCATCACGTGCAGATCACCGACCCGGCCATCGTGGCGGCGGCCACGCTGTCACACCGCTATATTGCAGACCGTAAGCTGCCTGATAAGGCTATCGACCTGATTGATGAAGCCGCTTCCAGCATCCGTATGCAGTTTGACTCCAAGCCTGAGTCGCTCGATCGTCTTGAGCGCCGCATCATTCAACTTAAGCTGGAGCAGCAGGCCCTGAAAAAAGAGGCGGACGATGCCAGCATCAAGCGTCTGAGTATGCTTGAAGAGGAGCTGGATCAGAAAGAGCGCGAGTATTCCGAACTAGAAGAAGAGTGGAAAGCCGAGAAAGCCTCTCTTTCTGGTACGCAGACGATTAAAGCCGAGCTGGAGCAGGCGAAACTCTCCATGGAGCAGGCACGCCGTTCCGGCGATCTGGCGCAGATGTCAGAGCTGCAGTATGGCAAGATACCTGATCTGGAAAAACAGCTGGCCAGCGCGACCCAATCCGAAGGTAAAACCATGCGGCTGCTGCGTAACCGCGTAACGGATGTTGAAATTGCCGACGTGCTGGCGCGCTGGACGGGGATCCCGGTCGCGCGAATGATGGAAGGAGAGCGCGACAAATTGCTGCGTATGGAGCAGGACCTTCATCAGCGCGTTATCGGTCAGGATGAGGCCGTCGAAGCCGTATCCAATGCTATTCGCCGCAGCCGCGCAGGCCTGGCCGATCCGAACCGGCCCATTGGTTCCTTCCTGTTCCTGGGGCCAACGGGGGTGGGTAAAACCGAACTGTGTAAAGCGCTGGCAAACTTTATGTTCGACAGCGACGATGCCATGGTCCGCCTTGATATGTCCGAGTTCATGGAGAAACACTCGGTATCCCGACTGGTGGGGGCTCCTCCAGGCTACGTGGGCTATGAGGAGGGGGGCTACCTGACCGAGGCCGTTCGTCGCCGTCCTTATTCCGTGATCCTGCTGGATGAGGTTGAAAAAGCGCATCCGGACGTATTCAACATTCTGCTACAGGTGCTGGATGATGGACGGCTCACCGATGGCCAGGGCAGAACCGTAGACTTCCGCAATACCGTAGTGATCATGACTTCTAACCTGGGTTCCGATCTGATTCAGGAAAGGTTCGGCGCGCTGAGCTATGCGGAAATGAAAGAAGTGGTAATGACGGTCGTTGGCCATCACTTCCGTCCGGAGTTTATCAACCGTATTGATGAGCTGGTGGTGTTCCACCCTCTGGGCGAAACCCACATTGCCTCTATTGCTAAAATACAGCTTCAGCGATTGTATGCGCGCCTGGCCGAACGGGGTTATGAACTTCATATCTCCGATGCGGCTCTGCAACTGCTTGGTGAAAACGGCTATGACCCGGTATATGGTGCAAGGCCGCTGAAACGCGCTATTCAGCAGCAAATCGAAAATCCGCTGGCGCAGAAAATCCTTTCTGGTGCGTTAATCCCCGGTAAGGTGATTGAAATGGATGTTAATGATGGTGAAATTGTCGCCAGCCAGTAATATCCAGCCGGTCTGAATCAGTATTACACTCTATTAAGGGGCCTTCGGGCCCCTTTTTTTGGATGATAACCAGGCAAAAATGGCCCTTTAAGGCCTTATTGGTTTGAAAAATGAGCATGCAGAAAGTTTTTTGCAATTAGGGGTTGTCAGCCGTCAGGAACTCCCTATAATGCGCCTCCATCGACACGGAACAACGGCTTACAGGCCGCCGGGTTGAGAGGGTCAGGAAGCTGAACCGCCGGAGAAAAACTTCCCAAAAAGAAGTTGACTCTGAAGGAGGAAAGCGTAATATACGCCACCTCGCAGCAGGCCGCCAAGGCGCCAGCCGCACCGCTCTTTAACAATTTATCAGACAATCTGTGTGGGCACTCGCAGGATTGATATCAGCGCCGCAAGGCGCAAAAAATATCAAGTCTTAAGAGTGAACACATAATGAAATTCATTATGACGTTTTACACTTGAGCATCGCTTCACTTGTTGAAGCAAATCGAACTTTTAAATTGAAGAGTTTGATCATGGCTCAGATTGAACGCTGGCGGCAGGCCTAACACATGCAAGTCGAACGGTAGCACAGGAGAGCTTGCTCTCTGGGTGACGAGTGGCGGACGGGTGAGTAATGTCTGGGAAACTGCCCGATGGAGGGGGATAACTACTGGAAACGGTAGCTAATACCGCATAACGTCTACGGACCAAAGTGGGGGACCTTCGGGCCTCACACCATCGGATGTGCCCAGATGGGATTAGCTTGTTGGTGAGGTAATGGCTCACCAAGGCGACGATCCCTAGCTGGTCTGAGAGGATGACCAGCCACACTGGAACTGAGACACGGTCCAGACTCCTACGGGAGGCAGCAGTGGGGAATATTGCACAATGGGCGCAAGCCTGATGCAGCCATGCCGCGTGTATGAAGAAGGCCTTCGGGTTGTAAAGTACTTTCAGCGGGGAGGAAGGGAGTGAGGTTAATAACCTCGCTCATTGACGTTACCCGCAGAAGAAGCACCGGCTAACTCCGTGCCAGCAGCCGCGGTAATACGGAGGGTGCAAGCGTTAATCGGAATTACTGGGCGTAAAGCGCACGCAGGCGGTCTGTCAAGTCGGATGTGAAATCCCCGGGCTCAACCCGGGAACTGCATTCGAAACTGGCAGGCTAGAGTCTTGTAGAGGGGGGTAGAATTCCAGGTGTAGCGGTGAAATGCGTAGAGATCTGGAGGAATACCGGTGGCGAAGGCGGCCCCCTGGACAAAGACTGACGCTCAGGTGCGAAAGCGTGGGGAGCAAACAGGATTAGATACCCTGGTAGTCCACGCCGTAAACGATGTCGACTTGGAGGTTGTTCCCTTGAGGAGTGGCTTCCGGAGCTAACGCGTTAAGTCGACCGCCTGGGGAGTACGGCCGCAAGGTTAAAACTCAAATGAATTGACGGGGGCCCGCACAAGCGGTGGAGCATGTGGTTTAATTCGATGCAACGCGAAGAACCTTACCTGCTCTTGACATCCACGGAATTTGGCAGAGATGCCTTAGTGCCTTCGGGAACCGTGAGACAGGTGCTGCATGGCTGTCGTCAGCTCGTGTTGTGAAATGTTGGGTTAAGTCCCGCAACGAGCGCAACCCTTATCCTTTGTTGCCAGCGATTCGGTCGGGAACTCAAAGGAGACTGCCGGTGATAAACCGGAGGAAGGTGGGGATGACGTCAAGTCATCATGGCCCTTACGAGCAGGGCTACACACGTGCTACAATGGCGCATACAAAGAGAAGCGACCTCGCGAGAGCAAGCGGACCTCACAAAGTGCGTCGTAGTCCGGATCGGAGTCTGCAACTCGACTCCGTGAAGTCGGAATCGCTAGTAATCGTGGATCAGAATGCCACGGTGAATACGTTCCCGGGCCTTGTACACACCGCCCGTCACACCATGGGAGTGGGTTGCAAAAGAAGTAGGTAGCTTAACCTTCGGGAGGGCGCTTACCACTTTGTGATTCATGACTGGGGTGAAGTCGTAACAAGGTAACCGTAGGGGAACCTGCGGTTGGATCACCTCCTTACCTGAAGATACTTTCCCGCGTAGTGTCCACAACAGATTGTCTGATGAAAAAGTAACGAGCAGAAAAACCTCTACAGGCTTGTAGCTCAGGTGGTTAGAGCGCACCCCTGATAAGGGTGAGGTCGGTGGTTCAAGTCCACTCAGGCCTACCAAATTTTCACTCATGCTGCGTTATGCGCGCGGTCGTTTACCTCAGGTAAACTTCCCATTCGCATGCCCTGCATGAGCAAAAATTAACATTTGCCGCCTCACAGCGACAGGTGAACTCACGTTGAGTGGTAGTGGAAGGTCTCTGCAGTAACTGTATGGGGCTATAGCTCAGCTGGGAGAGCGCCTGCCTTGCACGCAGGAGGTCAGCGGTTCGATCCCGCTTAGCTCCACCATGCAGTTTTCTGACAATACTTCAGAGCGTACCGGCAACGGTGTGCTGCGAAGTATTATGCTCTTTAATAATCCGGAACAAGCTGAAAATTGAAACGACGTATCGTTTTCATTCTCCGTAATAAGAATGAAATAACACGATACAGTCGAGTCTCTCAAATGCTTACAACTCAGCAGTCTTTACTGACATCAGTAATGAGCGAGCTAAGTGAAGGTAAGGCGTCAGCGCGCAGCAGGCGGAGTGGACGTAATGTCCATGAGCACTGTGAGCACTGCACAACGCCGCCATCACGACGCGCAGCCATTACGGACAGAAAGGACGCTTGTGGGTTGTGAGGTTAAGTGACTAAGCGTACACGGTGGATGCCCTGGCAGTCAGAGGCGATGAAGGGCGTGCTAATCTGCGATAAGCGCCGGTAAGGTGATATGAACCGCAACAACCGGCGATACCCGAATGGGGAAACCCAGTGTGTTTCGACACACTATCGCAACATGAATACATAGTGTTGCGAGGCGAACCGGGGGAACTGAAACATCTAAGTACCCCGAGGAAAAGAAATCAACCGAGATTCCCCCAGTAGCGGCGAGCGAACGGGGAGGAGCCCAGAACCTGAATCAGTTTGTGCATCAGTGGAAGCGTCTGGAAAGTCGCAGGGTACAGGGTGACACTCCCGTACACAAAGATGCACTTGCTGTGAGTTCGAAGAGTAGGGCGGGACACGTGATATCCTGTCTGAATATGGGGGGACCATCCTCCAAGGCTAAATACTCCTGACTGACCGATAGTGAACCAGTACCGTGAGGGAAAGGCGAAAAGAACCCCGGCGAGGGGAGTGAAACAGAACCTGAAACCGTGTACGTACAAGCAGTGGGAGCACCTTCGTGGTGTGACTGCGTACCTTTTGTATAATGGGTCAGCGACTTATATTCTGTAGCAAGGTTAACCGTATAGGGGAGCCGCAGGGAAACCGAGTCTTAACTGGGCGTTAAGTTGCAGGGTATAGACCCGAAACCCGGTGATCTAGCCATGGGCAGGTTGAAGGTTGGGTAACACTAACTGGAGGACCGAACCGACTAATGTTGAAAAATTAGCGGATGACCTGTGGCTGGGGGTGAAAGGCCAATCAAACCGGGAGATAGCTGGTTCTCCCCGAAAGCTATTTAGGTAGCGCCTCGTGAACTCATCTCCGGGGGTAGAGCACTGTTTCGGCTAGGGGGCCATCCCGGCTTACCAACCCGATGCAAACTGCGAATACCGGAGAATGTTATCACGGGAGACACACGGCGGGTGCTAACGTCCGTCGTGAAGAGGGAAACAACCCAGACCGCCAGCTAAGGTCCCAAAGTCATGGTTAAGTGGGAAACGATGTGGGAAGGCACAGACAGCCAGGATGTTGGCTTAGAAGCAGCCATCATTTAAAGAAAGCGTAATAGCTCACTGGTCGAGTCGGCCTGCGCGGAAGATGTAACGGGGCTAAACCATGCACCGAAGCTGCGGCAGCGACACTTACGTGTTGTTGGGTAGGGGAGCGTTCTGTAAGCCGTTGAAGGTGGACTGTGAGGTCTGCTGGAGGTATCAGAAGTGCGAATGCTGACATGAGTAACGATAAAGCGGGTGAAAAGCCCGCTCGCCGGAAGACCAAGGGTTCCTGTCCAACGTTAATCGGGGCAGGGTGAGTCGACCCCTAAGGCGAGGCCGAAAGGCGTAGTCGATGGGAAACAGGTTAATATTCCTGTACTCGGTGTTACTGCGAAGGGGGGACGGAGAAGGCTATGTTAGCCGGGCGACGGTTGTCCCGGTTTAAGCGTGTAGGCTGGTGTTCCAGGTAAATCCGGAATGCCTTAAGGCTGAGGCGTGATGACGAGGCACTACGGTGCTGAAGTAACAAATGCCCTGCTTCCAGGAAAAGCCTCTAAGCATCAGGTAACAACGAATCGTACCCCAAACCGACACAGGTGGTCAGGTAGAGAATACCAAGGCGCTTGAGAGAACTCGGGTGAAGGAACTAGGCAAAATGGTGCCGTAACTTCGGGAGAAGGCACGCTGGTGCGTAGGTGAAGCGACTTGCTCGCGGAGCTGAAGCCAGTCGAAGATACCAGCTGGCTGCAACTGTTTATTAAAAACACAGCACTGTGCAAACACGAAAGTGGACGTATACGGTGTGACGCCTGCCCGGTGCCGGAAGGTTAATTGATGGGGTTATCGCAAGAGAAGCTCCTGATCGAAGCCCCGGTAAACGGCGGCCGTAACTATAACGGTCCTAAGGTAGCGAAATTCCTTGTCGGGTAAGTTCCGACCTGCACGAATGGCGTAATGATGGCCAGGCTGTCTCCACCCGAGACTCAGTGAAATTGAACTCGCTGTGAAGATGCAGTGTACCCGCGGCAAGACGGAAAGACCCCGTGAACCTTTACTACAGCTTGACACTGAACATTGAGCCTTGATGTGTAGGATAGGTGGGAGGCTTTGAAGCGTGGACGCCAGTCTGCGTGGAGCCAACCTTGAAATACCACCCTTTAACGTTTGATGTTCTAACCTGGCGCCGTAATCCGGCGTGGGGACAGTGTCTGGTGGGTAGTTTGACTGGGGCGGTCTCCTCCTAAAGAGTAACGGAGGAGCACGAAGGTCAGCTAATCACGGTCGGACATCGTGAGGTTAGTGCAATGGCATAAGCTGGCTTGACTGCGAGAGTGACGGCTCGAGCAGGTGCGAAAGCAGGTCATAGTGATCCGGTGGTTCTGAATGGAAGGGCCATCGCTCAACGGATAAAAGGTACTCCGGGGATAACAGGCTGATACCGCCCAAGAGTTCATATCGACGGCGGTGTTTGGCACCTCGATGTCGGCTCATCACATCCTGGGGCTGAAGTAGGTCCCAAGGGTACGGCTGTTCGCCGTTTAAAGTGGTACGCGAGCTGGGTTTAGAACGTCGTGAGACAGTTCGGTCCCTATCTGCCGTGGGCGCTGGAAGATTGAGAGGGGTTGCTCCTAGTACGAGAGGACCGGAGTGAACGCACCACTGGTGTTCGGGTTGTCATGCCAATGGCATTGCCCGGTAGCTAAGTGCGGAAAAGATAAGCGCTGAAAGCATCTAAGCGCGAAACTTGCCTCGAGATGAATCTTCCCTGACCCTTTAAGGGTCCTGAAGGGACGTTGAAGACTACGACGTTGATAGGCCGGGTGTGTAAGCGCAGCGATGCGTTGAGCTAACCGGTACTAATGACCCGTGAGGCTTAACCTTACAACACCAGAAGCGTTCTGGTGGGCGTTGAGAGACAGAAAGACAATTTTCAGCTTATCCGGACAAGAATTAAGCTGTTCTGCATATTACGCATGCGGGACAGAGCAGGAGATTTTATCTGCCCTGCGGACGTGAGTCTGCGGAGTGTGATTTAAAAGATTAGCGGGAACGAAAGAGTTTGTGCTGAAGCAGGGCGGCAAACGCAGCGAAGGAAGGAGCATACTGAAGTATGTGACTGAGTTTGCAGGTGAAGCCAGCGCAGCAGCAGCGCAAAATATTCGTTCCGTGCACCAAGATTTGCCTGGCGGCTTTAGCGCGGTGGTCCCACCTGACCCCATGCCGAACTCAGAAGTGAAACGCCGTAGCGCCGATGGTAGTGTGGGGTCTCCCCATGCGAGAGTAGGGAACTGCCAGGCATCAAATAAAGCAATAACCCTGACCTCACGGTCAGGGTTTTTTGCGTTATGGGGAAGGGGAAAAAGCCGCTCTTACGCAGGTTAATGATCAAGGCTCCACAGCGCATACCCTGCCGCCGCACCCGCAACGTCCCAGCTAAAATCTTTCCAGCTCCAGCCCGTTCCTCCTTCGCGGCTATCATAAAGCTCCTTGGCTGCGCCCAGACTCAGGGCAAACATCAGCCCAAAGCTGCCGCTGTGCCTGTCACTCCAGTTCTGATGTTCACCATATGCATTACCGGCTGCCGAGAAAAAAGCAGAAGAGAGAAAGTGCTGCGCCTTATCCTTTCCTGTCCAGTCGTCCTGTGCCAGGTGGGTACAGCCAGTGCAGCTTAGCGTGGCAATAAGCAGAAATTGACGCATGTGCTTTTCCTGTAAAAAGGCCCCGTGCGAAGACAGGGCCTGTAAAAGAAAACGCAAATTCAGACGTTTTAGAGGATCCGGCTGATAAGCCTGTCGATACGAATGCGGCGGAGCCGGCGGATCAGTTTACGCACCTTAAGAGGATAGTCCGCAATGCTTTCGAGATCGCGGAAATGCTTCACTACGGTAGTATGTTCGCGGATCAAACTGAGCTCACGCGCACTTTGATCGGCCAGCTCTTGTAAGGGATCGTGGATAAGCACGGCATTTTCAAGATCGAGGCGCCAGGCCCTTGGGTTGAGGTTATTACCGGTGATGAGCATCCACTCATCATCAACCCACATGCCTTTCAAATGGTAGCTGTTCTCCCCATCTTTCCACAGCCTGACCTGTAGCTGTCCATTCGTGACGTAGTACTGCAGGCGGCTCAGAAAGCGTCGAAGGTTGATCTCATACAAATAGGGAAGAGCGCCGATAATCTTGAAAGGCTGATCCTCTGGAATGTAAAAGTCATTAGCGGTTTTGTCGCCAACGATGATTTCAACCTCTTTTCCCCGACGTAACAGCCAGATGATATTCCGGGCCAGGATCGCCGGCATATTAAAATAGGGCGTACAGAGCGTAAGCTTATGTTCAGCGCAGGGCATCAAATGGAAAATGGTCTTATTCAGCAGGCTGTGCTTGCCCAAACCGACCAGCGGCGTGACCGCCAGTTGTTCATTGGTGGCATCACCTGTGAATTCATAATCGAATCCTCGCAGATCCTGACGGAACTGACGGGTTTCATTTTTGATTTCCGGGCTTTTAGGACGTTCATGATTATCAAGACGATGAACAGCTTCCGCCTGGATCAGGTTTTTATCAATCCAGTGAATTAGGGTATCAGCCAGTACGGGATTTTTGATGACCTGGTAACGGTCATAGCGATATTTATCATGCTGATGAAGATAAACGTCGTTAAGACTGGCACCGGTATAGAGAAGCGTATCATCAATCACCGACCCTTTCAGATGCAGCACGCCCAGCGCTTCGCGCGTATTGACCGGTACACCGTAAACCTCAATGGCGACATCCGCATGCTGCTCGGCCATTTCGCAGTACCAGTCCGCGTTAGTTGCACCACGGGCGGCGCCAATTCTGCCTCGCTGAGCGCGATGCCAGTCAACCAGTATGCGGATTTCAAGCTCCGGGCGCAGCCGCTTCGCCTCATACAGCGCTGAAAGAATGCTGCGGCCGCCGTCATCATTTTCCAGATAGAGCGCCACAATACAGATACGACGCGTGGCCCCGGCTATTCTTTCCAGAAGCGTACGATGAAAATCCGCAGGAGAATACAGCGTGGTGAAATCAGCAACCGACTGAGACAGTTTGGGTAGTTGCGCAAGGTGCTGTTGGTGTTTATTACGTTTAAATTTAGACAACATCACAGTGCGTATCTTCTCTGTTCATGGAATGGCACCTGCCATAAAATCATCACTCTAACCCCGTATAATACATTACCTGGCATAGAAGAGGCCATTTTTACGTTTCCAGACGTTATCCGGAAGGCGACATCAGGGCGAGTGAAAGGCTGACAATGCCATCCTCAAGCTGGATATCGACGGAAAATCCCAGCTTGCGCGCCAGCGTGATCATGCCCCGGTTGCCCGGCATGGTAATGCCGTTGAGTTGTGATAACCCATGCTCGCGGGTATAAGCGATCATTTTTTCCAGCAGACGTCGCCCCAGCCCGAGTCCTTTGAGATCGGATCGCACCAGTACGGAAAACTCGGCATCAATATTATCCGCATCTGAAATAGCCCGCGTAACGCCAATGATTTCCTCTTCGCCATTGTGCTGGCGTACGGCGACGATCGCCATTTCCCGATCGTAGTCGATTTGCGTCATGTTCGCCAAATCGTCATGAGTGAACTCATTGATCTCACTAAAGTAGCGGTAGTAGAGATCTTCCTTTGTCACCTGGGAAATAAACCTGCGCAGCAGAGGCTCATCTTCTGGCAGGATCGGGCGGAAAAGACAGGACTGGCCATTTTTCATCTCCACGCGTTCTTCAAGCGCAGATGGATAAGGCCGGATTGTCAGCCGGGCCTCGGGATCGCCGGAAAATTCGGCAAGCTGCATGGTGACATCAAGCAGGGAAAATTCGCTACCCGCGGCCAGCAGCGGATGGATATCAAGTCGGACAATTTCAGGGCAGTCAACTATCAGGTTAGAAACCCGAACCAGCACCTGGCTGATGCCATTGATATCAAGGGGCTGTAGCGCACTACGCCCACGCAGCTTACCGCTCTTGATTGCCTGAGCCACCAGATAACGTGCCAGCGTCATATTCAGCGGCGGCAGCGCCACGACGACCTGCCTGTCTGCCTGCCATTCAATTCCGCCTTCGCCCAGCATAATCAGCGGACCAAAAACGGCATCCTGCTCGACAACAATCCTTAATTCCTGAGCGCCAGCGCGATTTGCCATGCTCTGCACCAGCAGCCCATGAATATTTGCCTGAGGCCAGGCCAGCCTGACGCGATCGAAAATCGCTTCCGCTGCGTGTTGCACCTCGCTGGCCGTACGTAAATAGAGCATCACGCCCTGGATGTCGGATTTATGTGGAATATCGGGAGAGCGTAGCTTAAGCGCAACCGGATAACCAATCTGGCCGGCAATATGCACGGCCTCTGCGCTATCGCTGGCAATCCAGGTCGGCAGCGTACTCAGACCATAGGCCCGAAGGATAGGCTGCACTTCATGCGTGTCCAGCGTCGAAGCCCCTTCATCCAGCGCCTGACGTATAAGACGATGTGCATCCGCCGTATTTGCCGTCAGACCGACCGGCAGGGAGGGCGCTTCGCGCAGCTGTTTCTGATTACGGCGGTACTCCACCATATGCATAAAGGCCGTTATGGTTCCTTCAGGCGTACGGTAGGTGGGGATACCGGCATCGTTAAATAACCTGCGCGCCTCCAGGGAAGAAAACTCCCCGCTCCAGTTGGTCAGGAGCGAAACCTGCCGGGCTCTGGGGTGTTTTCCGATCGCATCGATCAGCAGTTGGGCCGTAAGCGTAGCGGGAGCGACCGCGCTGGGAGCATGGATAATCATCAGCGCATCAATTTCCTGACAGTCCAGCAGTCGGGTCACGGCCTGTACGTAGCGCGCGGGTGTCGCATCATCCTTCAGATCCAGTGGATTGCCTGGAATAACGTCATTCGATAACAGCGTTTTCAGGTCAGCCAGCAATTCATCATTAAGAATGGCCAGCTTACCGTTACGCGCATCCAGCTCGTCAAGGGCCAGTGCAGCAGGGGCAGCACCATTACTGACGATCATCAGCCGTTCACCGCGCAGGGGACGCATATGGCTCAGAGTCTCCACCGCAGAGAACAGCTCATGGGTGTCATGCACCCGCAGCATACCTGCGCGCTGGATCGCCGCATCCCAGGCGGCATCCAGCCCGCCATAGGTTTTGAGCAGCCTCTGTGCCTGCTGGCTGCGGCCGCTTTTAATCACCAGAATAGGCTTGTTACGTGAGGCGCTACGGGCAGCAGAGACGAAGCGGCGCGCATCGCTAAGGTGCTCAAGATAGAGCAGGATCGCACTGGTCTTGCCGTCACGCGCCAGGAAATCGAGCAGATCGTCAGCATCGATATCCAGGCTGTCGCCCAGTGAAATAAACCAGGAAAAGCCCAGCTGACGCTGCTGTGCCCAGTCGAGAATGGTATTTGAAACGGCAGCGGACTGGGAGATAAAGGCCAGCTTTCCCTGGGCGATGGGAACGGGCGAGAAGCTGGCATTTAGCCCCTGCCAGGGTGCCAGCAGACCAAGACTATTGGGGCCGAGCAGACGAATTTGCCACTGGCTGGCGCAGCTTTTTAGCGCATCGCGCTGGCTGGCGGGGGCAGAGAGAATGATACAGGCTTTGCAGCCTCGCTTACCCAGCGCTTCCAGAAGCTCAAGATTACGACTGGCATGTGTACAGATAACTGCGAGATCGGGTGAAAGTGGCAGGCTGGCGACATCCCGGCACGCCAGCACGCCGCATACCGCCTGATATTTTGGCGTAACGGGCAGAATGGGGCCGCTGAAGCCACCCGCCAGCAGGTTGCGCATCATCAGGTATCCGGCACGGTCCGGGCGAACAGAGGCCCCAATAACGGCGATCGAACGGGGTCGCAATAGCGCTTCTAATCCACGTTGGCTCATTTCCTGCTCCCTTTGGCTGGACTCGCCTGATTCTAACGCGTTCTGGCTGGGATAACCTCGATGAGGTGCAGATTATTGATCGCGGGCACCTGCGGGAAGAGAGACGTTCCTCTTTACATCAGTGATAGCGCTTGCAGGGCGGACAGGTTCATTCAATCGTTGTTCCACATAGCACAATCGGGATACGTAATGTTGTTCAGCCGATTATAAGCGTCGTTATCCTGCTGGGGAGTCCAGCCAAATCCGGCAGCGGCTTAGCGTGGCGGGTGAGGTTTACCGGCAAGATAGCGCTGGCGAAAAAGGTTAAAATGCCGGGATAGTGCGGTTCCGGCGGTACTATCCCCCGCCTGTATCAGCAGCTCGGCCGCGACTTCTGCCGTACAGTGCTGTCCCTGAGCGTGGATGCCACGTAGCTGATAATTGGAGGGGGTGGTCAGCGTCAGCGACATCACGGGAAAGCCATCCAGCCAGGGGCTTTTACGGAACATCTTTCTGGCCTCCGGCCAGGTGCCATCCAGCATAATAAACAGCGGTGGCTTACCGCTTTGTGGCGGGACGTCGATAACGGCCCTGCCTGGGTCGGCATAGGAGGCGGGGAATACCACCATGGGCTGAACCTGAGGGTTTTTCACCGCAGCTAACAGGGCAGGATCCGGTTCGGTGCGTGACCAGCCAAACGCCAGGGTTTCCGGCAGAATATCGGCGATCAGCCTGCCGGTATTGCTGGGCTTCATCGGTTCCGTATCGAACATAACCAGGCAGAAGCGGCTCCGGGCCTGTTGGGGGTGAAGCTGGTCGCACAGACAGTTTTTAACGGGCAGGAGACAGCGCTGACAGCGAGGGATTCGATTACCGCGCGCTAAAAAGGGGCGGGTTGATCGGGCCAGACGTTCGGCGCGAAGAGTAAGGACTGCGTTTTCAGTCATAGCGGCTTATCAGGTAATGAAACCCTTTCAGGCAAAGACGTCATTCTACCGAAAAGGGCGGATAAGCAGTAGTGGCCATACCGTGATGGCCACGACTAACGGGAACTTGCCCACGTTTAATTCGCTAAAGGTTGGTAAGCGCTTACAAGAGAGCTTTACAGATTCTCGTTCAGCCACTCATTAAAGGGGGCTTTAGGCATGGCTCCGCTAAGCATATCGACCATCTTGCCCTGTTTGAAAATCATAATGGTAGGGATGCTGCGTATACGAAAGCGCGCGCTGAGTTCTGGATCTGCTTCGGTATTCACTTTAATAAAGCGAATTTCGCCGCTGCGCTCTTCCGCCACGTCTTTGTATATCGGCGCGAAATTGACACAGGGACCACACCAGGGCGCCCAGAAATCGACCACTACAGGAAGGTCGTCCTGCAAATACTTATCGAGGGTGGCAGTGGTTGCCGCGATAACCTCTCCGTTGAACAAGGTATTCCCGCAGCGTCCGCATTTTGCACCGTCGGCCGTGCGTTCCTGTGGAACGCGATTCGTTGCCTGGCATGATGCACAAACCGTATTCATGTATTCACCTCGGTGCTAATAGGGGTAAGCGTTCACTTACTATATTCGTTATGAAGCCAGCGACAATTATGGTTCGGCCAGGGTTAAGCCACAAAGAGATTTGTTCAATGGGTATAATAGGCAATATCTGCCTGATGCTTTCAGAACCGGCCAAAGCCGGAAAAAGGCGCATTCGCCCTTTGTGGCGGAAGTTAATAGCTAAGCGCCGCCACATCAGGTAATCTGCGCGCTTCGCGCTCAGCCAGGTGGAGGGAAAATGAACGACGAATTTAAAGGTAAAAGCGGAAAAGTCAAAGTGATGTATGTCCGTGGTGATGACGAGAGCAACAAAGGCGGGAAAAATCCCCGCACCGGTAAAGGTGGACCTCGTCAGGATGACAGCCGTCGTCCTTCACGTAACGCAGACAGCAAACCGCGTGGCGGGCGCGATCGCGACGCACTTCCGAGTGATTCGCCGTGGCGCACGGTTTCTCGCGCACCGTCTGCAACCGAAGAGGCGCGCCCGGATCACGGCGGCATCAGCGGTAAAAGCTATATCGACCCGGAACAGATCCGGCGTCAGCGTATGGAAGAGACGCGCGTATATGGCGAAAACGCCTGTCAGGCCCTGTTTCAAAGCCGTCCGGACTGTATTGTCCGCGCATGGTTTGTGCAGAGCGTCACGCCTCGCTTCCGCGACGCGCTGAAGTGGATGGCGGCCAACCGTAAGGCCTATCACGTGGTCGAGGAAGACGAGCTGGTTAAAGCTTCCGGGACTGAGCATCACGGTGGCGTCTGCTTCCTGATTAAAAAGCGTATGGGCATGCCCGTCAGCGAGTGGCTGTCAAACGCGGGCGAAAAGGATTGTGTGCTGGCGCTGGAAGATATCGGCAACCCGCACAACCTGGGCGGCATGATGCGCAGTTGCGCGCACTTCGGTGCGAAAGGGCTGCTGGTAGATGATGCTTCCCTGCTGGAATCGGGCGCCGCCGTGCGCACGGCTGAAGGCGGGGCTGAACATATTCAGGCCATTAGCGGTGAAAGTTTTGCCGCCGGATTGAGTGCGTTTCGCAAGGCGGGCTACACCATCGTGACCACGTCCAGCCATAAAGGCACCCCGCTGTCGCAGGCAGAGTTTCCTGCCAAAATGGTGTTGGTGTTGGGGCAGGAGCGCGACGGGCTTTCTGAAAGCACGATGCAGCAGGGAGATCTCAGCGTCTCCATCAGTGGCACCGGAAATGTAGAAAGCCTCAACGTTTCTGTCGCGACCGGTATTCTGCTGGCAGAGTGGTGGCGTCAGAACGCGTAAGACGCCGTGCAAAAAAGAAAAACGGGCCTCGCAAGGGCCCGTTTTTTTATGGCTGAAAGCGCAACCTCTAGTGCGCGCCTCCGCCTCCTCCGCTGCCCGCACCAAAGGGCGGACGGGCAAACCAGATAAGCACCAGCAGGCCGAGGAAAACGGCCGCTGAGGCCCAGAAAATCTCATTAGCGGAGATAATCAGGCCCTGATTAGTGATTTGCTGCGCAATCCACGCCGACGCCTGCTCATGCGTCATGCCAAGGCTTTCCAGCTTGCTGTACATCGCCTGGGAATTGACGTTATACGCATTGACGGACTCGCTGAGATAGCTGTGATGCATTGATTCTCTGTCGGTCCACATGGTGGTGGTGATCGAGGTACCAATCGAGCCCGCCAGCGTTCGGGTAAAGTTTGACAGGCTGGATGCCGCCGCCAGCCGATCCGGTGCCAGACCGGAAAGGGTAATGGTGGTCAGAGGCATAAAGAAGCAGGCCACCGCAAACCCCTGAATAAACTGAGGCCAGGCAGAAGCCCCAAAATTCATCCCCGGTTCAAACGTATAGGCTCGCCAGTAGAAGCAGACGGCATACATGATAAAGCTAAAGGTCACCAGCTTGCGCATATCCAGCCGGTGCGCAAACCTGCCGATAATGGGTGACAAAATAACCGGAATGATCCCAACCGGCGCTGATGCCAGCCCGGCCCATGTCGCCGTATAGCCGTAGACCTCCTGAAGCAGCTGGGGCAGCAGCACGATGGAACCAAAATAGAGCATATAGGCCAGGCTGATAGACAGGCAGCCAATAGTGAAGTTTCGCGACTTAAACAGTGACAGATCGACAATGGGATGGTCATCGGTCAGCTCCCATACCAGCAGTACCGCCAGTGCGATCACCGCAATTACCGTCAGGACAATAATTTCCTGCGAGCTAAACCAGTCCAGCTCTTTGCCGCGGTCAAGCATCACCTGCAGACAACCGATACCGACCACCAGCAGGACCAGCCCGACGGTATCTATCGGCCGGATGACCGTTGGCGTCTCGCGATTTCGCAGCGTTTGCAGCGCCAGCATGACCACTACCGCACCGATGGGGACGTTGATAAAGAAAATCCATCCCCAGTGGTAGTTGTCACTGATCCAGCCGCCAAGGATCGGGCCGCATATGGGGGCCACAATCACCGTCATCGCCCAGAGTGACAGGGCAATACTGCGTTTGGCGGGGGGATAGTTACTCAACAGCAGACTTTGCGACAGCGGAATTAACGGACCTGCCACCACGCCCTGGATCACGCGGAAAAAGATCAGCATGGTCAGGCTGTTGGACATCCCGCATAGCCATGAAGCGACAGCAAAGCCTACCGTTGCCCACAGAAACAGCTTCACTTCGCCGACGCGTTTTGCCAGCCAGCCGGTAATGGGAATGGATATCGCATTGGCCACGCCAAATGAGGTAATGACCCAGGTTCCCTGGGAGTTCGATGCCCCCAGGTTCCCGGCGATAGTCGGTATAGCGACGTTAGCAATCGTGGAGTCCAGCACCTGCATAAACGTCGCCAGCGACAGCGCAATCGTCATCAGAACCAGCTGAGCGCCTTCAAGCGGTTTTTGTGCCATTAGCCTCTCGCCCTCTTAACCCGCATTGGCGCGGACGATCTCTGCGATCAGCTTATCAACAGGTGCGAGATCCAGCGCCAGCGCATTACTTTCATAGGCGGGCGTTGAGCGTACCCGGGTCGCCAGCACGGCACCGTCGATATTGCTGGTATCCACGTTGACCTGGGTGGAAAGGCCGATTCTGAGCGGATGTTTCACCACTTCCTGCGGATCCAGCTCTATACGAACCGGCAGGCGCTGAACCACTTTGATCCAGTTGCCGGTGGCATTCTGTGCAGGCAGCAGCGAGAAGGCGCTGCCGGTACCCATATCCAGGCCAACAACCTTGCCGTGATAGGTTACGTCGTTGCCATAAATGTCACTGATTACGGTGGCAGGCTGCCCAATGCGCATATTAGCCAGCTGGGTCTCTTTAAAATTAGCATCGACCCAGAGGTTGCTGGCAGGCACGACGGCCATCAGCGGCGTAGTCGGGGAGATTTGCGAGCCGACCTGCACGCTGCGGCGGGAAACAAAGCCATCAATCGGGCTGATAACGCTGGTGCGTTGCAGATTTAGCCAGGCATCGCGCAGTTCAGCCGCGCTCTGTTTGACTGCGGGCTGATTTTCCAGCGAGGTGTTCAGCACCATGGCCTGATTCGCATTATATTGCTGCGTGGCAACGTCAAGCTGGGCTTTAGCCGTAGCTACGGCATCGCGCGAGTGTTGTAAATCTTCGCGGCCAATGAGATTCGCGGCCCCGAGAGGCTCCCGGCGCTTAAGATCAGACTGCGCCTGTTCCAGAGCGGTTTTTTGCAGCGCAATGGTGGCCTGATACTGTCTGCCATTGATAATCAGCTGGTGGGTCTGACGCACGCTGGTGGCCAGCGCAGTCTGGGCCTTTTCAAAAGCCTGTTCGGCATCGGTTCTGTCCAGCGTCAGCAGCACATCGCCCTTTTTAACGTAATCGGTATTGTCGAACCAGACCTTATTCACGCTGCCCGACACCTGGGCCATAATTTGTGCCTGGTTACCCGCAACGTACGCATCGTCGGTGTCCTGAAAGTGGCGCAGTACCGTCAACCAGTAAACGAGCCAGACAACGCCGATTAAAATAAACAGCACGGCCAGGAAAATTAACGCAACTTTGCGCTTTTTCTTCTTATTAGTCGGCTGTGAAGGAGTTTGATTCTCCACATTTACACTCATGGTGTTCTCCACGTTTCCCATGCGAACCGGGCATGCTACCTGTCGGTAGTCATGCCCGGAGTCTAAAATGCCAGCGGGTAAGCGCTGGCACCGATCAAAATTAGCGGACTAAAATAGCCATTAGCGGCGATACCGTCGTCGCACAATATGCTATTGGGTCAAGCTTAGCGGGAAAGAGCCGTAATGACTTCCTCTTCGTCCATTTGATCCAGTCGGGTCAGCAGCTTACGCGTAATGCTTTCCAGCTGACTTTTCTCAGGGCCGCTTAGTGCAGACCACAGGAGTTGCAGGCACTGATGCTGTGGTGGCAGCAGCTGGCGAAGAAATTCATGCCCTTTATCAGTCAGATGCAGATGCAGACAACGGCGATCGTGGTCACTTTCACGACGCTCAATCCAGCCACGTTTCTCCAGTTCGTCTGCAATGCGCGTGGCATTTGTGCGGGATGAACCGAGCGCGGCGCTGAGTTCAGAAGGTTGAATGCTGTGGTTTTCCTGTGCATCCAGGGTGATTAATGCCATAAACAGCGTCTCGTTAATCCCCTGAGCTTTCAGCATTTTATTGCGATTTTCCAGTAGCTTACTCTGCATATGCATGCACAGTCTTGTCAGCATTATCTCCTGTAAAGGAAAGTCTTTCTGACGGTTAGCGCGGAAATTAAGCATCTGTTCAATAGGGGCAAACGAACTTTCCATCTGGGGGAACCTCATAAGTTGCAACTGGTATCGTAACGATGGCGATAAACACCTCTTCTCCGGCGATGTGAGATCGGGAATACCATCAGTAATTTCCAGGTCACTCCATAACCCAGTGTGCTGAGCAGCATCGAACAGGGATGCCGCAGATGTCAGTTAAGGCTGTACGCCTTAATCCCAAACCCCTGGGGGCGGGCTGAATGGCTCAGAGTATTGGATAACGACTGCTTATCATTTCTTCACCAAATTAACCGGGATGAAGGTAAAGGTCGCCTCCGACTACTGGCCGATAACCGTGCATATTGCGCGGTTATTAATACGTATGCCATTCTCGCTTCAGAGAAATAGAGATCGCCTGAGTCTGATGGCACACTCAGTAACAAGGTTTGCAAATTCAGGTGTGTTTCGACCCACGACCGCTATTCCCGACCACTGTCATACAGGACAGCAACGGGACGGGATTGAGGGAATACCTTATCCTGTTCAGCGATCGCCGGCGAATTGAGCCTGCTACTTAATAGTTTCACTTGAAAAAATAACTAATCTGAATAAGCAGGCGCTAACCATACCAGAGTGTGTAACCGCTTAACAGAGCAGTGGGCCTGAAATTTCCTCAATTTACTATTTGCAGGCTAAGGAGTATCCACTTCGTGGCGAGACCCGCGCCACCAGCTCAAAATATTAAGTAAAGTTAATGAAGCCCCCGCCAGGCATACGCCTTTCCATCCGGCATATTGAAACGCACTGGCTGACACCAGCGAGCCTGCCGCACCGCCAATAAAGTAGCTGGTCATGTAGCCTGCCGTCAGGCGGTTACGTGCCTCCGGCATCCGGCTGTAGATGACGCTTTGATTGGTGATATGTACGCCCTGAACCGTCAGATCGAGCAGAATAATCCCCACGATCAGCGCCGCCAGTGAATGACTTCCCAGCGCGGTAAAGGCCCAGGAGATAAGCAAGAGGATCAGGCCTGCGGTGGTGGTCAGGCGGGCTTTCCCCTTATCCGCCAGTGCGCCCGCCTGCCGCGCCGCCAGCGCCCCGGCTGCACCGACCAGCCCCAGTAGACCAATTTTACCTTCAGAATAGCCATAGGGTGGCGAAGCCAACAGAAAGGCCATTGAAGTCCAGAGTATGCTGAAATTTGCAAAGGCCAGGCAGCCGGTGACGGCGCGGGTTCTCAGGACAGGATTGGTGCGGTAAAGAGTGAATATCGATCTGAGCAGTTGCCCATAGTTGAGCGGAACCGACTGTCTGTAGCGCGGGAGATAGCGCCACAGCGCCAGCGCCATCAACGCCATTAGCGCGCTGGCTACCCAGTATACGGTCCGCCAGCCTCCCAGCTGTGCCAGGCCGCCCGCAACGGTCCGTGCCAGCAGGATCCCCAGCAGCAGCCCACTCATTACGGTCCCTACCACCTTGCCGCGTTTGGCCGGTTCCGCCAGCGTCGCCGCCAGCGGTACGAGGATCTGCGCCACCACCGAGAACAGCCCGGTCAGTGCCGTTCCCAGCAGCATAATCGTCAGGCTCGGGGAAAGGGCGGTGATCACCAGGCCGCAGGCTGCCAGCAGGCTCATAATAACGATGAGTCCCCGCCGCTCCAGCATATCGCCCAGGGGCACAAGTAATAACAGCCCGGCGGCATAGCCCAGCTGTGCGGTCGTGACGATAAACCCGGCCTGGTTTACGGAAAGGTCAAAGGTGCGGGCAACGGTTTCCAACAGGGGCTGAACGTAATAGTTGCAGGCAACGGAGAGACCGGTTGCCAGCGACATCAGCGCAACCAGCGGCGTATTCAGGACGGGCTGAGAGGATTTCATTATGATTATCAGACTAATAAAAACAGGTGTAACTGAATAGTAGCCTAAAAAATATGTCGCTTACAGAATAAATGACCGGCTCAACGCGGAATAAAGAGCGGGTCGGAAGGGTAAGGCCGGTCGCCAGCGGCGGGAAGCGTGCTTCCTGGTAATTAAAGCCTCCTCTCCGTGATTTCTGACAGCACAATCAGTGAGGGCAGCCTCTCGGCTGCCCTCTGTTTACTCTCTGGCGTGCGGTATAACCCCGTTCAGGCTATTTTGCGGCGGCCAGGGCGTCTTTGACCCAGCCGTCAAACTGCGCCTGGTGCGCTTTGATCCAGCCATCTACGTGCGCGTTAATATCGGCTTCAGAAGACTGGCCCTGATGCATACGGGAGTTCTGAGCGTTGATATCAGCAATCGGCAGCTTCATTTCAGAGAAAAGCTTCGCGGCCGCTGGATTCTTCATTGCCCAGGCTTTATTCGCCACAATATGCATTGTATTAACCGGGAAACCGTAGTTTGCGCCGTTTGGCAGTTTGGTATCCACATTCTTCTGCTCACCCGGCATAGAGGAGAAAGGCACCTGCAGCCAGACGACATCGCGGCCCGGAACCAGTACGTCACTCACCCAGTACGGCGTCCAGGTATAGTAGAGAACAGGTTTGCCCTCTTTGAAGCGGGTAATGGTATCGGCGATCATCGCTGAATAGTTACCCTGGTTATGTTCAACCGTATTGCTCAGACCGTAAGCCTGTATCTGGTGGTTGATAACCGTTTCGCAGCCCCAGCCTGGCGTACAGCCGGTCAGGTCGGCTTTGCCGTTGCCGTTACTGTCAAACAGCTTCGCCAGCTTAGGATCCTTCAGCTGATCGATACGGGTAATATGGTATTTTTCAGCCGTTTTCTTATCGATTAAATAGCCCTGCGCTGCGCCCTGTACAAAGGTCCCGGCGCGGTAGAACTTAGCGTCTCCACCGGCGGCCTTATACATATCGTCGTGCAGCGGCTGCCAGTTCACGGCGGTAAAGGTGCCGTCGCCGGAAGCGATGGAGGTGTAACCCACGTTGTAATCCACTTCGCTGGGCTGCTCGACGGTATAGCCGAGTTTTTCCAGTGCGCGGCTGACCAGCAGGGTCTGGAAGGTCTCTTCCGTAATGGTGCTCTGTACTGGCTTGACGGTAATGCCTTTGCCCGGCAGCTCAGCGGCTGAGATTTGAGCCGTCGCCAGCGTAGTTAATGCGGCGGCTAACAGTACGGTCTTTCGCATGGTGGATCCTTATTGTTATTACTCTGTCTGAAAAAGCAGGCGGCGCTTCTGAGCGCGCCGCCAAAAGTGAAATGCTAGCGGATAAAGGGTCGGGTAAAGAGTCCCAGGGGACCCGTTGCATACCAGCGACGGGTACCACGGCTGCGGCTGTCACGTCCCAGCGACTGGGTCAGACGATCCAGAATAATCGCGAGGATCACAATCCCGACGCCGCCCACGGTGGCCAGGCCCATATCCAGACGGCCTATCCCGCGCAGTACCATCTGACCCAGGCCGCCCACGGCGATCATTGAGGCGATGACGACCATCGATAGCGCCAGCATCAGAGTCTGATTCACGCCTGCCATAATGGTTGGCATGGCCAGCGGAAGCTGGACCTTGAACAGCATCTGACGCGGATTAGCCCCAAAGGATTCGGCGGCCTCGATCAGATCCGCAGGCACCTGTTTGATGCCCAGGATGGTCAGGCGGACAATCGGCGGCAGCGCAAAGATAATGGTCACCACCACGCCGGGCACGTTGCCGATGCCAAACAGCATCACAATCGGTACCAGATAGACGAAGGCGGGCGTGGTTTGCATGGCATCCAGCAGTGGACGAATGATTTTGGCCGCCTTTTCACTGCGTGCCAGCCAGATCCCCAGCGGTAGCCCGATGATGATGCAGAACAGCAGGGCCGTCAGTACCAGCGCCAGGGTCACCATCGCCTGCGACCAGGCACCGATCGCCCCGATGGCGATCAGTGAGATCAGGGTCGCAATGCCCATTCCCAGGCTCGAGAGCTGCCAGGCGATCAGGGAAAAAATGATGATCGCCACCGGCGCAGGCATTCCCAGCAGAAGCTGCTGAAAGGCGCTGAGGATATAATCCACCGGTACGCGAATGCCCTGAAATACCGGACGGAAGTGGGTGACCACCCAGTCAATGCCTGAGGTCACCCAGCTATCGAGTGGGATCAGTGTTTTATGGAATGGATCCAGAATGCTGAAGTGCTCCACCTGGGGGGCGGGGGCGCTGTTTAACCAGTCTCCGCTGCCCGCTGCATCGTGGCCGCCGGCGGGCGAGCCCCAGGCGCCGCTGGTATCGCCGCCGCCGGGAGCGGCAGTGGAAGCGCTTCCGCCATCTGCCGGTGCGGTGGCCCAGGGATCGCTGCTGGCCGCTGACTGCGAAGCATCGGCTGCGGGTGCCGCGGATGCGTCGGCAGCGGACGTGTTGGAGGCGGTGGCCCAGGGATCGATTGATTGCTTACTCATTGCTGGCTCCCTCGCGGTCTAATGCCTGTAGTAACATGCCTTTCGAGATTATCCCGATATACTGGTTGTCTTCTCCGACGATCGGCACCGCGCAGGGGGCCTGGGCGACGTGAGAGAGCAGGTCGCTCAGCGAGGTATCACCCGGCATCGCAGCAGGATCGGCCAGAATGGCGTGATCCAGGCCTTCACCCGCGGCCAGCGCCGCCTTAAGCGAGTCGGTCGATACCACGCCGATAAACTTCTGTTTTTCCAGCACGTAGCCATATTCGCGATCCTCATCCTGCAGCAGTTTAATCGCTGAACGCGGACCGAAGCCGGGGGCTTTACGCATCAGCGCGCTGGCGCTGCGGCGGGCAATATCCTTCGCGCTGAAGACGTGGCTGATATCCACCCCGCGGAAGAAGGTGCGAACGTAATCGTTAGCCGGGTTATTGAGGATCTCATCCGGCGTACCGACCTGGACCACTTCACCACCCTGCATAATCGCAATGCGATCGCCAATACGCATGGCCTCATCGAGGTCGTGGGAAATAAAGACGATGGTTCGCTGGTGGCGCGATTGCAGCTTGACCAGCTCATCCTGCATTTCGGTGCGGATAAGGGGATCGAGCGCGGAGAAGGCTTCATCCATCAGCAATATATCGGGATTGATCGCCAGTGCGCGGGCTAATCCCACTCGCTGACGCATGCCACCGGATAATTCATCAGGGTAGGCGTGGGCATAATTATCCAGCCCCACCTGGCGCAGGGCATCGAGCGCTTTTTCCTGACGTTCCTGTAGGGGAATACCGGCTAATTCCATGCCAAATGCGGCATTATTTAATACCGTCATATGGGGCATTAGTGCGAAGGACTGAAATACCATGCTGATTTTATTTCGTCGTACCTTACGGAGTTCACTTTCGGATATTTTCGCGATATCGACGCCGTCGATAATTACCTGACCGCGAGTGGGTTCTATCAGACGATTGAGAAGGCGAACCATGGTGGACTTACCGGAGCCGGAGAGCCCCATGATCACGAATATCTCGCCTTCTTCAATGGCCAGACTGGCGTCTTTTACCCCGAGAGAAAGCCCTGTTTTCTCCAGAAGGGCTTCTTTGCTTATTCCTTTCTCAATATGCTTAAAAGCACGGTCTGGGTTTTCCCCAAAAACTTTATAGAGATTCTTAACTTCGAGTTTAATGGCCATGCATTAATGATTCCCTGGTTAGCGGTTAGTTTCTTATTATTTTCCTGTGTCCTGATAGAATATTAGCGGCCTATACCCTAGCACACTGAGAATCTGAGACAACCCTTGCAAGGGCGTTAGGAAATTATCGCTGAGACCACAATCTCCCGAAAGGCCAGAAGGGGTAAGGGATTGCGGAGAATTGATGATGGCGAAAAAAAAGTAATATTCCGGCCGTAATTGGCTGTTGGGCGGCAGTGATATTCCCCCTCTGCACATCGGCTGACAGGAAATAATAACCCGGGGAATGATTTGAATTTGGCTTTGGTTTTTTTATTGAACGGACGATTAATAAAAATCAATATTAACGGTCAAAACTAAACGATGGCTGAAGAATTCAGCCATCGCGGAGGAAATTAAAAGTCCCAGTCTTCGTCTTCGGTATCTACCGCTTTGCCCATGACGTACGAGGAACCAGACCCGGAGAAAAAATCATGGTTTTCATCGGCATTCGGCGACAGGGCAGAGAGGATAGCGGGATTTACGGCGGTCAGTTCTGCGGGGAAAAGCGCCTCGTAGCCCAGATTCATCAGTGCCTTGTTGGCGTTGTAGTGCAGGAAGGTTTTAACCTCTTCCGTCCAGCCCACGCCGTCATAAAGTGCTTCGCTGTAGGCTATTTCGTTCTCATAGAGCGCCAGCAGCAGTTCCACGGCAAACTGTTGCAGCTCGTCCTTACGCGCCTGGCTCGCTTTCTCCAGCCCCTTCTGAAATTTATAACCGATGTAATAACCGTGCACGGCTTCATCTTTGATGATCAGGCGGATCAGATCGGCGGTGTTGGTCAGCTTACCCCGGCTGGACCAGTACATCGGCAGATAGAAGCCCGAATAAAACAGGAAGGACTCCAGGAACACGCTGGCAATCTTCTTCTTTAGCGGGTCTTCATGATGGTAGTGCGACAGGATAATCTCTGCCTTGCGCTGCAGCGCCGGATTCTCTTCGCTCCAGGCATAGGCCGCATCGACATCGCTGGTATGGCACAGCGTGGAGAAAATGGAGCTGTAAGAGCGGGCATGCACCGCTTCCATAAAGCTGATGTTAGACATCACGGCTTCTTCATGCGGCGTCAGCGCATCGGCCATCAGCGCCGGGGCGCCGACGGTATTTTGAATGGTATCAAGCAGCGTCAGCCCGGTGAATACCCGAATGGTCAGCTGCTGCTCGGCGGCATTCAGGCTATTCCAGGCAGGAATATCATTCGACAGCGGAACCTTCTCCGGTAGCCAGAAGTTAGAGGTCAGACGATTCCAGACCTCCAGATCTTTGTCATCCTCGATATGGTTCCAGTTAATGGCATGTACTGATTTTAATTTCATGATGATATCCATACGGAAGGGCGTCATTGCCCTTCCCAACGGTAAATTAGAGCGAGCAGGAGACGCAGCCTTCCACTTCGGTTCCCAGCAGGGCCATCTGACGCAGGCGAATGTAGTAAAGCGTCTTGATACCTTTTTTCCAGGCGTAGATCTGCGCTTTATTAATATCGCGGGTCGTCGCGGTATCGCGGAAAAACAGCGTCAGCGACAGTCCCTGATCGACATGACGGGTGGCTTCGGCATAGGTATCAATAATCGCCTCAGGGCCGATGTCGTAGGCGTCACGATAAAACGCCTGGTTGTCGTTGTTCATAAACGGCGCCGGATAATAGACCCGCCCCGTTTTCCCCTCTTTGCGGATCTCAATTCGCGACACGATGGGGTGAATACTGGAGGTGGCGTGATTGATATAGGAGATCGAGCCGGTAGGCGGAATAGCCTGCAGGTTCTGGTTATAGATGCCGAATTTCATCACCGCATCGCGCAGTTCCCGCCACGCCTGCTGGTCGGGAAGGGTAATGCCCGCCCGGACAAACAGCGCGGCCGCCTGTTCGGTTCGCGGCAGCCAGGGCTGATTGATGTACTGATCAAAGTACTCGCCGCTGGCATAGCGCGAATCCTCAAAGCCGGCGAAGCGTTCGCCTCTTTCGCGGGCAATCAGATTAGAGGTGCGCAGCGCGTGCCAGGTGACGGTGTAAAAATAGAGATTGGTGAAGTCCAGCGCGGTCTCGGATCCATACTGAATGCCTTCCCGCGCCAGAAAACCGTGCAGATTCATCTGTCCCAGCCCGATTGCGTGCGACTGCGCATTCCCTTTTTCGATGGAGGGAACGGAGTGGATATGACTCTGATCGGAAACCGCCGTCAATCCACGCACGGCAATTTCCACCGTGCGGGCAAAGTCTGGCGAGTCCATCGCGTGGGCAATATTCAGCGACCCCAGGTTACAGGAGATATCCTTGCCGATATGGCGATAGCTGAGGTCCTCGTTATACCCGGTTGGCGTGTTCACCTGGAGGATCTCTGAGCAAAGATTACTCATATTGATCCGGCCCTTAATCGGGTTAGCGCGATTGACCGTATCTTCAAACATGATATACGGGTAGCCGGACTCAAACTGGATCTCAGCCAGCGTCTGGAAAAACTCACGCGGGCTGATAAAGGTGCGGCGAATACGCTCGTCTGCCAGCATTTCCTCATACTTTTCGCTGATGCTGATGTCGGCAAAGGGTACACCGTAGAGGCGCTCCACGTCGTAGGGGGAGAACAGCGCCATAGGCTGGTTGGTCTTCGCCAGCTGGAACGTAATGTCCGGGATCACCACCCCCAGCGACAGCGTTTTGATGCGTATCTTCTCATCGGCGTTTTCCCGCTTGGTATCGAGAAAGCGCAGAATATCGGGATGATGGGCATGCAGATAAACCGCGCCTGCCCCCTGTCGGGCACCCAGCTGATTGGCGTAAGAGAAGGCATCTTCCAGCATTTTCATCACCGGGATCACCCCGGAGGACTGATTTTCGATACGCTTAATGGGCGCACCCGCTTCGCGCAGGTTAGAGAGCAGAAATGCTACGCCGCCGCCGCGTTTCGAAAGCTGCAGCGCCGAATTAACCGCCCGGCCAATGGATTCCATATTATCTTCAATACGCAGCAGGAAGCAGGAGACCAGCTCGCCGCGCTGCTGTTTACCGCAGTTCAGGAAGGTTGGGGTGGCGGGCTGGAAGCGGCCAGAGAGCATCTCTTCCATCAGTGCCAGCGCCAGGCTTTCATCGCCTTTTGCCAGCGTCAGCGCGACCATGCAGACGCGTTCGGTAAAGCCTTCCAGATAGCGTTTACCGTCAAACGTCTTCAGCGTATAGCTGGTGTAAAATTTCCAGGCGCCGAGGAAGGTCTGGAAACGAAAGCGGCGGGCCGTGGCTTTTTCAAACAGCGTACGGACAAATTCAAACGGGTAAGCATTAAGCACGTCCGCTTCATAATATCCTTCCGCCACCAGATAGCGCAGGCGCTCTTCGACCGACGCAAACTGGACGCTATTGGGCAGGACGTGCTGAATGAAATAGTGCCGAATGGCTTCACGGTCTTTATCAAACTGGATATGACCGTCGGCATCATAAAGATTCAGCATCGCGTTAAGCGAGTGATAATCCAGCCCGGCAGGCTGAGGGGCTATGCGTGTACTCTCTGTTGTTGCCAAAATGCGGTTACTCCCTGATAAACATTTGCGACGTCGTCGGCGGTGCCCAAAAGCTCGAAGCGATAAAGACAGGGCACGTCGCACTTTTGCGCAATAATGCTGCCGGCAAGGCAGTAGGCTTCTCCGAAGTTACGGTTACCGGCAGCAATCACGCCGCGGATAAGCTGTCGGTTGGGGAGAAGGTTCAGAAACTGAATGACCTGACGCGGCACGGCCCCCCGGCTGGTCCCTCCGCCATAGCTGGGAACCACCAGAATATAGGGTTCATCGACCCGCAGCGATTCTGATCCGTCCAGCGGGATACGTTGTGCGGGCAAACCGGTGCGCATCACGAAGCGGTGCGTATTTTCCGACTGGCTGGAAAAATAAACCAGCGTGGACATATGCGTCAGGCTCCGACGGCGGCGGATTGCCTGAGTGCTAAAATCTTGTCGGGACGAAAGCCGCTCCAGTGATCCTGCTCAGCCATAACCACCGGCACCTGGCGGTAACCCATCGCCTTCAGGGTTTCAACGGCATCGGGTTCATGATCAAGGTTAACCAGCTGATAAGGGATACCCTGCTTATCCATCGCGTTTTTGGTTGCGTTGCACTGGACACAGTTGTTTTTTGTGTAAATAATAATGCGCATGATTCGTATTTACCTTATGGTCACTTTGACGTCTCGTCAGATGCAGTTTTAATGCGCGACTGCGCCGCCGCTTCGCCATATGTAGTGTTTTAGTTGATGACTAAATACTAGATATAGTGCCTGGCTATTGCAACCACACAAATTGTAAATTCCCGGAGGGTGAGTCAAAAAAGGCGGCGGAAGCGGCTATGAAGCCTTGCTGAGACGGGTTTTATGGCGGATAAAAAAAATCCCCGCAGCAGGCGCTGCGAGGATCGGGATGATAACTAAGCGTCGTGAGACGTAATTTGGATGATAACGCGGTGTTAGTTACGTGAGGTGGTGGTCGTCGCGATAAGCGCGCCGACGAAAATACCTAATGCAGCACCAATGCCCACGCCGTGCCAGGGCTTATCGCGGACGTAAGTGTCAACCTGACCGCCTGCGTCTTTCGCCGCCTGGGTAACGCGATTCCCGCCGTTGGCTTTGGCACGCGTTTCTTTTAACAGTTTCTCAGCGCGGGAGCGGGCACCATCAACTTCATCTTTCGCTTTACTGCCGTAGGACTTCAGCAGATCGTCAAGGGTGTCTGCCAGCTGTGTGACGTCCTGATTGATATCAATGTCTTCGTTTTTAGTCTTCCGATTAAACATTATTCTCTCCCCTGCAAATGAAATGTAATATTAACTATAGACTATCCTTAGAGTTTTTAGTGACCTTCACCGTGAAATTACGGCTTTATGGATTATTCCGAATGCCCTGCGCGCCGACGCTGTGTAAGGTTGCACCGTTTGCTGGTTTAGAGGAATAAGCATGTATTTACGCCCTGATGAAGTTGCCCGCGTGCTGGAAAAAGCCGGATTTGAAGTGGATGCGGTGACGACCAAAGCTTACGGTTATCGCCGAGGCGATAATTATGTCTATGTTAACCGCGAAGCGAGGATGGGGCGGACGGCGCTGGTGATCCATCCAACCTTAAAGGAAAAAAGCCACGGCATTGCGCCACCGGCATCCGATATGAAGACCTGCGATCAGTACGTGCAGTTCCCCATGTATCTGGCTGGCGACAGTCAGGACCACTACGGCATTCCCCATGGCTTTAGCTCCCGCGCTGCCCTTGAGCGCTACCTTGAACAGCTGTTTGGCTAAATAAACTGCCGTTTCCTCTCTCAGCGTCTGTCGGAAAGGGCAGCGCTGACCCCGTATCACGCCCGCTCTCCTCACACTTTGTAACGTTGCTTTCGCCTGCCGGAATCGGTATAACGCTTGGATTGTGGAAGTTTAGACGTCTATACGGATAACGCGAAATGCAGCAAGCTGAAGAGGAAAATGCGCAAAAATTTAAGCGCAGCATGAAAACCCGCCATCTGGTGATGCTGTCACTGGGCGGTGTCATTGGTACCGGTCTGTTTTTCAATACGGGGTACATCATCTCTACCACCGGCGCAGCAGGCACCCTGCTGGCGTATATCATCGGTGCGCTGGTGGTATGGCTGGTAATGCTCAGCCTGGGAGAGCTGTCGGTCGCGATGCCGGAGACGGGGGCGTTTCACGTCTATGCCGCGCGCTATCTCAGTCCGGCTACCGGCTATACCGTAGCGTGGCTCTACTGGCTCACCTGGACCGTTGCGCTGGGCTCCAGCCTGACCGCCGCCGGCTTCTGTATGCAGTACTGGTTCCCCCAGTCGCCGGTCTGGCTCTGGTGCCTGATATTCTGCGTGCTGATTTTTATGCTCAACGTTATCTCATCGCGGTTTTTCGCCGAAGGGGAATTCTGGTTCTCGGTGATTAAGGTCGTCACGATACTGGCCTTTATTATCCTCGGCGCGGGTGCGATGTTTGGCTTTATTCCGCTAAAAGATGGCAGCAGTGCACCGTTCTTTCATAACCTGACCGCCTCAGGCTGGCTGCCCCATGGCGGATTACCGATTCTGATGACCATGGTCGCGGTTAACTTTGCCTTCTCCGGCACCGAGCTGATTGGTATCGCCGCCGGGGAAACCGAGGATCCCGAGCGGGTGCTGCCGCTGGCGATCCGCACAACCGTCGCCAGACTGATTATCTTCTTTATCGGCACCGTACTGATCCTGGCGGCCATGATCCCAATGGATCAGGCAGGGATTGTCAAAAGCCCGTTTGTGCTGGTTTTTGAAAAGATAGGCATACCCTACGCCGCTGATATATTTAACTTTGTTATTCTGACTGCGATCCTCTCGGCGGCTAACTCCGGGCTGTACGCCTCAGGGCGGATGCTCTGGTCGCTTTCTAATCAGCAAACGCTGCCGCGCTGCTTCGCCCGCCTGACCCGGCGTGGCATACCGCTGATTGCCATCTCAGTCAGCATGCTGGGCGGTCTGCTGGCGCTGTTATCCAGCGTCGTGGCACCGGATACGGTCTTTGTGGCGCTCTCTGCCATATCAGGCTTTGCGGTGGTTGCCGTCTGGCTAAGCATCTGCGCCTCACACTATTTTTTCCGCCGTGCACACCTGCGTGAAGGAAAACCGCTCTCAGCGCTGAAGTACCGGGCACCGTTCTTTCCGATTACCCCGATCCTCGGCTTTTTACTCTGCCTGCTGGCCTGCGTCGGGCTGGCATTCGATCCTGAACAGCGCGTTGCGTTATACTTTGGCCTGCCTTTCGTAGCGATCTGCTACGGGGCGTATTATTTCACTCAGCTGCTGAAAAAGCGCGAACAGAACAGGAAAACCCATCATGCCGCAGATTGATCACTCTATAGCCGCGCGGGTCGCCGCTGGCCTGATACTGGATGGCGCAATGGCAACCGAACTGGAGGCGCGCGGCTGCGATCTCAGCGATTCGCTGTGGTCTGCAAAGGTGCTGATTGAAAACCCCGAGCTGATTTATCAGGTTCATCACGATTATTTCGCCGCCGGTGCACAGGTGGCGATTACCGCCAGCTATCAGGCCACGCCGCAGGGGTTTGCGAAAAGAGGACTTGATGAACAGGCTTCGCTGGCCCTGATAGCAAAAAGCGTTGAGCTGGCCCGACGCGCCAGAACGGACTATCTGGCGACGCAACCTGATGCGGGTACGCTGCTGGTGGCCGGCTCGGTCGGCCCCTGGGGCGCTTTCCTCGCCGATGGTTCGGAATATCGCGGTGACTATTCACTGCCCGAAGCGGAAATGATGGCATTTCATCGCCCCCGCCTTCGCGCGCTGGTGGACGCTGGCGTGGATATTCTGGCCTGTGAAACGCTGCCCTCCTTCGGGGAAATCAGGGCGCTGGTCGCGCTGCTGGGTGAATTTCCCGGCACGCCCGCGTGGTTTGCCTTTACGCTACGGGACAGCGAGCATCTGAGCGACGGCACGCCGCTGTCTGAGGTCGTGACGTATCTTAACGGCTGTGACCAGGCGCTGGCGGTGGGGATCAACTGCATCGCGCTGGATAAGGTTACCGCTGCGCTGCAAACGCTCTCTTCACTGACCTCAAAGCCGCTGGTGGTCTATCCCAACTCGGGTGAACAGTATGATGCTGTCAGCAAGAGCTGGCACAGCGATGCGTCATCCTGCTCCCTCACGGATAATCTGACGGCCTGGCAGGCCGCCGGGGCGAAACTGATTGGGGGATGCTGTCGCACCACGCCTGCGGATATCGCCGCCATCGCGCAGCGCTATACCGCCCGATAACCCCCTGTAAATTTGCCTTATTACGCCCGTACCTATCGGGCGTAATGGATGAAAACCTGCCGTACTGCGCTTAGACTATTCTGAATATTTGAGGATGCAGGATTACTTATGAAAAGGTTACTGATAGCGCTGGCTTCAGCGTGGTTACTCAGCGGCTGTGCCACCATCGTGGGCGACCAAAGTCAGGATGTCTCCGTTCAGACCTGGCCGCAGGGCGTTAAATTCGTGGTGCAGGACGAAACGGGCAGGACAGTGGCCGAAGGGATAACCCCGAAAACCGTCTCGCTGCTAAAATCGGACGGCACCTATCTGGGTAAGAAAAAGTATACGCTCCAGCTGGAGCGTGAGGGCTACGTCCCGCAGACCATTCCCCTCCAGGAGCATGCAAACCTGTGGTACATCCTGGGCAATATCCCACTTGGCGGCATTCCGGGCTGGCTGATCGTCGATCCGTTTAACGGTGGCATGTATAACATCGAACCGCAAAAGGTGCAGACCATTATGAATCCGGTCGGCGCGCGCGGTTAACGGCAGGAAGGGGCCAGGCCATGGCGGCCCCTTGATGGCAGCGGCAACCCGCTACTGCGCGGTGGGGTTTACCATGGTGTGGGGCGGTTTGTGACGCGCCAGATACTGCGGCTGGAAAATGCACATACGGATGGTGTTACGGTATTCACCGTTAATAAAGAATTCATGGATGAGCTCTCCCTCAACCTCGAACCCCAGTTTGTTATAAATGTGGATCGCCTTTTCATTTTCTTTATCAACGATCAGATACAGCTTATAAAGGTTTAACACCGAAAAAGCATAATCCATTGCCAGCTTAACGGCCTTACTGGCCAAGCCTTTCCCCTGATGATTAGGGTCGATAATGATCTGAAACTCGGCGCGGCGGTGAATATGGTTAATTTCAACCAGTTCGACCAGGCCGACCTTATCGCCCTGATGCTCGACAACAAAACGACGTTCGCTCTGATCGTGGATATGCTTAACGTACAGGTCTGAAAGCTCAACAAAGGCTTCGTAGGGTTCTTCAAACCAGTAGCGCATCACGCTGGCGTTGTTATCCAGCTGATGGACAAAATGGAGATCTTCCCGCTCAAGGGGACGGAGCTTCACGCCGTTTGCGGCAGGCATGGCAGACATAAAAATTCCTTTTGATTACGCAGTATTTGCCTGGGGAAGTATACGTCCGATGGAAAAGAATGGCACGGTGAATGCCAGAAACCACAACGCCAGCGCGGATTAAGCGGCTGGCGTTGAGTCAGCGTTGATAAAATCAGAAATTATAACCGGCAACCAGATAGTATCCCCAGCCGGTAGACTTCACTTCAAATGGCCCGTTGCCAAAATTCAGCTCCTGACCGTCAGCCCACTGTCCCCCGTTGTGGAAATAGCGCGCCACCACGGAGTAGTGCCAGTGATCGTAGCCCAGAGAGAGGATATGGCTCGATGCAATTGAGTTGCTGGTGCGTGAAGAGCCGCCCTCGTCGCGCAGGTCTGAACCCCAGTCAAAGTTAGTAAAGCCAACGTAGCTCAGGTTACCGCCCCACAGTGTGGTGATAGGCACAAAGTACTTCACCTTAAAGCGGTAGCCATCCCAGCTGTTTTCATTGGCGGCACCGTAGTTTTCCCACTGGTATTTCGCATACACGTTCAGCGACAGCCCGACATCGGAATGGGTATCAATATCCGTCCCCAGACCCATGTACCAGGTGTTCTGACGGTTATCGCTGTTACGGCCCATATCGTAGATATAGTTGTTAGCAAAGTACCACTCTTTGAACGGGCCGAAACTCAGGTCGGTGTTGGTCAGCTTATCAATGGAGAAGCGGGGTTCGATCTCCATAAACAGCGGCGTGCCGTGGTCAAAAATGCCGTTAGCGTTTGAGTTGCCGACACCAAAGAAGTTGGGCAGGTCCAGATAGCCATAGAAATCAAACCAGTCTTTTTTGGCAAAGGCCTCATATTCAAGATACACATCGTTATTGAACTGCGGCCCGAAACGGGTGTGGTAGCTTCCGACAACGTTAACGCTCTGGTGCCACCAGTCGGAAGTGTACTGTGGGCTTTCCGTGGTGGCCGCGGCCGCCGTGGTTTCCGCCGCTGAAGAGACACTATAAGAGAGCGCTGCTAAGGCGCCAGCTATCAGTATTTTATATTTCATTATATTACCACATGCTTAATGACCATTTTCTGCAGCCACTGCGATGGTCTTCTTAAGTCGTCAGCAGAGAAGGAAAGGGCGACTGTTTTCACAGCTAAAATCACCCGCGTCGAATGTTGCAGCAGTGTGCCGCTATCCAGGACTTAGGAAATAGAGATTGGTCACACTTGTCAAACTCTGTTTCATTTCAGTTAATTTGAATTGTGATGCAGTTCACATTTAATTTGCGGATTCCGTTGAAAAGGGGGGAAGAGGCCCGTTTTAAGGTTTTTAATACGGAGTAATCGTTTGCGTACATGAGACAGGCAGTGGCTTGCTGCCTTATTGCGATGCCTAAGGCCGTTGACAGCCGGACAGGGTAGCGGTAATTATGCAAAATGAGGAATCACGCAGGTTCCTGACATAGTCTGCGCATGAGCGCGGAAGCCATCATCCGCTGTTCCTCTTCGAGAGCCTCATCATTTTCATTATCATCCATTACGTTGGGATCCTCATGACGGTCAATCAGGTCAGTTTGCGCATCCTGAATACGGCTGCTCTCAGTGATATAGTTGTCCAGGCTTGCGCGTGTGGCAGGTGAGTCAAATTTTATAAATGAGGGGATAGCAGGAGCCTGAAGACCTCGGGTGTTTTGTGCTGACATTGCATCCAGACGCGAGCTGACGTAATCGTTCAGGGACTGATTTTGCTGCCGCACACTTTGCCTTTGTGCTGAATTACCCGAGTTAATGTCATTAAAAGCGTGGGCGTTTTCGTGGCCAAAGCCGAGCAGAACGGCGGTAATTTCAGGTTCATCATTGTGCGTCTTCTGCTCCAGCATGGGAAAGACGTGATGCTGCAAAATGAGACCAGCATCAGTTGCAGCTGGCAGATTAAACCGTTCTGAAAAGAGCTGCTTATTTCCATTAATGGCTCTAAGGGCATTGCTAATATTAATCAGATATCCCTCATGATCGTCTGGTGAGGCAGAACGGTTATTAGCTGAAGGGATCAGGGCGAAACCATGCTTCATACCATTGGCCTGCGCATCAGCAAAGTGTGGCCAGCTGCCACCCTCATTAGCCCCTTCAAGATAAAATACTGGTTTTGAGCCCCATGCGACATGTGCCAGCCCGTTATGATTCATTTCAGTCAGGAGATCTTCAACGGCCTCTGTAGATAAATGTCGGGACCAGCCTGGAGAGGGAGACATATGCAGCGGGTTTTCACGGGCATGTTGTGCCTGTATCACGGTAGTGGCAGCCGTGATACCGGGGAATAAAACTTCCGGTCCCGGAAGCCGGGACAGTCCCTGGGGACGTGGATCGGCCTGTGAACGTTGTGTCTCTGATTGTTCGGGAGACACATTCTGCTGGGGTTGGTTTGCTAATGAGGTGGGAGACCCGCTATTGCCCGATCCTGAAACATTCATGATTATTATCCTGTAGTATTGGTGAAAATCGAACGGACACCGCAATGGGTGAGTAAATTTACTTTTAAGTGGCTCGCGCCAACAGAAAGTTCAGTTGTTGTTCAGGCGAAGCGGAACGGCAACAGGATCAATGACTGCCAGAACGCGCTTATTAAAGCCTGGCTCTGTTAGCGGGGAAAAAAGCAGGGATGGCGTAGCAGATGCGCGCTATGTAGCAGCAAAAATGTCAGAGGGGCAGCAACAGCACATAAAAAAGGCCGCTTTCGCGGCCTCATGGTCAAATGAACAATTATTCAGTGACTTTCTTTTTCAGCTCGGTGGTGCCTTCTTTGGTCTTATTCCAGCCTTTCTGCGTACCTTCTTTGGTGGCATCCCACCCTTTTTCAGTACCCTGCTTAGTCTTATGCCAGGTCTTCTGCGTGCCTTCGCTCGCCTTGCTGCTCAGGTTATCGCTTTTGCCTTCAGCGGCATGTTTGGACTTGAGCTTCAGCTCTTCACCCTGGTTCTGTGCCTGATGCAGCTTTTCTTTCGCGGTATCAGCGTTCTGATCGGCAGCGGCAACGGTATCATCAGTAGCGTGTGTGGTTGCGGCAAAAACAGGGGATGCCAGCAGAAGTGCAGAGAGTGCAATAATTGTTTTTTTCATAACTTCCTCATCAAACGTTATCGAGTTCAACAGTGTAGGAAAGGATGGCACGACCCGCCACCGGATGCCTTAGGATTAGACTGTAAATTTAAAATAAGCCAATAATTAGCCGGAGCTGTATTAGGGCGTAAGCACAGAGTCACAGAGTCACAGGGCTCATGGCAACTTTGGGCGTTGATGCAGTAGCCTCTCTGGCGGGGCAAAGTCATTCTTCATTTCGATGAAAAAACGCGCATCAGAAAACGGTTCGATAAAACTCGCGGTCTGGTCCGCGTTGCGATGTATTGCAGTGTTCTACAACCCGGTCTGGCGCAGGCCCCTCCTATGTGGAATCAGTCCGAAAGACTTTTAACAGACCCGTTGTGAATTGACAAATTAGTCTGGGGGTTTTGGATGCGATCATATTCTTGTTGCAAGGATTCGTAATATTCAATGTCATCTTTATCCCCTGCTTTTTTAGCCTGATATATTTTATAGTCCAGTGAAGTGTTAATGACATCTTCAAGTTGTATTGTTGCGTCAGAAAGCTTCCTTCCCTTGCGCTCATTTCCAGAAAGTACCATCTGATCGCCATCTATGAAATAGAGGTTATCTTTAGCATCAATTAAAACATTACCTGTTACGTTAATGTCGTACATGTATAATCCCCGAGACTCGAGTAGGTCGCTGGCACGGAAATAATTATCATCCTGTTCGATAGCCAGTTCTTCACCCTTGATGAATTTTGATACTAAGACATCAACAACTTTACCTTGAAATAATCCCTTTCCCGGCCGGGAAAAATCCGGATCTTCATTAGCCTGGTTTAAATATAAGCTTACACGATTGGGTTGGGCATTCTGATGTAAGTCTGAAGACCAGTCTACTGAGTGACCCTGGCTATTGACTGGATATTTAATAACAAAATCACCATATCGGAAACATGTACCATAAGATCCCGCACCAATTTTATCCAGACTATCAATGTTTAGATTTTTCACTTCATCAACTATCGCATCTATTGCTTTTGGCAACCTGACATTTTCATTGCTAGTAAGCATTTTTTTCACAATTACTGATGACGCTACTGCAGTTGTTGCTGCAGGATTATTTTCATTATTAAGCATTCCTGATAAAAATTTAGATCTTGCTATATTAATGTTATTATTTCTAATGTTTAGAATCGTGCCAAATGAATTTCTCTGGTCTGGGGTTGAGTTGGTATCATTAATGCTTTTTATCAAATTGGAATTGGAAGTTAACGTTTGGGAAGGAATGTAAAGCATGGGATTCACCGTCTAAAGAGTTATAAAGTCATCCCTGATATTCTATATCAAAAAATGAATCAATATGAGGCTGGGCTTAGGGAAAAAGCGATAAATGCAATAACCAATGGAATATAAGTGCACTAAGCCTTTGTCATTACATTTGTAGCTTTAAAGCTAAATGAATACCAGTGTTGGCAGGGAAAGGGCAGTGATAAACGAAGTGCATGTGGCTGGCAGTACTAAAAATCCCAACTCTTATCAGATCGAAGTGATTACTCACTTCAACCTCATAAACGGAGCAGATGGCAGTGACGCGGCGACAAAAACGTATGTTGAGGATTTACAGCCCTGAACGAGTACGCATAACCGTAAATTTATATTTTTTCGTCACGGATTTAAGTGTCTCGTTCTTTCATTGCCCGCTGACGCTCATAGTACTCATCTTCTGCTGAAATAATTTCATCCATCAGGGAGTCCATATCCACATCATGCGCCTCTTCAACAAACAAACCGGTTAGCGGCGTCTCTGGCGTTAATTTTCCATCTTCATACAGCATCCAGATTTCTTTCGCATAACGTGTTTGCAATAATTCCGGGGCGAACTGAGCGTAATAAGTAGTGATGTTGTCCACATCACGCATAAACATTGATTCAGCATGGTTGTTTGCCGCAGCGTCGACAGCCTGAGGCAGGTCGATAATCACCGGGCCCTGGCCATCCAGCAGCACGTTAAACTCCGATAAATCACCATGAACAATGCCTGCACACAGCATGCGCACGATATTGCGGATCATCGTATCAAAATCAGCAACGGCACTCTCCTGCGACAAAATCACATCGCTAAGGCGTGGCGCAACGCCGCCATCCACACCGGTCACCAGCTCCATCAACAACACGCCGTCAATACACATATAGGGCTGAGGTACGCGTACGCCTGCGTTGGCAAGGCGGAATAACGCATCGACCTCCGCCGTCTGCCAGGACTCCTCCTGCTGCTTGCGGCCGAATTTCGAACCCTTCTGCATGGCGCGGGTATTACGCGTGTTACGGACTTTACGTCCCTCCTGGTACTGCACGGCCTGCTTAAAGCTTCGCTGCGTGGCTTCTTTATAGACTTTGGCGCAGCGCACCTCTTCACCGCATAAAACGGTGTAGACATCTGCTTCCTTACCGCTTTTCAGCCGCTGGAGTACATCGTCTATCAGGCCATCATCGACCAGAGGTTGGATTCTGTTTGGGATTTTCATGCGGCTTTATACCTTATTTCAGCCGCTTTTCGTATCAATAACACAGACGGCGATACGGGAAAAACTGGCAGAGTCTGAACAATGAGTGCAATTTTAACAAAAAAAATGGCTTTTGCCTTTATTCTTCAGCGAGGTAATTTAGCTAATTTCAGCTAAAACAAGACATTAGGATATAAAAAATTGATCCCGGGTGAAGGCGGCCTTCGCCGAGGCCAAATTGCAGGGGCCAATTGGCCGATTGGGTGGCTGGAAAAGACCCATATTGCCCACATTAAGGAAGAAAAATGATTATCGCCGTCATGCTGCGGTTGGCATGAAATGAGAGTATGAATCCCCCCTGGTGCCTCAGCTCGCGCATCCCTGCGCCCGGGGGGCTATCTGCATGGCTCCACCTGTTGCACTCAGTGGAACAGTTTTAGCATCGGCCTGGCCGGAACAGAGTTAGCTAAAACCACAGAACTAACACATTTACATAAACCAGCGCGTTATTTCATCGAGACGGTGAAGGAGGGTCTTTTTTAGACCCTCTAAAAACTACTTTAAATTATACCAATCAAAAAATTTAAAAACATAGTCGTAAAAAGATCTGGCGCCAATTATTATAAATATCCAGGATAGTAAATCCCAGGGATGCGAAATCAGGCTGCTACCACTAAGGTTGGTCTTACTGGAAATCAGGCCCAGAGTTAATATCCATAAAGCAGTTATTAAATTGTATCTTAGGCGTGGAGATCGAAGGCGGGCACTCCTTTTTGATACAGTATCATCCTTATTTACCACGTACATTGCGCTCCATAATTAGGTCCACCGTTTCTACCCCCGCCTTTGCTATTATTACCATTGTATGGGCTATTATTACAGGATCCCAGCCCGGCTGTAATTCCACCTAAGGTTGCCATCCCAATCACTCCTGCAGGGCCTGCAGCGATACCTGAAAGAGATCCGAGGATTGCACCTATGCCAATGTTATTTGCACAACTGTTAGGTGCTCCACCACGACTGTTATTCCTGTTTGCTCTGATACCTTCATAATTAGAGTTGGCATTAGCACCTGAAATCATGAGGCACTCATCCGATACCAATAGGCGGATAGTCATTACAATACTCCTTCATATGTTTTTGATGAGCATCAATGCTCATCAAAAACATTACTTGCCCGAGGTTATTTTGTCAAAAAAATAATTGCGTATACTGTCCCAAAAAAACATTGTAAATCAGATGGATGGAAATACTTGTGGTTAAATTAATAAAAATAGAATTTATACTAGTCGTTGTTAACTGATGCGTTCAACACACGGGGAACTATCAGCATCATTGCGCTGCTGAACTGTTTCCCGGTGATTAGCCTGGTATGATGTTAATTATATGTTCATCAGCGTCATACTATCAGGCGCCACTAACAGGCTCCACTCAAAAAGTGGGCGTACAGGCGCTGGAAGAGTTTGTTTGGGCATGTGACAGCCGGTATCCGCATATAATGGCACCGGAGTGACAATCTGTTCATCACTTACAAGTCATGAACAGATTGTTATCCCCAGACCGGAGGCCGGGTTTAATTAAACTCCTGGCGTATTTTCACTCCATCCTGGTCTAGTGCAGCGGCACCGGGACGAATATGTGGATCGGGATAACCACTTATTTTGATTGGATTACCTGGCATCCGAATTCCGCCAGCTTCGACCAGCATATTTCTGGCCTGTGTTTGAGGTAACTCCATGGCCTCTGATACGCTCAGCAAGGGGGCAACTGGCACGCCTGCCTGGTGAATACGGCTTAACCAGTAATCAGCAGGTTGGGTGTTCAGAACGCTTTCAAGCTTCATTTTCAGTTGAGCTTGATTTTGCACTCGCATCACATTACTGGCAAAACGCGGATCCGCTGGCAGAGCCTCAAGATCCAATGCCTTGCATAAAGCCTGGAATAAGCTGTCATTACCGCAGCAAATCGTGACGGGTTTATCCTGAGTATTGAATACATCAAAAGGTGCCATATAAGGATGACGATTACCTAACCGCTCCGGTGATTTTCCTGTCGCAATATATGCCATCAAACCGTGCTCGAGGAATGACAACGTGGAATCAAACATCGCGATATCAACATGCGCTCCCCGGCCTTTTTTTTCGCGTCCATAAAGCGCGCTGGCAATGCCGCAAAACATATAGACGCCTGCACACAGGTCCGACAGGGATGTTCCTACTCTCACGGGCGGGCCATCGGCAAAACCGGTTTCCATCATAATTCCGCTCATTGCCTGAATGATAGTGTCATAAGCGGGAGCATTTCTCATCGGACCGGTATGCCCAAAACCTGATGATGAGGCGTAAATCAGCCGGGGATTTATTTTTTGCAATGCCTCCCAGGAAAAGCCCAGCTTTTCCATGGTTCCTGGACGGAAGTTTTCGGCAAGGACATCTGCCTTTTGTAGCATATTGATAAATATTGCGCGGTCTTTATCCTCTTTTAAATTGAGTACAACACTCTCCTTGCCGCGGTTTACAAAACTATAATAGAGGGATTGACCGTCAACATAAGGACCGTAAGTTCGGGTATCATCACCGTGGCCAGGCTGCTCAACTTTAATCACGCGAGCGCCTAAGTCACACAGGATCTGTGTGCCAAATGGACCGTTCAGAACATGTGTCAGGTCAATAATTAACAGGCCATCAAAAGGCCCTTTAGAAATTGATTCATTCATAATAATGATCTCTTACTGTAAATGCCGGAGCGGCGAATTGCCCGGCATTATCGGAAGGTATTCTATACAGATGCTATTATTATCATCGTTCAAAAATCATGGGTCAGGCAACAAGACGACTGATATAAATCCACATGGGCGCTGTGACAATGAACCCCAACACGCTAACAGCCAGCGATGCGGTCCCTGTGCGGGTATATATATTAAAGCGGCTGGCAATAATAATACCCGAGAATGCAGGCGGTAATGCGCCAGCCAGCACCATCATCTGCAATTGTTGCGCATCAACGTGGACCAGCCACCCAACCAATAGCATCAACAGCGGCATTAAAATCAGTTTTAGCAAGGTGTTGTAAACAATCTCCAGGCTGAATTCGAATTTATGTGCAGCCAGCGTCAAACCCGCCGCAAATACGGCTACGCCAGAATTCGTTTGTGCTATCAAGTTAAAGCAAGGATCCCACGCATTGGGTATTTTGATACCGAGCAAGACTAATGCTGTAGCCAGTACGGGGGCCCATACCACGGGTTCTTTAAATGCCGAAACAAGAGCACTTTTTCCGCTACTCCCCTTATCGTCGTCTCTTGCAGAGGGATTAAGCAAATAGAGTCCAATAGGAATAGTAATAGCGTTAACGATAATCGAGATAATCGCGACGACCAGGCCCGTTTTTACGGAGTCACCATAAATCGGATCAAGTACTGCAAATCCGAGAAAACCAATGGTAGGAGAACCGGCAATGAGCGCGCAGACAGCCGCTTCTGCACGGGTACGTTTAAAAAAGGTATAGCAGCCGAACCATGAGAAAAAAAAGCAGCCGAGTACAACAATAAACGCGACGATTGTCATCCGGGTATCGGCAAATATCATATCCCTGTCAGCACGCGCAATAGAGACAAATAAGGCAGCGGGCAAGGCGAAATTAAGCACTAATTTATTTAGCGCGCGCGCCTGTTCTTCAGAAAACGTATGGCGCTTACCACTGGCATAACCTAATAGCATCACCACAATGATGGGTAATAAATCACTCAAAAAAAAGCTAAACATGACGATATCCGTAATGTTGCACCACTTTAACAGCGAGAAGTGGTGCGGTAATGAAAAGGCTGAAAAAAGTTTTACTGGATTTGCTTAGGATTAAGCTGGGTAATATGTCCGCTCTCCGTACCCGCCGCAGGATCAATGACTACATTAATGATCGTAGGTTGGCCTGAATTAAGGCTGGTCGTTATGGCCTCCTGAAGTTCAGGTGCCGTCGTAACGTGGTGACCCATTCCACCAAAAGCTTCAGCAATTCTTTCATAACGCGCATGGTGCAGGAGATCCGTCGGAGAAGGGTCCATGCCGCCGCTGAGGTTCACGCCGTCGCCGCGATAAATGCCGCCGTTATTGAAAATGACCACGGTTACCGGCAGCTTATAGCGACAAATCGTTTCAATCTCCATACCACTGAAACCAAATGCGCTGTCTCCCTCAATCGCCAGTACGGGTTTACCAGATGTGACCGCAGCGCCGATAGCGTAGCCCAGTCCAACGCCCATCACACCCCAGGTACCACAGTCAAGACGCCTGCGGGGCTTATACATATTGATGATATTACGAGCATTATCAAGGGTATTTGCCCCCTCGTTCACAACATAGATATCGCGGTTTTCATCAAGCACATCTCGTATGGCACGCAATGCATTGAAATAGTTTAACTGCGGCGTTTCGGTGTAGAGCTTGTCGTGCATTTTTGCCACGTTCTGCTGCCGGTGCTGGTCCAGTGATTCAATCCAGTCACGGGGAGCAACGACAGGATGTTCCAGAACTTTGCTGACAAATGCCTGCATGCTGGATGCAATATCGCCGACCACCGGGGCCGCAATGGGGCGGTTGCTGTCTATCTCCTGGGGATCAATTTCTAACTGAATATACTGTGTATCCTGAGCCCAGCCTTTTTTACCATGCGATAACAGCCAGTTAAGGCGGGCGCCCACTAACATCACCACATCCGCGTTCGCCAGTACGAAAGATCTGGCGGTGGCAGCCGACTGCGGGTGCGTATCTTCCAGCAATCCTTTTGCCATCGACATGGGTAAAAAAGGAATCTGAGTCGTCTCAATAAAGTCGCGAATAGGCCCATCGGCCTGCGAATATGCTGCGCCTTTACCGAGGATGATCAATGGGCGCTTTGCGCTCGCCAGTAAACTAAGCGCACGATTTACCGAAGAGGGGCAGGGGGGGTATTGCGGCGCAGCATTTTCAACAGCGAAAATCGATTTTGCTGCGGCATCTTTCTCCAGTGGCGCTGCAAGAACCTCGGCGGTTAAATCCAGATAAACGCCGCCCGGACGTCCAGAGACAGCGGCACGGATGGCGCGCGCCAGTGCAATGCCTAAATCTTCGGGCCGGTTAACGCGATAAGACGCTTTAGCATAAGGCTTCGCCGCGTTCATCTGGTCCAGCTCTTCGTAGTCTCCCTGCTGGAGGTCGACGATTGCGCGATTGCTAGAACCGCTGATTTGAATCATTGGAAAACCATTTACCGTCGCATGCGCCAGGGCTGTCAAACCATTCAGGAAACCGGGGGCTGACACGGTGAGGCAGATACCCGGTTTTTGAGTGATAAAACCGCTAATCGCAGCGGCATATCCCGCGGACTGTTCATGACGAAAACCAATATAACGGATGCCTTCCGCTTGTGCATGACGGGCCAAATCGGTTACTGGAATGCCGGCGACGCCGTAAATAGTATGGATATTATTTTTCTTCAGTGCTTCGACGATGATATGCATACCATCTGTCAAGCGGGCTTGCTCAGACATATAAACCTCAATGTTTTAACTGGCAGGAGGAGCCTGACGGCTCCCCGCAATATCAAATGGCTTTATGGGTACGCATAACGTTAATTTCTTCTTCGTTATAACCCAGTTCTTTAAGAATATCGTCTGTGTGCTGGCCTAATAATGGTGCAGCTTTAATATCCGGCGTAAATCCAGAGAATTTCATCGGGCAACCCACGGTAAGATATTTACCGCGCTGAGGCTGTTCAACTTCCACCACACTTCCGCTTTCACGCAAAGAGGTATCACGCGCAATTTCTTTCATGCTTAATACTGGAGCGCAGGGTACATCGTACTGGCTTAAATATGCCACGGCTTCATGCTTGTCCATTTTTGACAGGTGTTTTTCAATTTCAGCGAAGATATCAAATATATGAGGTTGGCGTGCAGCTGCGGTGCTATAAGCCGCATCATTAATCCATTCAGGTTTATTAACCGCTTTACAGGTGTTTTCCCAGTTCTGTTCCTGTATGGTGAAATAGATATAGGCGTTTGGATCGGTTTCCCACCCTTTACATTTCAGGATCCAGCCAGGCTGGCCGCCACCGCCTGCATTGCCACCACGAGGCACTGCATCGCCGAATTTACCATTCGGGTATTGAGGGTACTCTTCAAGGTAACCGACTTTTTCAAGACGCTGCTGATCGCGCAATTTGACACGGCACAGGTTCAGAACTGCATCCTGCATAGACATGGTAACACGCTGTCCACGGCCCGTTTTTTCCCGGTGTAGCAACGCGGCCAGCAATCCAATCAGCAGATGCATCCCGGTATTGCTGTCTCCTAATGCTGCTGAGCTGACTAACGGTGGGCCGTCCCAAAAACCTGTGGTTGACGCTGCACCACCTGCGGCCTGAGCGACGTTTTCATACGCTTTAACATTTACGTATGGCGAGCAGTCATTAAAACCCTTAATCGAACCGAAAATTAATCGGGGATTAATTTCCTGAATATACTCCCATGTGAAGCCCATATGATCCATCGCACCCGGATGAAAGTTTTCCACCAGAACATCTGCTTCTCGAATAAGTTTTTCCATCACCTCTTTGCCTTCCGGCGTTTTAGTGTTTAATTCAATGGAACGCTTATTACTGTTGAGCATAGTGAAATAAAGAGCATCGATATCGGGGATATCGCGCAGCTGGTGGCGGGTAACATCCCCAACGCCCGGTCTTTCAATTTTTATAACATCAGCACCAAACCATGCCAGCATTTGCGTACAGGATGGCCCTGATTGAACACCCGTAAAGTCTAAAACTTTTATTCCAGTTAGTGGATATGACATGTAAACATTACCTTAAATTATAAATATGAATACCCTGAGAGACATAAAGCATTTCACGGCCAGCGATATCCTGATTAAAGAATATTGACAGAAGTTATTTTATTTCAATGCTGGCCCATGGTTAACTTATATCACGCAGTCATCATTTTTAGCGGAAAATAAGTATACTTCCAATGTTAATTTTAAAGTATGAGAGGAAAGATTTATTGTCGTAGTCTTCATCCTACATCTGTAGGATTTAGGAGTCATACTGGTCAGTTATTAATTTAAGTTTTATGGTTTTAAGTGACAGGGGAGTGTCGTTACGTGCTAAACGTTGTCCTTTTCCCTTCCTAAGCTTATTTTATTAACTCTATTTTATTTCTGATGTCTGCGGACTATCATCGGGTGATAAAAAATGAATGCGAATTTTGCGCAATGATTCTATATCTGATAGGTCCACTGCGATAACCACGGTAAAAGCAGGCCAAAAAAAGCGAAAAAGACAAGACACGCCGTCGCCGTAAGCCATAAAAAGGTAAAGAGCTTCATCCATGAATGAATTTTTAACCGATTATCATCAAAAAAAGAATAAGCAGGATTAGTGTGATCTAAAAAATACATTTTCTTTTTCTGGCTTAATTTTATAAAGAATCGAATTACCGGGAACGCTCCAAAAAAACCGACCATATGGTAGAAAGAATATGGAGCAGGGAAGTCGTATTTATTCGTATAGGATGAGACTAACTTATAATAATCCTGTCTTTTTACTACATAGATCAAAAACGAAAGGAATATTAAACCACTGCCTGCCAGTCCAAAAAATAACGCTGCGTGTGCTAACATTTGATTATTTATCATAATATTCTATTACTTTATTGATGATTGTTTCTGCGCCCGTGCTTACCATATACCCACCAATCACAGAACCTACGGCTGCGCATGCAACACCTCCTACTCCGACAGTGGCTACACCTATACCTGTACATACACCCATCATAGCTGCACCGCCATAAACCCCACCGGTCATGATCCTACCCGCGTAATGTGGTCAGGCTCCTAAGCGAGGTTCTGGTTTTCAAACTGTTCCGTACTGAGTCCACCACATGCATTGTGGCGTCGCCAGCGATTGTAATCGCCCTCTGTATAATTAAATACCGCCGTGCGCATGATTTACCAACGGGTAAATCATTCTCCGTGAATGCATGCCACTTTCAGCGAGTGAAAGAAGCTTTCCACACAGGCATTCTCGTAACAGTTGCCTCTTGCGCTTATGCTACCCCGCAGATTATGCCGTTTCAGTAGCGCCTGATAATCCTCTGAGCAGTATTGTCCGCCCCGGTCTGTATGAACAATGGCATTTTCCGGACGTTTTCGTCGCCACAACGCCATCTGTAGTCCCTCACGGGCCAGTTGTGCCGTCATGCGCGATGACATTGACCAGCCGATAACAGCACGCGACCCGTAACATATGGCACATGGCTTTGATACTGAATCCAACCTGGTGATTGTCAATGAAGACATAGTTCATTTCAGGCGCTTCGCGAATTATCTCGCGGCCTTTAGGAGGATGGCCAACTCCCCGGCCTGTTCCGCCAGTTGCCGTTTGAGCCGGGCAATTATCTCTGGATTCAGACGGATCATTTCGTAAGGTTTACAGAAATAAAAAAAGCCCGCAGGGCTTACGCCTTGCGGGCTTTCAGGACTTCATCGAATGGGTCTGGTCGCTGGCGGAATCGGAATTTTTTCGGCAAGTTTATGTTTTTAGATGGTTTTCTTGAATTCAGATTTTATTGGTATACCTAAGCGTATACCAATGCCTGTTTATGAAGCTCTCAATGGTCACCATACCTATTGATGCTTTCAAGGAAATACATCAGGAAACTCTTAGCGTAATCCGGTGAGATATCTTTCCAGCGCTCAGCAAATTCTGCTTCTATCTCTTCATCTGAAAGCTGTAGAAAGTCAGTAATCTCTTTGCGCAAATCTCTTCGTTCTTCTGGCGAAGCTTCGTCAACGACTACATCAATGGCACCGTCCATCGTATCCGCGCCAGTTATGTAGTCGAAGTCCTGGTTGAGTGTACCTACAAGACATAGATCCAAATTTGGGGCAAGAGGGGCACGGCTCATATGCATCTCACTTATCTGGGAAGGAAGTAATTATGTAATAGGGTTTATTGTTATAAGTTTGATACTTAAGCGCAACCCTGATTTTAGTTGCTTTATAAGCAATATCGGTGCCTTTCTGAACAACATAGCCAACCGGTTTCCCCATATCATAGGTAATGGTTAAATTATGTCTCGGGGTACTTGCAGCCCATACCTTTATCCATTCACGGTTATTATGTAGTGCTTTTGAGATGGCTGTTTCGGCAATATCCAGCGATGAGAACGAACCAGACAGATCCAGCACTCCATTTGATTTGATAATTCGTTCGTGGAGCTCCTGCTGTGACTTACCAACATGCTTTAGGATCGTATGGCCGCCGGGTTTTAATCCTGTAACAGATTCATGCTCAATTAATTTAATTCGTCCGATACGGACGGCAGCAACCCTTGCAGCTCCCAGCCCCAGTGAAAGAGCAATAGGCACGGCCACATCAACGGTCAAACCTACTTTCCATGCAGTTTCATCATCGGCACCAAACTGTTTAGCCATCTCTACAGATGCACGATAGGTAGCGCTGCGCACATTTTTACCGGACAAAACCTGATCGGCAGCGGTATTAATGCTGTCCATGCTGTGTGCGCCAACAATTACACAGGCTGCTTTTGTCAGCCCGGTAGGCTCAGGTGCAATGCAAAGCGCAGTTGCTCCCGCCAGCTCAAGCGTTCCCATGACAAGGCCAAGGCCGCCATATAAACGATTACTGAGGGTCTCCCCCTCAGTCACAGATTTGTCGGACAGCACAGCAGCAAGCTGAACCGGGGACATCACGATTTTTATGCCATCATCCATAATGAAACCTCATCTAAATAGTAGATACGCGGCCAGATTGTATCCGTATTTCAGGTTTTAGCTCCACTGACAGCTAAAAAACAGATTTTATGGAAAAATGTTCACCCTGTTCACCTTTCAATTTTATTATTTATATTCATATAGTTAAGTGGCGATCGCTTAAGCCGCTACTCTTCACCACTCTTCACCCGGGGTGAACACTGTTCACCTTCAGGCATAAAAAAACCGGCCGGGGCCGGTTTGGTGTTTATCGTCTGGCTTATGCATCACAGCGCGGCAGCCAGTCGGCCTCGCAGTCTTCGCTCAGCTCCAGGCTGGTCTGAATTCCGTTCTTCGTTTTGCGCTTCAGTAATTCAATCTCGTACTCCTTCAGCGTCTGTGGCACCGCCTGGCCGAACGCCGTCAGGCTCATGGGGTACTGATGGCCCCTGGCCTCCATAAACGACAGGTAGGCGTGATACAGGTAGCGCCTGGGGTTCATTGGCCGGATATTCGCGTTGCCGATAAACAGCCCGGTTGGTGCACTGAGCGGCGTCAGGTAGCCGCAGAAATCGACCAGCGGGTCGGCGCTGCGCTTGATTTCCAGCGCTTCCTCTGACGACTGCTGCGCCTGTCAGAGCTCGCGGGCATCGTCCGGTTTCGTAAATCGCTGCATCAGGTGGCGCACAATAACCACCAGCTCACCGGCAATCTTCTCCAGCAGCTTTGGATCACGTTCGTTCGCCGGTATGACGTCCGGGAACGGCAGGATAACCCGGTGACGCGATACGCCGCCGCTGCGGTCGCTGAAGCGCATCGGGTTGTTGTTGACCGCCAGTATTACCGCCGGGATGTGCGTCGAGTAGGCGTCGCGGTATTTCGGGTCAATCGCCACGGCATCGCCGCCGGTAATGGTTTTAATGCCCGCGCCGTCGCCGCTCCACTTATCCTGGTCGGGCAGGATTATTAATGAGTAGCCGACCACGCTGGCACGTTCGCGGGACGACTCCAGCGTGTCGATAGTGGCGGCCGTGGTGTTGTCCTCTCCGGCCAGCAGGCGGGCAATGGACGCCATCACGCTTTTCCCGCTGCCGCCGGGGCCGGTGACCTCAAGGAACAGCTGCCAGTCATAGCGGTTTGCCAGCACCATATTTAGCAACCTGGGCGGGGCGATTACCGTGCCATGCAGTACAATCCTGCGCGAATTGCTATCCGTCACTGGCATACATTTTATCGTATACCAATTACCGCCGGGTTTAGCTGAATCGCGAGGGATGATGACAGGCACAAAAAAGCCCGCAGGGCTTACGCCTTGCGGGCTTTTAGGACTTCATCGAATGGGTCTGGTAACCAATCGACCAAGAATTTGGTGGCTGGCGGAATCTGAATTTTCACGTCAACTTTATGTTTTTAGATGGTTTTCGTGAATTCAACTTTGATTGGTATACCTAAGCGTATACCAATGCTGTTTTGTCTTGCCACATTGACCGCCTGTTCTGGCGATAAAGAAAAGAGGCTGTAGATTGTTTTACCGGCTGCCGTCAGCCCTGGCTGGCGCAGGGGTAGCGGAGATATCAATGTATTTTCTCAATCCCATTGGACGGCTTACACCGCGAGGATCGGAAAAGGGCAATTTGAATATGGGAGATGCCGATACTTTTACTGTCCATGTGGCATCACCAATAAAGCTGAAGCTTGCGGAGTGGGGTGAAACCTTTAAATTCTCGAAGTAGCCTGAAGTATAAGCGCCTCCGATAGTCAATTCCTCTATTACGCCCTGAGAAAGATCCAGCAGCAGGAGCGTCAGCATCTCTTCAAAAATTACGTCGTCCGTTACGAATAACAGATAGCGGCGTGAATCAATCTTTATCGCAGCTTCAAGTACTTTTCCTGGGATGATAATCCCTGTCGGGTTGCCGCCAATCAGAATTTCAGAACGAGCCTGAGTGGTATCTGTTGCTTCACTGACTTCCGATAGCGATAGCGATAGTGTAGTGACTTCTTCCATCTTCATTTCCACCAGTTGCCCATTTCCCATGCGGCTAAAGCACCGCCAGCAAATCCGCCCAATAACACGCATACAGGCGCACCAGGCCCACACATCAGCCCAGCAATAGCACCGCCAGCCCAGCCGCCTGCAATACCTGCTCCGTTAATAGCAACCTGCCTGCCGGTTTCAGAAGCTTTATTGTCTGCCGTGTATATTTCATACACTGATACCCCGATAGAAAGAACTATTAAGCCCTTAGCAGCACGAGATAATTTCATCATTCTCAGGTTAACCTGAGGGTTTGATTTGCCCGCTGACTCTACAATCGCGGCATAAACCTGATTTTTTTGCGTTTCTGATAAGCTGTTAAAGGTAGCTTTTGGCCCGAACATTGAGGCAGTTTTTTTGGCGACTAACTCATTAAGCGTTACGCCTGAAGTCTTCATCCTTTCTGCCATGGCTCTACCAAGCGGCGTACTCCGGGTGCGTACCATATCCATTATCAGATTTCTGGTTTCCTGAGCCTCCATTGCTGCTTTTTCCCAGCTGATGATGCCACTATTTGCTTTGGCTCTGAGATCCTCGGCCATCGCTTTAATGCGTTTAGAGTACTCAAGGCGCAGTCGGGGATCGACTGAGAGTCTTGCCGCTGCCGCAGATATATCGCCTTGTAGGGCATTTACAGCACTTTCAAATTTCGCTTTCCCGTCTGAGTCCAGCGCACTAAGCAAAGCTGTATCCATTTTCAGTCTCTGTAAGGTGAATAATCTTCTGAATATAACAAATATGCTAATGAGAATGAAAATAGTCTCTTTTCAGGGTGTGATGGGAAAGTGTGCTATTGGGCTAATTTCAGTCATTTCAGGCTAAAAAAAAGATTTTATGGAAAAGTGTTCACCCTGTTCAACTTTCAATTTTATTATTTATATTCATATAGTTAAGTGGTGATCGCTTAAGCCGCTACTCTTCACCACTCTTCACCCGGGGTGAACACTGTTCACCTTCAGGCATAAAAAAACCGGCCGGAGCCGGTTTGGTGTTTTTCGTATAGCTTATGCATCGCAGCGCGGCAGCCAGTCGACCTCGCAGTCCTCGCTCAGCTCCAGGCTGGTCTGGATGCCGTTCTTCGTTTTGCGCTTCAGCAGTTCTATCTCGTACTCCTTCAGCGTCTGTGGCACCGCCTGGCCGAACGCCGTCAGGCTCATGGGGTACTGATGGCCCCTGGCCTCCATAAACGAAAGGTAGGCGTGATACAGGTAGCGCCTGGGGTTCATTGGCCGGATATTCGCATTACCGATAAACAGGCCGGTTGGCGTGCTCAGTGGCGTCAGGTAGCCGCAGAAGTCGACCAGCGGGTCGGCGCTGCGCTTGATTTCCAGCGCTTCCTCTGACGACTGCTGCGCCTGTCAGAGCTCGCGGGCATCGTCCGGTTTCGTAAATCGCTGCATCAGGTGGCGCACAATAACCACCAGCTCACCGGCAATCTTCTCCAGCAGCTTTGGATCACGTTCGTTCGCCGGTATGACGTCCGGGAACGGCAGGATAACCCGGTGACGCGATACGCCGCCGCTGCGGTCGCTGAAGCGCATCGGGTTGTTGTTCACCGCCAGTATTACCGCCGGGATGTGGGTTGAATAGGCGTCACGGTACTTCGGGTCAATCGCCACGGCGTCGTCGCCGGTGATCGCCTTGATGCCCGCGCCGTCGCCGCTCCACTTCTCCTGGTCGGGCAGGATAATTAATGGGTAGCCGACCACGCTTGCACGTTCCCGTGACGACTCCAGCGTGTCGATTGTCGCGGCCGTGGTGTTGTCTTCTCCGGCCAGCAGGCGGGCAATGGACGCCATCACGCTTTTCCCGCTGCCGCCGGGGCCGGTGACCTCAAGGAACAGCTGCCAGTCATAGCGGTTTGCCAGCACCATATTTAGCAACCTGGGCGGGGCGATTACCGTGCCATGCAGTACAATCCTGCGCGAATTGCTATCCGTCACTGGCATACATTTTATCGTATACCAATTACCGCCGGGTTTAGCTGAATCGCGAGGGATGATGACAGGCACAAAAAAGCCCGCAGGGCTTACGCCTTGCGGGCTTTCAGGACTTCATCGAATGGGTCTGGTAACCAATCGACCAAGAATTTGGTGGAGCTGGCGGGAGTTGAACCCGCGTCCAGAATTACTACACCGTCGGCACTACATGCTTAGTCCAGTCTTTACATTCGCCGGTTAGCTGCGAACGGACACGCTACTAACAAACTAGCCTGATTGGATTTAATGCTTCAGCCCCAGGCAGGACATCCACACGATCTCTTTTGGGTTTGACCTCTCTTGATCCCCGTCCTAAGAGCGGAGGCTAGGGAGAGAGGGCTCTGAGCAGGTTATTAAGCTGCTAGTGCGTAGTTTTCGTCGTTTGCAACTATTTTTTTGCGGCTTTTAACGAGGCAAACCGCCCCTCGGCATGCTCCTAGGGCTTCGCAAATCCTGTCGAATCCAGAATCAGCCCCAAGTACTGTATAGCAGTATAACAGAAAACGCCTGCCAGGCAAAGGCTTAGCGGTTGGCGTGTTTCATGATACGTGCTTTGTCGGTTTTCCATTCGCGATCTTTAATATCGTCGCGCTTGTCGTGCTCTCGCTTACCTTTGGCTACGCCGATTTTCAGTTTGGCCCAGGCATTTTTCCAGTAGAGCGACAGCGCCACGATGGTATAGCCATCGCGGTTGGCTCTCTCGAACAGGGTCGCCAGCTCGCGCTCTTTCAACAGTAGCTTACGGGTGCGGGTAGGATCGCAGACCACGTGCGAAGAGGCACCAATCAGTGCCTGGAAGGTGGCGCCGAACAGGTAGGCTTCTCCATCGCGCAGCATAATGTAGCTTTCGCTGATATTGGCCTTACCGGCACGGAGTGATTTAACTTCCCATCCCTGTAGCGAAAGCCCCGCTTCGAACTCATCCTCAATGGAGTATTCATGGCGGGCCCGCTTGTTCATGGCAATGGTAGCAGAACCGGGTTTATGTGCTTTTTTCTTTGTCATAGTGCTACTTAGTGTACATGAAGCGGTTAATGATGGCATCCCCTGTAACAACAGGCGCGGAGAAAAGCGCTATTTTAGCAGAACGCTGGCGGCTGAGAATTTTTGTTTGATCCCCGGCGATGGTATTATTCGAATGTTGAAGATTAACAGGAAACGTTATGTCCCAGATTAGTCGTTCCGCGCTGGTCCCCTTCAGTGCTGAGCAAATGTTCCGGCTGGTAAACGATGTTGATGCCTATCCGGAATTTCTACCAGGCTGTACCGGCAGTCGCGTACTTGATGCCAGTCAACAGCAGATGACGGCATCGGTGGACGTTTCCAAGGCCGGGATCAGTAAAACCTTTGTCACGCGCAACACGCTAACAGAGAACCAGAGCATTCATATGCAGCTGGTCGACGGCCCGTTTCGCAAGCTTACCGGCGGCTGGCAGTTTACTTCGCTCAGCGAAGATGCCTGTAAAGTGGAGCTGAATCTGGAGTTTGAATTCTCCAATATGCTGGTAGAGATGGCATTTGGTCGGATATTTAAAGAGCTGGCCAGCAGCATGGTGCAGGCGTTTACCAAACGCGCGAAAGAGGTCTACAGTGGCTGATATCCTGGTTGAAGTGGTTTACGCGCTGCCCGATAAGCAATATCTCTACCAGGTAAGCGTAGAGGAGGGTAGCACCGTGGAGCAGGCCATTCGCGCCTCTGGCATTCTTGAGGTGCGCAGCGATATCGATCCCGCCAGTAATAAACTGGGGATTTACAGCCGCCCGGTTAAACCGGGTGACGAAGTTCACTCGGGCGATCGCGTCGAAATTTATCGTCCGCTGCTGGCGGACCCGAAAGAGCTGCGCCGTCAGCGGGCAGAGCGGGCAGCAAAAAAATAAGGCGCTATAAGCGCCTTACTATTTCTGCCGGGATGTCATGCCGTGAAGGGTATCTCAACGGCAATCACGATCAGGCTTTTTTGCCAGACAGCGTCGGTTTGTTATCAATGTTCGTCAGCGTACCGTTGGCATCAAAGGTCAGCGTCAGCGTCTGCTGAGTGACCGGCTGATGACCCGGCTCCTGACGGAACACGTAGTACCAGACGTTGCTGCCAAACGGATCGTGCATCATCGGCGTGCCCAGCGTGTAAGCTACCTGCTGTTGCGTCATGCCAGTGTGAATTTTCGAAACGTCATTCGCAACCAGGTAGTTACCCTGGTTGATATCTGGCCGGTAAACCACTCGTTCCAGAGTGGAGCATCCAGCAGTCATCATCAGAAGAACCACCGCCGCAGCAGTCAGCGTTTTACAGCGCATAAGTATCTTTATTCCTTTTCGGGCCAACACCTTGGGCATCTGGCTATTTTATTTGCCTGTCCGCATCCGACCGTCTTTGCCGCACCTGTTCATCATACTCATGTAGATGAAGCGCGGCTGACCGGATGCAGCCTGGCTGTAACAATAACGCCAGATGTCCCGTGCATCAATCACCAGCATCTGGCTGTATCGGTTTATCACTACGATTACAGCGTAAGAAGCCGATGATAATAAACCTTTTCGCAGTTTAAAACCTCTGCGAACCAGGGGTATGACCACAGCGGCGAAAAAAAGTGCGGCAATCAGGCTGCTAAAAGCTCTTTTGCGTTAGCCAGTGTATTCCGGGTTACTTCGCTTCCGCCCAGCAAACGCGCCAGCTCCTGCAGACGCGCGCGCTTGTCCAGCGGCTGCATATGCGTTTCGGTCATTGCACCATCGGTCTCTTTGCTGACGTAGAAATGCTGATTGCCACAGCCCGCCACCTGCGGCAGGTGGGTCACGCACATAACCTGCGTTGATTCACCCAGCTGGCGCAGCATTTTACCGACTACCGCCGCGGTAGGACCGCTGATACCCACGTCCACTTCATCGAAGATGAGCGCCGGTGTATCCATCTTACGGGCAGTAATCACCTGAATCGCCAGCGCAATACGTGAAAGCTCACCGCCAGAGGCCACTTTAGACAGCGGCTGTAGCGGCTGGCCCGGGTTCGTGGTGACGCGGAAATCAACGCGATCCGCGCCTTCTGCCGTCAGATGCTCCGCCGTAAACTGAACGTCGATGCTAAGCTGACCGTGGGGCATGGACAAGGCATGCATGCTCTCACTAATAAGGTCGCTAAGCTCCTGAGCGAAGTGCGCCCGGCGAAGATGCAGGCGCTCTGCGCAGGCCATCGCGGCCTGATGATGGACGGTGACCGCCTGCACCAGCTCCGCCTGATCGCTCTCCTGCTGATCCAGCAGGGTTTGTTCTTCAAGCAGCTGCTGATGAAACGCGGCCAGCTCTTCGGGCGCGATATGATGTTTACGCGCCAGCGCGATCTGACGCGACAGGCGCTGCTCAAGCTCTTGCAGGCGGTTAGGATCCAGGTCCAGCCTTTCGCAGTAGTGGCGGAGTTCATCACTGGCTTCGCTGATTTGGATGGCGGCCTCGTCCAGCAGATTGGCTACGCCGCTCAGCCTGTCATCCATGCCGATCAGTTCGCCGATCAGCTGCTGGGCGGTATAAAGCTGGTTTTGCAGCGTGGTACTTTCGCCATCGGCCAGCAGCATCAGCGCCTGCTGACCGGTGGAGATCAGTTGCCCACTGTTCGCCAGGCGTTTGTACTCTTCGTCAATATTTTCATATTCACCGGCAACGGGGGCAAATTCATTCAGCTCTTTTAGCTGGTACTGCAACAGTTCACGGCGAGACTCCCGCTCCTGCGAAAGTTGCTGATGATGCGCCAGCGTACGGCAGCTTTGATGCCACTGGCGATAGCTGCTGCTCATCTCCTGCATCAGCCCGTTTTCGCCGCTGTAGGCATCCAGCAGGGTCTTCTGATGATCGGGTTTTAACAGGAGCTGATGAGCATGCTGTCCGTGGATCTGAATCAGATGCTGGCCCAGATCGCGTAGCTGTGAGAGGGGAACGGCGGTGCCGTTGATAAAGCCGCGTGAGCGGCCATCGCTGCTGATAACCCGGCGCAGCAGGCACTCGCTCCCCTCGTCCAGCTGGTTTTCAGCCAGCCAGCGCAGGGCAGAGGGGGTATCCTTCAGCGAAAAGCGGGCGCAGATGTCGGCCCGCGTGGCACCCTGACGCACCATATCTGCTTCAGCCCGGCCGCCGAGGCAAAGACCCAGCGCATCAATGGCGATGGATTTACCTGCGCCGGTCTCGCCGGTGATAGCGGTCATACCGCGCTGAAAATCGATTTCCAGTTCACGAACAATCGCAAAGTTACTGATGGTCAGTTGTGCCAGCATAGTTAGCGTTCCTGTATGAAAACACAGATATGGTTTTTCATACAGTATATACTGGTTTTTTAACCAGTAAAGAGCTGGCGTCGGTTTTTAAAACAATTTTTTTGACCAGCCCAGCTTGGAACTTAGCGTATTGAAATAATTATAGTTTTGAGGATGAATCAGATTGAGGTGGTCCTCATTTCTGCGGATCAGCACGTCCTCGCCCTCCTGAATAGGCAGCGCAATCTGGCTGTCACAGCTGACTTCAAGATCGCTTCGTCGATCCGAAAAGCGCAGGCGGATGGTGCTACTGCTGTTAATCACCAGCGGGCGCGCAGAGAGCGTGTGCGGGAACATCGGTACAATCGCGATGGCATCCAGCGACGGCGTTAGAATCGGCCCACCGGCGGAGAGCGAATAAGCGGTAGACCCGGTAGGCGTGGAGATTATCAGGCCGTCGGAGCGTTGCGAAAACGCAAAGGTTTCGTCGATGTAGACTTCAAACTCAATCATGTGGGCGACCTTGCCGGGGTGCAGCACCACTTCGTTGATCGCCGTACCAATGCGCGGTTCGCGCCCCTGACGACACACCTGAGCCTCCAGCAGAAAGCGGCTTTCGGTGATGTAGTTGCCCTCCAGCACGTCGGCCAGCTGTTGCTGCGCGTTGTCCGGGTCGAGGTCGGTTAAAAAACCCAGATTACCGCGGTTAATACCGATCACTTTGATATCGTAGCGGGCAAGGACGCGAGCGGCACCCAGCATATTTCCATCACCGCCCACTACGACCGCCAGGTCAGCATTCTGACCGATCTCCGCCATCGTCCCCGTTTGCACATTCGCCAGGTTCAGCTCGCGGGCAATTTGCTCCTCAATAATCACCGCATAGCCTTTTGCCGTCAGCCAGCGATAGAGCATTTCATGCGTGGTCAGCGCGGTAGGATGGCGCGGATGGCCGACAATACCAATGCAGTGGAAAGGGGTGTTCATGATGCTGGCGTTCCTCATGAGGTAAACTACCTCAGACAATGTGACGGGTTCCCTTGAAACCGCAATTCTGATCCCCATAATAAGCGAACCAGCGAGAAGAATGTGCATAAACGCGGAGAAATTCATGAGTAGTAAAGAACAGAACACACCAAACGAGCAAGTCTCAGACGAAATTGAGATGGAGCAGGCACCACAGCAGGAAGACGGGGCGGCAGAAGGCGTGGATCCCCGTGATGAACGCATTGCCGAACTGGAAGCCCAGCTGGCGCAGGCCCAGGGCGGCGTTCGCGAGGCTCAGGTTCGCGCACAGGCTGAGATTGAAAATATCCGTCGCCGCGTAGAGCTGGACGTCGAAAAAGCGCATAAATTCGCGCTTGAGAAATTTGCCAACGAGCTGCTTCCGGTTATCGACAGCCTTGAACGTGCGCTGGAAGTCTCCGACAAAGAGAATCCTGAACTGACTGCGATGGTTGAAGGGATCGATCTGACGCTGAAGTCTCTGCTGGGTGCCGTACGTAAGTTCGGCGTGGAAGTGGTAGGCGAAGTTAACGTGCCGTTCAATCCTGAAATCCATCAGGCGATGTCGATGATTGAATCGGAAGAAGTGGCGCCTAACCACGTGCTGATGGTGATGCAGCGTGGCTACACGCTGAATGGCCGTCTGCTACGTCCGGCAATGGTTGCGGTGGCAAAAGCCAAAGCGTAACCCCTGCGAAAAAGCCCTCTGAGGGAGCGTGTCGGTCTGATCCGTCCGCGCTTCCTTCAGGGGGCTTTTTTTATCTGCCTATTCCGGCAGATGCGGCGTCCAGTCGATGGGACTTTCACCGTGCTGTTCCAGCCACTGGTTGGCTTTAGAAAAATGCCCGCTGCCAAAGAATCCCCGGTGCGCGGAGAGGGGGGAGGGGTGTGGTGCCTGCAGCACGTGGTGACGCTGCCGATCAATAATGCTGCCTTTCTTCTGCGCGTGCGATCCCCAAAGCAAGAACACTACGTCCTGGCGATGCGCATTAATCAGAGATATCACCTTATCAGTAAAGGTTTCCCAGCCAAAGCGGGCGTGAGAGTGCGCCTGACCTGCCTCAACGGTTAACACCGTATTGAGCAGCAGAACCCCCTGACGCGCCCAGCTTTCGAGAAAACCGTGACCGGGACGCTCAAAGCCAGGGATATCCGTGACCAGCTCTTTATACATATTCACCAGTGAAGGCGGGACCGCCACGCCGGGCAGCACGGAAAAGGCCAGTCCATGAGCCTGATTAGGGCCGTGATAAGGGTCCTGCCCAAGGATCACCACCTTAACATCGCCCAGTTCCGTCAGGCGAAAAGCGTTAAATACGTCTTTTTGCGGAGGGTAAACCACCTTCCCCGCTGCGCGTTCACTGGCGACTTTACGCAGCGTCTCAATGAAATAGGGCTGCTCTTTTTCCTGCGACAGTACGTCGTGCCAGGTCAGTTCATTGACCATTTCTCGCCTCCTTTAGTGTCTCTGTCGTCTAGCTTAACGCGTATCCGCACCGCGGCAAAATTAAAATAATTTTGATAATTTACAAAAAAATATTAAATTCCGCCGGAGGCAAAGTTGCGATAAATCATTAGCTTGAGCATAAGCAGACATCTCAGCTACCGGCTTTATTGATATTGGTCAACATTGCGCCGACAGGAGACTGATATACAGAATGATAGAAGCTGAAATTACTCCTTTAACAACGCGCTGGTGTCTGTCAGCGCCGCACTGCCTGGGAGGCAAATCATGATTACTGGAATTCAGATCACTAAAGCAAGCAACGCCACGCTGGTTAACTCATTCTGGCTGCTGGACAGCGACAAAGATGAAGCGCGCTGCGTCTGCGCCAAAGCGGGCTACAGCGAAGATCAGATTGTCCCGGTCACCGACCTGGGTAAAATTGAATACCGTGAAATCCCGCTTGAAGTTAAGCCTGAAGTCCGCGTAGAGGGCGGTCAGCATCTGAACGTTAACGTTCTTCGCCGTGAAACGCTGGAAGATGCGGTGAAGCATCCTGAAAAGTATCCGCAGCTTACGATTCGTGTATCAGGCTACGCCGTTCGCTTTAACTCGCTGACGCCTGAGCAGCAGCGTGATGTGATTACCCGTACCTTTACTGAAAGTCTGTAACGTCTCCGTAACGGGTAATAAAAAACCGCCTCAGTGAGGCGGTTTTCTTTTTTGCGCTTTATTCTGCGCTGTCGCCATTCACCGTACCGCTTGGCTTACGACGCTTACCAATATTTTTCGCATCGCGATGGCGTTTTTTCACCCGCGGCTTCGTCTCTTCGCTCTCTTTTTTCTCTTTGCGTTTCGCCATCACCTTCTTCGACGGCTTACCGCTGAGTTTCTCGCTCGGCGGTCGGGTCGTTGGGCGGAGTTCATCAATGGTGCGCGCTTTCAGCGGTTCGTTAATGTAACGGCTAACCTTTCCGAGCAGGAGATTGTCATGTGCCTCAACCAGCGAGATCGCTGTGCCTTTCTTACCTGCGCGGCCCGTGCGGCCAATACGGTGCAGATAGATGTCAGCGGTACGCGGCATATCGAAGTTAAATACGTGGCTGACATCGTCAATATCAATGCCGCGAGCGGCGATGTCCGTCGCCACCATGACGTTAACGCGCCCGTCCACGACGCGTTTGATCGCTTCGTTACGTTTGTACTGCTCAAGCTCACCCTCAAGGTAGCTGGTATTGATACCGGCTTCGCGCAGCCAGCCACACAGCTCGTGCACGCGCTCGCGCTTGCGTACAAAGACCACGGAGCGGGTAACGTCGGTCTGCTTAAGCAGGTGGATCAGCAGCGCCGTTTTATGCTTGATATCATCGGCACGGTAGTACCACTGCAGAATTTTCTTGCGTTCGCGACGGGCGGGATCGGCCTCAATCTCAACCGGCTCGTTAAGCAGGCGGTCGGAGAAGTCCTTGATCGCATCGCCTTCCAGCGTGGCAGAAAAAAGCAGGGTGTGCTTGCGCCAGCGGGTTTCGGCAGAAATGGTTTCGATATCCTGCGCAAAGCCCATATCCAGCATGCGGTCGGCTTCGTCGAGGATCAGCGTTTCCACCGCACGGCAGTCAAAGTTTTCTTCTTTGATGTATTGCAGCAGGCGACCGGTGGTAGCAACCACCACATCCTGGTTTTCGCTGAACACTTCGGCATGGTTCATATAGGCCACGCCGCCGGTGATGGTGGCAATATCCAGGTGCGTATATTTAGCCAGCTCGCGGGCCTGATCGGCCACCTGCATCGCCAGCTCACGCGTTGGCGTCACCACCAGAATACGCGGGGGACCGGATTGCTTACGGGGAAAATCGAGCAAATGCTGTAGAGCAGGCAGCAAATATGCCGCTGTTTTGCCTGTACCTGTTGGTGCCGAACCCAGAACGTCGCGACCCTCCAGTGCAGGCGGGATCGCAGCGGCCTGGATAGCCGTAGGGCGCGTAAAGCCCTTGTCCTGCAAGGCTCTCAGCAGGCTTTCATCAAGTTCGAGTTCGGAAAAAGTGGTTACAGTCATGTTCTACCTCAGTTTGGGGCGCTGATTATAGACAGATTGGCCGCGATCTTCATCTGTTTGTGTGGCCTTTATGACTTTTCCTTACATCTGCTTTGTCCTATGCTAGCGCCGTTTCCACTTCAGGTCAGTCAAATGTCTCAGCATAAAGCGGTTTTGCGCGCCAATGGATTTACCTTTAAACAATTTTTCGTCGCTCACGATCGTTGCGCAATGAAAGTGGGCACGGATGGCGTGCTTCTGGGTGCCTGGGCCCCGGTTGCAGGCGCGCAGAGGGTACTGGATATCGGTACCGGCAGCGGCCTGATCGCGCTGATGCTGGCACAGCGAACCGGGCAGGGGACGATTATCGATGCGGTTGAACTGGACGAGCAGGCCGCCGGGCAGGCGCAGGAAAATGCGCAGGCCTCACCCTGGGCCGATCGCATTCATATCTGGCAGGATGATATCCGGCGGTGGGCGCAGCAGTGCGAGCATCGCTACAGTCTGATTGTCAGCAATCCACCCTATTTTGTGCCCGGCATTGACTGTGCCACGCCTGAACGGACAGCCGCCCGCTATACCACCGGTCTTACCCATGATGTACTGCTGGCGTGTGCGGAAACCTTAGTGGCGGAAGAGGGCTTTTTTTGCGTGATCCTGCCCGCGGCCGCAGGCCAGGCGCTGGCCGATTTGGCGCAGCAGCGCGGCTGGCATTTGCGCTTTCGTACCGATATCTCCGATAACGATAATCGCCCGCCCAATCGCGTTATGCTGGCGCTATCGCCCCGCGAGGGCGAGCAGTTGATCGATCGTATGACCATTCGCGGGCCGGACCAGCGCTATTCTGACGCGCACTGTAGCCTGACCCGGGATTTTTACCTTTACCGCTGATCGGGCGTCAGAATGGTAGGGGCGGCCACCGCCAGCGGGTGAGGATAATCCAGCTGGTAATGTAGCCCGCGGCTCTCTTTCCGCGCCATCGCACAGCGCACCATCAGTTCAGCTACCTGTACCAGATTACGCAGTTCAAGCAGGTCACTGGAGACGCGGAAGAGAGCGTAATACTCATCAATTTCCTGCTGAAGCATGCTGATGCGGCGCAGTGCACGCTCCAGGCGCCGGGTGGTGCGAACAATACCCATATAATCCCACATCAACAGCCGCAGCTCATGCCAGTTATGCTGAATAACCACGCGCTCGTCCGCGTCGTCAACGCGACTTTCATCCCAGACTGGCAGATCCCCGACGGGTGGCACGGCTTGTAAATGCTGGTTTATCTCTTCCGCGGCCGACCAGCCGTAGACGAGGCACTCCAGCAGCGAGTTGGAAGCCAGCCGGTTTGCCCCGTGCAGGCCCGTATAGCTGACCTCGCCAATGGCATACAGCCCATCAACGTCCGTGCGTCCATGCCGATCAACCATCACACCGCCACAGGTATAGTGCGCGGCCGGCACAATCGGCACGGCATCACGGGTCAAATCGATGCCCAGCGTGCTGAGCTTCTCAGTAATAGTCGGAAAATGCGCACGAATAAAATCCGCCGGTTTATGGCTGATATCCAGAAACATACAGTCTGCACCCAGCCGCTTCATTTCGTGGTCGATGGCGCGCGCTACGATATCACGCGGGGCCAGCTCGGCGCGCGGATCGAAATCGGGCATAAAGCGCGTTCCATCCGGGCGCTTCAGCACCGCGCCTTCGCCTCGTAATGCTTCACTTAACAGAAAATTTCTTGCCTGAGGATGGAACAGGCAGGTTGGATGAAACTGATTGAATTCAAGATTGGCCACCCGACAGCCCGCCCGCCACGCCATGGCAATACCGTCGCCGGAGGCAACATCCGGGTTAGTCGTATACTGATAGACCCTTGCAGCTCCGCCCGTCGCCAGCACTACGGTGCGGGCGCGCCAGGTTTCAACGTGTTCCCGGTTGCGGTTCCAGATCCAGGCACCCACGATGCGGCGCTTACCGGGCAGACCAATCCGATCGGACGCGATCAAATCCACGGCATTACAGCGCTCAATAAGCCGGATATTAGGGTGGCGAAGTGCCTGACTCACCAGCGTGTTTTCTACCGATCTCCCTGTGGCATCCGCGCTGTGCAGAATACGGCGGTGGCTGTGACCACCCTCACGCGTCAGGTGATACCGGGCAGTGGGGCTGAGCGGACTCTCTTTATCAAAAGGTACACCGTTATCGATCAGCCACTGAACGCAGTGCCGCGCATTGCTGGCGACAAAAGTGACCGTTTCGCTGTCGCAGAGTCCGCCCCCGGCGATCAGCGTATCCTCGACATGGGAGGCAATACTGTCTGTTTCGTCGAACACTGCCGCTATCCCGCCCTGAGCATAGAGGGTGGACCCCTCGTGAATGCTCTCCTTGCTCAGAACGATAACCTGATGCGTTCGCGCCAGACGCAGCGCCAGTGCCAGCCCGGCGGCACCGCTGCCGATGATTAATACGTCACTGCTGTATTCAGGGGAAGTTTTCATGGTGTTTAATATACTAAACAGGCTGTTTGCTGAGCATATCATCGAGTTTCGCTGAAAAAAAAGCCTTTTTGGCACAACACCTGTTCAAAGGGGGAGGATAAGGGGCCCAGGACGTTGAAAAACGATGTCATTTGGCTATGCAGCCCGAAGGACGACGTTAATATTGCGAACAGCGGCGGATTGCCGAGATTTTAAGGTGAAAAAGGGAGCCTGTTGGGGTACTCTGCGGCGTTAACAGGACTTTGCATCACCAGGCGTAGAAGTAGAGAAAACAGTAGCTGCTTGAACCGGATAGAAATCATAAAAATGCGTACCGGCTCTCTTCTTCGCATAGCGTCATCACACATATAACAGCGTATGGAACTTAACTCATGATCATCACTCTAAGCGGATGCTTGCTCAAAAAATATGAGTTGTTGCGGGTAGTTCGTCAATGCGTTGGAAAAGATTGGGGGAGACATTACCTCAGATGAGCGAGCAGTTAGCAGATCAAGTTCTCGTTGAGCGCGTGCAGAAAGGCGATCAGAAGTCATTTAACCTCCTGGTGGTTCGCTACCAGCACAAAGTGGCCAGTCTGGTTTCCCGTTATGTACCCTCGGGAGACGTACCTGACGTTGTTCAGGAATCGTTTATAAAAGCGTATCGCGCGCTGGATTCATTCCGGGGCGACAGCGCATTTTATACCTGGCTTTATAGGATTGCCGTTAACACGGCTAAAAATTACCTGGTTGCTCAGGGGCGTCGTCCACCGGCAAGTGATGTGGATGCAATTGATGCGGAAAACTTTGAAAGTGCAGGCGCACTGAAAGAAATTTCGAACCCTGAGAACTTAATGTTGTCGGAAGAACTGAAGCAGGTAGTTTTTCGTACCATTGAGACACTTCCCGAAGACCTGCGTATGGCAATTACGTTAAGGGAACTGGATGGCCTGAGCTATGAAGAGATAGCCAGCATCATGGAGTGTCCGGTAGGTACGGTGCGGTCCCGGATTTTCCGTGCCCGCGAAGCTATCGACAATAAAATTCAACCGCTTATCCAACGCTAGCAATAGCGGATACAGGAAGGTATAAGGCATGCAGAAAGAACAACTTTCCGCTTTAATGGACGGGGAAACTTTAGATAACGAAGTTTTGTCAGCCTTGTCTAACGACGCCACGCTCCAGAAAAACTGGGAAAGCTATCACCTGATTCGCGATACCCTGCGTGGCGATCTTGCGCCGGTGATGCATTTTGATATCGCCGACCGTGTCGCAGCGGCCATCGAACGTGAGCCGCGTAACAAAACGACGCCGCTTATTCCTGAAGCGCAGCCCAAACCGGAGCGCTACGAGAATATGCCGTTCTGGCACAAAGTGCGCCCCTGGGCGGCACAGATTACTCAGGTTGGTGTGGCTGCCTGTGTTTCACTGGCGGTTATTGTGGGTGTGCAGCATTACAACCAGCCACAGAGTGGTCAGACGGGATCGGATGCACCGGTGTTCAACACCCTGCCGATGATGGGTCAGGCCTCGCCGGTAAGCCTGGGTGTACCCTCTGAGAGCGCTGAGATGAGCAGCGCCCCACAGCGCGTACAGGATCAGCGTCGCCGCGTTAACGCGATGCTCCAGGATTATGAACTGCAGCGCCGTCTGCATTCCGGCCAGGCTCAGTTTGAACAAAACCCTGCGCAGCAGGCCGCCGTTCAGGTTCCTGGTAACCAGTCGTTAGGAATTCAGCAGCAGTAATGAAGCAACTTTGGTGTGCCGTCAGCCTTATGGCTGGCAGCCTGATGTACTCCTCAGTCGCCCCGGCGGAAACCACCTCCGGGGCGCTTCTGCAACAAATGGAGCAGGCCAGCCAGTCTCTTAATTACGAACTCGCCTACATCAACGTTTCCAGGCTCGGGATTGAATCCCTGCGCTACCGTCATGCTGTGCTCAACGATAAAGTCTACGCTCAGCTATTACAGATGGATGGCCCCCGGCGCGAAGTTATCCAGCGCGGCAAAGAAATCAGCTACTTCGAGCCGGGTCTGGAACCCTTCACGCTAACCAGCGACCATATTGTTGATTCCCTTCCCTCACTGGTGTTTGCCGATTTTCAGCAGGTTGCTGAGAATTACGATTTTGTGCCAGTAGGGCGTGCACGCATTGCCGATCAGCTGTGCGAAGTCGTCCGCATCGTGGCGCGAGACGGAACCCGCTACAGCTATATCGTCTGGCTGGACAGCGAAACAAAGCTGCCCCTGCGTATCGATCTCCTCGACCATGATGGTGAAACGCTCGAGCAATATCGTGTTGTTAGCTTCGCGGTGGACGATGGGGTGCGCAGAATGATGCAGGGGCTGGAAAAAGCCAATATGCCCCCTTCGTTCTCGATGCCGGTGGGTGAGAAAGTGACGTTTAACTGGAAGCCCGGCTGGATCCCTGCCGGAATGAAAGAGCTGACGGAAAGCCGTCGACGCATTCCGGCGCTGAACAAGCTGGTGGATTCGCGGCTCTATTCAGACGGCCTGTTCACCTTCTCCATCAACGTGAGCGCGGCCGATAAAAATAGCGTTCCGCAGCTATTGCGCACAGGTCGCCGTACGGTGCAGACTGAAATACGCGATAATACTGAAATTACCCTTGTGGGTGAACTTCCCCCCTCAACGGCTAAGCGTATTACTGACGGCATTGTTTTAGGAGCAGCGCGATGATGAGAGAATGGGCCACGGTCGTTTCGTGGAAGGACGGCATAGCCACGCTTCATTCGGAAATGAAAACCTCCTGTAGTAGCTGTTCAGCCCGCAAGGGCTGCGGAAGCCAGGTGCTGAATAAGCTGGGGCCAAAAAATGCGCATGTGATGACGGTTGCAAGCAGCGAGCCGCTTATTGCTGGTCAGCGTATTGAGCTGGGTATTGCTGAAAAAAGCCTGCTGAGCTCAGCCCTGCTGGTCTATATGACGCCGCTGGTCGGCTTGTTCCTGGTGGCCGGCCTGTTTCAAATGCTGTTTCACAGCGATTTGGCCGCAGCGTCGGGCGCACTGCTGGGCGGAACAGGCGGTTTTATTATCGCCAAAGGGATCTCGGTTTATTTGGGTAAATCGGCCTCCTTCCAGCCCGTCATTTTGAGCATCGCATTACCACCCGATGCCCTGCGTGTTGAAACCTAATCCTGCCCCGGTTCATCTTTCACTGGCTCCCTTCAGGGGAAGCCGGTATCGGCTTATCCCCCGTTATCCGATCTCTGCTCCTTTCGTTAACCGCCCGCACAGTCAAACGGTCAATGAAATGCAGCGCTGTCATGCGTACGCCAGTCAGAAGGCAATGCATTAACAGGCAGGGTATATAATTTGATGAACCGCTATGTATGTGAATTCTTTCGTGGCGGGGGCTAACAGTGTAAGATGCGTGCTCATTGATGGCGGGTACATTGCGTGAAGTGTCCAGTGTTATGTTCACCGCAAGAACTAAACCGAACGTTTAAGCGAAAATATTCATATAAATGAAGCATATAAGAAACTTTTCTATCATCGCTCATATCGACCATGGCAAATCCACGCTATCCGATCGTTTAATTCAGATTTGTGGCGGCCTGACCGAACGTGAAATGGCGGCGCAGGTTCTGGATTCTATGGATTTAGAGCGCGAACGCGGCATTACCATCAAGGCGCAGAGCGTAACGCTCGACTATCACGCGCCGGACGGTGAAACTTACCAGCTCAATTTTATCGACACGCCGGGCCACGTGGACTTCTCTTATGAAGTTTCCCGCTCGCTGGCAGCCTGTGAAGGCGCTCTGCTGGTGGTTGACGCCGGGCAGGGTGTGGAAGCACAGACCCTGGCCAACTGCTATACGGCGATGGAAATGGATCTGGAAGTTGTACCGGTACTGAACAAGATCGATCTGCCCGCAGCCGATCCCGATCGCGTGTCGCAGGAAATTGAAGACATCGTGGGGATTGATGCCACCGATGCCGTTCGCTGCTCTGCGAAAACCGGCGTGGGCGTGCCCGACGTGCTGGAGCGCCTGGTGCGAGACATTCCGCCACCGGAAGGCGACCCGGATGGGCCGCTACAGGCGCTGATTATCGACTCATGGTTCGATAACTATCTGGGCGTGGTATCGCTGATCCGCGTTAAAAACGGCACCCTGCGCAAGGGTGAAAAAGTAAAAGTTATGAGTACCGGGCAGAGCTACAACGCTGATCGCCTGGGTATTTTCACGCCAAAACGCGTCGATCGCGACGTGCTGAAGTGTGGTGAAGTAGGCTGGCTGGTCTGCGCCATTAAGGACATCCTGGGCGCTCCGGTGGGCGATACGCTGACGCTGGCACGTAATCCCGCCGATAAGTCGCTACCGGGCTTTAAGAAAGTGAAGCCGCAGGTTTACGCCGGGCTGTTTCCCATCAGCTCAGACGACTACGAAGCCTTCCGTGATGCGCTGGGCAAGCTGAGCCTTAATGACGCGTCGTTGTTCTACGAGCCAGAAAGTTCGACGGCACTGGGTTTCGGATTCCGCTGTGGTTTCCTTGGCCTGCTGCATATGGAGATCATTCAGGAGCGTCTGGAGCGTGAATACGATCTCGATCTGATTACCACCGCCCCGACCGTCGTGTACGAAGTGATCACCACGTCGGGTGAGACGGTTCATGTAGACAGCCCATCCAAGCTGCCGCCGCTGAATAATATTGAAGAGCTGCGCGAGCCGATTGCGGAATGTCATATGCTGATGCCACAGGAATACCTTGGCAACGTGATTACTCTCTGTATTGAGAAACGCGGCGTACAGACCAATATGGTCTACCACGGTAATCAGGTCGCGCTGACCTATGACATTCCCATGGCGGAAGTGGTACTCGACTTCTTCGACCGTCTCAAGTCGACGTCGCGCGGTTACGCCTCACTGGATTATAACTTCAAGCGCTTCCAGGCCTCCGACATGGTACGCGTAGACGTGCTGATCAACAGCGAGCGCGTTGATGCGCTGGCGCTGATCACCCACCGTGATAATGCACCCTACCGTGGACGTGACCTGGTGGAGAAAATGAAGGAGCTTATCCCGCGCCAGCAGTTTGATATTGCTATTCAGGCGGCGATTGGTAACCACATTATTGCCCGCTCTACCGTGAAGCAGCTGCGTAAAAACGTCCTGGCTAAATGCTACGGCGGGGATGTGAGCCGTAAGAAAAAGCTGCTGCAGAAACAGAAAGACGGTAAGAAACGCATGAAGCAGGTCGGTAACGTTGAGCTGCCTCAGGAAGCGTTCCTTGCCATTCTCCATGTCGGTAAAGACAGCAAATAGAGCCTGTGGGCTTTGAGGGAAGTGGAATGGCAAATATGTTCGCCCTGATTCTGGCGATTGCAACCTTACTCACCGGCATTGTCTGGTGTATTGATAAGTTTAAGTGGGCACCGGCCCGCAGGGCAAAGCTGGCAGAGTCAGGCGCTGCCACGGGCACGCCGGAGCAGATTAAAGCGGCGAAGCAGCCAGGCTGGGTGGAAACCACTGCATCGGTATTTCCGGTGCTGCTGCTGGTGTTCGTAGTGCGTTCATTCATCTACGAACCCTTCCAGATCCCTTCAGGTTCGATGATGCCAACGCTTTTGATCGGGGACTTTATCCTGGTTGAAAAATTCGCCTACGGCATCAAAGATCCGATTACGCAAACTACGCTGATCCCGACCGGGCATCCGAAACGTGGCGATATCGCGGTGTTTAAATACCCTAAGGATCCGAGCCTGGACTATATCAAACGCGTGGTGGGGCTACCTGGCGATCGGGTCAGTTACGATCCGCAGAGCAAAACGGTGAGCATTAATCCGGCCTGTGCAGGTCAGTCCTGTGAAAAAGCGCTGCCGGTGACCTACTCCAACGTCGAGCCGAGCGATTTTATTCAGACCTTCAGCGGCTTTGACGGCAATGAAGTAGGCAATGGTTTTTATCAGATGCCGCAGGGCGAATCCATGCGCGGCGGACTGCGTCTGGCTACCCGCAATGAAACGCTGGGCGACGTTACGCACGCTATTTTGCTGGTCACCCAGGCGCCAGGTCAGGCAAGCTCGTACTATCAGCAACCGGGTCAGCCACAGTCGACGTGGGTGGTACCTCAGGGTATGTATTTCATGATGGGCGACAACCGCGATAACAGCGCAGACAGCCGCTACTGGGGCTTTGTTCCCGAGCGCAATCTGGTTGGTAAAGCGACCACCATCTGGATGAGCTTTAAGAAGCAGGAAGGTGAATGGCCTACTGGCGTTCGCCTGAGCCGCATTGGCGGTATTCACTGATGCCTACCCGCGGGTAGCATTACTTAGGCGGGTGAGTGCCTGTTGGCATTCACCCTGCACACGAAACAGTCCCGTGTTGGCGCGTCCAGCCCTGTTCCGTGTGCAGAATAATTGACGCATTCAGATACTGGTAACACATGAATCCCATCGTAATTAACAGGCTCCAGCGTAAGTTGGGCTACACTTTTACCCATCAGGAACTGTTACAGCAGGCACTTACGCACCGTAGCGCCAGCAGTAAACATAACGAAAGACTGGAGTTTCTGGGCGACTCAATCCTTAGCTATGTGATTGCTAATGCGCTCTATCAGCGTTTTCCACGCGTTGATGAAGGGGACATGAGCCGCATGCGCGCCACGCTGGTGCGCGGCAACACGCTGGCTGAAATGGCCCGTGAGTTTGATCTCGGTGAATGCCTCCGTCTCGGTCCCGGCGAATTGAAAAGCGGTGGCTACCGCCGTGAATCAATTCTGGCCGATACCGTAGAGGCGTTAATCGGCGGTGTTTTTCTGGACAGCGATATCCAGTCCGTCGAGAAACTGATCCTCAGCTGGTATGCCAGCCGTCTGGATGAGATAAGCCCGGGTGACAAACAGAAAGATCCCAAAACGCGTCTGCAGGAGTATCTGCAGGGTCGCCATCTGCCGCTGCCCTCCTATCTGGTGGTGCAGGTGCGTGGCGAAGCGCATGACCAGGAATTTACTATTCACTGCCAGGTAAGCGGCATGGCGGAACCGGTTGTAGGAACCGGATCCAGCCGTCGCAAAGCTGAGCAGGCAGCGGCCGAACAGGCCCTGATTAAGCTAGGACTTGAATGAGCGAACAAACCACCCATTGCGGCTTTATTGCTATCGTAGGCCGCCCAAACGTCGGGAAATCCACTTTACTGAACCAGCTTCTGGGGCAGAAGATTTCTATTACCTCGCGTAAGCCGCAAACCACGCGTCACCGCATTATGGGGATCCATACCGAAGACGGCTATCAGGCCATCTATGTGGACACACCCGGCCTGCATATGGAAGAGAAACGGGCGATCAACCGTCTGATGAACCGTGCGGCAAGCAGCTCAATCGGTGACGTCGAACTGGTTATCTTTGTTGTGGAAGGTACGCGCTGGACGGCTGACGATGAAATGGTGGTCAACAAGCTGAAAGATGGCAAAGTGCCGGTTCTGCTTGCCATCAACAAAGTTGACAACATTACCGACAAAAGCATCCTGCTGCCGCACATGCAGTTTCTCAGTCAGCAGATGAACTTTATGGATGTGGTACCGATCTCTGCTGAAAGCGGTAAAAATGTCGATACCATTGCCAGTATTGTGCGTAAGCGCCTGCCGGAAGCTGTCCATCACTTCCCGGAAGACTACATCACCGACCGTTCGCAGCGCTTTATGGCCTCCGAAATGATCCGTGAAAAGCTGATGCGCTTTCTGGGCGCGGAGCTGCCCTATTCGGTGACGGTTGAAATCGAACAGTTCGTGACCAATGCGCGGGGCGGCTACGATATCCACGGTCTGATTCTGGTTGAGCGTGAAGGCCAGAAGAAAATGGTTATTGGTAACAAGGGTGCCAAAATCAAAACGATTGGTATTGAAGCCCGTAAGGATATGGAAGAGATGTTCGAGGTGAAGGTCCACCTTGAACTGTGGGTTAAAGTGAAGTCGGGCTGGGCGGATGACGAACGTGCTCTGCGCAGCCTGGGCTACACTGACGATCTCTGATCCTGATGGAAGGCTGGCAGCGCGCGTTTGTACTGCATGGGCGCCCATGGAGCGAAACCAGCCTGATGCTCGACCTCTTTTCTGAAAATTACGGACGCATCCGCGTTGTTGCCAAAGGCGCGCGCGGAAAGCGCTCCAGCCTGAAAGGCGCGCTGCAACCCTTCACCCCACTGCTGGTGCGGTGGGGGGGACGCGGAGAAGTAAAAACGCTGCGCGGGGCTGAACCTATCTCTCTGGCTTTACCCCTGTCTGGCATTACCCTCTACTGCGGCCTCTACGTTAACGAACTGCTCTCACGCGTACTGGAGCAGGAAACCGCCTTCACCGAACTTTTTTTCGACTATCTCTACTGCCTGCAGGCGCTGGCAGCAGCCAGCGGTTCGCCTGAGCCCGCGCTGCGCCGGTTCGAGCTGGCGATGCTGGGCCACCTGGGCTACGGCGTCGACTTTCTGCACTGCGCAGGGAGCGGCGAAGAGGTGGCCGAGGGCATGACCTACAGCTACCGTGAAGAGAAAGGCTTTATTGCCAGCCTGGTGATAAACAATAATACCTTTACCGGGCGTCAGCTGCGGGCGCTTTACGAGCGAACCTTTCCCGATGCGGATACGCTGCGTGCCGCCAAGCGCTTTACGCGCATTGCGCTAAAGCCTTATCTTGGGGGAAAGCCGCTGAAAAGCCAGGAGCTTTTCCGTCAGTTTGTTCCCAAAAAGCGCGCCGACCCGCTTCCCGATGCTGAATAAGCACGCGCTTATACCGGCAGGCGCAATGAACAATGTACTCTGCAAATAATGTGAAAAATTGAGGTCCGCTATGGCTGAATTGTTGTTAGGCGTTAATATCGATCACGTTGCGACCGTGCGTAATGCGCGCGGTACTCACTACCCGGATCCGGTGCAGGCGGCTTTTGTTTCTGAACAGGCGGGGGCGGATGGCATCACCGTACATCTGCGGGAAGACCGTCGTCATATCACCGATCGTGACGTACTGATCCTGCGGCAAACTATTCAGACGCGCATGAATCTTGAAATGGCCGTTACCGACGAGATGATCGATATCGCCTGCGAAATCAAGCCGCATTTCTGCTGTCTGGTGCCAGAAAAACGTGAGGAAGTCACCACCGAAGGCGGTCTGGACGTGGCCGGTCAGCTGGAAAAGATCACCGTTGCCGTCTCGCGCCTGAAAGAAGCGGGGATCCTGGTATCGCTGTTTATCGATCCCGATCATCAGCAAATTGATGCCGCTATGGCTACCGGGGCACCCTTTATCGAAATTCATACCGGTGCCTATGCTGAAGCCAGTGAGGGACGGCTGCGTGATGCGGAATTCAAACGCATTAAAGATGCGGCGGTCTATGCTGACGGCAAAGGGCTGAAAGTGAATGCCGGGCATGGGCTGACTTACCACAACGTTCAGCCGATTGCCGCGCTGCCACAGATGCACGAGCTTAATATCGGTCACGCCATCATTGGTCGGGCGGTGATGAGCGGGCTAGCGGAAGCGGTTAAAGAGATGAAAAATCTGCTGCGGGAAGCGCGTCGCTAATGGCGATTCTTGGCCTTGGCAGCGATATTGTGGAAATTGCCCGTATTGAAGGGGTAATTTCCCGTTCCGGCGACCGGCTGGCGAAGCGGGTGCTGAGTGAAAATGAATGGCAGCAGTATCTGGCCCATCAGCAGCCGGTGCGATTTCTTGCCAAACGCTTCGCGGTGAAAGAAGCGGCAGCCAAAGCCTTTGGCACCGGCATTCGCGGCGGCCTGGCGTTTAATCAGTTTGAAGTTTATAACGATGAGCTGGGAAAGCCGGGCCTGCGCTTTTTTCTGCAGGCGGCTGACGTGGCGAAGAGGCTGGGCGTGGTTCATGTTCATGTCACGCTGGCTGATGAGCGTCATTACGCCTGCGCCACGGTAATTATTGAGAATTAAGCAGGCAGGATCCTGTCTGCACAATCCCCCGATCAGCTGGCGTGATGCAGCACCACAAACTTTTCCCACAGCCGTTCGCGGCTTTCGATACGGTCCGGGTCGGTCACAACGGTATTGTCGATCGGGCAGACCTGCTGGCAGGTTGGGGTATCGTAATGCCCTACGCACTCGGTACAGCGATCGGCATCAATCTGGTAAATCGCATCGCCCATGGAGATGGCCTGATTAGGGCATTCAGGCTCGCACATGTCGCAGTTAATACAGTGCCGAGTAATTAGCAAAGCCATATAACGTTCATTTCCATAACCCGTTTCACGGGCAATCGTTTAACTGACGGCAATAATTTACCATATTGCCGGCTCGGCAGGCGAGTGCTGACTGACCCGACCCTGACGAAGGTCAGGTAATCAGGGATACCAGAGCGATGATTTTGCAATACCCGCCACGTACTGCATTTTTGTGACATCCTGCACGGCAATACGAATGGGGGCATGATCTTCATTCACCGGTAAAAGGTGGAAAAAACCATCTCGTTTGAACAGAAACGTTTTGACCATCACTTCGCCATTATTCGTCACTACCAGCACCTCGTCACCGGGATGAAAATTCTGGTTAGGTTCGACGATAACAAACTCACCCTCCTTAATACGCGGCATCATTGAATCACCCACGCACTTAAGCGCGTAAACGTCATGATCGCTGGAGGGCCAGCGTAGAAAACCATCTCCGTTCCCGACCGGATACTGCATATCGCTCCAGTAGCCGCCATGTCCCAGCTGAGTATTCCCCAGTACCGGCACTTTTTGCAGCGCAAATGAGTGAAGGTCGCCTTCAATCTGAATCAGGTTACTGCTTTGTATCGATCTCAGGTCGCGTTCGATAAGATCAACGGGGGATACCTGAAAGTAATCTGCCAGGTATTTCAGCGTCGTATACTTGGGATCCTTGACCTCACCGGTCAGCAACCGATGCAGCGTTGACTGCTGTAAATTTACTCTTTTTGACAGCTCAGTTACGCTTATAATCCCGCTTTCATCCATTAAGTGTTTGATATTTCGGTTAAGAATATCGAGATCAAAAATCATCGTGTTATCTCTCGTTAAATTTTCCTGTTGGGTAATGCATTTTTGCATTAAAATTGCTTTTCTAATCGTTTGTGGGTTGATGACTAATGCATTTTAGTATAGATTGCCAACATTGTCACCATCGATAAGCCGGATTAAAGCATGTCTGGCGAGCCTGCGGTCAGTTCGGGCGTACGTTCGGACCCTTAGGGACAACGCGTCGTAACAGAACAGATGTCAGGAAGATGGGGGGCAGAAGGCAGGGGAAATATCACCCGGGACAGGATTACGTAAGAGGGGGGTTATATGCGAGATATACAAAAGGTACTGGAAAGATGGGGTGGATGGGCTGCGGCAGAGGGCACACAGCTGGACTGGTCACCTGTAGCGGCAGGTTTTAAAAGCCTGTTACCGACAGAGAGTAAGTCCCGTCTGTCCTGCTGTGATAATGACGGGATGATTATTGACTCCGCCATTGCCACATTAAAAAGGGTGGGGCGCGATGAAGAGGTTGATCTGGTTGTTCTACATTATATGTATAATGTGTCGAAATCGGGTATTGCCCGTAAGCTGAAATGTTCGGAAGGGAAAATCCGTAACCAGCTGATGATAGCCGAGACGTTTATTGATGCCTGCATTATTATGACGGACGCGAAACTCGAAATGGACGCATGGGTTTAAAATTTTCAATAATAAGTCTTTTCGTAACGAATTATCCCTGATAATCTGATAAAAATTGAAATTAACTGATTAAATCTGAGCGATTTTACTGGATGAACCACAGTTATTTCCTTTAGCCCTTAAGGGGTTTAGTTTGTAATGAAATCCTGTTCTTTGATCCCACGGGTTGTGGGAGTGTTTTACGGGCGATGATTTATTAATATTTGAAAAAAATCATACTAAGTGCTTTTCGTAACGAAATTAACGAGGTACTGTATTAGCATGCAAGTAAAGATGCTGTCGCTGTAAAAAAACCTGCCTTCATGGCAGGTTTTTTTATGGGTAAAACAAAATGTTATTTGATTCGTTATGTAATCAACTGCGTATTTTTTTTGGTTGAGAAATAAAAAATAAAAGCTTTTCGTAACGAAATTCATCCTCTACTATAGCATCATGAAATAACTAAGCCGGTGATGATTGGTTGGGTTATTAAGAGAGTTTCATGCGGATAGCATGTGCTGTATATAAATGATGTTTATGATGTGCATCTGATTAAATTCAAAAAAAATCCCAGTAAAGCTTTTCGTAACGAATTCTACACTGTAGTGTGAAAGCATACAGATTGAATAAGAACAGATGCGACTGGCGGATTTCCCGGTGCAAGAGGCATTGCTGTAAGGCGTGTTACTTCACCCTCGATTAACAACTCCTTTTATCAATATTTATTTAATAACAGGAGGGTAATTGCTTTGATAACACTACTCAGCAATCTGACTCGTTAAGTCAGGTGTCAATATCCCTCCAACGGAAAGGAATATACGGGTTAGATTGCCTCAATAATTCATCAAGGCGGATAATTCCGCCGATGAGGATGAGCGACAATACGATGAACAATTTAACGTCTGGCGCCGCCTATGGTGCAGCGATAGGGACAATGGCGAATGGATTCCTTAATTGCTTCAGCCCGGATGAATGGAGCGCAATCGGCGTGCTGGCAGGCATATTAGTTGCACTTTTTACCTTCGTTATTAACTGGTATTACCGGCGAAAAATGACGATAGCTCAAATAAAAGCGCTGCAAAGATGCACTCATGTCTTAACGGAGATCGACGAGTAAAGTTATGGCGTTATCACCTAAATTGAAAAAAAGGCTTATCGCCGCGGCTGGCAGCGGGGCCTTTATTATCGCCACGCATCTTTTGCAGGGTGAGGAGGGTCTTGAAGGGCGGGTATATCGCCCCTACCGCGATGTTGCCGGGATCTGGACGGTATGCGATGGTCACACCGGCAGTGGCATCGTTCCAGGTAAAATTTATACAGACCAGCAGTGCGATAGCCTGCTCAGGGACGATCTTAAGCCCGTTGAGCAGGCGGTGGACGGTCTGGTAAAGGTGCCGCTTAACGAATATCAGCGCGCAGCACTGTATAGTTTTACCTTCAATGTGGGTATTACGGCCTTCCGGCAATCGACTCTGCTCAGGGAACTGAATGCAGGTCACTATCAAAACGCCTGCGATCAAATGCGGCGCTGGGTTTATGCTGGCGGGAAAAAATGGCGAGGGCTGATCAATCGTCGTGAAACCGAGCGCTCTGTATGTTTACTGGAAGATGGAAATGAACTGGCTGAGCGTTAAGTTAGGAATAATGATGGCGGGTTTACTGGTTGTTTTTATTCTGGCAAAAACCGCAATATTTTATCGAAGCGAATATCATCATGCGCTTAAACGCGTGGATGAAAAACAAACGCTTATTAAGGATATGCAGCAGCGTGAAAAGAAAGTTAGTCAGATCGATAAGGAGTATTCTAACAAGCTGCAACAGGCTCTGGAAAATGTCAGTCAGCTTGAGCATTCTCTCTCTGCTGGCCGCAGGTTGCAGTTCGCCGCCACCTGCAATCGCAGTAATTCCACCCCCGGCGTGGATGATGCAACCCGCGCCAGACCTGATAACACCGCTGAACGGGATTATTTCACTCTCCGGCGAAGAATCGAAATCGCCAGAGCGCAAATAAGCGGGCTCCAGGCTTATATCCGTTCGCAGTGCCTGAATGAACATTAAATAGCTGCGCTTAATACCGCATGTAGCACCTTTAGGCAGATCGATTGCGTTAACTGATGCGTAAAAGCGACCATTTTTTAACTAAAATGGCGGCCCTTTCTGCGCAAAATTAAGAACTGATAAATCATGATGGAGGTGAATTGAGTAATAACTCAACGACTGAATCAGGGTGGCTGACGCCCCTGAATAGTGAGGCTGTTTACGATGATGCATTGGTTGAACAATTGCAGCAATGGGTAAGCGGTATTACCGGCTTGCCAGCGGCCAGCGTTATTGCTGCCGGGCCAGTAAAGACATCCTCTGCATTTACGGCTGAAGAAAATGGCTGCGCCATCGCGGTTAGTACTCTTTCTTCCACGGGTGCGCCGGTAATACAAAATCAACAGGAGGGGAATGCTGAATTATGGCGCTTTGAGCTTATTGAATGCGATATCACCTTTTATGGTCCTGAAGGGCAGCGTTATGCCACTCGATTACGGGATGGCTTAACAATATCGCAAAATATCGATGAGCTTAATCGCTTTGATATCAGTGCAGAGAAGTGTGGCGATATAACGTCGTCTTTTGAAACCACGGACAATATCTCGCGGCGGATTAATCAGCTACGGGTGCGTCTGAATCGTAAAACTGTCCGTTTATACGGCATTAAATCACTGGTGGAAACACCTTTTAATCTGATTGGAGAATAAAGTATGTCACAAGGATTACCTTTATCCAGCATTGTGAACGTTGACGTTATTATGTCGCCTGCCGCGGCAACGGGCCGCAACTTTGGCTCTATGCTGATTTTGGGCAGTTCAACGGTTATCCCCGTTTCCGAACGCCTGCGCCTGTATTCCTCTGCGGAAGATATCGGCACGGACTTTGGTATTGCTTCTGCTGAGTATCAGGCAGCCTCAGTCTATTTTGCTCAGTCGCCGAAACCTCAGCAGCTCTATATTGGCCGCTGGGCGAAAACGCTGGCGACCGGCGAAGCGGGCGAGGCTGAAACCCTCACTCAGGCGGTGAACGCACTGCTGCAGTATACCGAATGGTATGGTCTGGCGATTGCCGCCTCCGGCGATGATGCCGTAACCGATAGCGACCTGCTGGCCGTTGCCGCCGCCATTGAGTCATCCAGCCAGAGCCGGGTCTTTGCCGTCACCACTGATAATGCAGAAACGCTTGATGCGACCTCACAGAGCGATCTGGCGGCGAAGCTGAAAGTAGCGGGCTATGGCCGCACCTTCGTTCAGTACTCCACCAGCAGCCAGTATGCCGCTATCTCGGCGTTCGCCAGGGCGTTCACCGTCAACTTTAGCGGCAGCAACACTACGCTGACCCTTAAGTTCAAAACCGAGCCGGGCGCGGGCTACGAAAAACTGACCAGCAATCAGGCGGCGGCGCTGACGGCGAAACATGCCAACGTCTACGTTCTCTATGCCAATGATACCGCCATTTTGCAGCAGGGCGTCATGGCGAACGGCGACTTCTTTGATGAGCGCCACGGGCTGGACTGGTTGCAGAACTCGGTGCAAACCAACCTTTTCAACCTGCTTTACACCTCAACCAGCAAGATCCCACAGACCGAAGCGGGGATCACCCGACTGATGACTAACGTCGAAGCCTCCATGGCACAGGCGGCAACCAACGGTCTGGTCGCGCCGGGTGTCTGGAGCGGTGGCGACATCGGCCAGCTCAGCTCGGGCGATACGCTGACCAAAGGGTATTACGTTTATGCCCAGCCTCTGGCATCCCAGGCGCAGGCCGATCGGGAAGCCCGTAAAGCGCCGCTGATTCAGGTGGCATGCAAACTGGCGGGTGCTGTGCACTACGCCGACGTTCAAATTAATGTAGTTCGCTAAGGAGATATCACAGTGGCAGCATATTCTTTTATGGATGTAACGGCGTCTTTTGTCGGTCCAGGCGTCGTCTTCGACGTGGGCAGCGGTTCTGCTCACTCAGACGAGGGTATTACCGTCGCCATGGCGGGTAATAAAAACACCATGACCCTGGGTATTGATGGCGAAGGGATGAACTCCCTGCTGCCCGGTAAAAGCGGCACCATCACCATCAACCTGCTCCAGACGTCACCGGTCAATAAAAAACTGTCTCTTGCCTACAATGCGCAGAGTGAGTCCTCGGCCACCTGGGGGAATAACGTTATTGTCATTCGCAATAACGCCTCAGGCGACGTGATTACCGCGCGCGGCGTGGCGTTCAACAAACTTCCCGATATGAAATTCACCAAAGAGGGCGGCACGCTGAGTTGGGTATTTGACTGCATCAAGATTGATCAGGTGATGGGAGTGTATTGATTTATGGAATTCGATATTAAAGATATTCCGTACCGTACAGCCCGGCTGGGCGTATTTGAACAGCTGAAAGTCTCCCGTAAATTACTCCCGGTTCTGGCCGGGATAGCCTCGGACATTGACGGCATCAAAAGCGTTGCGGCCAGGGGTAATCTTAGCCAGGCGCTGGAAACGGCGCTGCCTAAGATCGCTAATGCGCTCTCTGATATGAGCGACGACGACGTTAACGCCATTCTGCATCCCTGCCTGGCGGTCGTTTCCCGCCAGCAGGGTAAGGGATGGGTGCCGGTGTTTACCCAGGGCACGCTGATGTTCGACGACCTGGATCTTATGACGATGCTGAAGCTGGTTGCGCGCGTGGTGGAGGAGTCGCTGGGAAATTTTTTGCCAGAACGCCCCGCCAGCGAGACTGCGCCGTCGTAAGTGGCTTAACGCTGGAAACCCTTCCAGACGATGAAGATTTTCTGATGCGCCCGGTGGAAGCCGGGTATATCAGCTACGCCGCCCTCAAGGATGGCACGGTCGACCTGGCGGACATTGCCCGCATGAACGACTGGCTGGATCTGAAGGCGGATAACGAAAACCGCATTATTCGATGGAAACAGGCTAATGAGTGATGAAGGCGTAGCGGGCTTACCGGCTGTGCTGGAAGAATATCAGCGGAAAGAAAGCAGCGGGGCGGGGGCCTTCGCGACGAAGGCACTTGATCAACTACTGGCCGGGCTTAACAAGCTTGAGGAGAACAAGGCGTTAAATCAGGTCGTGTCCTTTATGGACCATGCGACAGCGATATTACCGCAGTTCGGCGCGGCATTGGGGACGATTAGCGACGTGGTGGCCAGCACCACCGGACATATCGCCACGGCCGTAAACTATGTCATTCAGGTTTCCGGGCGTTTTGAGCAACTGGGCTGGCGTGCGCAACAGGCCGGTATGAGCGCCGCCGATACCCAGGGGCTTGACTACGCCGGTGCGCAAACCGGCGTGGGGGGCGATGCCCTGCTTAAGGCCGTTACGGCGCTTGCCGATCGGGTGAAAAGTTCGCCCGAGTCGGAGGCGCTGCTTAACCGGCTCGGCGTTACCACGCGGGATGATAAGGGCCAGCTCAGTTCGGCAGGCCAGATTTTTAACGGCGCCAGCAGTAAGCTGGCGGCCCTTCCACAGGCGCAGGCGGCGGACTTTGCCAGCAGGCTGAATATCAATCCGCAGATCGCTACGGCCATGCGCCAGGGGCTGGGGGAGTTTAGCGCGGAATATGCCCGCATCGTGGACACTCTCGGCGTCAATATGAGCCAGGTGACCGCCAGTGGTCATCATATGATGACGGCCCAGCGGCGCATCAGTCAGGTCGGCGATCTGGTTCAGGCTAAAAGCGGCAGTCGGCTGATGGACGGCCTGGCAGACTCCTTTGACCGCTTAAGCGGCAGGCTGCTGGAGAATGCGCCTGATATTGAGCGCACGCTGGGTAAGGTGGTGGATATCCTGCTCAGCGTGGCGGAAGTGGGGGAGCGCGTTGTCGTGCGGCTGGTTCAGGGCGCAAACGATCTGACGGGCTGGTGGGACGGACTGGATAACGGCACAAAGCAGCTGATAACCATTTTGGGTGAAGTGACGGTTGCCTGGATGCTGTTAAACAGCGCATTTCTGCTCTCACCGATCGGCATCATCGCCGGGCTGGGCGTGGCGATCCTCGCGTTATACGATGACTACAAAACCTGGCAGGAGGGGGGCAAGTCCCTCATTGACTGGGATACGTGGGCGCCTGGTATTGCCGCCGCGAAAACGGCGATTGGCTGGCTGGTAGATAAGTTCAATAAGCTGAATCAGGGCACACTTGACTGGAAAGAGGGGCTGCAAACCCTGTCGGACTTCCTGACGGGTAACTGGTCGCCCGATATGATCGCGGCCGTGGAAAAGGTAAAGGCCTTTCTTAACCGCTTCTTTACGGAGATGGGCAAAGAGCTGGCCGAAGGGCCATTTGTATCTTTTCTGCATAAGGTGCATTTTTTCTCTGATAAGGACATTGAGGATATGAAGCATTCCTTTACCGGGCTCTTTTCACCAGATGGAACTGACGAAAAGAGCCCAAAGAGCGGAGTGCAAAGTGCCTTATCCGGGCCGGCGAAGGCCCTGAATGCTCAGTTACTGACGCTGCATGCGGCCAGTATTCAGGCCACGGACGGACGACAGGCCTCAGTCAGTGAGGTGAACAGCGTTAGCCAGGATAAGGTGGTGAATCTCCAGCAGGAGACGCATATCAACGTCAGCGGTTCGGCCGATCCCGTTGCCACCGCCTGGCAGGTTAAGCAGCATCAGCACGATGTTAACGCTTATTTCGTTGAGCAAGCTTCTGCGAGGCCAACATAATGGATCTTTTCTCAACACTTTTTACCCTACAGCGTCGGCAGATTGGCGTGCTGATCCCGGATGTGGTCACCGCTGAAACCCATACCGATACGTTAACGACCGCCAGCCACCCGGTTGAGCGGGGAGCAAAAATCTACGACCATGCCTGGCAAAATCCCGCCCAGCTGGATATGACGATTGGGTGCGCGGGCGGCGGCTCGCTGCTGGACTTATGGGATACCCGTTCGCTCGCGTCCGGCCTGAGTCTGGGGCAGAGCCCGAAAGAGGTGTATCAAAAATTACGCGATGCGCAGCAAAATCGGGAGCTGCTGGACGTGGTGACCGGCAAGCGCTTATATCGCAATATGCTGATCACCTCGATAACCGTGTCGGGCAGCAGGGACAATGAAAATGCATTGATTGCCACTTTAAAGCTGACTGAAGTGCTGGTCAGCGAAACGCAGCTGAGCTACAGCGCCGGGAAAGACAATATGCAGCAGGGCGTGGCCACCGCCGAGGTGCATAACAGCGGTAAGAAAGTCACCCGGCCATGGAGCGGCACGTCGGCTATAAGGGGGGCAGCGTGAATATCAATGAAATTCCGTTATCTGCGGATAATCAGCGATTCGATATCTCCATCAACAATATCAGTTATCGCATCGGCCTGCTGTGGCGCGATCCCTGCTGGATTCTGGATCTTCAGGATATTAACGGCAGCGATATTATCACCGGTCTGCCGCTGGTGGCTGATGTTAACCTGCTGGAGCAGCACGGCTATCTCAACCTGGATTTCGGGCTGGCGGTTTTCTGTGACGATCCCACGGCGGGATCGCCCGGGCAGTTTGATCTCGGTACTAAGAGTCATCTTTGCGTCCTGACGGAGTCACTATGAGCGTCAACTGGAACCGCTATCTTGAGCTGGTCCTGACGGATAAGGACCAGCAAAATTACGTCTTAGGCGATTTGAAAATCACCTTTACCATCACCACCGACGTCAGTAAACCCGGTAGTGAGGCGACCATCGCCCTTTACAATCTGGCGGAGGGGACCCGCAATAAAATTCTGAAAGGAGAGTTTACCCGAATTAAAGTGGTGGCGGGTTATCAGGGGATCGCGCCGGCGGTTCAAAGCAGCGAGGTAGGCGTTGCTGTGCCAGTTTCGCAGGAAGAGACGGGCCAGAGTCGGGGACTGAACTATGGTGAGATCTTTAGCGGCGAGATCCGCTATGCCACCACTCAGCAGGAATCGACACCCGATTACGCGATGATCGTGCATGCCGTCGACGGACACCGGGCGGCCTTAACCACCACCCTGAAAAGTACGCTGGCGGCAGGTTATCGGCCTGGGGATGTTTATTCGCTTACCCTGCGCAACTTCGACCCGGCAGGCGTAACGTCAGGCGCAACCGGCACCCTGCCTGACACGCGCTTCCCGCGCGGACGGGTGTTTTATCAGACGGCCGCGCAGACGATGGATAACGTGGCTGCGCAGTGCCGCTCAAGCTGGCAGTTTGTTGATGGAAAGCTGCAAATGGTACCGGAGGAGAGCTACCTTTCGTCCTCGGTGGTACTTAACTATCAGTCCGGCCTGATTGGCGTGCCTTCGGTAAACATTGATAACGGGATAACGGTGAAATGTCTGATCAACCCCAATATCCGTCTTCACGGCACCGTTGAGATTAAGCGAAGCATGTTAACTCAGGATGATGCCGCATCTTCGTCACAGGGCACGGCGGCAGCCGGAGCAAATGACACCCGGAAGGGGGCGGACAGTAAAAGCCATGCGGGCGATCTCTCATCAGAAGGGGTTTATATCGTCAAATCCATTACTTACGACGGCGACACCCGCGGTACCAACTGGTATATGACCCTGCTGTGTATTGCCCGGGAAAACCAGACGCTGATTAACCTCACCCCGCAAAAAGCAACCTAACACTCGCGCCAGCCTCTGCGGCGCCCGTTTTTATATCAGCCCGCCGCGTGCGGGTTTTTTAATGGAGTTTTTATGCCAGTTCCAATTCAGTCAGTGATTGGCGGGGAATATCAGGCGTATAAAGCCTTATCCAACTCGGTATCCTCCGCACTGCGCGTCTCTCTGCCCGGCATCATTCACTCATTCGACCCTGTTGCGGTGACCTGCGAGGTGCAGCCCGCGATTAAAGGGACGGTGCGCGACGGCAAAGGCGGCAGCAAATCGGTAGAGCTGCCCATGCTGGTGGATGTACCGGTCATTTTTCCACGCGGCGGCGGCTGTACCATTACCTTTCCGGTCAAGGCGGGCGATGAGTGCCTGCTTCTCTTCAGCGACCGCTGCATTGACTTCTGGTGGCAAAGCGGCGGCGTTCAGGAGCCGGTCGACCCGCGCCAGCACGATCTTTCCGACGCGTTCGCGCTGGTCGGCCCGCAGTCGCAGGCGCAAAAAATCGCTGATATCAGTACCGATTCCCTGCAAATTCGCACCGACGAAGGCAGCGCCTTTATCGCCCTGGCGCAGAGCGGGGCGGTGACCATTAACACGTCGCTGTTAACGATTAACGGCAACGTCAGCGTTAATGGTGAGGTCACCACCAAAGGCAACGTCAGCGTCGACGGCGGGATCACCTCCACCGGAGATCAGATTGCGCAGGGCATTAGCCAGGCGACACACGTTCACGGCGGTATTCAGGGTGGCAACAGCGTCACTAAGGTGCCGCAATGAAATATCGGCGTGAAGACAAGGACGGTGACTACACCTTCGGCAAAGGGGACAACACTTTTCTGACGGACAGCCCGGAGGCCGTCGCCCAGGCGATCAAAACCCGGCTGATGCTGTGGTACGGGCAGTGGTTCCTTGATACCACCGAGGGAACGCCGTGGATGAATCTGCTCTCCAACAGGCCAAACGACGTTGCGGTCGAGCTGGCGCTGCGCCAGCGCATCCTGGAAACCGAGGGGGTGCTGGAAATCCTCTCATTTGAAATGAGCTTTACCGCCACAACGCGGCGGGCGGTCGTTACGGCGACGGTCAGCACCCGGTACGGCACCACGACAGTCACAAGCGAGGAATAATGGCACTTAATCTTTCAACGCTGGGGTTATCGGCAACGATAACGGCCCAGGGGATCGCTGCGCCCGGCTATCAGGCGATCCTCAGCACCCTGACCGGTTATTTTCAGCAGATTTACGGCAGCGATGCGTACCTTGAGCCGGACAGCAAGGATGGGCAGATGCTGGCAATAGTCGCGCTGGCTATTCATGATACCAATAATGCGGCTGTATCATGTTACAACTCATTTTCGCCCACTACAGCTCAGGGGGATGCTCTTACACGTAATGTAAAAATCAACGGTATCTCTCGTAAAGGTGCCATTAATTCAACGGTGGACCTAACTCTAGTAGGGTCGGCTGGCACACTTATTAACAATGGCTCTGTAAAAGACAGTAATAATATTGTATGGAACCTTCCTGCCAGCGTCACTATTGATATAAATGGTTCCGTAACGGTAACAGCGACCTGCACTAGTACTGGCCCTGTTATGGCAGCAATTGGATCAGTCACGGAGATTAACACGCCAACTCGTGGCTGGAAATCTGTCATTAACCTCACAGCCGCCGCGATGGGTACCGCAGCCGAAACAGATGCCGAACTACGTCAGCGGCAGGCTCAGAGCGTAGCATTAACCTCTTTATCGACGTTTGATGCGCTTGACGGGGCTATTTCAAATATTGATGGGGTCACCGCCCATAAAATATACCAGAATGATACAAATGATGTAGATGCTAACGGATTACCTGCCCATTCGATCTCAGCAATAGTCGTTGGTGGCAGCGCCCCGATAATAGCTGAAGTTATTCGTGGTAAAAAGTCTCTGGGAGTTGCCACATATGGTAATACCAGTCTAATAGTGAAGGATAGTTATGGTACTCCGCAAAACATACGTTTCTCACGACCAGTATCGGTACCGATACATATTGAGATAGAATTTAAAGCACTTGCAGGTTATACCAATTCGGTCGCAGTAGATGTCAAAAGTGCTGTTTCAAATTATATCAATAATCTTGGCATTGGGGGGGATATTCTCCTGAGTAGATTATACTCCCCAGCTAATTTGACCAGTGGAGAAGATAATTCAAATAGTCAATTTTATGATGTCGTCAGTTTAAAATTAGGGAAGAGTGAAAGTAGTCTTGCAACCAATAACATTGTAATAGCTTATGATGAATTTGCCTCATGCATCATTGATGATATTAAAATTAAGGTTGTACCATGAGTGTCTATACCGACCTGATAACCAACTATCACCGCGCTAAACCTCTTTTTGTCGAACACATAGATCTTTCAACTCGACCTTTTGAAGAACTCTCTCTTTCACTAGAAAGGCTAGTCGCTGCATTTGATATTGACGTTGCAACGGGTAAGCAGCTGGATGTGTTGGGAGAGTGGATTGGCCGAACACGCAAGATTAATGCACCAATTGAAGACTATTTTTTTACTCTGGATAGTGAAAGTTTAGGATTAGATTTAGGCACATGGAAAGACCGCTATGAACCTGTATCAGGTCTAATAAGCGTAGATGATGATGATTTTCGAACTATGCTGCGAGCAAAAATAGGTGCAAATAACTGGGATGGCACGGCCGAAAGTCTACCATCCATTCTTAAGGGTATTTATACCCGGGGGAATGTCAAGCTTTCATTTACTGACAATCAGGATATGACTATAACCGTTAATGTTATGGCTGATAATATGCCGAGCATAACGAAGGAAATTATTAATCAAGGGTACCTGGCAATTAAACCTGCTGGAATAGCTGTGATCTATAAGATTAATGGAGAGTAATAATGGCTATAAACGATTTTAAATCTTTTTCAACTGGTGAAAATGCGAATGTTTTGTCACAATCGGATTATGAATCACTTGATGCGCTGAGTAATGGATTTCAGACTGGAATTGCTCGAAGTGAACAGCTCAATAAGGTCTGGCGACAATCATCAGTGATCGCTTCGGTATTAGCGCAATTTATTGCTGACAAAAGCGGGGAGGACGTGCTGGACAATGGTGATGAAAAAATGCTACAGCTTAGGCTGGAATCTGCATTTATGACACAAAGCATAAACGGTATATATCCTGTTGGAATTGTTGTATGGTTTGCTCAGAATAAAAATCCAAATAAATTATTCCCGGGTACTTCATGGAAGTATCTTGGTGAGAACCGCACTGTTCGCTTAGGGAGTGCGACAGGTAACGATATCATGACAATCGGGGGGGCTGATTCCACAATACTAAATATAGATAATCTCCCAGCCCACAATCATACCTTTTCTGCTAATACGAGCACTTTTGACTATGGTACCAGAGGGACATCGGGTGTAGGGGATCATGGTCATACTGCATGGACAGATGCGCAAGGGGAGCATCAACATGGTGCAGGGATGAGACTACCGAGTAATCAGGATGGACTTGCAATAAATGGTACATGGGATGCAGCCGGTGGGACTGCTGCTGTTTCGCGTGGAGGCAGTGGAGCAGCAGCACAGGCAGTAACCACCGTAAATGGTCAACACGCACATAATGTCGGAATTGCTGGTTCTGGAGCACATAGCCACACGGTTGGGATTGGTGCCCACTCACACTCACTGTCAGGTTCTACAGCGAATACCGGTGCAGCATCAGCACTAAATTTAACAAACTCATATATTAAACTAATGGGTTGGTATCGAAGTGAATAAAATGTTGTTGCCCACTAGCGTGGGCCCTTTTTCTGATCAATTATCTTATTGAAAATTGGCGTAATAGCGCGACGAAGACGATGTTTAACTCTTACCCTAACAGGCCTTTTTTTCATTAGCTTTTCCCAGGTTTCTTTTTTTACCTTTAAAATATCATCATCGCATTTGCTATGGTTTATTGTTGAGGTTTTTGCATTTTCACCCAGGGTAACGGGTTCTGGAATAATAGCCTCAATATTAACAAGGGAGTAATCTTCGAATAAACTCCATTTGTCAGAAGTCATCCATATAGGATACAAACTCCTAAGGAGGTTTTTGGCACCACTTAAGTTTATAATGTAACTATGTGCAGTGGTTGCATTATGAACTGAATGGACTGAAAAAATTCCGTTCAGTGAGCGTGTCGGTTTTTTTATATATTTGTTAACCCTGCTAAGTAGTAATATCCCCGGTTTAGAGGAGGTTAGCATCTCATTGCTTAATAGTGATGGAAGGCAGTCGGGAAGAAGTGCATCATCTTCCAGAATTAACGCCTCAGAGATATTATTATCAATCATCCTTTTGTATGCTTTTTGATGGCTTAATGCGCAACCAATTTCTCCTGGCAAAAAAGCATAATTTAATTCTTTCGTATGGACTCTTCTTTCTTCCTCTGACATGTCACGGCCATCGACTGCATCTAGAAGTTCGAATTCTAATCCCAGTTCGTCAAGACGGCTGGTGATAGCTTCTCTACGGAAAACTGACTTTTTTAAATTGATAACAAAAATTTTCATACGGCCTCTCGAATTGTACATTTTAGTAAGATTGTCCGTTATTATGATATCCACTGCAACACCTCTTCTTCATTGACATTTCTTTAGTTACCCCTAAATAAAAAACCGGACTTCTTCTACACAGCTTCACTATGAACTGCATGGCGGCAGATGCCTAAGTACGTCTTATTGAAGATTGTGATAAGCAGGTTGTTGAAAGAAGGAAAGCGGCAAAGCATACTTTTTAAATATGCAGCGTTAAGTTTGCCTTGCCGTGCCTTACAATGACTTGTCCTGACAGGACTGGCGTTAAACCAGCTTTTTCACCAGCGCCTCGCTATGCCGGATATGATCCCCGGCCCGCTCGGGATCGCGCTGTACCAGCGCCATAAACAGCAGGTCGGTCAGCGTTAGCTGGGCGGTGGTGGAAGAGATAGCCGCGCTGCGTGTGGTCTGCTCCTCGGCTACCGTATAAAGACAGTGGTTAGCGCGCTGCTGTAGCGTGTTGGGAGTAAAGCCGGTAAAGGCGAGCACGTTCGCCCCGGCGCGTTGGGCTTCCTGGGCCGCAAGGTTGATCTCGCGTCGCTCGCCGGTGTAGGAGATGGCTAACAGCAGATCGCCCGGGCCCAGCGCCTGTACGCTGGCCAGCAGGGCATGCATATCCTGTTCGGCGACCGCGCTCATGCCGATTTTCATCAGCTTCCAGGAGAAATCCTTTGCCACCAGACCCGATGCGCCAATCCCCACCAGCACAATGCGATTGGCTTCCTGCAGCAGCCTCAGCGTCTCAAGCAGCATGGCCTCGCTGTTAATATCCAGCGTTGCGCGAATCGCTGACTGCTTCTCCATCAGCAGCTTTTCTCCCACCGCCTTCAGCGGATCGTCACTCAGGATCAGGTTGTGGACGGTGAGGGCATCTTTACCGGCCAGCGATTCACTCAGCGCCAGCTTGAGGGCAGGAAAGCCTTTATAGCCCAGCTTTTGCGCGAATTTCACCACGCTTGACTGGCTGACGCCGGTCTCCTCCGCCAGCTTCTGTGAGCTGAGATGTCGTGCACGATCCGGCTGGGACAATACAAAATCAGCCACCCGACGCTCATTGAGCGCCAGACTGGGATAGAGCTGACGAATGCGCAGTAGTGAACTCATTGATTTATCTCTCCTGAGAGTAACAATTTCCTGAACGAAAGAGACTGATAATAGCCTGCCGGTAGCGCTGCGGCACGGTTATCGCATAACATCATTAAAAGTGAGCCCCGATGCCCGACTGCGAATATAATATTCCTTACCAGGTTATATTACTGAATTAAAAATTCACACATGAGCCCGTTATGAATCTTGGTACCCTGATTTCGGAAACACGTAATAGTGAAACAATGGATCTCGACAGCCTCTCAACGCTTGAGATGGTAACGGCATTCAATCAGCAGGATGCAAAGGTGGCGGAAGCCGTCCGTCTGACGCTGCCCCAGGTTGCGCAGGCCGTTGAGGCTGCTGCTGCCGCGTTTAGGGCAGGCGGAAGGCTGATTTATATGGGCGCAGGTACCAGCGGGCGTCTGGGCGTGCTCGATGCCTCTGAGTGCCCGCCAACCTTTGGCGTCCCTCACGGCCAGGTTATTGGGTTGATTGCAGGCGGCCCCGGTGCGCTGCTTAAGGCGGTGGAAGGCGCTGAAGACAGCGAGCAGCTGGGAATTGATGATTTGCAGGCGCTAAACCTGACCTCAGCCGACATGGTTGTTGGGCTGGCCGCCTCTGGCAGAACGCCGTATGTGATAGGGGGATTACGTTTTGCCCGCCAGCTGGGCTGCCATACGGCGGCGGTTTCCTGTAACCCGGATTCGCCCATTGCCCGAGAGGCTGAAATTGTTATTTCTCCGGTGGTGGGGCCGGAGGCGCTGACCGGCTCAACCCGGCTGAAATCGGGTACGGCGCAGAAGCTGGTGCTGAATATGATCTCTACCGGCGCGATGGTTAAAGTCGGCAAGGTCTATCAGAATTTGATGGTGGATATGCAGGCAACCAACGTTAAGCTGGTCGATCGGGCCTGCCGGATGGTGTGTCAGGCCACCGGCTGTACTGCACAGGAAGCGGAGCATGCGCTAAAGCAGACCCACTATGAGGTTAAACCCGCCGTGCTGATGGTGCTTACCGGCCTTTCAGCCGCGCAGGCAAGTGCAGGGCTGGCAAAGCATAATGGATTTCTCCGTGCCGCCCTCGGAGATAAAGCGTAAGCGAACGCGCTGCTAACTCAATTGCGGCACAAATAGCGCAACCGTGGTACCTGTTACGCCCGGCTATTTAGCATTAGCGTTCACAATGCAGAGTGACAGCAGCTACGGCAGGGCATCGCGTTGGCGTTCATCATTATCGCTGCTAAGGTATGAGTATCGTGCACGGCACAAAGTACAGAATTTAATGATATCCAGGGAGTAATGTTTGATAACCGGTCAGCAACGACGCGTAGTTTTTTTCGATCTTGATGGCACGCTGCATCAGCAGGATATGTTTGGCACCTTTATGCGCTACCTGCTGTGGCGGCAACCGCTCAACCTGCTACTGGTAGTGCCGCTGCTGCCGGTCATCGGTGCTGGCCTGCTGATCAGCGGGCGCGCGGCGCGCTGGCCTATGAGCCTGCTGCTATGGTCGATCACCTTTGGCCACAGTGAAGCCCGGCTCTGTGCCCGGGAAAAAACCTTTGCCACCTGGTTTCGCCAGCGCGTCACGGCTTTTCCCGTCGTGCAGCAGCGCCTGACCGACTATCTCAACAGTTCCGACGCCGACGTCTGGCTGATCACCGGTTCCCCACAGCCGCTGGTAGAGCAGGTCTATTTCGACTCGGCCTTTCTGCCGAAAGTGAAGCTGATTGCCAGCCAGATGCGTCGCGGTTACGGTGGGCGCCTGCTGGCAATGCGCTGTCTGGGTCATGAAAAAGTCGCGCAGCTTGAGGAGCAGATCGGTACGCCTCTGCAACTTTATAGCGGCTACAGCGACAGCAAGCAGGATAACCCGCTGCTGTTTTTCTGCCAGCACCGCTGGCGGGTGACGCCGCGGGGACAGCTCCAACAGCTGGAATAGTCTTCTCTTCCCGCCCGCCCGACCGCCTCTTCTCACGACGCCTGATGCCTGCACATATGTTATTTCAGGGGCAGGCGTATATAATGCCCGGCGTTTTAAGCTGGAGACTCAGGTGAATACGACCACAGACGACGAATTCTGGATGGACCATGCGTTAATGCTGGCGCGTCGGGCATGGGAAGAGGGCGAGGTGCCCGTCGGGGCCGTTCTGGTGCAGAATGGTCAGATTATTGGTGAGGGCTGGAATCGGCCCATTGGTCATCACGATCCTACCGCGCATGCGGAAATTATGGCCATCAGGCAGGGCGGTATTGCGCTGAAAAACTATCGGCTCTGTGATACGACCCTTTACGTCACGCTTGAACCCTGCGTGATGTGCGCGGGCGCGATGGTCCATGGCCGTATCGACCGACTGGTATTTGGGGCCAAAGATCAGAAAACCGGCGCGGCCGGTTCGCTGATGGATGTACTGGGCCATCCCGGCATGAATCATCAGCTGAAAGTTGAGCAGGGGATCCGGGCGGAAGCCTGTGCTTCCATGCTTAGCGACTTCTTCCGCCAGCGGCGTGCCGAGAAGAAAGCGCAGCGCGAGTTAGCGCGACATCCGGCATCCGGCGATAAAACGGGCTAAACCACGGCGCGTCATACCGCTCCACCACCGCACAATATCAGCCCATCAGCCCATCAGTTCAGCGCGATCTGCGGTTCCACCGCCGGATAGGCGTGGCCCAGCTGGGCCTCAAGTGCGGCCTGCTGGGCCAGCCTGCGCTCCTGCTCTTGTAAATATCCCGCCAGGCTGAGCTGGTAAATACGGATATTCTCCACGTAGTTATAGGCCTCCTGCCCGCGCGCATAGCCATAGCTGGTCTGGCTGTAATAGCGTTTCTGGCTGAGCATCGGCAGGCGCAGCTTCACGTCGGCCCAGCTATCCGGGTTGCCATTCTGCTTCTGCGTCAGCGTTCGCGCGTCCAGCATATGGGCATAGCCCATATTATAGGCCGCCAGCGCAAACCAGATCCGCTCATCTTCCGGGATCGTCTGCGGGATCTTTTCCATCATTCTTGTCAGGTATTCACTGCCGCCGCGAATACTTTGCTCCGGGTCGGTACGATCGCTGACCGACAGGCTCTCTGCCGTATTGCGCGTCAGCATCATCATGCCGCGTACGCCGGTAGGGGAGGTCGCCTGCGGGTTCCAGTGTGACTCCTGCCAGGAGATCGCGGCGAGCAGGCGCCAGTCGATGGCGCTGGCGTACTTTTCAAACAGCGGACGAATGGCGGGCAGCGTGCCATCAATGGCGCGCAGGAAGGTGCGCGTATCAACATAGTCGAAGGTGCCGACATGTCCGAGATACTTCTCCTCCAGCCGTGCCATCGCCCCCTCTTCAGCCATCGCATTGAAGTAGTCAAGCATCGCCGCATCCAGACTGTCATCGCGGTCACGCTGAATATACCAGGTGACCGGCTCCTCTTCCGTGATATCAAACGCCACCGCCAGCTGCGGGTGGATCCGCTGGAGCAGGGCAATGGAGACGGAATCGCCCACGGTATAATCAAGTTTGCCGTCAGCGACCGCTTCCAGCAGCGTGCTGGGACTCTGATCGGTGGAGATGGCCCAGTCGAGATGCGGATACTGCGCCTGCTTCATGTTTCGTAGCGTAGAGAGATAAGCAGAATCGGAGGCCACCGTCAGGCGCCCCTTCAGGTCTGCCAGACTTTTAGGGCGCGGTTGACCCATACGGTAAACCAGCTGCTGTGAAACGGAGTAATAGGCGGGGCCGGTACGAAAGTGTTTCAACCGGTCGCTGCTATAAATCAGTCCCGCCGCCAGCACGTCAGCCCGATCGTCGTCCAGGTCGTCAAACAGCTCACTCAAATTCTGACGAACGGTTACCTGTAGCTTAACGCCCAGATAGCGGGCAAAACGTTTCGCCAGCTCGTAATCCATACCGGCCGGTGCTTTATTGATGGTGTAGTAAGTCAGCGGGGAATTTAGCGTGCTGACACGCAGAACGCCCCGCGATTTTATCTGCTCAATACGGTCCTGCGATCCCCCATGCCAGGGGATCGCAGGCCACAGTGCCAGCGCGAGCAGCACGGTGATCAGCCCGATGAAAAGATAATTAAATTTTAGGTGTTTCAAATAGTTATCTCTCTAATTCGCTCAGGTTTCTGCCTTTAGCGGCAGTATATGTTGTTTGTATTGGCTCCCGAGCGTGGGGCATTTTGCGCAACTCATGTCCCTTGCGCAACAGAATTAATATGGAATTGGGTGATTTTCAGCCAATTCCGCAGGCCGATATATTCTGCGCAAACGGTTTCGTAAAGGGCGGGGATTCTCTATAATGGCCCCCGTTTTCCCTGTTGCGCCCAAAGAAGCGTCGCCCGGCGCTTCGAAGACGAGAGATCTTTGATGATGGAAATTCTGCGTGGTTCGCCCGCTCTGTCGGCATTTCGTATTAACAAACTGCTGGCCCGCTTTCAGGACGCTCACCTGCCGGTGAGTGATATATACGCTGAGTACGTCCATTTCGCCGATGTCAGCGCGCCCCTAAATGCAGAAGACAAGGTTCGCCTGCAGCGCCTGCTGAAATATGGCCCCTCTCTCGCCGAACACACCCCCGAAGGGCGCCTGCTGCTGGTAACGCCTCGTCCCGGCACGCTCTCACCCTGGTCGTCAAAAGCGACCGATATCGCCCATAACTGCAGTTTGCCGCAGGTCAGGCGTCTTGAGCGGGGGCTGGCTTTTTACATTAAAGGTCCAACATTGACGTCCGCACACTGGTCGCAGTTGAGTATGATGCTGCACGACCGGATGGTGGAAGTGGTGCTGACTGAGCTGAGCCAGGCCGAACAACTTTTTGTTCAGCACGAACCTGCGCCACTCCAGAGCGTCGATGCGCTGGGCGAAGGGCGTAGCGCCCTGGAGCAGGCCAACCGCAGGCTGGGCCTGGCGCTGGCAGAGGATGAAATCGATTACCTGCTTAGCGCATTTCAGACCCTCGGGCGCAATCCAAACGACATTGAACTCTATATGTTTGCTCAGGCAAACTCCGAGCACTGCCGCCATAAAATCTTCAACGCCGACTGGATCATTGACGGTGAGCAGCAGCCAAAATCGCTGTTCAAAATGATCAAGAATACCTTCGAGAAAACGCCTGACTACGTGCTGTCTGCCTATAAAGATAACGCGGCGGTAATGGAAGGCTCGACGGTAGGTCGCTTCTACGCCGACGCCGAGCGGCATCAGTACGACTTTCATCAGGAACAGACCGACATCTTGATGAAGGTGGAGACGCACAACCACCCTACGGCAATCTCCCCCTGGCCGGGCGCCGCGACCGGTTCCGGCGGTGAAATTCGCGATGAGGGTGCGACAGGCCGCGGTGCTAAACCGAAGGCGGGGCTGGTGGGCTTCTCCGTCTCCAACCTGCGCATTCCAGGCTTTGAACAGCCGTGGGAAGAAGATTTCGGCAAGCCGGAACGCATCGTCACGGCGCTGGATATCATGACGGATGGCCCGCTGGGCGGCGCGGCATTCAATAATGAATTTGGACGTCCGGCGCTGAATGGCTACTTCCGCACCTATGAAGAAGAGGTAAACAGCCACAACGGCATTGAGCTGCGTGGCTACCACAAGCCGATTATGCTGGCGGGTGGCATGGGGAATATCCGCGCCGACCACGTACAGAAGGGTGAAATTACCGTGGGCGCGAAGCTGATCGTTCTCGGTGGCCCGGCGATGAATATCGGCCTGGGCGGCGGCGCAGCCTCCTCTATGGCGTCAGGGCAGTCTGATGCCGATCTGGACTTCGCCTCGGTGCAGCGTGACAACCCGGAAATGGAGCGTCGCTGTCAGGAAGTGATCGATCGCTGCTGGCAGCTGGGCGAGGACAACCCGATTCAGTTTATCCACGATGTGGGCGCGGGCGGCCTGTCAAACGCCATGCCGGAACTGGTTAGCGACGGCGGTCGTGGCGGTCGCTTCAACCTCCGCGACATCCTCAGCGATGAGCCGGGAATGAGCCCGCTGGAGGTATGGTGTAACGAATCGCAGGAGCGCTACGTGCTCTCCGTTTCGCCGGATAAGCTGGCGCAGTTTGATGCCCTGTGTAAGCGTGAACGCGCACCGTACGCGGTAATTGGTGAAGCGACCGAAGAACGGCATCTGGCACTTTCCGACAGTCACTTCAACACGCAGCCTATTGATATGCCGCTGGACGTGCTGCTGGGCAAAACGCCAAAAATGACCCGCGACGTCAGTACGCTGAAAGCGGTGGGTGAGCCGCTGGATCGCCACGATATTACCCTGGCCGAGGCGGTCAGGCGGGTGCTTCATCTGCCGTCCGTGGCGGAAAAAACCTTTTTGATAACTATTGGTGACCGCTCGGTGACCGGCATGGTGGCTCGCGACCAGATGGTTGGTCCCTGGCAGATCCCGGTGGCTAACTGCGCCGTGACCACCGCCAGCCTCGACAGCTACTACGGTGAGGCGATGGCGCTGGGTGAGCGTGCGCCGGTTGCCCTGCTGGATTTTGCTGCTTCCGGTCGCCTCGCGGTGGGGGAAGCCCTGACCAACATTGCCGCCACGCAGATCGGTTCGCTGAAGCGTATCAAACTTTCCGCCAACTGGATGGCGGCGGCGGGTCACCCGGGTGAAGATGCCGGTCTGTACGAAGCGGTTAAGGCGGTAGGCGAGGAGCTTTGTCCGGCGCTGGGCATTACTATCCCGGTCGGCAAAGACTCCATGTCGATGAAAACCCGCTGGAAGCAGGGCAACGAACAGCGCGAAATGACCTCGCCTCTGTCGCTGGTGATCACCGCCTTCGCCCGCGTCGAGGATGTCCGCCGTACCGTGACGCCGCAGCTGCAACCCGGGCAGGATAATGCGCTGCTGCTTATCGATTTGGGTAAAGGGAATAACGCGCTGGGGGCGACCGCGCTGACGCAGGTTTATCGCCAGCTGGGCGACAAACCCGCGGATGTGCGCGATGCCAAACAGCTGGCGGGCTTCTTTAACGCCATCCAGACGCTGGTGGCCGCGGGCAAACTGCTGGCCTACCACGACCGTTCAGACGGTGGCCTGCTGGTCACGCTGGCAGAGATGGCGTTTACCGGCCACTGTGGACTCCAGGTCGATATTGCCACGCTGGGCGATGACGCGCTGGCGGCGCTGTTCAACGAAGAGCTGGGCGCGGTTATTCAGATTGCCGCCGCCGATCGCGCTCAGGTTGAGCAGGCCTTTGCGGATAACGGCCTGGCCGACTGCGTTCACGTCCTTGGCAGGGCACAGGAAGGGGATCGTTTTGTCATCACCTCGGGCGAATCTGCGGTTTACAGCGAGAGCCGCACCCAGCTGCGCACCTGGTGGGCAGAAACCACCTGGCAGATGCAGCGACTGCGTGATAACCCGGACTGTGCCGATCAGGAGCATGAAGCGAAGAAAAACAGTCGCGATCCGGGTCTCAACGTCGCGCTGACGTTCAGGCCGGAAGAGGACGTTGCCGCGCCGTTTATCGCCACGGGCGCGCGGCCAAAAGTGGCCGTTCTGCGCGAGCAGGGCGTTAACTCTCACGTTGAAATGGCGGCAGCCTTCCATCGGGCAGGCTTCGATGCCGTTGACGTACATATGAGTGACCTGCTGGCAGGGCGCACCGATCTGCAACGTTTCCAGACGCTGGTCGCCTGCGGCGGTTTCTCCTATGGCGACGTGCTGGGCGCGGGTGAAGGATGGGCGAAATCCATCCTGTTCAATACTCGCGTGCGTGACGCATTCGAAGAGTTCTTCCACCGCCCGCAAACGCTGGCGCTGGGAGTGTGTAACGGCTGTCAGATGATGTCCAATCTGCATGAGCTGATCCCGGGTAGCGACGCCTGGCCACGCTTCGTGCGTAATCAGTCTGAACGGTTTGAAGCGCGCTTCAGCCTGGTAGAAGTGGCTGCCAGCCCGTCGCTACTGCTGGACGGTATGGTGGGGTCGCGTATGCCAATTGCCGTCTCTCACGGTGAAGGTTTCGTGGAGGTGCGGGATGCGGCCCATCTGGCGAAGATTGAGCATCAGGGGCTGGTGGCGCTGCGCTTTGTCGATAACGCGGGCAACGTCACTCAGCAGTATCCGGCGAACCCAAATGGATCGCCCAACGGCATTACCGCGCTGACCAACGAAAGTGGGCGGGTGACGATAATGATGCCGCACCCTGAGCGCGTATTCCGTACGGTGAGTAACTCGTGGCATCCGGCGGAGTGGGGCGAAGACAGCCCGTGGATGCGTATTTTCCGCAATGCGCGCAGGCAGCTGGGTTAATCGCTGTAGCCGGAAGCCTGCACGTGCTGCGTGCTGCTTTCGGCCTCTTACCGGCCCTTATCACGCCTTTACGGCATTTCATATACACGTTATTCCAGAGTGAGATCGCAACCGTTAACAGCGTCAGTTCGCTGGCGCGATAGCTCTGATGTTCTGACTTTAGGGTCTTTCAAAAAAAAGACGAAAGTTGATTTTCAGTATTTATGAGCTAATTTTACCAAAAACGCCATTTCTTCCGCTATTTTTTGTCTTAACAGATTTAAATCAATACCCCCAAACTTCCTCATGAAAACCTGATCGGTTAGTCTTGAATTTACGATATTTTTCAATTTATTTTTTTCATCCAGAGATTGCGAGAAAGCAGATAATCTCTCAATTCGTTCTGATAAAGACTTATTGTTATACAGTATCTGAGAGATGCTACTTTGCGAACATTTCGGATCTAATTTCACCGCACCAAGACTCGATGATATTTTACGGAAAATATCATCTCTCTGTCTGTTGTTTATAATGTTACCCTGTTGTTTACATGCTGCATCGATAGTTTTATTAACCTCGGAGGATAAAATGCTTATCGTTTCCTCCTTAAACCATTCTGTTTTTCTACTACCTTTAAGTGCTTTATCTATTGCTGAGTATATTTCTTTACTTTCAAATCTTTCCTTTCTTCCATTAAAAGTGAAAGTAATAACTTCATTTTTTATCTTTAAAAGATTCCCGATAAATCCGTATTTTTTCTCAGAGCGAACCTCCAGGTTGCTGATTTTTCTGCTGCATATGTTTTTTACTAAAAAAGATGACGCTCTCGAAATATTAGAAATCATATATACACCTTAAAATTTCAAATAAGAATTAGAGCATAAATTAAAAATTTTTTTATGAAAAAAAACGCTCTTACTCGGGGGCTGAAACCCAATCGAACAAAAACGGGCACTGTCGCAAAGATCCCTGCGTCGTAACAGCAAAGCGGCATATCGGTTTCTGGGACAGATGACGAAGGCAGGTATGCCAGGAAACGAGAGTATTGACTGAAAACCCGACAAGCCACAGGGACTCTTGCCCCGAGTCTGATTTATTCAACAAAGCTATCTGAATGGCCAGGGTCCAATCTAAACGAACAATAATTTTCGATATCCAAACGAACCCCTCTGAGCCTCAGCGCGTTGGGGTTGCTTTCCTGTCAGGAGCGCATATGCGTTAAGATGCATGGCGTAAGTGTTGCAGATATACGACAGGACTCTAAATAACTGTCTCCATATGGAGACATTTAACTGCATGTTTTATAGGTAATACGGTAATAAGCGTTAAAACTGTTGCCCAATAGCGACACTTAATTCTCAAAGGTGACATTTTTGTTGCCTGGAAAACAAATAATGCTATTCAGATTGCTGAAAAATATAGATATTATACAAAGCATGGATATATGGCACGATAATTGCTATTACACTGCCAGTGGCTCATTCACCTCGTTACGACAGCCCTGCGAAAGCGGACAAGCGCTTCATAACACATCGAATGACGCACAATACGGTGCCTGCCGTCCACCAAACCGATAACAGTTCACTCTGTGGCTTTATCAAATTTCGGACGCAACGTTGAGTTAGGCACCACCTATTTCAGGGAGCGCACGCTTCCGGGCAGATGGCAGATTCTCTGAATCTGCCATTTTTCGTTTTGATAACAGCACTTCCCTCCCGCCTCCAGGTCAGCTAGCATCCAGACGTTGCATTTTGTGAGGGTGTTCCGTGAAAAAATGGCGTCTGTTTCCCCGCTCCCTTCGCCAGCTGGTGCTGATGGCGTTTCTGCTGGTGCTGCTTCCTCTGCTGGTATTGGCCTGGCAGGCCTGGGAAAGCCTGTCTGCTTTGAGCGATCGCGCGGCAGAAACCAACCGTACCACCCTCACCGACGTTCGCCGCAGTGAAGCAATGGCACGCACCGCGCTGGAACTGGAGCGCAGCTACCGGCAATACTGCGTGCTCGACGATCCGATGCTGGCCAGGCTTTATCAGACCCAGCGGGCTAAGTATGCACGGATGCTGGATGCACACGGATCCGTGCTGCCGGACGTGCGCATCTACGATGCGCTGCGGCAGGGGCTGGTGCAGCTGAGTGACATCACCTGCGACAACAGCAGCCCGGTTAAAGCCGCCTCCGACGGGCTGGAAGCCTTCTCCGCCGCCAATACCCAGCTGGTTCAGTCCACGCGGGAAGTGGTGTTTTCTCGCGGGTTGCAGCTTCAGCGGGAAATTGCCGAGCGGGGGCAGTATTTTGGCTGGCAGGCGCTGATCCTCTTTCTGCTCAGCCTCGGCCTGGTTCTGCTCTTCACCCGCATGATTATCGGGCCGGTCAAGGCGGTGGAGCGAATGATCAACCGTCTTGGCGAGGGCAAACCGCCTGGCTATAACCTCGCCGCAAAGGGGCCTCGAGAGCTACGTTCGCTGGGCCAGCGCATTCTCTGGCTGAGTGAGCGGCTGGCCTGGCTGGAATCCCAGCGACATGAGTTTCTGCGTCATATCTCCCATGAACTGAAAACGCCCCTGGCCAGCATGCGTGAAGGTACGGCCCTGCTGGCTGATGAGATAGCCGGGCCGCTAACGCCGGATCAGCATGAGGTGGTGGGCATTCTTGACGAAAGCAGCCGCCATCTCCAGCGGCTGATTGAACAGCTGCTGGACTATAATCGCAAACTGTCAGATGCACCGGTAGAACGGGCCCCGGTGGCCCTTGCTCCCCTTGTGGACGCGGTCATCGCCACGCACAGCCTGACGGCGCGCGCCAAGGCGATGCGTACCGAAATTAACCTTGCCGAAGCGAGCTGCCTTGCCGAACCTGCATTACTGATGCGTGCGATTGATAATCTTTACTCGAATGCAATACATTATGGCAGTGAATCCGGTACCATCTGGATCCGCAGCCGTCGGCAGGGCGGCAGGGTGCTGGTGGAGGTGGCGAACACCGGAACGCCGATCCCCGTCGCCGAGCAGGCGATGATATTTGAACCCTTCTATCAGGGTAGCCTCCAGCGTAAAGGCGCCGTGAAAGGCAGTGGCCTGGGCCTGAGCATCGCCAAAGACTCCCTCCATCGGCTGGGAGGAGAACTCCAGCTGGTGGAAAGCGATGCGGCTGATGTTTGCTTTCGTATCGAACTTAACACCCTCTCAGGGAACGAAAAATAATGAAATCATCCCGCCTTTTTTCAGCCATGCGATCTGCTCCCTGCGCCAGGGTAGCACTGACGATATTGCTGGCAACGGCGTTGACGGCCTGTGTTAATAAAGTACCCGATCCGGGCGTCAGTAATATGCATTCACTGCCGGAACCAGAAATCAAAGTGGTTAACTATTCGCTGGTGGCCTGCGAAGAGATCTGGGACGTGCCGGATAACAAAGTCATGGACAGCAGTCTCTACTGGCTAAGAGCCATCGACTGTGCGGTAAGGTTATCACCTGCGGAAGCACGCGCGCAGGCCAGACTCTGGCCGGCAGATGATTGGCAGAGCGCGTTCAAGCAGGCGATGCTGATGGACAATGGCAACGAAACGCCGGTGGAGAGGCGGCAGTATTTGCAGCGGCTGGATGGGTTTATCGGCGATTATCCTGTTCCCCTGCGACCGCTAATACAGCTCTGGCGCGATAACCAGCTGGCGCAGCTCCAGCTGTCCGAAGCGCGCACGCGGTATCATCATCTGCAACAAAGCAGCGATGCCCAGCTTGATGCCCTGCGCCAGCAGCAGATTGCCCAGAATAAAGAGCTGGTGCTGGTCCGCCGCAAGCTGCAAACGCTGACCGATATTGAGCGACAGCTGTCCTCGCGCCGCTCGCCTGATACCTCAGATAACGGCCACATTGATAAAAATGGCGCCGCACAGGGCGATAGCGTCGCTGTGCCGGATAACACAACCCAGGATGCCCCGCAGCCATGATAAAAAAATCGGCGAATCTGCTGCTGGTGGATGATGATCCCAGCCTGCTCAAACTGCTAGGCATGCGGCTGACCAGCGAGGGCTTTAGCGTCTGTACCGCAGCCAGCGGGCCTGAAGCGCTGAAAATGCTGCTGAAAGAGCGAATCGATCTGGTCATCAGCGATCTGCGCATGGATGAGATGGACGGCCTTGCGCTGTTCAGTGAAATCCAGAAGCAGCAGCCGGGCATGCCGGTGATCATCCTGACGGCGCATGGCTCCATTCCCGATGCCGTTTCCGCTACCCAGCAGGGAGTGTTTGGCTTTCTGACCAAACCGGTGGATCGCGACGCCCTCTATAGCGCCATCGATCAGGCACTCGCACACCGTGCGCCCGCCGGAGACGAAAGCTGGCGCGAGGGCATTGTGACCCGCAGCCCGCTGATGCTCCGCCTGCTGGAACAGGCGCGGATGGTAGCCCAGTCGGACGTCAGCGTGCTGATCAACGGGCAGAGCGGCACCGGCAAAGAGATTCTGGCGCAGGCTATCCATGCTGCCAGTCCACGCGCGAACAAGGCTTTTATCGCCATCAACTGCGGCGCACTGCCGGAGCAGCTGCTGGAGTCGGAACTTTTTGGTCATGCGAAAGGGGCCTTTACCGGTGCGGTCAGCAGCCGCGAGGGACTGTTCCAGGCTGCGGAGGGAGGAACGCTGTTTCTGGATGAGATCGGTGATATGCCTCCGGCGTTGCAGGTAAAACTCCTGCGGGTGATCCAGGAGCGTAAAGTGCGGCCGCTGGGCAGTAACCGCGATCTGGATATCAACGTGCGGATTATTTCCGCCACGCATCGCGATTTGCCTAAGGCGATGGAGAAAAAGGTGTTCCGCGAGGATCTCTTTTACCGGCTGAATGTGGTAAACCTTAAGATCCCCACGCTTCAGGAGCGGGCGGAGGATATTCCGCTGCTGGCAAACTATCTGCTGAAGCAGTCTGCTGAACGCCATAAACCCTCGGTACGCCGGTTCTCCACCGAGGCGATGAAGCGGCTGATGGCCGCCAGCTGGCCAGGCAATGTCCGCCAGCTGGTTAACGTGATCGAGCAATGCGTGGCGCTAAGCACGGCTCCGGTCATCGGTGAGGCACTGGTTGAACAGGCCCTGGTGGGGGAAAATACCGCACTGCCCACCTTTGCGGAAGCCAGAAACCAGTTCGAGCTTAACTACTTAAGAAAGATTCTACAGATGACCAAAGGCAATGTGACTCACGCCGCCCGACTGGCGGGGCGTAACCGCACTGAGTTTTATAAGCTGCTGTCGCGGCACGAGCTGGATGCCTCAGACTTTAAGGAATAGTATTTTCCGTGCCGCTACCCCGGTGGGATATGGTAGCGTAGCATGCCGAAAAGAGACGGACCGCGCGGCGGTATCTGTCCGCTGCACATATACTGAATAGAAATTGCCCTCCCGGATGGGGGGACTGAAAAGGGTCTGCCATGAAAAAGATTGATGCCATTATCAAACCGTTCAAACTCGACGACGTGCGCGAAGCGCTGGCCGAGGTGGGTATTACCGGAATGACCGTGACCGAAGTGAAAGGGTTTGGCCGCCAGAAGGGCCATACCGAGCTTTATCGCGGTGCCGAGTATATGGTCGATTTCCTGCCGAAGGTGAAGATTGAAATCGTGATTGCTGATGATATCGTCGACACCTGCGTGGACACCATTATGCGCACCGCGCATACAGGTAAAATCGGTGACGGCAAGATTTTTGTTTTCGACGTGGCGCGCGTGGTGCGTATTCGCACCGGCGAAGAAGACGAAGAGGCGATCTGAGTCCCTGCCTTACCCCCGAAGCGTTCGCCGCCCATCACGGACGGCGATCTCTCCCGGATGGTTAGAGAACCTTATGCGGCCCGAACACCTCATAGTGAATACGGGATGCGTCAATCCCCAGCTTCAGCAGCTGTTGTGCCACTGCCTGCATAAACTCCTCCGGACCGCAGAGGTAATAGCGGCAGGCCGGATCGCTCAGCTGACTTTCCAGCGGCAGTAAATTCATCAAACCTTCCGTATCAAACTGACCGCTCATCGCCAGCACGTTACAGGCTTTGCCCCAGGCCGCCAGCACCTCTTATCCTGCGGTGGTTGGCGATGTAGAATTCTCCGTGCAGTTAGCGGGGGCATTAGGCTGCCCCGCCAGGCATCAGATGAATCCTGATGAAGGGGACGATGACGAAAATGCCGGACAATCAGGCTTGCAAAAAAGGTAACCAACCCTTGCCCGCTCTCAGGCCAATCGTTTGCGTAAAAAGCCTGCTTTGTGGCTACCCCTCCCCAGGTAAAACAGTTTACACTGTGTGTCTTCGCCCTAACGGGCCGTTAAATACCGATATGAAGTTAGCTGAGTCAGGAGATGCGGATGTTAAAGCGTGATATGAATATTGCTGATTACGATGCCGAATTGTGGCAGGCAATGGAGCAGGAAAAAGTGCGTCAGGAAGAGCATATTGAGCTGATTGCTTCCGAAAACTACACCAGCCCGCGCGTAATGCAGGCGCAGGGATCTCAGCTGACCAACAAATATGCCGAAGGTTACCCGGGCAAACGCTACTACGGCGGGTGTGAATATGTTGATATCGTTGAGCAGCTGGCTATCGATCGCGCTAAAGCGCTGTTCGGCGCCGACTATGCCAACGTGCAGCCTCACTCTGGCTCACAGGCCAACTTTGCGGTCTATACCGCACTGCTACAGCCGGGCGATACCATTCTGGGTATGAATCTGGCGCACGGCGGCCACCTGACGCATGGCTCGCCGGTTAACCTCTCCGGTAAGCTGTATAACGTGGTGCCGTACGGCATCGACGAAACCGGTAAAATTGACTACGAAGATCTGGCCGCCCAGGCGCAGAAGCATAAGCCAAAAATGATCATCGGTGGCTTCTCCGCCTATTCCGGTATTTGTGACTGGGCAAAAATGCGCGAAATTGCTGACAGTATCGGTGCCTGGCTGTTCGTGGACATGGCGCACGTGGCGGGCCTGATTGCGGCTGACGTTTACCCGAACCCGGTACCTCATGCCCACATCGTCACCACTACCACCCACAAAACCCTGGCAGGGCCGCGCGGTGGCCTGATCCTGGCGAAGGGCGGCGATGAAGATCTGTATAAAAAGCTGAACTCCGCAGTCTTCCCTGGTGGCCAGGGCGGCCCGCTGATGCATGTGATTGCCGGTAAAGCGGTCGCGCTGAAAGAAGCGATGGAGCCGGAGTTTAAGGTCTATCAGCAGCAGGTCGCGAAAAATGCTAAAGCGATGGTCGAGGTGTTCCTGGCGCGCGGCTATAACGTGGTTTCAGGCGGCACCCATAACCACCTGTTCCTGCTGGATCTGGTTGATAAAAACCTGACCGGTAAAGAGGCGGATGCCGCGCTGGGTCGTGCAAATATCACCGTAAACAAAAACAGCGTGCCTAACGATCCGAAAAGCCCGTTTGTCACTTCCGGTATTCGTATCGGTTCCCCTGCGATTACCCGCCGGGGTTTCAAAGAGGCTGAGGTGCGTGAGCTGGCCGGTTGGATCAGCGATATTCTTGATAACATCGGTGATGAAGGCACCATCGAGCGCATCAAGAAACAGGTTCTGGCACTTTGTGCACGTTTCCCGGTGTATGCCTGACAGGCTCCCGCGCACCTGAAATGTGATAACAACGGGACAAATTGTCCCGTTGTTTGATCTTAAACTCCACCTCTGACAGAGTAGCGCGCACATCGTCGGAGGGAAAATGACCATTCGTTCTGCTTACTGGCTTGGCCTGGGCTATTTCACCTACTTTTTTGCCTGGGGCGTCTGGCTTCCTTTTTGGGCCGTCTGGCTTAAAGGCGCTGGCCTGACGGCTGAGAAAATCGGCCTGCTGCTCGGCTGCGGCATGATTGCCCGCTTTCTCGGCAGCCTGCTCATTGCTTCCCGCGTAACTCACCCCTCGCAGCTGATTACCGTACTTCGCCTGCTGGCACTGCTATCGCTACTTTTTGTCCTCAGCTTCTGGGTAAGCGCCTTCTGGGTATGGCTGCTGCTGGTGATGATTGCCTTTAATCTATTTTTCTCGCCGCTGGTTCCCCTTAGCGACGCGCTGGCATCGACCTGGCTCAGCCAGATTGGCATGGCCTATGGGCCGGTCAGACTCTGGGGATCGCTGGCATTTGTGATCAGTTCCGCGCTTACGGGCGTGCTGGTGAATGCATTCTCTTATCAGGCCGTGCTGGCAATGCTCTGCCTTGGCGTGGCGGCCATGTTCGCTGGTATGCTTATGCGCCCCTCCGTTATGCCGCAGGGCGACACGAAGCAAAATGTGCGGGCAGGGTGGCCGGAATGGCAGCGCCTGCTTCAGGAAAACGCGGTGTGGCGCTTTTTGCTGTGCGTCACGCTGATGCAGGGCGCACATGCGGCCTACTACGGTTTTAGCGCCATTTACTGGCAGGAAGCGGGTTACACCGCCAGCGTGGTCGGCTATCTCTGGTCGCTGGGCGTCATCGCTGAGATCGTCATCTTCGCCTTCAGCCACCGGCTGTTTCGCCGCTGGAGTGCCAGCCAGCTCCTGCTGCTATCGGGCGTATGCGCCATTATCCGCTGGAGCCTGCTGGGCGCGACGACGGCGCTCCCGTGGCTGATTGTGGCGCAAATCCTGCACTGCGGCAGCTTTACCGTTTGCCATCTTGCGGCCATGCGCTTTATCGCGGCGCGGCAGGGGGCCGAGGTCATCCGTCTGCAATCCATCTACTCTGCCCTGGCGATGGGCGGTGGTATCGCCGTTATGACTATGGTCTGCGGGGTGCTGTATCAGCCGTTACACGGAGGGATTTTTTGGGTGATGGCGGTGCTGGTGGTACCCGCGCTGTTTCTGCGGCCCAGGGTTTCCTGAACGGCCAGGCGTTTCAGGCGCGTGACGCCAACGGCAAGGCCCGGGTCTGAAATTTACGACTCCAGCAGCTGGCGAATTCGCTGCTGCTGGTGCGGCTGTAAAGGCAGCTCGGCGTGGATCAGCGGCGGTGAGTAGAGCGGCAGCGGGGTGGCATAGGGTGTCACCACCAGCGCAATGCCCTTTGGGGCACTGCTGCGCTGATATTCACCGACCTCAAGATATTTAATGTTCAGCGGCATCAGCGTCAGCTCCCTCAGCTGTTGCTCAATCTGCTGTTCAAGCGCCGGGTTGCCGCCGGTCAGCAGCAGCACCTGTTTTTCCTGTAAAACGCTTTCCTGCATCAGCCAGGCGCCGAAGATGACGGTAATCAAACCCACCTCTTCGGGCGAAAAGGTCAGACAGTAGCGTTGTTCAAAACCGGCCAGCGCCTTTTGCGTGGTGCGAAGCAGTTTGGGGTAGAGGCGTCCCACCTCTTCCGTCAGGGTATTATCAATGCCAATGCCGAACAGGCATCGCTCCATCGCCTGCGCAAGGTGCGTATAGAGCTGATTGCAAATCCCCTCCTTATTGCTAAATCGCATACCGGAAAATGACTGAAAGCGCACAATTAACTCTTTTACCGCATGCAGCAAGGCCCGCTCGTGTTCATGCTGCGCCTCGTCGACAGAGGGAACGTGCATCTGACTGAACAGCAGCGCAAACAGCAGCACGTCACCGGGTTCCGATATCAGCCCGCTGTCGTGCCACCACTGCGCCATCATTTCATCGGCGACCTGGTGCTCAATGCGTGCGGTAAGCCATACGCGCTGGGAAGGAGTAAACGGCGTGCAGCAGCGATCGCACAGAATATGCTGCATAAAAAGCTGGAGAAACTGGCCGTCGCGCTCGGAGAACTCGCGTGAAAGCTTAAGTGCGCACTGGGTTAACAGCTGCTTTAGCTGCATCTCATCATACAGGGAGGCATCAATCGGGCAGGCCTGTAGCTGGAGCCTGATCGCCGGCGCAAAATGATGCTGGATAAACGCAGGCGATAGCCGCAGCGCACGGCGCAGCCAGTAGACCAGGCAGAGCTTACGATCCAGCGCTTCCCCCTCTACGCGATAGTGGCCAGCCGGGCAGCAGGTAAGCTTCAGCCGGTGATAACGCTGGATTGCGGAGGCAACTTCAATAAGATCCTGTTCAGTGACGGAAGGATTCACGCCATTGAGCTGGCTCAGGGTCTCGAGGCTGGTGGAAGAGGCAGAAAGAAATAACGTCAAAAGGAGGTGGCAGTGACGCTGCGACGTGGAGAGGGCAGAATTCTCAACGGGGGGTGAACTCATTGTCTGCGGTCCCGGTAAATGTAACCTTCTAAGAATAGACTCTCCGCTACCTGCTGCTGGATCCTGCCGCTGATTTATTTAAAGCTTATTAGCCGGGTCACAAATTTTGTTGATGAAGGATGAGGAATTTTCAATTGTTATGTTATAACATATGCAAAAAGCTGGTATTGTGCGTCATGCTGCTGGCGACAGCCACGCAGGCGCTGGCGCATCCCCACAGTTTTATTAGCATGCAGGTCACGCTGGTGCATAAAAATAACCTGCTTACCGGGTTAAAAATGCACTGGGTGATGGATGAAATTACCTCTGCGGACCTGCTTTATGATGCGGGCGACGCGAAACCCGACAGCGTGGCGTGGAAAAAACTGGCGGCAGAAGTCATGGCAAACGTGCTGGGACAGCACTATTTCAGTGAGTTCTGGCATGAGGGCAAAGCGGTGAAGTTTGAAAACCTGCCCCCGGAGTATCACCTCTCCCGTCAGGGGTCTAAGGCGGTACTGGAGTTTATACTGCCGCTGGCTGAACCGCAGCCGCTGACGGGTCAGCGCTACCGGTTCTCGACCTTTGATCCAACCTATTTTGTGGATATGACTTACGATTCTGAACAATCCCTGCACGTGCCCGCTGAGCTGGAAAAACAGTGCAAAATGACGCTAAAGACGCCGAAACCCAACGCTGCGCTGCAGGCCTGGGCGCTGTCGCTGGATAAAGCTGATGCGCCGCGCGCAGATGATGATCTGGGCCGACAGTTTGCCCAGACGGTGACGCTGATATGTCGTTAAAATCACCTCTGACCCGATCCCTTCGCGGCGGAATATCGGCCTGGCCGGTGCTTCTGCTGATTGTGGCCTTTGCCAGCATGGCACTTGCCGTCTGGCAGTACTGGCCGCAGATTTTATTGCAGAACATCCTGTGGCAGAAAGTGCTTCATCAGCAGATGACCACGCAACTGCAACAGGTCGCCAGCCATCCCCGACAGACGGGCCTGTCGCTAATGGGCTTTAGTCTGGCTTATGGCGTACTGCACGCGCTGGGGCCGGGACATGGCAAAGTGGTGATCGCCGCGTTTCTCGCCACCCATCCGACCAGGGTTAAAACCAGCCTTAAGCTCACGCTGGCGGCGTCGCTGGTGCAGGGATGTGTGGCGATTGCGCTGGTAACCGTGCTGCTGGGCGCATTGAAACTCTCCTCGCGCCAGCTGCATATCAGCAGCTACTGGCTGGAGAAGGGGAGTTATCTGCTGGTGGTGGGGCTGGGCCTGTGGCTCTGCTGGCGGGCCGCAGTAAGCCTCGGCCAGGCGCGGCGGGCTTCGCCCTTATACCGCCGGATGATGCCCGCCGGAGATCATCCGGCCAGCCTCCTGTCATCGGGTCGGCACCGGCTTATGCAGCAGACTGCTGGCACCCGGTCCGGCCAACAGACAATCTCCCACTCCCACCCGCTCAGCTGCGGCTGTGGGCATCAACACGTACCGGATGCCGCGCAGCTGGAAAAGGCGGTCAGCCTGAAAACTCAGGTGATGGTGGTGCTGTCGATGGGGCTTCGTCCCTGTTCGGGCGCCATTATGATGCTGCTGTTTTCTAAGGTAACGGGCGTCTATCTGTGGGGGGTATTCTCCGCGCTGACGATGGCGGCAGGAACGGCGTTTACGGTGTCTGCCATGGCGCTGCTGGTGCAGGTTTCGCGTGCGCTGGCGCTAAAGCTTAGCCGCAAAGGCACATCGACGGGCTGGATAAGGCTGGGGCGTCCGGTGTTGTCGCTGGTCGGCGGCATACTGCTGATATTGATGGGCGGTGTGCTGTGGCTGAGTGCTCAGCCGGTGATGTCAGGCGGCATTCGGCCGATGTTTCTGCACTGATGCCGGCATCGACAGGCGACCTGTCGGGCGGGAAAGCAGGGCCCGGGCGCGGGAAAGTGTTTCCCCGCGCCCGGCCCCTTTACCCCGTTTTCGGGATGGCCTGACCGGCTTAGCGCTTAAGCGCTTCGCTCAGTTCGTCACGCATGTTAGCCAGCATCGCTTTCACCACGCGTGGATTACCCGCAACGATGTTGCCGGAAGTCAGATAACCGTGTGCGCCAACAAAGTCAGTCACCAAACCGCCCGCCTCACGTACCAGCAGCTCGCCTGCTGCAAAGTCCCATGGCTTCAGGCCGATTTCAAAGAAGCCGTCTACGCGGCCAGCGGCCACGTAGGCAAGATCCAGCGCGGCGGAACCGGTACGGCGGAAATCAGCACACTGGGAAAACAGCTTGCCAACGATATTGATGTAAGGGGTGGCGTGCTGCTTATGCTTAAACGGGAAACCGGTCGCCAGAATGGTGCCATCCAGATCGCGAGCGGTGCTGCCGCGCAGACGGTAACCGTTCAGCTGTGTACCCTGACCGCGCACCGCGCTGAACAGCTCATTACGCATCGGATCGTAAACCACGGCGACTTCGGTACGGCCTTTGATGCGCACGGCGATAGAGACGGAAAAGTGAGGGAGACGCTTAATGAAGTTGGTGGTGCCATCCAGTGGATCGATAACCCATTGCACATCCTTGTCTTCACCGGCTAATTCACCACACTCTTCAGAAATGATGGTGTGTTGCGGATAAGACTTGCGGATCACCTCGATAATCAGGCGCTCGGCGTCGCGGTCAACATTGGTAACGAAGTCGTTGCTGCCTTTCTGGCTGGTTTCAACGGCGTCTGGAGTTTCGTAGTTCTTGGCAATTAAATTACCGGCCTTGCGCGCAGCGCGCACGGCGATGTTGAGCATCGGATGCATCGGTCTCTCTCACTGGATGTTAAAGAACGGGAAAACGGCGCGGATTATAGCAGGGAGATCGTAAGAAGTCCTGAAAATATGCTAGTATCCCCAAATTATCTCACAGACCAGAATTCCTATGCTGCAAAATATCCGAATCGTGCTGGTGGAAACCTCTCACACCGGTAACATGGGATCCGTCGCCCGCGCGATGAAAACCATGGGCCTGACCAACCTCTATCTGGTTAATCCGCTGGTAAAACCCGACTCGCAGGCCATTGCGCTGGCCGCCGGCGCCAGTGACGTCATTGGCGAAGCGAAGATTGTCGATACGCTGGATGACGCGCTGGCGGGCTGTAGCCTGGTGGTTGGCACCAGCGCCCGCTCCCGCTCGCTGCCGTGGCCGATGCTCGATCCGCGTGAATGCGGCATCAAAAGCGTTGCGGAGGGGCAGCAGGCTCCGGTTGCGCTGGTATTTGGCCGCGAACGCGTGGGCCTGACCAACGATGAACTGCAAAAGTGCCATTATCACGTTGCCATTGCTGCCAATCCTGAATACAGCTCGCTGAATCTGGCGATGGCGGTGCAGATCGTCGCTTATGAAGTGCGTATGGCCTGGCTCCAGCAGCAGGAAACGCCGAAGCCTGAGTATGAGGAATCCCCCTATCCGCTGGTAGACGATCTCGAACGCTTCTATCAGCATATGGAGCAGATGATGGTCAGAAGCGGCTTTATCCGTGAAGGCAATCCCGGCCAGGTGATGAGCAAGCTGCGTCGCCTCTATACCCGGGCGCGTCCGGAGCGTGACGAGCTGAATATCCTGCGCGGCATGCTCTCTTCGGTGGAGAAGCCTAAGAGCGAAAAGTAGAGGTCGGCGGAGGGCGGAAAGCGGGCTAATAGTTGAGTAAATTACCAGGTTAAATAGTTGAGTATTTTACTTGGTTAAATAGTTGACCAAATCACTCGGGAATGGCAGACTTGCGGACATCATTTTGTTAAACCCCACCAGGGGACAACTGAGGTCGTTTACGCCATGAGACTGACATCCAAAGGCCGTTATGCCGTTACCGCTATGCTTGATGTTGCGCTGCACTCTCATGAGGGGCCGGTGCCACTCGCGGATATTTCAGAGCGTCAGGGCATCTCCCTCTCCTATCTGGAACAGCTGTTCTCTCGCCTGCGCAAAAATGGTCTGGTCGCCAGCGTTCGCGGACCGGGTGGCGGTTATCTGTTGGGTAAAGCCTCGGATGCTATCGCCGTTGGCGCGGTGATCACCGCCGTGGATGAGTCAGTTGATGCCACTAAGTGCCAGGGCAAAGAGGGCTGTCAGGGTGGTCAACGCTGTCTGACCCACGTACTGTGGCGCGATCTGAGTGAACGCATTAGCGACTTCCTGAACAATATTACGCTGGCTGAACTGGTCAATAATCAGGATATCCTTGAGGTAGCCGACCGCCAGAACACCACTGAAAAAAATCGTGTGCCTGCCGGGCGCACGCATGAAACCATTAACGTCAACCTGCGTGCCTGACGGTTGCTAAAGCTTCCTGCTGATTCCCGACTCCCCTTCGTGAAATCAGCAGGAACCTGTCGCCACACTGTCAGATTGCCCGACAGGTTGTGAGCGATACGGAGCCGAACGTCATGAAATTACCGATCTACCTGGACTATGCCGCCACCACGCCTGCCGATCCGCGCGTGGCAGAGAAGATGATGCAGTTTCTCACCCTGGACGGAACCTTCGGTAATGCGGCTTCCCGTTCCCATCGCTACGGCTGGCAGGCGGAAGAGGCCGTTGACGTGGCCCGTAATCAGGTTGCCGATCTGATTGGCGCCGACCCGCGTGAGATTGTTTTTACCTCCGGCGCGACCGAATCTGATAACCTCGCCATCAAAGGTGCTGCTCATTTTCATCAGGAAAAAGGGCGACACATCGTTACCTGCCAGACCGAACACAAAGCCGTGCTGGATGCCTGCTTGCAGCTTGAGCGCGAAGGCTTCGAGATAACCTGGCTTGCCCCGCAGCGCAGCGGTCAGATCGATCTCGCCTCCATTCAAAACGCCCTGCGTGAAGACACCATTCTGGTCTCGATCATGCACGTTAATAACGAAACCGGCGTCATCCAGAACATCGCCGCTATTGGCGAACTCTGCCGCGCGCGCAATATCCTCTTTCACGTTGACGCCACGCAGAGCGTGGGGAAACTCCCCATCGACCTCAGCCAGCTCCCGGTCGATCTGATGTCATTTTCCGCGCATAAACTCTATGGTCCAAAGGGGATCGGCGGGCTTTACGTGCGTCGCCAGCCCCGTATTCGACTGGAAGCGCAGATCCACGGTGGCGGCCACGAGCGCGGTATGCGTTCCGGCACGCTGCCGGTGCATCAGATTGTCGGTATGGGCGAAGCCTACGGTATTGCTAAAGAAGTAATGACGGCTGAAATGGCACGCATAGATCAGCTGCGATCGCGTCTGTGGCGGGGCATCAGCGAAATTGACGGGGTGTATGTGAATGGCGTTGCAGAAGGCGGCGCGCCCAATATTCTGAACGTCAGTTTCAGTAATGTTGACGGCGAGTCGCTGATCATGGGGTTGAAGGATCTCGCGCTCTCCTCCGGCTCTGCCTGTACCTCTGCCAGCCTGGAACCTTCCTACGTGCTGCGCGCGCTGGGGCTGTCTGAGGCGCTGGCGCACAGTTCGCTCCGTTTTTCGCTGGGGCGCTACACCACCGAAGAAGAAATTGACTATGCCGTTCAGCTGATCCAGCGGACTATTCGCCGCCTGCGTGAGCTCGCCGTGCGCTAAGGCCATGCTTTTATGTCATTGACGGGCCGGGTAAAACTGGCCCGTTTTGCGTTTAATTGCGCTTTGGGTTAGACGAAAGCAAATAAAGGTTTATTGTAGTGACCGACGCATTCAAGACCAAATTCGATGAACAGCTCAAAAGGAGCCATGCGATGACAACAACACCAATGAAAATAACACTGTCAACGACAGCGGCAGATCCACGCTGGGGAGAAAAGGCAACATTGACCAGCAACGACAGCGGCATGACTATCCATCTTAACGGTGGCGATGCCCTGACCACTATCCAGCGCGCGGCGAGAAAAATTGATGCGCAGGGGATCCGGCACGTGAGTCTTAGTGGCGACTGGGATCTGGAGAAAAGCTGGGCGTTCTGGCAGGGCTATCGCGGTCCCAAAGGCGAGCGTAAAGTCGAATGGGCCGATCTGAATGAGAGCGATCGCGCTGAATTTGATAACCGCCTTAAGATTATTGACTGGGTACGCAACACCATTAACCTGCCGGCTGAAGATCTCAGCCCTGAACAGCTGACCCAGCGCGCCGTCGATCTGCTGTCCGGCGTGGCTGGCGAAAGCGTGAGCTATCGCATAACCAAAGGTGACGATCTGCGCCAGCAGGGATATTCCGGGCTGCATACCGTGGGCCGGGGATCGACCCGCGCGCCAGCGCTGTTGGTGCTGGATTATAATCCGGGCGGGGATGAAAATGCCCCCGTATTTGCCTGCCTGGTCGGTAAAGGTATTACCTTCGATACCGGTGGGTACAGCCTGAAGCCCAGCGGATCCATGGATTCGATGAAATCGGATATGGGCGGGGCCGCGACCCTGACCGGCGCACTGGCGCTGGCTATTGTTCGCGGACTGAAAAAGCGCGTCAAACTCTATCTCTGCTGCGCGGATAATATGGTCAGCGGCAACGCGCTGCGGTTGGGCGATATTATCCGTTATCGCAACGGTAAAACGGTTGAGGTGATGAACACCGATGCGGAAGGTCGCCTGGTGCTGGCCGATGGCCTGATTGATGCCAGCCAGCAGGATCCGGAATTGCTGATCGATGCCGCCACCCTGACCGGTGCGGCGAAAACGGCGCTGGGTAATGATTATCACGCCCTTTTCAGCTTCGATGATTCGCTGGCTCAGTCGCTGCTCAGCAGTGCCGCGCATGAAAATGAGCCTTTCTGGCGTCTGCCGCTGGCGGAGTTCCACCGCGGCTACCTGCCCTCTAACTTTGCCGATCTGAACAATATCGCGGCCCCGTCCCATACGGCTGGAGCCAGTTCGGCGGCGGCGTTTCTTTCTCACTTTGTGAGCCGTTATCAGCAGGGCTGGCTTCATATCGACTGTTCCGCCACCTACCGTAAGGGAGCGGTGGATCAGTGGTCCGCAGGTGCCACCGGCCTTGGCGTTCGCACGGTGGCTAACCTGCTGCTGAAATAATCCGTTGGTGATGCCTGAGGTTCCGGGGAGAGCACATCTCCCCGGGATCGGCAGATAACCCCGCAGGGCAGGCGGCGTCCTGCCCGTTAACGTTTAGTGAATCAGAGCCATGAATGAAACCAACCCGCGCCTTGAAGAGGTGCTGAAACTGGCGGCCAACGAGCCGGCGCACCGGCCCGAGTTTTTTACCTTACTGCTGGACGCCAGCGTCTGGGTTCCGGGCGAGAGCCCGGCAAAGGGAGAAGGTGATGCGGCTCCGGCCGTGGAGATACAGCACTGGGAAAAGGACGACGGTACCAGCATCATTCCTTTTTTCACCTCACTCACCGCTATGCAGCAGGCAGTCAGCGGGGAGCAGCGCTTTTTGGTGATCCCGGTGCGCGCGTTATTCGAAATGACGCTGGGCGAAACGCTGTTTCTTAACCCGAAGCTGCCGACCGGCAAGGAGTTTTCACCGCGTGAAATCGCCAGCCTGCTGGGGGAGAGCGGTAATGCACTGAGCGAGCAAACGGTCATTGAGGGAGGCACATCCCTGCTGCTCTCTGAACATGCCGAGCCGCCCGCACAAATGATCGCCTCTCTGACTCAGCTGTTTGCGAAGCATAAACAGGTGCGCCACGCCTGGGTAGCCTTAATTAAAGAATCAGCCGATGCCTCCGCTAACCTGCTTATTGGCATTGAGGCAGACAGCGACATTGAAAATATCATTCAGGCGGCCGGTAGCGTCGCCACGGATACATTAACGGATGATGAGCCGGTAGATATTTGTCAGGTTGTCGAAAATGAAAAAGGCATCAGCCATTTTTTTATCGCACATATTACCCCTTTTTATCAGCGGAAGTGGGGAAGCTTCCTCCGCGACTTCAAATTACCGCATTAATCTGACGGCGCTAATTTTACGCTGACTCAATAACTCGCCCACATCAGGCTGCTGACCCACAGCGTTACCCGCCGCGATGATGGGCTATAACCCCATTCTCCGCTGCGATGATGGCCATTACCCCATTCACCGCCGTAATGTGCTTTGATAATTAACTGCACGTAATACCGTTGCACGTTGCTACGTCAGTCGGGAGCGTTATTTTGACATTTTTTACATGTTAAAATATCAAAAAAAGCAAAGAGAATGAATTAACTCATGACTACTATGGGTGGCATGAGTCACTATTATGCCTCTGGCGTGAATAATTTCCATTAGGGTGGTGTAAGTCGATTAGCACTATTTACCTTCTTCTTTAATTTCCTTCATCCTTATGAATCGGCTACTTTCCTGCATCTTATGACGTTATCCAAACTAAGACGGAGAAATAGAATGAGTAGCTATAACTTGATTGATAAAACCGATACCCGATTCGAAACGTTAAAAAAGGGGTTTAATTTACGCTGGCCCGAGCAGGGCAGTGGGGCAGATTATATTTATGTCTGCAACAACAGTGAAGACGTCCTCTCTGCGGCTAATGCCGCTCTGGCGCGTAATCAGCGGATTACGGTGCGCAGTGGCGGTCACTGCTATGAAGGCTTTGTCAGCAACAAGCTGGCGGCGGATGGGACGACCCCCCTGGCGATAATCGATCTCAGCCTGCTGGTGGGGATGGATTTCAGTGAAAATGCTGATATCAGCTCACCCTGGGATACCAGCGCAAAATACAAGTTTCGTGCGGCAAGTGGTAATCAAAACTGGGACGGCACCGTTAATTTATACAAACTGGCAAACCGCTCTATTCCCGGCGGCTCCTGCTACTCTGTCGGCGCTGGCGGTCATATCAGCGGGGGCGGATATGGGCTGCTCTCCCGCCTGCATGGTCTGACGGTCGACTGGCTGTCGGGCGTGGATATACTGGTACCGGCGGCTGATGGAAAATCGCTCCTGGCAAAGCACGTGAGCCTGAAAAGTACCGGAAGCGATCGCGATCTTTTTATCGCCTGTCGCGGTGCGGGCGGGGGTAACTTCGGAATTATTCTTAACTACTACTTTGCCGAACTGCCTGCTGCACCTGAGCAGGTTTATCTGCTGTCGCTGGCCTGGCCATGGAGTACTTTTAAAGACAAAGCGCACTTTGGTCAGTTCCTGAATAGCTACTGGCAGTGGTTTAACACCCATGATTCAGAATGGAACAGCCAGGATATCACGAAGGCTAACGGTGGACTCTTCTCATTACTGAAGCTCCAGCACCGCTCCACCGGCGACATTCATCTGCTTATTCAGTACACAGGCAATGATGGCCGGGTGGACGGCAGCGGGCAGGAAAAGCCCTTCGCTGACTTCGTGGACACCATGAACAAGGCGGCTGGCGTCGTGCCGGATGTTATTGAGATGGGCATGACGTATGGGGTGGTAAACGCTCAGGCTGAAAGCAAAAGAAAGTTCAAAGACGCGGTCAAGGATGCGCGGCTAATCGACTGGCTGTATGCCACCCAGACGCTCAATGGCTCAGGGGATAACCAGCGTGGCAAATATAAATCTGACCAGCAGATTGGTAATTTTGGCGCAACCGAGATTACCGCATTGTGGGAAGGGCTGAACGGCGCAGACGATCCTCTCCTTAATCAGGCGCTGGTGCAGATCGACTCTTACGGCGGCTGTATTAATACCAATGATGAAACCACCAACCCGACCTCGGTATATCAGCGCAGCTCGTTGTTAAAGGCGCAGTTCCAGGTGTACTGGACCGATAAAGCGAACGATCAATACTGCATTAACTGGATGCAGAAGCTTTATTCCGCCTGTTTTGCCGATCAGGGCGGCAAACCTTACGGTAATGATGGCCGCTATCAGGGGTGCTACATCAACTACCCCGACACGGATATGAAATATACCGCCGCCGACCATGCGAAAGTTGATCCAGAGTGGTTAACACTTTATTACGGGGACAAAGCCGAGAGTCTGGTGAAAACCAAACGGGCAGTGGATCCTAATAATCTCTTCCGCCACGAGATGTCCATTCCCCTGGCGCTACCTGCCAAATAATGCAGTAAAGTCCAGGCTGGCACGGAAGCGGCCAAACTTTTCTACAGGCGAGTCGCATGCTGATTATGGTATGCGGCTCGCTGACAATATTCACTGATGACACCAGTTAAGCTGCCTCTGATAAATGCCATCGGCTATCTGGCCGGGCAACGATGCCATAGCCCGGCGTGAATGGCCCGATGCTTAGCCGAGGGTAATCGGCAAATCATTTCGGCTTCCCCATTCCCCCCAGGAACCATCGTACAGTCGGACATTTTCCACACCCAGGCTGTTCAGCGCGAGGATCACCACCACGGCGGTCACGCCGGAACCACAGCTGGCCACCACGGGTTGGGTCAGGCTGACACCCTGCTGCTGGAAAATCGCTTTAAGCGCCGTCGCGGGCTTGAGTTCGCCGTTTTCCACCAGATCGTTCCACGGCACATTCAGGCTGCCAGGAATGCGTCCTCGCAGCAAACCGGGACGCGGTTCATCCACTTCACCCCGAAACCGGTTTCCCGCCCGCGCATCGATAATCTGTGCGCTCTGCTCATGGCTTACCAGTAGCACGTCCGTTAAACGCACCACGGCATCATCGTCAAAGGCGGCCTCGAATTCGGCCTCAGGCAGATGTACTTCGCCGCTTTGCAGTGGCAAACCGGCTTGCTCCCATTTCTGCAACCCCCCGGCGAGAATCGACACCTGGCCCACGCCAGCCTGTTGCAGCATCCACCAGGCGCGCGGGGCAGAGAATAAATTACCCTCATCGTAAACCACCAGATGTTTATCACTGCTAATGCCCAGTTCGCGCATGGCGACGGCAAAGCTTTCTGCGCGGGGCATCATATGGGGATAAGGGCTGAGCGGGTCCGACAGCGCTTCAATATTGAAGAACGGCGCGTCAGGCAGATGTTTCGCCAGATACTCAGCCTGAATATCGCGCAGCTTCTCCTGGCCCGGGGGCAGCAGACGGGCATCAATGACCTGCACAGCGTCATCGGAGAGGTGTTCTGCCAGCCAGGCGGCGGTAACAAAAAATGAGCGATTCATAGCGGCCTCGCTTAAGGTGATGAGAACAGTGAGTGTCAACGATCCTGGCGGGCATCACAAGATGTAATCCCCCAGGCTTCGCGCTGGCACGCAGAGATCGTACCTGGGACGAAAGCCGTTGAGAAATTGTGGGAATCAGGATCGCATTTTTTTAATAATATGTTGAATCTCCGATAGGCAACGCGAACGATGCCCCCTATAATCGGCGCCATTTTCCAGACCGGGGAACCTTTTCGCCGGCTACACTCGACATCAAACAGGGGTCCATATGACTATTGAACGTACTTTTTCCATCGTAAAGCCGAACGCGGTGGCAAAAAACGTGATTGGTGCCATCTTTAACCGTTTTGAAAGCGCTGGCTTCAAAATCGTTGGCAGCAAAATGCTGCACCTGAGCAAAGAGCAGGCTGAAGGCTTCTACGCTGAGCACCAGGGCAAACCTTTCTTCGACGGCCTGGTTGAGTTCATGACCTCTGGCCCGGTAGTGGTTTCCGTGCTGGAAGGCGAAAATGCCGTACAGCGTCACCGCGATCTGATGGGCGCTACCAACCCGGCTAACGCGCTGGCAGGTACGCTGCGTGCAGATTACGCCGACAGCTTCACTGAGAACGCCACCCACGGTTCAGACTCTGCTGAATCTGCCGCGCGCGAAATCGCTTATTTCTTCGGCGAAAACGAAGTGTGCCCGCGTACCCGCTAATCATTAGCGCAGACTGAGGGCAGGGCGTTTACAATTTATTTTGGCTGCGTCCTTTGACCTTAAGTCGCTCGCGAGTACAATAATGCGCCCCTGGTGAGACTATGCTCATCAGGGGCGTTTCATTTATATCCATCGTTCTGTCGGGCTTGCCATCTGACGCATACGCCGTTAAACGTCAGGCGCGTTGCTATGTCGCGGCCCCGTCCCGAATGGGTATATACTTTTATCCCCTCTGCCATAACGTGTAATAACGAGGCCTGGAATTATGTCTGAACATATTGTGAGTCCGTCGTCCGACGTCCCCGTCATCGCCGCCGCCAAAAAAGAAAAAATTAACCTGCTCGATCTTAATCGCCAGCAAATGCGCGAATTCTTCGCCAGCCTGGGTGAGAAACCCTTTCGCGCCGATCAGGTGATGAAGTGGATGTATCACTACTGCTGTGATGATTTCGACGAGATGACCGACATCAACAAGGTTTTTCGCGGCAAGCTGAAAGAGGTGGCTGAGATCCGTGCCCCGGAAGTGGCAGAAGAGCAGCGCTCATCGGATGGCACCATCAAGTGGGCGATTACCGTGGGGGGACAGCAGGTCGAAACCGTCTACATCCCCGAAAAGGATCGCGCCACGCTCTGCGTCTCTTCACAGGTTGGCTGCGCGCTGGAGTGTAAATTCTGCTCGACGGCTCAGCAGGGCTTTAACCGCAACCTCCGCGTATCTGAAATTATCGGTCAGGTCTGGCGCGCGGCCAAAATTATCGGCGCCTCGAAAGTGACCGGCCAGCGTCCTATTACCAATGTGGTAATGATGGGGATGGGCGAACCGCTGCTGAACCTGAATAACGTTGTACCGGCCATGGAAATTATGCTGGATGATTTCGGCTTCGGTTTGTCAAAACGTCGCGTCACGCTCTCAACCTCCGGCGTGGTTCCTGCGCTGGACAAGCTGGGTGATATGATCGACGTGGCGCTGGCAATTTCGCTACACGCCCCGAATGACACAATTCGTGACGAAATTGTGCCGATCAACAAAAAGTACAATATCGAGACTTTCTTAGGGGCGGTTAGCCGCTATATCGCGAAATCAAATGCTAATCAGGGCCGCGTGACGATTGAATATGTCATGCTCGATCAGGTCAATGACAGTACCGATAACGCGCATGAGCTGGCCGCACTGCTCAAGAATACGCCGTGCAAAATCAACCTTATTCCCTGGAACCCCTTCCCGGGGGCGCCCTATGGCCGCAGCTCCAACAGCCGGATCGATCGCTTCTCTAAGGTACTGATGGAATATGGGTTTACCACGATCGTGCGTAAAACCCGCGGAGATGATATCGACGCCGCCTGTGGTCAGCTTGCTGGCGAGGTGATTGACCGCACGAAGCGAACGCTGCGTAAAAAAATGGCGGGAGAGGCCATTTCTGTGAAAGCGCTCTGAAACCTGAGGCTTCAGCGACGGGGCTGCTGTTGGACCTGAGGGGATTGGCGTAGGATAGTGCGCTTAACCTCAGGGAGGCCGGGATGGGTAAAGGATTACTGGTATGGCTGATTGCCATACTTATGGCGGGGTGCAGCCCCGCCATGCCGCGCAGCGAACGGGTGCAAACCCGACTACAGTTAGGGCTTGAATATCTGACTCAGGGTGACCTGATCGCTGCACAGCGCAACCTCCGCCAGGCGGCGGCGCTGGCCCCGCAGGACTATCGTACCCAGCTGGCGCTGGCTCGCTACCAGCAGCGGGTGGGGGATGAGGAAGCCGCTACGGACTTTTATCGTTCGGCACTTGCTCTGGCTCCAGAAAACCGTGATGTAATCAATAATTACGGTGCGTTTCTCTGTCGTTTAGGGCAGTATGATGCGGCTCAACGTCAGTTCAGCAGGGCCGCAGAATTAACGTCAAACGGCGGACGTGCGGATGCGTTAGAGAATGCCGGTTACTGCTATCTCATTGCGGGAGAGCAGAATAAGGCTGTCGTCGCGCTCACCCGTGCGACAATGCATCATCCGGATAAAGGCCTGGCGTTGCTGGCAGAAGCCGAAAGGCGATTTGGAAAGAGGGAGCTGGTTTCATCCCGGCTCCTGTTAGATGTTTATCAACGCAACTTTACTGCTTCGGCGGAAAGTCTGTGGTTAGAGATTCGCTTCGCCGCGCTGGCGCAGCATCCGGAGGGCGTCAGGCTTGCCGGGGAGCAGCTGGCGCGAAATTTTCCACAATCGATACAGCACCTGCATTTTTTAGCTAATGAATACTGAAGCCAATCAAGACAAAACAGCAGTAAATTCAACAGGCGAGCGCCTCCGCGGGGCCCGTGAAGAGATGGGACTCACTCAGCAGAACGTTGCTGAGCGCCTCTGCCTGAAACTTTCCACCGTCCGGGAGATAGAAGAGGACAAATCGCCGGCCAATCTGGCGTCGACCTTCCTGCGGGGTTACATCCGTTCTTACGCACGTCTGGTGCATGTACCTGAGGAAGAACTGCTGCCGATGATGGCCAAACAGGCCCCCGTCCGCGCGGCGAAAGTGGAACCGATGCAAAGTTTCTCTTTAGGGAAGCGGCGTAAAAAACGCGACGGCTGGCTGATGACCTTCACCTGGCTGGTGTTGTTTGTGGTGGTCGGTTTAACGGGTGCCTGGTGGTGGCAAAACCATAAGGCCGCGCAGGACGATCTGGTGTCAATGGCCGATCAGAACGCGTCTTCTGGCAGCGAAAACGGTCAGTCCATTCCTCTGACCGATAACAGCGCCGACGGCTCGCAGACGGCAGCCAGTGCACCGGTACAGAATGAACCCGCCCAGAACGCTGAACCTGCGCCTCAGGCGGCGCCCGCCGCCGCGCCTGCTGCCACTGCCCCGGCGGACAGTGCACCTGTGACGCAGCAGCCCGCTGCCGCTTCACCCGCACAGCAGGCCGATAATAACGCAGCGGTGAGCGCCAGCGGGCAGATGCCCGTTGCCGCTGCCAGCGTAGACGCTTCCGCTGCTGACCGTAATGCGCTGGTACTGAACTTTCTTAAAGACTGCTGGCTGGAAGTGACCGATGCCTCGGGGAAAAAACTGTTCAGCGGCATGCAGCGCAGCGGTGGTAAACTCAGCCTCAATGGCACTGCTCCCTATCGCCTGAAAATTGGCGCACCGAGCGCAGTCCAGATTCACTATCAGGGCCAGCCGGTCGATTTGAGTCGTTTCATCCGTACCAACCAGGTTGCTCGCCTGTCGGTGGGTGCGCAATAACGCATCCTTCCGGTCGCGAGTGATTGTGGAGAAAAAACATGCATAACGAAGCACCCATCATCCGTCGCAAATCTACGCGCATTTACGTCGGCAAGGTGCCAGTGGGCGACGGTGCACCTATTGCCGTACAGTCCATGACGAATACCCGTACCACCGACGTGGCGGCAACGGTCGGCCAAATTAAAGCGCTTGAGCGTGTTGGCGTCGATATCGTACGCGTTTCCGTACCGACCATGGAGGCCGCAGAGGCTTTCCGTTTGATCAAGCAGCAGGTTAACGTCCCGCTGGTTGCCGATATCCATTTTGATTACCGTATTGCCCTTAAGGTTGCCGAGTACGGCGTTGACTGCCTGCGCATCAATCCGGGCAACATTGGTAACGAAGAGCGTATCCGCCAGGTGGTTGACTGCGCCCGCTACTACAACATTCCGATTCGCATTGGCGTCAACGCCGGGTCGCTGGAAAAGGACCTGCAGGAAAAGTATGGCGAACCTACGCCTCAGGCGCTGCTTGAGTCGGCCATGCGCCATGTCGATCATCTCGATCGCCTCAATTTCGATCAGTTTAAAGTCAGCGTTAAAGCTTCAGATGTGTTCCTCGCCGTAGAATCCTATCGTCTGCTGGCTAAGCAGATCGATCAGCCTCTGCACCTGGGTATCACGGAAGCGGGCGGCGCGCGGGCAGGATCGGTGAAATCAGCGATCGGTCTTGGCCTGCTTCTCTCCGAGGGAATTGGTGACACGCTGCGTATTTCCCTGGCGGCCGACCCGGTGGAAGAGGTGAAGGTTGGGTTCGATATCCTGAAATCCCTGCGTATTCGCGCCAGGGGCATCAACTTTATTGCCTGCCCGACCTGTTCGCGTCAGGAGTTCGACGTGATTGGCACGGTTAACGCGCTCGAGCAGCGGCTGGAAGACATCATTACGCCGATGGACGTGTCAATCATCGGCTGCGTGGTTAACGGCCCCGGTGAGGCGCTGGTCTCCACCCTTGGGGTGACCGGCAGCAATAAAAAAAGCGGCTTTTATGAGGATGGCGTACGTCTTCGTGAGCGCCTGGACAATGACGATATGATCGATCAGCTGGAAGCACGTATCCGTGCAAAAGCAGCGATGATGGATGCGTCCCGTCGAATTGACGTCCAGCAGGTTGAAAAATAATCTGACGGCTGGCGGGTGAGTTACGACTTACCGGCCGGAACTGAACCTGGCGATTAAATTTCGCCAGGGATTCCAGCTAAAGGGTGAGAGAAAAGTAGTGGCAAAAAATATCCAGGCTATTCGCGGCATGAATGATTACCTGCCTGCGGATACCGTTGTATGGCAGCGTATTGAACAGATCCTCAAGCAGGGGCTGTCCAGCTATGGCTACAGCGAAATCCGCCTGCCGATTGTAGAGCAGACCCCGTTATTCAAACGCGCTATCGGTGAAGTCACCGACGTGGTTGAAAAAGAGATGTACACCTTCGATGACCGCAATGGTGAAAGCCTGACGCTGCGTCCGGAAGGCACGGCGGGCTGCGTGCGCGCCGGCATCGAACACGGTCTGCTGTACAATCAGGAACAGCGTCTGTGGTATATCGGTCCGATGTTCCGCTACGAGCGTCCACAGAAGGGGCGCTACCGTCAGTTTTATCAGATTGGTGCCGAAGTCTTTGGCCTGCAGGGCCCGGATATTGATGCCGAACTGATTATGATGACGGCGCGCTGGTGGAAAGCGTTAGGCATTGCCGATCACGTTCGTCTGGAGCTGAACTCCATTGGTTCCCTTGAGGCTCGCGCAAACTATCGCGAGGCGCTGGTGGCCTTCCTCGAGCAGCATAAAGAGGTGCTCGACGAAGACTGCAAGCGTCGCATGTACAGTAACCCGCTCCGCGTGCTGGACAGCAAAAATCCCGACGTGCAGACGCTGCTTAACGACGCGCCAGAACTGGGTGACTATCTGGATGCCGAATCCCGTGAGCACTTTGAAGGGATGCGTAAGCTACTGGATGCAGCGGGTATCGCCTATACCGTTAATCAGCGGCTGGTGCGCGGACTTGATTACTATAATCGCACCGTTTTTGAATGGGTCACCAGTAGCCTTGGCGCGCAGGGGACCGTATGTGCGGGCGGGCGCTATGATGGCCTGGTGGATCAGCTCGGCGGACGCGCAACGCCAGCCGTAGGCTTTGCGATGGGACTGGAGCGTCTGGTACTGTTAGTCCAGGCGGTTAATCCTGAATTTGAACCGACGCGCATTGTCGATGTCTATGTTATCGCTTCGGGCCAGGGCGTGCAGTCTGCCGCGATGCAGCTGGCCGAGCAGCTGCGTGATGCCGACCCGTCACTTAAGCTGATGACCAACTTCGGCGGCGGCAACTTCAAAAAGCAGTTTGCCCGTGCCGATAAGTGGGGCGCGCGCGTCGCGCTGGTGCTGGGTGAAGACGAAGTCGCTAACGGTCAGGTCGTTATTAAAGATTTGCGCAACGGCGAGCAGCAAACGCTGGCGCAGCGTGATGCTGCAGCAACGCTCGCGGTAATGTTGAAATAAGCAGGATCGCGATTAAAAGGAGAAGGTTTGCGTGGAAGTATATAGCAACGAAAATGAACAGATCGACGCGGTAAAACAGTTCTTTGCCCAGAACGGCAAGGCGCTGGTTATCGGAGTGATTATTGGCATCGGTGCGCTGGCAGGCTGGCGCTACTGGAGCAGCCATGAAGATGGCGGCAGCCGTCAGGCCTCGGCGTCTTATCAGCAGGTTTCGACCGCGCTGGATGCCAGCAAGCCTGCAACGCTGGACGCGGCGGCGAAATTTGCCAGCGAAAACAGCAATACCTATGGTGCGCTGGCTTCGCTGGATCTGGCTAAGCGCTATGTGGATGCGAATCAGCTGGATAAAGCCGCCGAGCAGCTCCAGGTCGGGCTGAAAGATACCAACGATGCCAACCTTCAGGCGGTGATGAATATGCGTCTGGCGCGTATTCAGCTGCAGCAGAAGAAGCCGGATGAGGTGTTAAAAACCCTCGACAGCGTGAAGGGTGATGGCTGGACAGCGATTGTCGCCGACGTACGCGGAGAAGCTCTGCTGAGTAAAGGTGATACCCACGGCGCGCGCGATGCCTGGAGTAAAGGCATTGCCTCTGATGCGTCACCGGCGCTGAAAGAGATGCTGCAAATGAAGATGAATAATCTGCCGGGCTAACGTCCGGCGGTTTAAATTGCCTCAAACAGGCTCAAGAGGGATTTCATGGAATTGCGTAAGATACTTCTGCCGGGACTGATCTCAGTCACCTTACTTAGCGGATGTTCATGGTTTAGCGGCGAAGAAGACGTGGTCAAAATGTCGCCGCTGCCAAAAGTAGAAAATCAGTTTACCCCGGAAAAAGTCTGGAGCACGTCGGTCGGTGACGGCGTAGGTGATTTCTACTCCAACCTGCATCCGACCTGGGCAGACAGTACCGTTTATGCGGCCGATCGCTTCGGCATCGTCAAAGCGCTAAACGCGGGTGATGGCAAAGAGCAGTGGAAAGTCGATCTGTCAGAAAAAACCGGCTTTTTCTCTAAAAATCATCCCGCGCTGCTCTCCGGTGGCGTGACCGTCGACGGTGGACACGTCTACGTCGGCAGCGAACGCGCACAGGTTTATGCCTTAAACAGCAGCGACGGCTCCATTGCCTGGCAGGCTAAAGCGGCCGGTGAAGTGCTCTCACGTCCGGTGGTCAGTGATGGCCTGGTGCTGATCCACACCAGCAACGGTATGTTGCAGGGTCTGGACCAGACCAACGGCGCGGTGAAATGGACGGTCAACCTTGACGTGCCAGCCCTGTCGCTGCGCGGTGAGTCAGCACCCGCGACCGCCTTCGGTGCGGCTATTGTGGGCGGTGACAACGGACGCGTCAGCGCGGTGATGATGAATCAGGGCCAGATTATCTGGCAGCAGCGTATTTCCCAGCCGACTGGCGCAACGGAAATTGACCGTCTGTCCGACGTGGATACCACCCCAATCGTCCTGAACGGCGTGGTCTATGCGCTGGCCTATAATGGCAATCTCAGCGCGCTGGATCTCCGCTCCGGCCAGATCCTGTGGAAGCGTGAAATCGGCTCTGTACACGATATGATCGTTGATGCGGGCCGTATCTACCTGGTTGATCAGGACGACCGCGTGGTGGCTCTGAGCACGGAAGGGGGCGTAACGGTCTGGCGTCAAAGCGATCTGCTGCACCGTAACCTGACCTCACCGGTGCTCTTCAACGGTTATATTGTGGTTGGCGACAGCGAAGGCTATCTGCACTGGATCAACACTGACGATGGGCGTTTCGTTGCCCAGCAGAAAGTCGACAGCTCCGGCTTCCAGACCGAGCCAGTAGTCGCCAGCGACAAGCTGTTAATTCAGGCGAAGGGCGGCGAAGTTTACGCGTTTACCCGCTAATACCTTCTTAGATCGTCACTCTGTAACGGCTCCTGATTCGTCAGGGGCCGTTTCGTTTTTCTCTGGGCGTGTTATTCTTGACGCCGTCAGCCTGAGCCCTTGCGGCAGCAACCTTTGTTTGTCGTATAGAATAAGGTGTATGTCAGGCGCTTAATTTTTGTAATGAGGCTTCAATATGGTACCTGTGGTCGCGCTGGTCGGGCGTCCCAATGTGGGAAAATCCACCCTGTTTAACCGTCTCACGCACACGCGAGATGCGCTGGTGGCGGATTTTCCTGGCCTTACGCGTGACCGAAAATACGGTCGTGCCGAGGTCGAAGGGCGGGAGTATATTTGCATTGATACCGGCGGTATTGATGGCAACGAAGAGGGCGTGGAAACGCGCATGGCCGAGCAGTCTCTGTTGGCGATTGAGGAAGCTGACGTGGTGCTGTTTATGGTCGATGCCCGCGCCGGTCTGATGCCTGCCGATCAGGGCATTGCCCAACATCTGCGCTCGCGGCAGAAACCCACCTTTCTGGTGGCCAATAAAACCGACGGCATGGATCCTGATTCCGCCGTGGTTGACTTCTATGCGCTGGGCCTGGGTGAAATTCACCCGATCGCCGCCTCTCACGGACGTGGCGTGACCAGCCTGCTGGAAATGGTCCTCCTGCCGTGGATGGAAGAAGTGGTGCCCCAGGCACCGCTGACCGAGGAAGAAGAGAACGCAGCCTACTGGGCGGCGCTGGAAGCCGAAGAGAGCGATGAGGCGCAGGAAGAGGCTGAGGATGACTTTAACCCTCTCGATCTGCCGATCAAACTGGCCATCGTCGGACGCCCTAACGTGGGCAAATCGACGCTGACGAACCGTATCCTCGGCGAGGAGCGGGTGGTGGTATACGATATGCCGGGCACCACGCGCGACAGTATCTATATTCCCATGGAGCGTGACGGTCGTGAATATATTCTGATCGACACCGCCGGTGTGCGTAAGCGCGGAAAAATTACCGATACCGTTGAGAAATTTTCGGTCATCAAAACGCTTAAAGCCATCGAAGATGCCAACGTAGTGATGTTGATCATTGATGCCCGCGAAGGTATCTCCGATCAGGATCTGTCGCTACTGGGCTTTATCCTTAACAGCGGTCGCTCACTGGTGATTGTGGTTAACAAGTGGGATGGCATGACGCAGGAAGCGCGCGATGAGGTGAAAGATGCGCTGGACCTGCGTCTGGGCTTTATCGACTTCGCCCGCGTGCATTTTATCTCTGCGCTACACGGCAGTGGGGTAGGTAACCTGTTTGAATCCGTTACCGAAGCCTATGATTGTTCAACCCGGCGTGTTAATACGTCAATGCTGACCCGTATTATGAACATGGCCGCTGACGACCATCAGCCGCCGCTGGTTCAGGGCCGTCGCGTTAAGCTGAAATACGCCCACGCTGGTGGCTACAATCCACCGATTGTGGTTATCCACGGTAACCAGGTCAAAGATCTGCCGGATTCGTATAAACGCTATCTGATGAACTATTTCCGCCGCTCGCTGGAGGTGATGGGTACGCCTATCCGTATTCAGTTCAAAGAGGGCGATAATCCGTTTGCCGGTAAACGCAACCTGCTGACGCCAAACCAGCAGCGCAAACGCAAGCGTCTGATGAGTCACCTGAAAAAGAACAAACGTTAAACCTGAAGGGGCCTGATGGCCCCTTTTTTTATCTGCCAGATACAGAATTTTCCTGAGCTTACACTATTCCAAACTCTTCAGAGTGCATAAAGATGCCAGTGCTGGAATAGCCTGACAGATATCATGGTAATAAATAGCTCAACAGGCAGTTTGTAATAAGCCGCCCTGAAAAACATTAGCCTGGCCGCAGCTAATCCTGTAATTATTATAAGGTTAATTAATCGCTTTTCTACCCGCCATGCTCTGGGTTGCCATTCCGCTTGTTGTTTTAACTGAAAAATACCGAAATTATTCTTTAGATAAAATGAATTATTGATTATATGAACTATTATTTCATTGAAATTACTGCTGTTACCAGAGCGGATTTTTGGTCTGTAAGTGTGTTATTTGTTAATTTTATGTTTATAGCTTTATGAACCGCGTGGTACAATTTTTTGGTTAGCTGAGTGACACAGTTCTCCACCAGGGGACGAAAACTGCGGTATTGGTTAGCGAGAAACGGGGCAGACCCGTATCAAATTGTTAATTAAAATAAGCGACTAAAGAATAATGTTCTTTTCTTTCTGGTCCCGCGTCATCGGGTGTGGGTAACAGACAGAGAATGAAGATTGTGCTAAGGCCCTATTTAGTTCAGGAGTATTTTTATCATGTCTCAAACGAACGCCCCGTCATCTAAATGGCTGGGCTTGTGGTGCTTTGTGCTGGGCTTACTGTTCCTTGCAACCGGCCTCTACTTTGTCATTGGTGGTGGGAAACTGGTTTCACTGGGTGGCAGCTGGTATTTCGTGATTGCTGGTATCGTCACCGTTCTCTCTGCTATTCAATTCTTCCGCCGTAAATCCTCTGCCGTTACCCTTTTTGTCCTGGTCTTTATTGGCTCTGCCATCTGGGCCGTGCAGGATGCGGGAATAGATTTCTGGCCGCTGGTGTCACGCCTGATGACGCTGGCGGGCTTCCTGCTGCTGGCGCTGGTTACGCTGCCAGCACTGCGTAAGCGCGAAGGGAAAACGCCAGCGACGAAGCCTGCATGGGCCATCGCCGCGCTGGTGGCTATCGGTATGGTCGCCACCTTCGCGCAGATGTTTCAGCCACACTCTCCCGTTGCTGACGGTAAAGAGCTGCCGCTGGTGCCGGTTAATAAAGCCGCTGAGCAAAAAAACTGGGATAACTACGGTAACACGCCGGGCGGCAGCCGCTTCGTCGCGCTGGATCAGATTACCCGCGATAACGTAAAAGATCTGAAGGTGGCCTGGACTTATCACACCGGTGATATCCCTGAAAGCCCTACGGGCAACGGCGCAGAAGATCAGCAGACGCCGCTACAGATTGGCGATGTGCTCTATCTCTGTACCCCGCATAACAACGTTATCGCCGTTAATGCCGATACCGGTAAAGAGATCTGGAAGCGCGTCGTTAACGCTCAGGCGGAAGTCTGGAACCGCTGCCGTGGTCTGGCTTACTTTGATGCAACCAAGCCGCTGACTCAGCCTACCGTTCCTGGCTCTACGCCGGTTCCTCAGCCTGCACTGGCAGCAGGTGATACCTGCCAGCGTCGTCTGCTGATGAACACCATTGATGCGCGCCTGATTGCTATCAACGCCGATAACGGTGAGTTCTGCCAGAACTTTGGCGACCACGGCGTGGTCAATCTGAAAGATGGCCTGGGCCAGGCTGAAGATCCTAAATATCAGCTGACCTCTGCGCCAACGCTTGCAGGCACCACCGTGGTGGTGGGCGGTCGCGTAGCGGATAACGTCCAGACCGATATGCCTGGCGGCGTGATTCGCGGTTTCGATGTGATCACCGGCGCGATGCGCTGGGCGTTCGATCCGGGTAAAGATGACCCAACGGCTAAGCTGAAGCCCGGCGAAACCTACGTGCGCAGTACGCCGAACTCATGGGGCCCGATGTCCTACGATCCCGGCATGAACACCGTATTTATGCCTATGGGCAGCTCGTCCGTTGACCTGTGGGGCGCAACCCGTACCGCGCTTAACCACAAATATGGCGCCTCGATTCTGGCCGTTGATGCAACCACCGGTAAAGAGAAATGGGTTTATCAGACCGTACATAACGATCTGTGGGACTTCGACTTACCGATGCAGCCAAGCCTTATCGACTTCCCGGAAAAAGATGGCACTACTAAACCCGCCGTGGTTATTGGGACCAAAGCAGGTCAGATCTACGTGCTGGATCGCCTGACCGGTAAGCCGCTGACCGAAGTGAAGGAGTTCCCGGTTAAGAAAGGGAACATTCCGAACGAGCAGTATACTGCCACCCAGCCTAAGTCCGTCGGGATGCCGCAGATCGGTGCCGAAACGCTGACCGAATCTGATATGTGGGGTGCCACGCCATTCGACCAGCTGGCCTGCCGCATTGGCTTTAAATCAATGCGCTATGATGGCCTGTATACCGTACCCGGTACCGATAAAGCGCTTAGCTTCCCGGGCTCGCTGGGCGGCATGAACTGGGGTAGCCTCTCTACCGACCCTAATAACCATCTCATCTTTGTGAATGATATGCGTCTGGGTCTGTGGGTGCAAATGATCCCAGCCAACACCGCGGCGATTTCACGTGGTAGCAACGGCGGTGAAGCGATCAACACCGGTATGGGAGCGGTACCGCTTAAAGGCACGCCTTACGCGGTAAATAAAAATCGCTTTATGTCTCCGCTGGGCATTCCCTGCCAGAAGCCACCGTTTGGTACGCTTTCTGCGGTCGACCTGAAGACGCGTAAAGTGGTCTGGCAGGTACCGGTTGGAACGGTACAGGATACCGGTCCATTCGGCATCAAAATGCACGTGAAGATGCCGGTGGGTATGCCAACGCTGGGCGGTACGCTGGCGACGCAGGGTGGGCTGGTGTTTATCGCTGGCACACAGGATTACTATCTGCGCGCATTCGATACTGCCACCGGTAAAGAAGTGTGGAAAGCACGCCTGCCGGTTGGTAGCCAGGGCGGCCCAATCAGCTACAAATCGCCTAAAACCGGAAAACAGTACATCCTGATTTCTGCTGGCGGTGCGCGTCAGTCCCCGGATCGGGGTGACTACGTGATTGCCTACGCACTGGATAAATAACGCGTGGGGGAGTGATTCCCCGTAACCCATAATAAAAAGCCCCCGCCAGCGATGGCGGGGGCTTTTTTATGCCTCAGAAAGGCTACTGGCCGTGCTGCCAGAGCTGAACCAGCGCGGGAGGCGCCAGATCTTCCGGGATTTGCAGGACAATATTGCCAATCCGCTGGGGGGTGGCATAGCTAATCTCGATACGATAATAACGCTGGTCACCGCGTCCGGCAGTACTCTGCTCTCCGGGCGGGGTACCCAACGCCAGTGCCTGGCGAAGCACACTGCACACGTGTTGTTTTTGCGCGCCATCAAGCTGAGCAAGCGTAATGCGCCTCGGCTCTGCCAGCCGGGGAATAAAAGCAAAACCGCCTTCGCGCGCAACATCAATTACGGCGTCGTCGCTCAGCTCGGGGAGGGAACTCATGGCAGTACGCCGACCTGTTTCCAGGCGGTCTCGATGGCCTGACCTACCGACTGGTCAAAACGTTTTTTACCGTGCTGGATGGTCAGCTTTGCAAAGGTTTTGAAATCGGCATTTTGTGGCAGACTTTTGTCACACACGGTATCGTACCAGGCCCAGCCCGCGCGTTCCCAGGCGTGGCCGCCCAGCGCCTTAGCCGCCAGATAGAATGCCCGGTTAGGGATACCGGAGTTAAGATGGACGCCGCCGTTATCATCGCGGGTCTGGACGTAATCTTTCATATTGGCAGGCTGCGGATCTTTACCCAGCAGCGGATCGTCATAGGCGGTCCCTGGTTCGGACATCGACCGCAGACCCTTACCTTTAATGCCTTTTGCCAGCAGTCCTTCACCGATGATCCAGTCGGCGCTATCGGCAGTTTGTTTAAGGTGGAACTGTTTCACCAGTGAGCCAAACACATCGGAAAGGGACTCGTTCAGCGCGCCAGCCTGCTGGAAATAGATCAGTCCGGCTTCAGTTTCCGTCACCCCGTGAGAGAGTTCATGACCCACGACGTCAATCGCGATGGTGAAGCGATTAAAGATTTGGCCGTCGCCATCGCCAAAGACCATTTGCTGTCCGTTCCAGAAAGCGTTTTGGTAATTTTTGCCGTAGTGAACGGTTCCCTTCAGCACCAGCCCGTTGTTATCGAGAGAGTTACGCTGGTAGGCCTGCCAGAAAAAATCGTAGGTGACGCCAAGATAATCATAGGCTTCGGTCGTGGCGACATCGCCGGTAGCCGCGGCCCCTTCGCTACGCACCAGCTTGCCGGGCAGCGTCTCTTTCTGCTGCGCGTCGTAGATTTCTCGCTGAACTTTGCCTGCCGCTGCGGTTTTCGCACCCTGAGGTTTGATCCACTCTTCGGCCATCAGGGCCTGAACGTGGACCAGGGTTTGCCTGGCACAGTGCTGCTGAGCATCGGAACCGTTATCAATGATTTTGCGCAAAATATAGGGAGGAATGACGCCGTAATGCATTCGGAACTCCTTAATCGACAGTAGGTGTCAAAAAAGTATAGTTAACGAATCATAAGTATGCTTAAACTTTCCAGAAGTGAATGGCACTGTCTGCTAACCCTGTGCAGACAGTACCGTTCAGCCTTTAGGCTTACGCCGTGCTTTAAGTGGGGTAATGGCGGTCACTTCGCTTTCAACCCAGCCGTCGTCCAGCCGGGTCTTCAGCCTGTCACCCTGATGAACCTGACGGGTTTTTCTCACCACCTGGCCTTCTGCGGAGGTGGTTACGCTGAAGCCACGCGCCAGCGTCGCCAGCGGACTGACGCCTTCCAGCTGGGCGGCCAGCGTGGAAAACCGCTGTTTACTGCCGTTCATCTGCTGCTGCATCGCCTGCTGCAGGCGATACTGCCACTGCTGAACCTGCTGCTGCGCACGATAAATTCGCTTTTGCGGCTGGAAAGCGCTCAGGCGCTGTAGCGCGCCTTCCTGCTTACGTCGCGCCTGACGCAGGCTGAGCTGCATGGCATCATCCAGACGGCGCTGAAGCCGCATCAGCCCGGTCTGCTGGCGAGCCAGACGTAGCTGAGGGTGTTGCTGTTGCAGACGATGATGCAGACGGGTAAAGGTGCGGTTCTGCTGGGCCAGGTAGTAGTCCATCGCCATCTCAAGGCGCTGCTGCTGATTTTGCAGCTGGCGCAGCAGTTCCAGCTGATTACGGCTCACCAGCTCGGCCGCCGCCGACGGCGTGGGCGCGCGCAGATCGGCTACAAAATCGGCGATGGTTACGTCGGTCTCGTGGCCGACCGCGCTGACAATGGGAATGCGGCTGGCAAAAATAGCGCGCGCCACCCGCTCATCGTTAAAGCTCCAGAGATCTTCAAGCGACCCGCCGCCGCGGCCGACAATCAGCACGTCACACTCCGCGCGCGCGTTAGCCACTTCGATGGCGCGCACGATGCGGGCGGGCGCGTCTGCGCCCTGAACCGGCGTGGGGTAGATAACCACCGGCAGTGACGGATCGCGTCGGTGAAGCACTCTCAGCACGTCATGCAGGGCGGCACCGGTCGCAGAAGTAATCACGCCCACCTGGCGGGCCGGGTCGGGCAGCGGCTGCTTAGCCTGCTGATCAAAGAGTCCCTCGCCCAGCAGCCGCTGGCGGAGCTGCTCAAACTGCTGCTGTAGTAAACCGTCACCCGCGGGCTGCATGCTCTCCGCAATCAGCTGATAGTCACCGCGAGGTTCATAGAGCGTAATGGTTGCCCGTACCAGCACCTGCTGACCGTTTTGCGGTCGGAAAGTCATGCGGCGGTTGCTGTTGCGGAACATAGCGCAGCGCACCTGGGCACCATCATCCTTCAGGGTGAAATACCAGTGACCCGAAGAGGGCTGGGAGAAATTGGAGATCTCGGCGCTCAGCCAGACCTGGCCCATTTCCATCTCCAGCAGCTTACGCACCGTGGTATTAAGACGGCTGACGGTAAATATATTGGCGGTTGGCGGTAGCGACATGTGATGAAGATCAAACTTTAAATCAGAGGGTTAATCAACCGATACTACATGGCTCATTGAGGGGATCAAGGTTTTTTCGTAAATAATGCTGGAGGCAATCGATTACGGCCTGTATAATGCCGCGGCAATATTTTAAATTGTTCTCACGCACCCTGAGGTTGAGATATTGCCATGCTAAGAATCGCTAAAGAAGCCCTGACATTTGACGACGTCCTGCTCGTTCCCGCTCATTCGACTGTATTACCTAACACGGCCGACCTCAGCACCCAGCTCACTAAAACCATTCGCCTGAACATCCCCATGCTCTCCGCTGCTATGGATACCGTTACCGAAGCGGGTCTGGCCATTGCGCTGGCGCAGGAGGGGGGACTGGGCTTTATTCACAAGAATATGCCTATCGAACGCCAGGCAGAAGAAGTCCGTAAGGTGAAGAAGCACGAAAGCGGCGTAGTTACCGACCCGCAAACCGTGCTGCCGACGACCGCGCTGAGCGAGGTGAAAGCACTCACCCAGCGTAACGGCTTTGCGGGTTACCCGGTGGTAAACGATGATAACGAGCTGGTGGGGATCATCACCGGTCGTGACGTGCGGTTTGTCACCGACTTAAGCAAGCCGGTATCGGCGGTGATGACGCCGAAAGAGCGTCTGGTGACCGTGCGCGAAGGCGAATCCCGCGAAGTTGTTCTGCATAAAATGCATGAAAAACGCGTTGAAAAAGCGCTGGTGGTGGATGATAGCTTCCATCTGCTGGGGATGATCACCGTCAAGGACTTCCAGAAAGCCGAGCGTAAGCCTAACGCCTGTAAAGACGAACATGGCCGTCTGCGCGTGGGTGCCGCCGTTGGCGCCGGTGCCGGTAACGAAGAGCGCGTGGACGCGCTGGTCGCGGCAGGTGTGGATGTGCTGCTGATTGACTCTTCACACGGCCACTCCGAAGGCGTACTTCAGCGTATTCGCGAAACGCGCGCCAAATACCCCGATCTGCAAATCGTGGGCGGTAACGTGGCGACCGGTGCTGGCGCGCTGGCGCTGGTAGAAGCGGGCGTGAGCGCGGTGAAAGTCGGCATCGGCCCTGGCTCAATCTGTACCACGCGTATTGTGACTGGCGTGGGCGTACCGCAGATCACCGCCGTGTCTGACGCGGTAGAGGCACTGGAAGGAACCGGGATCCCGGTTATTGCTGACGGCGGTATCCGCTTCTCCGGCGATATTGCGAAAGCGATTGCCGCGGGCGCCTCGGCGGTGATGGTCGGTTCGATGCTGGCCGGGACCGATGAGTCACCGGGCGAGATCGAGCTTTATCAGGGACGCTCTTTCAAATCCTATCGCGGCATGGGTTCACTGGGCGCGATGTCCAAAGGCTCGTCGGATCGCTATTTCCAGACCGATAACGCCGCGGATAAGCTGGTGCCGGAAGGGATTGAAGGCCGCGTGGCCTATAAGGGCCTGCTGAAAGAGATCGTTCACCAGCAGATGGGCGGCCTGCGTTCCTGTATGGGCCTGACCGGCTGTGCTACTATCGACGAACTGCGTACTAAAGCGGAGTTTGTTCGCATCAGCGGCGCCGGGATCTCGGAAAGCCACGTGCACGATGTGACCATCACTAAAGAGTCTCCGAACTACCGCATGGGCTCCTGATATGGCTGCGGCGAACGGCTCAGCGTGCTGCCGTTCGCCGTCCGCATTGCTTATTGATCATCTGTCCACGGCGCGACGAGTAAAACCCCTGGTTGTCACCTGCCGTACAGAACCGATCGATTTTTATATTCATTTCTTTGCCGGAAAACGCCTTAAATGACGACGGAAAATATTCATAAACATCGCATACTGATCCTCGATTTCGGTTCTCAATATACGCAGCTGGTTGCGCGCCGCGTGCGTGAGCTGGGCGTTTACTGTGAGCTCTGGGCCTGGGACGTTACCGAAGAGCAGATCCGCCAGTTCAACCCGAACGGCATCATTCTTTCCGGTAGCCCGGAAAGCACCACCGAACATGGCAGCCCGCGTGCGCCAGAATATGTGTTCACCGCCGGCGTTCCGGTACTGGGCGTGTGCTACGGCATGCAGACCATGGCGCTCCAGCTGGGCGGCAAGGTAGAAGGGTCAAGCGAGCGTGAATTCGGTTATGCGCAGGTAGAACTGGCGGTGGAAAGCGCGCTAACCCGCGATATCGAAGACTCGCTCAGCGAGGCGGGTAAACCTCTGCTGGACGTCTGGATGAGCCACGGCGACAAGGTTACCGCCATCCCGTCAGACTTCGTCACCGTTGCCAGCACCGAGACCTGCCCGTTTGCCATTATGGCTAACGAAGAGAAGCGTATGTACGGCGTGCAGTTCCACCCGGAAGTGACCCACACGCGCCAGGGGCTGCGCCTGCTGGAGCGTTTCGTACGCGATATCTGCCAGTGCGAAATGCTGTGGACGCCGGCAAAAATCATCGAGGATACCGTCGATCGCCTGCGTGAGCAGGTCGGCAATGACAAGGTGATCCTTGGCCTGTCCGGCGGGGTGGATTCATCGGTTACCGCCATGCTGCTGCATCGCGCCATCGGCGATCGTCTGACCTGCGTGTTTGTCGATAATGGCCTGCTGCGCCTTAACGAAGCCGAACAGGTTATGGATATGTTTGGCGACCATTTCGGCCTGAACATTGTTCACGTTCCAGCCGAGGCACGTTTTCTGGACGCGCTGGCGGGCATTGACGAACCGGAAGCGAAACGCAAGACCATTGGTCGCGTGTTTGTGGAAGTGTTCGACGAGCAGGCAACCCGCCTGACCGAGGTGAAATGGCTGGCGCAGGGCACCATCTATCCGGATGTGATTGAATCGGCCGCTTCCGCGACGGGTAAAGCCCACGTGATCAAGTCGCACCACAACGTCGGTGGCCTGCCGAAAGAGATGAAGCTGGGCCTGGTTGAGCCGCTGAAAGAGCTGTTTAAAGATGAAGTGCGCAAAATCGGCCTGGAGCTGGGCCTGCCGTACAACATGCTCTACCGTCATCCGTTCCCGGGGCCGGGTCTGGGCGTGCGCGTATTGGGCGAAGTAAAGAAAGAGTACTGCGATCTGCTGCGTCGTGCAGATGCCATTTTTATTGAAGAGCTGCATAAAGCCGACCTGTACAACAAGGTTAGCCAGGCTTTTACCGTGTTCCTGCCGGTACGTTCCGTCGGCGTCATGGGCGACGGTCGTAAATACGACTGGGTCGTTTCCCTGCGCGCGGTGGAAACCATCGACTTTATGACCGCCCACTGGGCGCATCTGCCTTACGAGTTCCTGGGTCGCGTTTCTAACCGCATCATCAACGAAATCGACGGTATCTCCCGCGTCGTTTACGATATCTCCGGTAAGCCGCCGGCGACGATTGAGTGGGAATGATTTAGCGTCTGGCAACAGCCTGCACGTATATGCAGTAAAACATCTCTAAGCCCGCGTCACTGTGGGCTTTTTTGTTTTTATGCCGCAGGGTGAATGAGCCGCCATCAGAAAGCGATCTTAGCGTCCGGTGGAGGGCGCCGCGCGAGTAAGTAGCGAGCTGCTCCCGGTCCGATAGTAAGGAGAACCCCGGCAGCCCTGAAGGCTGCCGGAAAATCAGTGCAGCAGGAAGATCGTTGCCAGACCCAGGAAGATAAAAAATCCGCCGGTATCGGTCAGGGCGGTAATCAATACGCTGGAGCCAACGGCGGGATCGCGCTTGAGTTTGGTCATAATCAGTGGGATAAGGACGCCCATCAGCGCCGCCAGCAGCAAATTTAGCACCATTGCCAGCATCATGACGCCGCCCAGCTCCGGGTTGCCGTACATCGCCCAGGTGACGCCACCCATAATGCCTCCCCAGCACAGCCCGTTAATCAGTGCGACGCCCAGCTCGCGGCCAATCAGGAAGGAGAAGTTACCCGGTTCGACCTGATGCAGCGCCAGTGCACGGACAATCATGGTGATGGTCTGATTACCGGTGTTCCCCCCAATGCCCGCCACGATTGGCATCAGCGTCGCCAGCGCCACCAGCTGAGAGATGGTATCTTCAAACAGGCCAATCACCCGCGAGGCAACAAACGCGGTGCAGAGATTGACGGCCAGCCACGTCCAGCGCGTGCGTACGGCTTTTCTGACCGGGGCAAACACATCCTCATCCGGGTTTACGCCACCCATTTTACGGATATTGCTGTCGCTCTCTTCATTCACCAGGTCTACAATTTCCTCGACGGTGACGCGCCCCATCAGCTTTCCTTTAATATCAATCACCGCTGCGGAGATCAGGTTATAGCGCTCAAATGCCCCTGCGGCATCCTCTGCCTTGTCATTAATCAGAAAGGTGGTCGGCCTGGCATTCATAACGTCGAAGACCTTCATTTTCGGCGTATTGAGCAGGATATCCGTGAGCGTAACCTCACCCAGCAGCATATTGTTTTTATCGGTGATAAAAATTTTATCCGTCCCGTCCGGGATCACTTTTCTGCGGCGCAAAAAGCGCTGAACGGTCCCCAGGGTAATATCTGCCCGAACGGTGATCAGATTGAAATCCATAATGCGACCCACGCGATCGCGGTCGAAATCCATCACTTCCAGCACGCGGGAGCGGAGTGACGGTTCCAGAGAGGTGAGCAGGCGGCCGGTTAAATCGCGCGGCAGATATTTAGCAAGGTGGACCTGTTCGTCGATATCCAGAGGTTCAATGGCGCGCAGCAGATCGCGGTCGCTCATCTCTTCAATCAGGCTTTCCCAGACGCTTTCGGAGGCTTCGATCAGGACGCGTCCACGGCGATCGGTGCCGATCAGCTGCCACAGCGCCAGGCGCTCCTCTTCGGGGAGCGCTTCCAGCAGGTCGGCAAGGTCAGCCGCGTGCAGCAGTGGGATATACTGGGCGATCTCTTCAGCCTGCTCCTGATGCGCTTTGGCATCGGCAGGGGACTCTTTCAGTGGACGTCCAAGCAGCGTATCGACCAGATCGCCATCGTTCAGCAGCAGGTTGAGAATACGACTGCGTATTTCAGAGAGCTGCTGGGCGTGAGATAAAGCTACAGACATAAAAATTCCCTTGTGTCTGGCAAAAGAAAGTCGGGGGGATAAGTATTGCGCAATATGGCCTTAGCCGCGACTAAGCCCGTTTTTTTTGCGTCACCAGACGTGCAAACGGTTACTCATGCAGCTATTCAGAGGCGTAAACGGTTACTCATGCAGCTATTTCGCTATGACGGTAGGTACGGGAGCGTCGTGCTGTTTCTGTTGATGATGCTCAATAGCGCCCGGGATTACAAAAATGAGTCTGGCGGCAAGAAGAATAAAACTCACCAGCAGTACGATGAGGGTCATCCGGCTGGTTTTTTTACGTCGGGGTAATGGCATAGCCCTGTTCACGCAGTTTGTCCTGAGGTTAGCCCATGCGGGCAATAGTGCAATTTAGACACAGTCGCGTGATTTGATCAATGAAAACGAGTCAATAAAGGGTGAGATCGCAGAGGCTCACGGGGAGTGGCTGAATAAGCGCGGATTCACGCAAAGGTAAAAACTGATGTGGATGAAAATTGCACTAATTTGACTTAGATCAAGTTATAGTAGTTGATAGACTTTACCATGGCGCGCAAAAGAGTGTCCCCCGTCAGGCAGCCCGCCCGGGGAATCGTTATTTTCGCACAGCATATCGAGCCCAATGAGAATTACCCACTGGTTCAAATATTTTTATCACAGCAGACTGGGATTACCCCTGCTACTTCCGCTGATCCTGATGCCGCTGTGTACCCAGCTCTCCATCCGGCTGTGGATGGCGGATGGCTACGTGTATCTGATTTATCTTCCGCTGGCAATGCTGGTGGCGATGCTGCTGGTTTATGACTGGGCCGCTTTTCCGGGCATCGCGCTGGGGTTAGCCAGCTACTACTTTTTTCGCTACAACCTGCTTACGGCCAGCGTCATTGTCGCTGTTTTCCTTACCGTTCTGATGCTGTGCTGGGCGGGCTACCGTTTACATAGTCGCCAGCGCTGGGGGGTGGATTACGGAGAATTCCGCATGATGTCAGTTCGCCTGTTCTGGCTGGCATTTATGACGCCCACGCTGTTTGTGTTCACTATGCATGTAATGACGCTGCTGGGGCTGACACCGTTTAATCACTCCGTATTTTCCCGTTCAGCCCTGTCGCTGCACACGCTGCTTAATTATCAGTCAGTGCTGCTCTCCTGCCTGGTGATGATCCAGCTGTGCTACTTTGTAATACGCAGCATTCGCAAGCCAGCGTTTATTAGCCTGCTCGCCCGTCGGGCCGTAAGGCAAATGGCCACGGGCGTCAGTAAGGCTGAGCTGACGCTGTGGGCCGGCCTGCTGATCTTTCTGCTGGGGGTGCAGCTACAGTTCGAACAGGCCGATGAAAACCTGCTGAATACGGATTATGGTCTGCCCCTTTTTCTGCCGCTGATGCTGTGGTCTGCCGTGCGCTTCGGCTATCTTATTACCTCCCTAAGCTGGGCGATGCTCTTACTCTGCATTTACCAGCTGCGCGATCGCTTTCTCTCTCCGGAGACGGACCCCCACCATCTGGCGGTCATCTCCGTCAATATGCTGGTGTTTACGCTGACTATCCTGCTGATGGCGAGTATCAGTACGCGGCAGCGCTTCGCACTGGCGAGGGTAAAACGCGCCTCGCTCAGCGACCCGGTGTTCAGGCTGCCTAACCTGCGCGCGCTGGCGCAGGATCTGGCAGAGAGCCCGCGTTCAACGCTCTGCTTCCTGAGTATTCCTGATCTGGACCGCCTGAGCAGAACTTACGGGCTACAGATGCGCATCCAGTATAAACGCAGCCTTGCTATCCATCTGATGCCTGAATTACAGCCGGGGGAGGACGTCTATCAGCTGCCGGGTTTCGATCTGGTGATGCGTCTGAATTATGACCACCATGTTGAGCGCATTGAGAATGTTGCGGTAAGACTGAAAGATTATCAGCTTAGCTGGGATGGCCTGCCGATCCATCCGGCCGTGGGACTGAGCTACTGTAGCGTCCGGCCACCGGTCAACCATCTGCATGAGCTGCTGGGTGAGTTAAGCGCCATGGCAGAGGTTTCACTGCGCAGTGGCGTCGCGGAAAACCTACAGCAGCGTCGGGGGCAGACGGCACAGCGGCAGGTTGCTGAAAAGATCGCGTTGCTGAATGATACGCAGACCGCGCTTAAACATGGCGGTTTTCAGCTGATGGTGCAAAAGATCGCTGGCGTTCGCGGCGATGATTATTACGAAATCCGGCCTCAGATGGCGGACCGCTATGGCGGGTGGGTCGAATATTCGCGTTTAATACCCGTTATCAATGAATTTGGCCTGACGTGGGAAGCAGACCGTCAGGTAATCATGATGGCGCTGGCTTTTATACAGCGCCACAGGGAAAAACTGCCGGGCGTACGCTTTGCCATCCGGCTCTTCGCCTCCAGCCTGTGTCGGCCACAGCTGGCCCGCGAACTGCAGGTTTTTATGCAGGAGTATGGCGTTGAGCCCTGGCAGCTGATTATTGAAGTGGAAGAGTCGCCCATGCTGACCGACTACAGCTGGGGAAACCGCTCAATCACTCAGCTTCGGCATCTCGGCTGTCGGCTGGCAATTAACAATTTTGGCAGCGGCTATGCCAGCTATAACCAGCTGGAAGAGGTGCAGATGGATATGCTGAAAATCAGCCCCACCTTTGTCAGCAATATGCTTAGCAGCAGCCTGAATTATCAAATTATTGAGTCCATCTGCATGATAGCCCGGCTAAAGCGTATGCAGGTTATCGCCTCGGGCGTGGAGTCGGAAGAGGCCGAGCGGCTGCTGCGTCTGCTGGGGGTGGACTACCTGCAGGGCGACTTTATCAGCCAGCCCTGCGCGCTACAGGATTTGTGCGAAAGCGTTGAGCCGATCCCGCCGACTAAGCCGGACGAGGACCCATCTCCGCGATAGCGGTTCCAAATGGTGCTACGGGTGGAGTCAGCAGATAAGCAGACCGCCGGGATGCGCCAACCGGGGCTCTATGGCCGGATTCACACCCTGTCTGCGTTTTGCATGGCGCAGCCGCTGCCTGTATCGGGCGTTACGCCTTTACCAGCTCCTTTTGCGCCAGCAGCGTGGCAAAGCGCAGAGAGATGCGCCTGCCTTCGCTGTCGGTGCGGTGAAGCTGGCCCACATGCTCGTTATATTTCACAATATGCCATTTGCGATAATATTCACTCAGTTCGCCTGAGCGAAAGGCGAATGAGAACCCCTGGTTACAGGGGTAATCTTCGGTATCCATCGCCGCGACAATCAGGTTATAGCCGCCTCTGACCGTGCTGGCCTGCATATCCGCAATCAGCTGGGGAATGACATCGGGCTTTAGAAACATCATCACCACCGTAGAAAAAACAAAGTCATAAGCGCCGTTGAAGCGCAGGGCGTTCAGGTCCTTTTCGGCGGTGTGAATATTGCTTAATCCTTCGCTGGCGATTATCTGGTTAAGCCGGGCGAGGCTGGCCGGGTTGTTATCCCAGGCCGTGACGTCAAACCCTTTAGCATTCAGATAGAGCGCATTGCGACCGCTGCCACAGCCCAAATCCAGCGCCCGGCCGGGCTTAAGCAGCGTCATCGCGTCAACCACTTCGGAGTGCGTGGCGGTGAGCTGATATTTCTCGGTGTAGTAGCGATCGTCCGCTGGATGAGAGATGTTCATGCCCCAGGCTCTTCCTCAATGGTAAGCTGCCAGCCGGTCACATCCTTCCAGTAGTTTTGCTCGCGCTCAAGATCGAGCTGGATCAGCGTATTCTGGCTGAAATAGCCGTGAGGGAAGGTCAGCGTCCAGTGGCCTTCGTCGGTGGTTAGCCGGAGCGTCGCAGGCGTTGAGGTGGCCTGACGCTGGTTATTCAGCACCGCACCCAGCCGCAGCAGGAAAACCAGCGGCAGAAACTGCTTTTTCTTATACAGCGTCAGGCGCGGCATCTCGTCTACTTTTACCGCTTTACGGTGAAAGCGCACCAGCGTGGCCAGCAGGGTCTGCTGATCCTGATTGAAACCCGGCAGGTTAGTATTCTGCAAAATATAGGCGGAGTGGCGCTGTAATCCGCTGTGGTTGATGGTCAGGCCGACCTCATGCAGCATGGACGCCCACTTCAGCAGGGCGGCCAGCTGTGGGTTCGCCTGCTTCGGGTTGCAATCGCGCCACTGATGGTAAAGTCCTTCCGTGGTCTCCAGCACCCGTCGCGCCTGATCGCTGTCAATGGCGTAATGATTTGCCAGGCTTTGAGCGGTGCGGCTGCGGATATCCTGATGGCGAAAGCGGCCCTCCATTTCATACAGTACGCCTTCGCGCAGGGCCCCATCGGACAGGCGTAGCTCACGGATCGCCAGGGCGTCAAAAACGCCGAACAGAATGGCCAGACCGGGAACAAACACCACCTTGCGCTCATCTGACAGCCCCGGCAGGCTGAGCGCGTCGAAAGATTTATACTTCATCACCTCGGCGTAGAGCATCTCCAGACGCTCGGGGGTAATCAGCTTCTCTTTTTCCCCCATCGCCAGCAGCACTTCGCAGGCGGCCTTAATGGTGCCGGACGCGCCCAGCGCATACTGCCAGCCGTGCAGGCGATACTGCCAGGCCAGCGTTTCCAGCTTTTGCGCCGCGGCCAGCCTTGCCCGGCGGAAGTTCTCTTTACTGATCACGCGGCCGGGAAAGTAGAGATTAGCAAAACTGACGCAGCCCATGCGTCGGCTCTCGACCAGGCTTGGCTCAAAGTCTTCGCCAATCACCAGCTCGGTAGAACCGCCGCCAATATCAATCACCAGCTTGCGACCTTTTTCCGGCTGAGTATGCTCGACGCCCATAAAAATCAGACGCGCCTCTTCATTGCCGGAGATCACTTCAATCGGATAGGGAATAACGTCGGCGGCGCGGCGCAGGAAATCCTCGGCGTTAACCGCCTGGCGCAGCGTATGCGTGCCGACAATGGTGACATTGGTTGGGCTAAATCCCTGAAGACGCTCGGCGAACAGCGCCAGGCTTTTTAGCCCGCGCTCAATGGCGGCTTCGCTCAGCACATTGTTATGGTCCAGCCCGTCAGCCAGATGGACGCGCTGTTTTAACCTGCCCAGCACCTGCATCGCGCCATCGACCACGCGGGCAATCACCATATGAAAACTGTTCGAGCCTAAATCAATTGCGGCGAATTCCTGCGGTTTAGGCGTATTTTTCTGGGATATAGGCATAAAGTTAGTCAGGTTGTTCCAGAGATTTAATGTAATCGTAAATGGCCAGCTGCGCGCGTACCTTGCGGCGATTGCCGCGCGGAACATACCGGTTGCTTAGCTCTTTGTCTACGAAGCGCGCCTTAAGCGTATCACTGAAGAGGATGGCAATAATATCCTGCACCCGCTGTTTCAGAATAGGATCCAGGACTGACACTGCCACCTCGATACGATAATCAATGTTGCGGGTCATCCAGTCAGCGGAGGAGAGGAAGACCTTTTTGTCGCCGCCGTTTTCAAAAATATAGACGCGATCGTGCTCGAGATAGCGGTCAACAATACTGATTACCCGGATATTTTCGCTAATTCCTTCAAGATTGGGAATAAGCGAACACATGCCACGCACCAGCAGGCTGACGCTAACGCCCACGCTGGAGGCGGTATAGAGGCGATCAACCAGGCCCTTATCGACAAGGTTATTCACTTTAAGGGTGATGGCGGCGGGAATCCCGTTCTGCGCATTGGCAATTTCACTGTCGATCAGCTGATAAAGCATCTGGCGCGAGTTTTGCGGTGAGACCATCAGGTGTTCAAACGAGACGGGCCGATAGGGGTTTTCAATAAAGTTAAATACCCGGCGGACTTCGTTAGTGATGCGGGCATCGGCGGTCAGCAGCGAGTAGTCGGTATAGAGCCGCGCGGTTTTTTCATTGAAGTTGCCGGTGCCGATATGCGCATAGCGGGCAATCTCGCCATTTTCGCGTCGGGAAATCAGAAAAAGCTTCGCGTGGATTTTCAGACCGGGCGCGGAGAAAATAACGTGAACGCCCGCCTCGGTCAGCCGTTTAGCCCAATGGATATTGGCTTCTTCATCAAAACGCGCCTGTAGCTCAACCACCACGGTCACTTTCTTGCCGTTGTAGGCGGCGTGGATCATCGCATCAATGATGCGCGAGTTTTTTGCCACGCGGTAAATATTAATTTTTATCGCCAGCACCGCCGGGTCAAACGAAGCCTGGCGCAGCAGTTCAAGCACGTGCTCAAAGGTATGATAGGGATAGTAAAGCAGCACATCGCGGTTGCGAATGGCGTCAAAACCGTTACGAAA